>NZ_JBFTRK010000016.1:0-105678 GCF_056399485.1 Rhizobium sp. 01N424
GCTTTCGGAATTGCGGCCTTTGCGGTCCTTGCAATCGGTGCGGCCGGCGGTGCCGCGGCAATGAAATTCACCCGGCCTGGCATCGAGCTTGCGCCCTTGACGCCCACCTCGATCTCCAGCCTCAAGGACGATTGGGGCGTGGTGACGCTTAAAGGCAAAGTCACGGAGATCTACGGTAACAAGTTCATCGTTCAAGACGAAACCGGCAAGGCCTTGATCGAGACCGGTCCGGCCGGCGATGACGGCAAGCTCGTTGCTGTCGGCGAACCTGTCAGCGTCCAGGGCCGCTTCGACGACGGGCTCCTGCATGCGAGCTACGTCGTTCATCAGGATGGTAAGACCGACGCCCTTCGCCCGCCGCCTGGACCTCCCCCGCATGGCGGGCCAGTCGCCGATATGTTGCGCAAGATGAAGCCCTAAGCTTCTAAAAACGACGCCTGGCGCGCCGTTGAACCAAAATCACCGGCGCGCGTTATCTGGCGGATTTCCAGGAGTGGACCGCATGATCAAACCTATTGTTCAATTCCTTGCCTCTCCTGGCAAGTCCGTCTTCTTCACCGCATGCGTGGTTACCGCGGCCTTTCAAGGCGGTTCAACAATCGCAGCCGATGCCGCCGCAGTGCCGGTAACCGCAATCGCTGCGCGGACGGGAACGATCGACCGCGTCATCAATGGCATCGGAACCGTTGCACCCCTGCAGTCTGTGACGGTCAGGCCCAGGATCGACGGGCAAGTCGTCGACATCTCCTTTGCTGAAGGGCAGATGGTGCAAAAAGGCAGTGTTCTTCTCAAGCTGGACGATCGCGAATTGATCTCCGCTCTCGCGTCTGCAAAGGCGAAAAAGGCCCAGGACGAGGCGCAGCTAAACAGTGCCCGGACAGACGCACAGCGGTACGCGGCACTCGCCGAAAAGGGCGTCGCGTCGGCTTCGACGCTTGAGCAAAAGACCGCGTCAAGTCAACAATATGCGGCGGCCGTCCAATATGATGATGCGCTTATCAAAAGCGCGGAAACCCAGCTCGGGTTTGCCACGATCACCGCCCCCCTTGAAGGACGCACCGGATTCAAGCAGGTCGATGTCGGCAGCGTCGTCAACGCGAGCTCCACGACTGGCATCGTGACGATCACACAGATGGATCCGATCGGCGTTTCGTTCGTGGCGCCGGGCGACAAGTTTGGCGAGATCAGAGACGCTCTGAACCAGGGTATAGCAGAGGTCAAACTGACGAGCACGGACGCCAGCCGCACACTTGCCATCGGGAAACTGACCACTCTCGACAACTCGGTCGATGCCTCGAACGGCTCCATCCATCTCAAGGCGACATTCGACAATGCCGAGGCGGTGCTCTGGCCCGGTCTGCCCGTCGCAACGACGCTCACCGTTGAGAAACGCACTGGTGTCATCGTTCCTGACAAGGCGCTCGCCCGCGGTCGTGACGGGCTCTACGCCTACGTCGTCGGCGCCGGCGGAAAAGCGGTTCGCCGCTCGGTCAAGACCGCCTTCGTCACCGATGCGATGGCGCTGGTTACAGAAGGCATCGGTGACGGCGATCAGGTCGTCATGGACGGCCAGTCGCGCATCGGCGACGGCGCTGTGGTTTCGGTCACCCCATGGACCGGCTCCCCGGCAGGTGAGCTCGCAGACAAGGCAACGCCACAATGATCGATCGCGAGCGTAAGCCCGGAGAATCCGGAGGTTTTTTCGATTTCTTTATCGTTCATCCGGTCGCGACCGGGCTGATTATGTGCGGTATCTTCCTTCTCGGGGCCATCTGCTATCCGTTCATGCCGGTCTCAGCTTTGCCGCAGATCGACTTCCCGACAATCCAGATCGCAGCAAACCTTCCCGGCGCCTCGCCTGAGACCATGGCTGCCAGCGTCGCCCAGCCGATCGAAGACGCGTTGTCGCGCGTCAGCGGCATATCCGAAATGACCTCGAACAGTTCGCTCGGCACGACCTCGATCACGGTGCAGTTTGGCCTCGACCAGGATATCCAAACGGCGGCAAGCGACGTTCAGACGGCAATCAGCGAAGCGGCCGGTCAGCTTCCGAAGGACATGACGTCTCTGCCTACGGTTCATAAGGCGAACCCCGCCGACGCCCCCATCATGCAACTGTCGGCAAGCTCCGATGTTCTAACCTTGCCCGAACTGGATGAGTTTATCGAACGCAATGTGGCATCCAAGATCGGTCAGGTATCGGGTGTCGCTTTTGTGAACATCGGCGGCAAGCAGAAGCCCGCGATCCGGATCGCGGTCGATCCCGGCCGGCTGGCGCAGGCGGATATCACACTCGAGGACGTGCGAACGGCGATCGGCAATCTCAGTCTCAGCGCGCCTAAGGGAAACATCGACGATCCGACCAGGACCTTTCCGATCTACACGAATGACCAGATCGGTAACAGCGCACAGTGGAACGACGCAGTCATCGCGTATAGCAGTGGCGGTCCCGTTCGTATCCGCGATATCGGTCAGGCGGTCGATGGTGCCGAAGACAACAAGATGGCGCATTGGACCAATGGCGAGCGCGGTATCGCACTCGACGTCTTCCGTTAGCCGGGCGCAAACGTCATTGCTGTCGTAAACGCCGTGAAGGAACAGCTCCCGGCGCTTCAGGCGTCACTGCCCAAGTCGATCAAGCTCGAGCTCGTTACTGATCGCACGACAACGATCAGGGCATCAGTCAATGATGTTCAGTTCACGCTGATGCTGACGATCGGACTGGTCGTGGTGGTGATTTTCCTTTTCCTGCGAAACCTCCGCGCGACTGTCATTCCGGTGCTTACTCTGCCGATTGCGCTCGTCGGTGCGTTGGCGCCGATGTGGGTGCTCGGTTTCAGTCTCGACAACCTGTCTCTCATGGCGCTCGTCGTGGCTGTCGGATTTGTCGTCGATGATGCGATCGTCATGCTGGAAAACATCACCCGCCATATCGAAGACGGCGTCGATCCCGGTGATGCCGCCCGCCGAGGGGCACGTGAGATCGGTTTTACCATCGTCTCGATCAGCCTGTCGCTGATCGCTGTTCTCATCCCGGTCCTGTTGATGGGCGGCATCGTCGGCCGCCTGTTCCGCGAATTTGCGATCACCTTGACGGTCGCGATCGTCATTTCCGCCATCGTGTCGCTGACGTTGACTCCGATGCTGGCTTCCAAGCTGATCCGCCCGATCGATGAGCGCCAACGGGGGCGGTTCTATCGCCTCGGAGAAGCGTTCTTCGATCGCCTCACCTCGCTTTATATCGCGAGCCTGAGACCGGTGATCCGCCATAGGATATTGACGCTTGGCGTCTTCATCGCGACGATCGCCGGAACAGCCTATCTGTTCGTTGTTATCCCCAAGGGCTTCTTTCCGGAGCAAGACACAGGTTTCATTGGCGGGCTATCGCAAGCCTCTCCGGATATTTCCTTCTCGGAGATGTCAAAACTGCAGGAGCGGGTCAGCGCCATCATCCTGAAGGACCCGGCGGTCTACAGCGTGTTCATGGACATAGGCGGCGGCAATGGCGGCAACGCGCTCAACCAGGGCCACGTGAACATTACACTGAAGCCATTGGAAAGCCGGGACGCGAGCGCCAGGCAAGTAATTGAACGGCTCGGCCAGGCTTTGAATGCGCAGCAAGGCATCAAGCTTTTCATGCAGTCCGCCCAGGATATCAATATCGGCGCGCGGCCTGCCAAGACCCAATATCAGTTTACCCTTCAGGACGCCGATATCCAGGAGCTTGGTACCTGGGCATCGAAGGTTACCAGCCGCCTTCAAGGCGTCTCGCAACTGCGGGATGTTGGCAGCGACCAGCAAGCCGAAGCGCCCAATCTGTCGATCAAGATCGATCGCGCCGCAGCGACGCTTTACGGGGTCTTGCCCTCCGCCATCGACGACACGCTTTACGATGCCTTCGGCCAGCGGCAGGTCGCGTCCTACTCGACGCAAACGGATACGTTCCGGGTGATCCTCGAAGTCCTTCCCAACCTGCAGCGCGACATTGCAACGCTGGACCGGCTTTCCATTCGTGCCAGCAACGGCACCTTGGTTCCGCTTTCGGTGGTGGCGAAGTGGTCGACGGACGGCGTCTCACCCGTCTCCATATCGCACCAAGGTCAGTCGCCTGCAGTCACGATCTCGTTCAACCTTGCCCCAAATGTCGCGCTTGGCGAAGCGACGCAGGCAATCGAAACGGCAGTGGCCGACATGCATCCGCCGGCTTCGCTGCAGACGAGTTTCTCCGGAAGCGCCAAGGCGTTCAAGGATTCGCTCGGAACCGTCCCCTTGCTGATCCTGGCGTCGCTCGTCGTTGTCTACATCATTCTCGGTGTCTTGTATGAGAGCCTCGTCCATCCGTTGACGATCCTGTCGACGCTGCCATCCGCAGGTCTTGGGGCATTGCTTGCACTCAAACTAGCAGGTTTCGACTTCGGCCTCGTCGCAATGATAGGGGTCATCCTGCTGATCGGCATCGTCAAGAAGAATGGCATCATGCTGGTGGATTTCGCGATCCAGGCAGAGCGGGAAGAAGGTCTCGAAAGCGAGGACTCGATCGTCAAGGCAGCACAGATGCGGTTTCGTCCGATCCTGATGACCACGATGGCCGCATTGCTTGGAGGGCTGCCTCTTGCCATCGGCCACGGATCTGGCTCCGAATTGCGGCAGCCGCTCGGCTACGCAATTGTCGGGGGTCTCCTTGTGAGTCAGTTGCTCACCCTCTATACGACCCCCGTCATCTATCTGCTGCTCGACAAGCTGCGCAAAAATCGTACAGAAACGGCGGGCAGTCAGAGCAGCGCCTCAGCCGCGGCATAGCTTCCAAGCACGGGAACAGATATGAACACATCCTTCTACACCTGTGCCATCGCGAGCGTCACAGCCGCCGGTGTCGTTGTCCGGCCGTTTCGCCAGCCTGAGGCAATCTGGGCCCTTGGCGGCGCTTTGCTCATCCTTCTATCCGGCATCCTCAACCCCATGGAGGTCTGGGCCAGGGCGGCAAAGGGTACTGACGTCTATCTGTTTCTGATCGGCATGATGCTGTTATCCGCGCTTGCCCGGAAAGAAGGGCTGTTCGACTGGCTTGCAGCCGTTGCCACGTCCTATGCAAGAGGATCGCCAACGCGGCTCTTCGCTCTTGTCTATGGTGTCGGCATTCTCGTCACTGCATTCCTGTCCAACGACGCGACGGCCGTTGTTCTCACGCCCGCGGTCTACGCCGCATGCCGCGCGGCAAAAGTCAGGGATCCGTTACCTTACCTCCTGATCTGTGCTTTTGTTGCCAATGCCGCAAGTTTCGTCTTGCCGATATCCAATCCTGCAAATCTGGTGATCTTCGCTGGCGGCGACATGCCATCGCTGTCTCGCTGGATGAGTACGTTCATGCTGCCGTCTATCGCTTCTATCGTCGTGACTTATCTGACGCTCTATTGGTCGCAACGCCGGACGCTCGTCGCTGACACCGTGGACACCGCGATCGCGCGCCCGCATCTCAGCATCTCTGCGCAGCTTGCCGGAGCCGGGCTGGTCGTGACCGCTGCCGTTCTCCTGTGGGCCTCAGCGATGCATGTCAGCCTGGGCCTGCCTACGTTTCTGGCCGGCACGATAACGACGCTGGCCGTGCTCGCCGTTATCCGGCAAAACCCAATCAACGTCTTGCGCGACGTCAGTTGGGGCGTCATCCCTTTGGTCGGCGGATTGTTCGTCGTCGTTGAGGCGGTCAATCATACGGGCGTCGCAACCATACTTGCGGACCATCTCAGGACGCTCGGCGCACATTCCGAAGTGCAAGCAACCGCAGTTGCAGGGACCGGTGTCGCCCTGCTTTCTAATCTCATCAATAATCTGCCCGCCGGTCTTTTCGCCGGAAGCGCGGTCCAGGCTGCGGAGGTCTCCGATCGCATAGCCGGCGCCGTGCTGATCGGTGTGGATCTCGGCCCAAACCTTTCGGTGACTGGTTCCCTTGCGACAATCCTTTGGCTGACGTCATTGCGCCGAGAGGGCATCGAAGTCAGCGCGCTATCGTTTCTGAAAATTGGCGGCGTCGTGATGTTTCCCGCACTGTTGCTGTCGCTTGCCGTTCTCTTGGCCTGATCGGGAGGGGTCGAAAACACCGTGCTGCGGTTGTATCTATTAAAAAAGAGTTTGAGTTCAGAGTTCTCCGCTGTCGCCAATCTTCAACCGATGCCGGAACATTTGGTCACCGATTTGATTATCCCTGCTCCACAAAGGAGGAAATAATCATGGATCATACAAACCACGTACGCCTGACGGCATCCGAGCTGACGCCCGCCGTTCTCGAAGGTGCCACGATCTATGGCGTCGATGATCATAAAGTCGGTAAGATCGATCACATCCATGCCTCTGGCGGCGCCGGCGGATCCGCGGTGATCGATGTCGGCGGGTTCCTCGGGATTGGCGCCAAGCCGGTCGCCGTTCCGATTTCGGATCTCGAGTTTATGCGTGACGAGGACGGCGATGTTCACGCCGTCACCAGTTGGACCAAGGATCAGCTCAAGCAAATGCCTGAACACCGAGACTGAGATCGTCTCGAACTGTTCTCCAGCACCGCAATTGGCGGTGCTGGAGAGATCGCACCCCGATCTAACAGTATCTCGTGCCATGCTCGACAGTTCGGCGACTAGCCTCCGGCTTAGTGAGTTCGTATTTTCCTAGCCGGCAAGTGACGGAGGCAAGCGCGAACGGTACGTCGACCGGGTTTTATAGGCCGGGCGGGAGCCTGCCCCTATTGACGACCCTATAGCCGAGTAAACGCAAACCACGGACAAGCGCAAGTGGTCCCTCTTTTTCATCCACTCTAGTCTCTCCGACACCGTCCCAGTGTCGGCGCTGCCAGCTTTTGAACAAGGTCTCGAACGCTGCATAGTCAGTATCGGACATGGGAAATGGCTCCGGAAAATGCGCGACATAAATTTCGCCGGCGTTCAATGGTTCCCATTCGATGACTATCGCTCTCAACGCGTTAATTTCCCGATTTTTGGTTGGGCGGCTAGCTAAGCTCAAGACGCAGATCTTCCAGAATCGGCCGCTCCCCGCTCAATATTTTGCACTTTGTCCTCTCGCGCGAATCCACCCGGTTGACCACGGGAAAACTAGCCATCGCCCGAGACTTGGGTGGCTAACCAATCTCGCGTTTTACACTGTCTACATAGCAAGCTCGAGGGGCCAGTCTGCCTCGATCGTCCACGCCACTGCGCTTGGCGCCTGGTTGCAGGTACCCACCGAGCCAGGCGAAATCGCCCTTGATCGCTATGCCGAGCTCTTCACGGCCCTCCGAAACGGCGGCCTCAAGGGCACCCTCGCCAGCTTCGGCAATGCCTCTGCGGATCGGCCATGCCCTCTGTCGCAACGCGTCCAAAAGGGGCCACCGGGATTAGCACGACTCACCTGAGGTTCTTGATCTGCGTTGCGATATGAGGATCCCCCGCGCTCCGTACCGCCATCGTCGTCACAACTACTTTTGACAGAGTTTGGACACGTTGCGTTGGAGACCCCGAAGCAGCGCTTGAGCGATCTCATCTTTTAAACCTTGGACGATATCGCCGAACGGGCCACTGGTGCGGATGATCTCGAACGAGCTTTCCGTGGTTTTGCAGGTGGATAGATCGAAATGCAGGCTGACATCAGCTGTCGCCGAAAACCCGCCTTGCACCAAAGTATTGTCTGATGTCTTGCAAGCCAAGGTTCCGCGGGCTTTTGCCTCGGCAAGGTCACCGTTCACCGACATGTCAAGCCTCTCGATCTTCACATAATCTAGCTTGTCGACTCCAACTTCAACGCTGATGCCAAAGCTCGATGCGTTCACCTTAAGCGCCCGGCACGGCTGTGCGTCACCGATCGCTCGCTCCAGCACATTCTCTGCTGCGGCAGGACGCTGTGCAACCATCAGCGCAATTGCTGTAAACACTGCAAAGGCGCCCACCCATCCTGGCATCATTCTTTACCTTCCGCGAGGCTCGAGCCGTAGAACCGGACCCGTGAGTTAATTGCTGCTGTAGAGTTCGGAGCGGAAATCCTCATCCGCTCTTTCGGGAAACAAGTGCCGCCGGGTCTGCCACAGGCCGTCAGCTTGGCGTCGATGCTTCTCGACCAAGTGATTTGTCACGTCAATAAGCGGGCCGCCATCTCGCTCAGCAATGCGGACCGTGCCTCCTTGAGAAAGAAAATCGCAAAACGCCTCGACCGATCTGAGGTGGGCCGTGAGCTCGACGTATCGGTGATCGTATTCTTTCATGACATCCTTCAGCGGAAAAGATCACAAGAGACTTCGGCGAGAAAATGGCTACGCGCTGAGATTTGCGGTTAGGGGTTATCCAGCCGTTCAACCGTCTATGCATCCAGTCCTCGAACTTCCACCCGACTGGCTGCCAGCATCTGGAGGAGCTGTCCAGCGTGATTGGCAGGTCGCGTACTCGCTTGCAAGCGCCGACTTAGACCATTCCGATTCCGTCGAAGTGATCGTGTGACGCCGGATGCGTTGGGAGCGGGTGCTCCTTGTGTTTCATCAGCTTTCTCTAGGCAGCGAGTCTCCATCCCAGCTGGGCTCTACGGTGATTGCCGCCGCCTCTCACAGATCTTTATCGCAATTCCTTAGGCTCGCCACGAACCGACAAGTACCATTCCCTGAAAATCCTGAATGTTACGCGCCACAACTGCTAATCCGTGAACGAGCCCGGTGGCGACGGCGATCGCAGCAGCTTCATTGCGGCGATCAGGAATATGTAAGTGGGCCCACCGCGTAGGGATAGCGCCATCGATCGGTATAACTCGCTCTGAAAACTCCTGCCGAACGCGGCTATCCACCCATGCTCGCAAGTGCGGTCCCAATGCGCAGTCTCGGCGTGGCATGCAGAGTATTACACGCTCAAGTTCTAAATAATTTAATAGATTATCAATTCGCACCGGTTTGCTCAATGCCAATGCTCATACTCTGACGCGCTTCAGAAAGCCTGTCTTCGCACTCCGCCTACCCTGCAATCAAGGATTGCCGTCATGTCGCCAACCATCGAGACAATGGTTTCCAGCCGATAGGGTTTCGCGATGAAGGTTGCGCCGCCAGGCAACTCGTCAGGGCGCAGGCAATGACCTCCTGAAGCGATGATCACCGGAACGGGCATGCTGGTCAACGAGATCATCCTCGCCAGATCGAGCCCGCTCAGTCCACCGGGCATATCGATGTCCGTAACGACGGCATCGATCTTCCGCCGAGCGAGAGCCGCGATTGCCTCAAGCACATTTTCGGCTTCGACAACGTCGTAACCCTCATCCCTAAGGGTGTCTGCCAACATCATCCTGATGAGAAATTCGTCTTCAACGATGAGAACTGTGCGCTGATACATGTCAGTTTCGCTCCGTGGTCACGAGATGAACTCGTAGCGACCCGAAAAGATCGTCTTTCGGACACGAGTATTCGCAGACATATTTAATAAAATACGAATGAACCACAGCTCTATGCCGCGAGCCAGATGGTGGAACGTTTATCGTCTGGTTGGTCAGCCTCGGTTGCTTCCAGAAACCTCATCGGCTGTTCAATATGCGGTCTAGTTCCTTCAACCGGGATAAAAGCAGCCCGGCTTCGGAGGCGAAGGCGGGCCATCAGCCCACGGTTGCTCGAACCTCGTTGATGATCTCGTTCGCAATTCGTGCTGGTATCGAAGCTGCCTTGGCGATCAGCCGCGGCATGCCTAGAAATTCGGGCGCATATTCGAAATAGCTTCGCCTCTCGGTGCCGCGTCACGCCAACGTACCGAGCTTGCGCCACCGCCTTTCCAGATCAATCATCACAGCCATTTGTTGACAGGTTCGAATTTCACGGTTTGCGCGCCCTTTTCGTCAATGGTCGGTCGATGACGTCATCGATGGTTCTGGGCGTCTGCGGGGGAACAACTGGCCGAATTCGACTTCGGTACGCAGCACGAAAGTAATCTTGACCAGGGCTTCGAGCGAGATCTTGCCAACCTCCCCGAAAAGGCGCAGGCCGAAAAGGCCGCCGCGGAGCGCATTTATGGCCTGTCACCACTTGGCGACGGCGTGGAGTTTCGGGAATTGTGGGATGAGTTCGAAGCCGGTGACAGTGCCGAAGCTGTGTTCGCCCAAGGTTTGGACCGATTGCAGCCCGGCTCTTGAACATCCTCAATAACGGGGGAACCTGGGACGAGAGCGGCCTCAACGAGCATACCGTGATGGAGCGGTAGGGTCCTGCGATATCAACGGCCATGCCCGATCTTTGGCCTACCACTGGGTGGTGCGAGACCACGTCATGAGAGGCAGGTCACATTCGGCTTGAGCCCGAATGCTGGGCGACGGTCATGCCAGCAGACATATCAGGCCGCGATCAGCAACATCACATAGGCGACTACAGTCACCATCAATCCGCGGAACGCGAGCGTCACGCAGCGGTACTTGCCGCGAGCGATCGCCGAGAGAATATCGGCGTTGTCGAGATACTCGGCAAAGAGGTAACGCTGGTCGTGGCGCGCAGCCGCTTCCCAGAAAAGCTGCCGGTGTTTGCTCCAGCTTCCCCAGAACATCGAAGTCGACTTGTTCACGTGGCGAGGCAACACAACGAGTATCGCCGATAGAATCGAGAAGACCGATGCCGCAGCCAGAAGCCCGGAGAAAAGCAGCGTCTTTGGATCGCCACCGACATAGCGCGTCCATGTAAAGACGGCCCTGACATCACCCGAGCTGACAAGGAATGCAAGCATGAAGGTGAATATATAAGCCGCCTTCTGATCGGATATCTTGATCTGGTCGTAGAATATATCGTTTATCTTCTTGATATGATCGAAATATTCCGATCCTATGTCTTTCGTCGAAGGAACACTTTCCATCAACTCATTAGCACCTTCAAGATCGCTCACCCAAACATCTCCACCGTCAAGTGTCTCCCTGATATTACACTTAGCCGCCAAAGCAAGATGAGCGGTACAACTTCTATTGACTTTTCGCCACGGCGAGGACAAACGCTTTGCTATGAGGGGTAGCTTTACACATTCCATGTCCGCCATGATGGTGTTGACGGTGGCCGCATCCGTTGCTGCGCTGCCGGCCGGTGCCGAGCCGCTGTCTCGTGCCGAGCCGGCTGCCGGATCGGTGATCGACCGGAAGATGGGCGAGGAAGTCCGCTTCGTCGATCTTTCCAACTGGCAGGATGTCGATCTTCACCAGGATCTGCTTGGCGGCGACATGCTGCGCACCAATGCGACCGGCCAGCTTGCCATACTGTTCGCAGATCGCACCCAGGTGCGCCTAGGCCGCAACTCGGCGCTCCAGGTAAAGCAGATGGCCCGGCAGGGCGACACCGTTCTCAACCTGCAATCCGGAACCATGTGGGCCCGCGCCCAGCGCGGCGGCACGGGGTTGACGGTGGAAACGCCGGCGGCGGCCGCCGCCATCCGCGGCACCGACTGGACATTGACGGTCAAGGGCGACCAGACTTCGCTGATCGTGCTCGAGGGCCAGGTCGAGCTGAAGAACGACTATGGCAGCGTGCAGGTAGCCGAAGGCGAAGGCGCGGTGGCGACGATTGGCCAAGCGCCACGCAAGCTCGTCATCGTCACGCCTGACGATCGCGAGCAGATGCTGTTCTACCTGACGCTGCGCAGCGGCTTCACCTTCATGCCGGCCTCGCCCCTGCCGGTGCAAACGATGCGCCGCGAACGCAGCCGTATCGAGGACAAGGCCGAGGAGGCGCGAAACGCCGAAGACTGGCTGACGCTGGCGGAAATACAGATATCGCTCGACGGCCGGCAGAAGGCGCTGAACTCGCTTGCGAGAGCGCGTGCCTTACGCTTGTCCGCAACACAACGCGCCCGTGCCGATCTCATTGAGGCGCTGATTGCAGGCGGCGAAAAGCGCTACAGCGAGGCGGCGAAACTGTTCTTGAGAGCCGAACGCGGCCTCGATCCGCTCCGCCGCAGCATCGCCGCCTATGGCGGCTACTACGCCCGCTCGCTGCAGGATCCATCCCGCAACGAACATCCACCGGCCAATGTCACCGGCCCCTACGCCGCCGTGATGAAAGCTTATACGGCAGGCTTCCTGGAAGATATTCCGGCTGCGATCGCAACGATGAAGGCGGCCGAAGCGCGCTATCCCGATGACTCGACGCTCCCTGCCCTGCGCGCGCAGCTGGCGCTGCTGATCAACGATCGCGTCCAGATGCACGAGGCGATCGACAGGTCGCTTTCGATCGACCCGGACGATCCGAATGCGCTGCAGGCCCGCGCCCGCATGCGCGCCGATTATCAGGGCGATCTCGAGGGAGCACTGAGCGATCTGAATGCCGCGCTCAAGGTGGCCCCCGGCTCCTCCATGGCCTGGAACGACCTCGGCCTGCTGCAGAATGCCCGTGGTGCAGCGCGCGAAGCCGAAGCGGCGCTGAAACGTGCCATCGAACTCGACCGCGACGATCCGATCGGCCACGCCAATCTAGCGATCCTTTATCTCGACCAGTCGCGGATGAAGGAAGCAAAGCGCGAAATCGATCTGGCGCTCGCCGCCGACCCGGCCTTCGACATCGCCCTCCTGGCCCGCGGCCGCTACTATCTGCAGATGGGCGCGATGGACAAGGCGATCGACGACCTGCTGGCCTCCTCGACCGCCAATCCGGCGCATTCCCAGGCGCAGCTCATGCTCGCTGCCGGTCATTACGAAAAGGGCGACCGTGTTCTGTCCGAACAAGCGCTCGACAATGCCGACAGGCTGGACAGGAACGACCCGGTCATTTCCTCCTTCCGCACAGCCGTCGCCATCGACGACTACGACCCCGATGGCGCGCTGGACTACGCCCAGGAGTTCCTGCGGCGGTCGAAGGCGCGCGGCGGCCATTACGGTTCGCTCGGCGCCAATCAGGATGCCGGCTCAACGCTCAATAACGCCTTCCGCCTGCGCGGATTGAATGCCTGGGGCCGATATTACGGCGATGCGGTCTTCGATCCCTTCGCCGGCAGCGGCTACGTTGACCAGTCTATCCGCGGCAATATTCGGCCCTTCGCCAATACCGAGACTTTCGACGACGAGATCGACCTCTACAAGCTAAACTCCAACAGCTTCTCGGCGCTCTTGCAGGGCCTGCTTCTTGACCCGCACATGCTGTCCGGCCGCTCGCGCTCGGCCAATCTGCTACGCCGGCCGTTCCTCGAAGGCTCGATCGGCGGCGGCGTGATCAACTCTGCAGGCGAAACCAAGCCGATTGGCGAGGCTGAACTGCAGGGCTTTGCCAACGAGCCGTTCCCGGTCAGCGGCTATCTGAACCTGAAGTGGGAACAGACGCCTTACGGCGGTGACTATGGTTCATTCCTGACAACCCCTTTCGCTAGCCCCGGCAGCCTTGATGGGGATATCCGCAGCCTTTCCGGCAACGGCTATCTTACGGCAACGCCAAATCCGGACGACCGGTTCGTGCTTTACGCCAACCACGCCGACAGCAAGCTTGACCAGGCAATCGACTTTCCGGCTGCGGGCTATAACGAGAGCGGTGATATCGATACGAAATCCACAGCCGCGGGTATCGGCTGGAGCCATACGTTCGGCTATCGCAACGTCGTCAATGCCGCATTCTTCTACACGAGCACCGAGCAAAACGTAGAGCAGGAAGTCATTGCCCCACCGCCGCGCATCGCAGACAGTCTGCAGCGCAATTACGTCGCGGCAATCAACCATCTTTACGGCGTCGATGATCTGACCTGGCGCTACGGCGTAGAGGGCGGGTTCGCCGATATTAAAGCCGAAGACTCGCTGCTTGGGACATCGGTCGACGAGCGGATAGGAATCGGCAGAGCCTATGTCGATCTGCTTCACGAGATCACACCGAACCTAAAGGCGGAATACGCACTCTTCGGAACGGCCATAGACGGCGGGTCGACGGATGTGAAGCGGCTTGAGCCTCGCCTGGGCGTTGCCTGGGCGCCGCTCGACGGCCAATGGCTGCGCGCCGCTTTCATGCGGCAAAGCTATGATATGGGCTCCCCGACCTTGTCGCCGATCGGCGTCGTTGGCATTCAACCCAATCAACCTTATTCGGGCATCGACGGATACACCGATACGATCGCGCTTCAGTGGGACGCGCAATGGACTGAACGCTTGTTCACCAGTATCGAATATCAGCATCAGGAAATTCGTGACCTCGATTTGGCCTACCCGGTCGGCGGTCCATTTCTCCCCTATCTTCCGGGTGGCCTGACCATCAGCAAAGCAAATGTCGATCGCGTTAGCGCAACCGCAAACGTCGCCCTGCTTTATGGGTTCGGTGTCTCAGCAACCGTGGCCTATTCGCATTCGAAGAACAAGGATGCCGGCAGCATCGGGTTCGGCGAGGCGCTGCCTTACATTCCGGAGACTAGCGGGCAGCTCGCTTTGACCTGGGTCAATGAGGCCAACGTCAAGGCAACGCTTGCTGCGAACTATACCGGAGAGCGTCAAGGTGATGGCGGCATCCTCGGGCCCGAGGGGCTCGACGACTACTGGACCCTTGATGCCAACCTGATTTGGGAGCCGATCGACAAGCGCTTTGCCCTCGAAGCTTCGGCCTTCAATCTTCTTGACGAAGATTTCGAGGTGGCGCCTGGTGTTCCAGGCTGGGGCCGCGCGGTCAAGGGCAGCCTGAAGATCCGCTTCTGATGCCGGGCAGAAAGACACAATCCACCCGCCCAACCGGCTGGCCCGTCTCCAGCCGTCCGGTCAGACTAGCCGTCCTCGTACTGGTGACACTGGTGGCGATTTCGCTGCTCTCGCGTCTGCCGGCATGGTCGCTGCTGGAGCTCAGGAGCTTCGACTATCTCTCGACCGTCGATGATCCGCTGCCACCCGAGGAAGCGCCTGTGATCGTCGCGATCGACGAGCCGGCACTGGCGCAGATCAACGAACAATGGCCGTGGCCACGCAGTCTGCATGCCCGCCTGATCACCGCCCTGCGGGCTGCGGGCGCAAAGGCTGTCGGGCTTGATATCATCATGGCTGAACCCTCGTCGCCTGATAACGACGGAGCAGTGACCGCAGCTGTCGGCCCTGATATCGTGCTGGCCGGCGACGAGACGCTGATCCAGGCGCCGCAGGCAGACCAGCTCATTCGCACCACGCCGCTGCCTCAATTTACCGCTGCCGGCGCAAGAACCGGAATCGCCTCGATTGATCTCGGCGGCGACGGCATCTTCCGCACCATTCCGTCCTATAGGGACGGATTTGCCGCAACGCTGGCTGCTGCAGCTGGCAGGACGCCAATGAAGATGTCAAAAAATGCGATGATCCAATCCTTCGGACCGTCTCGCAGCTATCCCACCGTGTCCTATTATCAGGCGCTTGACCCACAGAATTTTCTGCCTCCGGATTTTTTCAAGGATCGCGTCGTCCTGGTCGGCCTCAGCCTGCAAAATGCGCCTGAGATCGACAAAGGCGGCGCCGATACATTCGCGACACCCTATACAGTACACACCGGCAAGCTGGTCGCCGGTGTCGAAATCCAGGCGACGATCTACGACAACATCGTCCACGGTTTCTTCATCGAAAAAGCCGGACTACCACTCGTCGCCCTAGTGATCCTTGTGGCCGCCGTGCTTGCAGCTGCAAGCGTCCGGCGCTCGACCAGCTGGCTAGCGATGGCGGCGGCCGTTACTGCCGTCTGCCTTTTCTCGGCCGCAAGTTTCGTAGGCATCCGCTTCGGCCATATCTTCGTTTCGCCGCTCGGCCCGTCAATCGCCTATATCGCCGTCGTCTTCGGCCAGGCGGCATTCGACTTCGCCGAGGAGCGGCGCAACAAGCTGCAGATCACCCGCGCCTTTTCGCAATATCTCTCGCCCGACCTCGTCAAGCGCCTCTCTGAAGACCCCTCGCAGCTTAAGCTCGGCGGCGAGCGGCGAACCCTTTCGATCCTGTTCTCCGACGTGCGCGGGTTCACGACCATCGCCGAGACGCTGAAGGACGATCCCGAACAGCTGACCGCGCTGATCAATCGGCTACTGACGCCGCTATCTGAAGTGGTGATGAACCATGGCGGCACGATCGACAAATATATGGGCGACTGCATCATGGCCTTCTGGAACGCGCCGCTCGACGATCCCGATCACGCGATGCATGCCGTTGTCGCGTCGCTGGCCATGCAGGAGGAAATTACCAAACTGAACCTGGAGCTGGAGGCCGAATCCGCAGCCAGTGGAATGCAGCTGCATGTCCTCAAGATGGGCGTTGGCATCAACACTGGCGAATGCGTAGTCGGCAACATGGGCTCCACCCGGCGCTTCGACTATTCCTGCCTCGGCGACAGCGTCAATCTGGCCTCGCGCCTCGAAGGCGCCTCGAAGAATTATGGCGTTGCATTGCTGCTTGGCGAGACTACCGCATCCCTGGTGAGCGGCCGGTATACGATCGCAGAGCTCGACCGTGTCATCGTCAAGGGCAAGACGGTTCCCGCTCCCGTTTTCACCATCCTGCACCGTGCCGAGGACGACGCACTGGCGGCGCACGCCCAGTTTCTCCAGGCGAAATATGCGGGCGAATTGCGGGAAGACGATCCGCGCTTCGATGCAATGGCCGGGATGATACCAGAGCTATCGGGCTATTACACGATCATGCGCCATGAACGCACTGCACGCGACCGGTAGTCCCGCGTGCGCGTTTGATTTATCGGCTAGCGTGCCACAGCGCCCGCATGGTACTGCCGGCGGCAACCTAAACATGCCCTACTGACAGGTTGAGCGCCCCTGACCCGTTTGCGCGTCGGCCCAAAGGGAAAACCCTCACGGCTGCAACCGCAAGGGTTCTGCTGCGGTTGAGGTCACAGCGCGTGGACGCGTCAGGAGGGCAATTCTAACGACGTCCGCTGCTTACAACCACGATTGCATTCGATGGTTCCAACAAAAAAGCGCCACCTTTTACGGTGACGCTATAGTTGAGGATACAGGAAATCACTCGACAAAGACCGAGAGGTCATCACGACTGAGTACACTCGTGTGTCGAGTGATCAGGGTGAGAACAGTCTCACCTTCTGTATGTTCCTAGGGCTTTGAAAATAAATGGGCTTCGTCGCCATCACGTTTTGCTAAGCCGACGAACACCTCCCCAGCTTCCAACATTCCCATATGATGAGGTCGGCCGGTATTGGTGACGGCCAAACTACTTCTTAGCTTTGGCCGGTGGGACTTGGTCGAAGAGAAGGATCCAAGCAAAGCTCCACGCTTCGATCGTACCGGAGCCGTGGAGAAAATGTGCCGCACCGTTCGCATCTTGGTTTTTCTGGAGGTGGTCGATCAGCTCCTTGGGCGAGGAAAGTCCGGGCAGGGTCATGAGAGAAAGGGAATGCTCGATTTCATCAACATCACCCAGCCCGACGATTGGCGACGAACCCGGCGTCATTAAAGTCCAACTGTACTGCTTCATTCCCTGCTCACCAAGACCTACTAAGGCCCGCCCCTCTCACAGTGGCGAGCCTATCGCCAACAGCCGACCGCGTCCGTTATGAAACGATTTACCCACCTCAAACCGTTTGGATGATTTGGCGTTTCCAAAGCCAATCACCCACTTCAGTGTTGGCTGCGATCTCGGCATGGCCACTGACGCAAATCTAATGATTCCGTGGAGGGAAAGCGTTCGCAAACCTGTCCGCCGACCAGACTGCGCCTCCGTCTGCAAAAGCTCGTTCTTCTTCGTCCGACAGCAGGTGTCAAGGTTTGGATCTGAGACTGGCGCCGACACGGTTCAGCGACGGCAGCTCGACCTTAACGCGAAGGTCCTTGTCGCGCCACTCCCGGCTTATTTTGCCACCAAGTTGCTTTTCCAGCACGGCGCCAAGCAAAACAGTGCCGAAGCCTTTCCGCGGCGTAGCGCCGTTCTTGATGCCCTGTTCGCGCCACTCAATAACCAGCCCATTGTCGGAGTGTCGCCAGGTGACAGTCAGGCTGCCCTCAGGATGCGCGAGCGCTCCATGCACCGCAGCGTTTGCGGCAAGCTCATGCATTGCCAGGCCGAGTGGCTGGACCGACGGCGCGGGGATCATGACCGACGGACCGCTGATCTCGATATGCCTATCCCCGTAAACACTGATCTGCAGCGATATGATGTCGTGGAGCGAGGCCTCCTGCCACCCATTCTCGGCGAGCAGCATGTGGGTTCTGGCAAGCGCCTGAACCCGCTGCTGAACGGACGCGGCATAGGCAGCGGCGTTGTCGGAGCGTGTCAGGCGCACTATGCTATCGACGATGGCCAGCACGTTCTTCGTTCTGTGGTCCACCTCCAGCAGCAAACGGTGCTCTGCCTCTTCGAGCGTCTGGACCTTGCGGTATTCGGTGACGTCGATCTGGGACGCAAAATAATAGGCTAGACGACCATCGTCGTCCCTGATGGGGCTGAGATGAAGCTGGTTCCAGAAAGCGCTTCCGTCCTTCCTGTAATTGAGGATTTCGACTGTGCCCTCGCGCTCCGCGCCGATGATGGCCCGTATCTGGGCGATAGACTCTCTCGATGTGTTTTCTCCCTGCAGAAGCCGACAGTTCTGTCCCACGAGATCTTGCGCGTCATACCCGGTGAGGTGAAGGAAAGCTTCGTTTGCGAGAACAAGTGGGTAGTCGGGCTGACGGGCATCCGCGACCACAATAGGCATTCGCGTGCGCTGAAACGCGAAGGCAGCGAGCTCCTTGTGATCGACCATCCCTTGTGTGGACGCCGCGGCCGGCTTGTCCCCATGAATGTCTGACGGCTTGGCTTCAATCACGGCTCACCCTGTGTGCTCACTGGATTGTAACAACGCCGAAGCCAGACGAATGTTTCGCCGAACCCGACATCGGGCAGCGTCTTCAGATCCGAGGCCGCACCACAGATCGGATCACTCGATCTATTTTCCGTGATGTCTTACGGCTTCGAATAGGAAGCCTCGTGACGGGGATGGCCGCAGGTTAGCGGCAATGACGGTCATCATGAGCAAGAGGATCGAGATGGTGACTAACACGATCCTCATCGGATTCTTCTCTTCCGTATGAACTACTGCGCTCGCGGGTTCCACCATCGCGCCTTATCCGCCCATTCACGGAAAGCTTGCTTTGTCACTGGAGTTCGAGCCTTTGAAGAAGAATTCGATCACCACGAATTCGATCGGATCTGTAGTGTCACACACGTCCAGGCAGCAGCGACGTCTCGGAACTGGATCTTTCTCTGGAAGTTAAGTGGCAGGGCCGCCTTACCGACTACTGCGTCGATATCAATCAGGCATAATCATGAAGCTGCGCCGTATCGTCATCATCAGCGACTATCAGGACGGAGCGTTGGGTGATGACGACATTCCGTCCGTAAACGCATATCGCGACCAATGGCTGAGTGGGTCGAGAGGCTGCTTCCCCAAGCCGGTTGCGAACCTTGGAGCCGTGACGGTCGATGGAGGATATCTTGAACGGTTACCCTTGGCCGCACTCAAGGACGGTCTTGTAGATTGCTGTGAAATCTGGACGCACTGGCGTGGCAATGCGCCGCCACCAGACTGGACAACAGGTAGTCGATTTCTTACGCGCCGTGCGTTTCGCATGAACGGACCGGAAGCCCCATTCGCATCGAACGATATGCTCGGGCATATTGCGGCATTTGGGCCACCGGACATTCTGTGCGTGTGGGGCCTTGGTGTCTGCGAAGACATTGTTCTTGCCTGCCAAGACAGCTTCAAGATCTACAATTCTATCGATGCACCGGCGCTTCGGGTGCCCTCGGAGGTGAGCCGTCATTTCGATCTCGTGTTGACCGGCGCCGAATGGCAGTCGGACGTGGTGAAAGCCCGTCATCCAGCAATGCGGACGGAGGTTATGCCGGTCGGTCCGGAATTCGCCTCCGAGGTGACATTCCGCCCATTAAACCTCCCGAAGACGCACGACATAATCTACGTGGCAGCCGCGCAGCACTACAAACGACACGATATCCTGTTCGACGCGCTCGCGCGGCTTCCAAGGTCGCTGCGCGCGTTGTGCGTATCCGGCTATGGCGAACTCGTCCCGGAATTGCGCAACCACGCACAACGGCTGGGCATTGACGTCGAGTTCGTCGGACCGCCCGGAGTTCCCTCCGACGAGGTTAATCGCCTGATGAACCGGGCACGGATCGGCGTTGTCTGTGGTATAGACGACGGAGCGCCGGCAATCCTGACGGAATACATGCTGGCAGGCATTCCGGTTCTGGCCAACAGCGAGCTCTGCTGCGGGCTCCAGTACCTGACCCCGGAAACTGGTCGCACGGCGTCCGCGATGGACTTTCACGAGGGTATTCTCGACTTGCTTGAATGTGCAGACACGTTGCGTCCTCGCGGCGTTGTGCTCGCTCGCTGGACCTGGCCGCATAGTGCGCGCAAACTCAGGCAATTGATCAAAGACACCGAAAACTGACGCCCATTTCGCCCGACGGAACTTTCGCAAGGAACCGAAGTTGGGGTTATGAAGGAACGAGGTGTTTGATGGACGTGTTGAATTCCACATTGCAGACGCCTGAACCCTGCGCTTCCCGTAACCCTCCCCTTGTTTGTTTTTCCCACCTTCGATGGGATTTCGTGCTGCAGAGACCGCAGCATCTGATGCAGAGATTTTCTCGCGACCGCGAGGTCTTCTTCTTCGAAGAATTCATCCCGACCGACCACCATCTTGCCTATCTGGAAATCCACCCTTTCGTGGATACCAACGTCAAGGCTGTCCGGCCGCGGATACCGCATTGGTGGAGCGAGGCTGAGCGGGAAAACGCGCTCGGTGAACTTCTTGACGAGTTGATTGCGCTAGGCGGCGGACGCCGCCCCGTCCTTTGGTTCTACACACCCATGATGTTCAGCTTTGCTGGACATGTGGATGCCGAAGCAGTGATCTACGATTGCATGGACGAACTGGCTAATTTCAAGTTCGCGCCGCCCCGGTTGAAGGAATCGGAGGATGCGCTGATCGCCCGCGCGGATGCCGTGTTCACCGGCGGTATCAGTCTCTACGAGGCGAAGAGGCACCGGCACGACAACATCCATGCCTTCCCCTCCAGCGTCGACGCGCATCATTTCCGCAAGGCCCGCGAGGTACAGGCGGACCCGGCAGATCAGGCCGCGATCCCGCATCCCCGGCTCGGCTATTATGGCGTGATCGACGAGCGGCTCGACCTCGACCTGATCCGCGAGACGGCAAATGCCCGGCCGGATCACTCGTTCGTTTTCCTCGGTCCGGTAGTCAAGATTTTGCCCGAAGATCTGCCAAAGGCAGCGAACATTTATTATCTCGGGCAGAAAGCCTATCAGGATCTCCCGGCCTACCTGTCCGGTTGGCAGGCGGCAATAATGCCTTTTGCGCTGAACGAGGCAACCCGCTTCATCAGTCCCACCAAGACACCCGAATATCTTGCGGCTGGACGGCCGGTGGTGAGCACCCGCATTACAGACGTGGAACGCAGCTACGGCGATGTCAAGGGCGTTTTCCTAGCCGATGGCGCTGTCGCGTTTGCGCGAGCCTGCGACGCCGCGCTGACGCTTTCGCGTTCAGGTGACGCATGGAGGAAGGCAGCGGATGCCACACTTGCCAGTTCGTCCTGGGATGCCACCTTTCGCTCGATGTCACATTTCGTCGAGCAGGCGGTGGCAGCCAGATCCAACCCGCCTGCCGTTTCGAGGGAAGCTTCGTTCGCGTTTCACCGCAGTTCGGTTCGTCGGGGCTACGACTACCTGGTAGTTGGCGCCGGCTTTGCCGGATCGGTGATGGCCGAACGTCTCGCCAGCGACGGCCGTTCGGTCTTTGTCTGCGATCGGCGGCCGCATATCGCTGGAAATGCCTATGATCATCGCGATGAGGCGGGCATACTCGTGCACAAATACGGCCCGCATATTTTCCATACCAACAGCGAGGATGTGTTCGCCTATCTATCCCGGTTCACCGCCTGGCGGGGCTACGAGCATAGAGTGCTGGCGCAGGTTGGCGATCTTAGGCTGCCCATTCCCATCAACCGCACGACGCTGAACGGGCTGTTCGGCCTCAACCTCTCGAACGAGACAGAGGCTGCGCAGTTTCTGGCAAGCCGCGCCGAACCCTGCGACCCGATCCGCACATCGCGAGACGTGGTTGTGTCGCAGGTTGGCGGCGAGCTATACAGGACCTTCTTCGAGGGCTATACGCGCAAGCAATGGGGTCTTGACCCTTCCGAACTCGACCGTTCCGTCACGGCACGGATTTCGACCCGCACCAGCGACGACGACCGTTACTTCCTTGACACGTTTCAAGCGATGCCGCGCGACGGATATACGCGGATGTTCGAGCGCATGCTTGACCACCAGAACATCACGGTCTTGCTCGACACCGACTACGCCGACTTGCGTAACGACGCCTTGGCGAAACACACGATCTTTACCGGTCCGATCGACGAATACTACGATTTCTGCTTCGGGCACCTGCCCTATCGCAGCCTCGAATTTCGGCACGAAACGCATGACGCACGACGACTTTTGCCCGTCGGGGTAGTCAACTATCCTTCTGAAGACGTGCCTTACACTCGCATAACCGAATACAAGCATCTGACCGGTCAGGTTCATCCCAAAACGAGCATCAGCTACGAGTTCGCATGCGCTGAAGGTGATCCCTACTATCCGATCCCTAGATTTGAGAACCAGACGCTTTACCGGCAGTACGAAGCCCTTGCGCGGGTGCAGAGCGACGTCACGTTCGTGGGCAGGCTTGGCACCTACAAATATTACAACATGGATCAGGTTGTTGGACAGGCCCTTGCGACGCACCGGCGCTTGCAGAAGCGGCTGGGACATAGCGTCATGGCGGATTCGCGGCTTGACTAGAAAAGCACACATCGTTCTGGCGACGGATAGTCTCGATCCGTCGGGAATGGGCGAGCACATGCTCGCACTTGCGCGCGGCTGCGCCCCCGAGTGGGATGTGACGATTGCCCTGATCGGGGAGGACCGCAATGGTCTACTGCCCCGCGCCGCGCGTTTCGGCATTAGGATACGGCTTGCCCGCGATGAAGAAGATTTCTCAGACTGGCTCTCTCAGGCCGGTAGCGATCTCCTTCATGTTCATGCTGGAATAGGCTGGGAAGGACTTAAGCTCAGCGCCATTGGCGCGGCAAAGGGCATTCCGGTCATCCGCACCGAACACCTGCCCTATCTTCTGACCGACGATCGGCAACAAGAGGACTATCGCCTTGCGTCGCAAAACATCTCCCATCACATCGTCGTTTCCGACGCTTCGCTGGCCAGCTACGCGGCACACATTGCAACGGACCGATTGACGGTGATCCGCAACGGCATCTATGCGCGTGAGCCAATCGCAGCAGCGATGGAACTGACACGAAACGTCGCATCCGACAATGCAGTTGTTCTGCTGACCGTAGCGCGACTGACCGCGCAAAAGGATCATGCGACCTTGCTGCGCGCCCTGCCGCAAGTCTTGAGGCGGCATCCCTCCACCATGCTTCTGCTGGCAGGAGCGGGCGAGGAACAGGAGACCCTCACGGCGCTTGCTGAAAGTCTCGGCGTAGCCGCCCATATCCGTTTTCTGGGCCAGCGTGCAGATGTTGCCGAGCTCTTTGCATGCAGCGATCTCTTCGTCCTGCCGTCACTGTTCGAAGGGCTGCCGCTCGTCGTGCTGGAAGCGATGTCGCTTGGTACGCCTGTGGTCGCGACGCGTATCGGCGGCACCCTGGAGGCGCTCGGCGAAGAACACCCGTTTTTTGCAGAACCAGGCGATGTCCAGTCGCTGGCCGATACCATCATTTTGGCGCTTGCCGATCCGATTCGGCTGGCTGGCGTCGGCGCCGCCGCGGGAGAACGCTTCCGACAGCTCTTTTCTGCCGATCGGATGGCGGCAGAAACCGGCGCGATTTACGGCCGTTTTGTCGGAAAAACAGGCCCAACGCTAAAGGATCTCTCAATGCAAAAGACACGTCTGGCCTTTATCGGCGTCGGCGGCATCGCGCACCGACACCTCGATATCATCGCCGGCTTCGACGACGTCGAACTGGTCGGCTTCGCGGATCCCGATCTCGGCCGGGCGGATGCGGCCGCGATGCGGTTTGGCGCCAAAGCCTTCTCCCATCATAAGGAAATGCTGGACGCGGTCAGTCCGGACGCCGTGTATGTCTGCGTCCCGCCCTTTGCCCATGGCGAACCGGAGCGCGCGCTCGTCGAGCGGGGAATTCCGTTCTTCGTCGAAAAACCGGTGGCGCTCGATCTGGCAATCGCGGAGGAAATTTCGGCGGCCGTGACCGCCCGGGGTCTGATTACCGGCGTCGGCTATCATTGGCGCTATCTGGACATCGTCGACGAAGCGCGCGGCCTGTTGAAGGAAAATCCCGCGCAACTTTTGTCTGGCTACTGGCTGGATTCCACACCGCCGCCGCAATGGTGGTGGAAGGAAGATAAGTCGGGCGGACAGATGGTGGAGCAGACGACCCATCTTCTCGATCTCGCGCGATTTCTGGTGGGCGAAGTCACCGAAGTTTACGGGCGTGCCGGGCATCTCGACCGGACCGACTTTCCAGATCTCGACGTGCCAACGGTGACGACTGCCAACCTAACCTTCGAAACCGGTGTCGTTGCAAACATTGCCTCCACCTGCCTGCTCGGATGGAACCATCGCGTTGGTCTGCACATCTTCGCAAACCAACTGGCGATCGAGTTGTCCGACCGTGAGATCATGGTGGATGTCGGCCGAGGACGTCCGGTGCGCGGGGCCGATGGCGATCCGGTTTGGCGCGAGGACCGAGATTTTATCGACGCAGTGCGCGGCGGCGAAAACCGGATCCGTTGTCCCTATGCCGAAGCGCTGACGACGCATCGGCTGGCACTTGCCGTGGTTTCCTCGGCAAAATCAGGTCAGGTCGTCAAGCTCCATCCGCCGCGCACGCAAAGACCCAACCCGGCTCCGCTGCAATTCCAGCCTCGCCCAGAACCGCTGCCACCCGAACTGGCGCCGGGGCACAGAAGGATTCGCTCCCTTGGCGTCGAGGCACCGGGCCGCCCGTATTTCTTCGAATATGAGGAAGGGCCGCCGGGGAATGGCGAGGTTCGCCTCGACACCGTCTACACCGGCCTCTCAGCTGGGACAGAATTGACCTTTCTCAAAAACACCAATCCCTATTTTCGATCGCGTTTCGATGGGGAGCGCGGCGCTTTCATCGAGAACGAGGCGGACCTGCACTTCCCGGTGCCATTCCTCGGCTATATGGAAGTTGCGCGCGTATCGGAATCGCGCGCGCACGGCTTCTCAGACGGGGATGTGGTTGCCACGACCTATGCCCACAAGTCCGGGCACACCGCCAACCCGTCCAATGACCTTCTGGTGCCGATGCCGACGGACATCGATCCACTGCTCGGCGTGCTTGTCGCGCAGATGGGTCCAATCTGCGCCAACGGCATATTGCATGCCGACGCTGAGGCTTTCGGAGGCCACGTGCCCTTCCTTGGCGCAGGTGTGAAGGATCGCCCGGTCATCGTTATCGGCGGCGGTACGGTGGGCCTGATGACGGCGCTGTTTGCCCGCGCGCTCGGTGCCTCGGACGTGCTCGTGACGGATCCTTCCGAGTTTCGCCGCGGCAAGGCGGAGGCGATGGGACTGATGGCGATGACGGAGGATCAGGCCTGGCAGCATGCCAAGGCGCGCTGGCATGACGGTGCGATGGGCCGCGGCGCCGACTTGGTATTCCAGACCCGGGCGCAGTCCGCGAGCCTGCATACCGCGCTAAAGGCCCTGCGACCGCAGGGCACCGTGATCGACCTCGCCTTCTACCAACGCGGCGCCGAGTCGCTCCGACTTGGCGAGGAGTTTCACCACAATGGCCTAAACATACGCTGTGCTCAGATCAACCGCGTGCCTCGTGGACTAGCCCCGCTGTGGAACCGCCAACGGCTTGCGCTGGCAACTGTCGATCTTCTCCGACGTGATGGTAGCGCGATCCGTGAGCACATGATCACCCATGTCATTCCGATGACCGACGCGCCGTCCTTTTTAACCGACCTCATCGAAAACCGGCCGGATTTCCTGCAGGTCGTCTTCCAGGTAGGCGAATGACAGAGGAAGCCGCGCCGATCCGCATCCTGTTCGTATTTGCTTGGTTGGTGGTCGGCGGCGAGGAAACCGAGGTGCGACTGCTGGCCGGAAATCTCGACCCGCGGCGCTTTCGCATCGACGTGGTCGCCTGCTTCCGCAAGCCGGGCATGCCGGAGCAGACGCATGAACAACTGGCCGCGCTCGGCGTCGATGTCGATACGACACCCTACGAACTGTCGTTCGATGCTACCGTCGACTACCTGGCGGCCAAGATCCCTTCCTACGATATCGTAGTGTCATGCCAGAACGTCGCCGATATCTATCCGGCCCTGGAACGGCTGCACCTGCGCCCCCCGCTTGTCGAACATGGCGGACTCGTCTCCGAAGCCTTGGCCGGACCAAAACACCTGACGAGCCGATATATCGGCGTCTGCCGTTCGATCCGCGACGCCGCGGCTTCACATATGCCGGGGCGTGAGCATCACGCGCTCGAGATCCCGTCCATGGTCGATCTGGCGGGTTTCGACCCGTCGTTGCGTGGGGCGACCCGGCGGGGGCTTGGCATCACGGAAGACCAGACGCTGATCGGTTGGGTCGGCCGGCTCGACCCCAAGAAGAATGTCGAGGATTTTATCGAGGCGGCCGCCCTTGTCGCCCTGCGTGACGGCCGGGCCCGCTTTGTGATCGTCGGCGGCCCGGACGCCTTCATGCCGGAGCATGCTGACCAACTTAAGGCGCTGGCACAGCAGCGTGGACTAGCAGCGAAATTGATGTTTCTCGGAGACCGGAAGGATGTTCCCGAGCTGCTATCTGCCTTCGACATCTTCGTTTGGCTGTCTCGCGGCGAAGGTATGCCGCATGTGATCGCCGAGGCCGGGGCCGCCTCTCTTCCTGTCATCGCAACGCCCGACAACGGCGCGCTGCAGCAGATCGAAGATGAGATTTCCGGTCTGTTTGTTTCTTACAGCGATCCTGAGGCCGTGGCGAAAAATATCGCCCGGCTGATCGATGACCCTGCGCTGCGGCGGTCGCTTGGCGCTGCACTGCGGGATAGTGTCAAGGAGCGCTACGCCACGGAAGCGGTGGTCCCCCACTGGAGAAAACTGTTTTCCGACGTGCTAGCAGAAAGGGTGCCGTCGGGGCCAACCGGCCTTTTTCAATCCTTCCTGCAGGGCGGATTCGAATGCTCGAGCCACCGGCTTCGTCCCCGAAAGGACGAGCAGGTCGGTCGCCGGCTCGACATGCTTGCGGCCATCGGCCACGACCGCCATGCCGCGCAGGATTATCGTCAGCTAGCGGAGTTTGGCATTCGTACAGTGCGCGACGGCTTTCGCTGGCACCTGATCGACCGGGCCGGTCACTACGACTGGTCAAGCATGAGGCCTATGTTGCAAGCGGCGCAAACAACCGGCACGCAGGTGATCTGGGACTTGCTCCACTATGGCTGGCCCGACGATCTGGACATCTGGTCACCGGGCTTCGCTGACCGTTTCGCAAGGTTTGCGGGCGAATGTGCCAAAATCGTTCGAGAAGAGTGCGACACGGTCCCATTTTATTGTCCCGTCAACGAGATTTCTTTCTTCTCATGGGGCGGTGGCGACGCCGGGTATCTCAATCCCTTCGCGAACGGGCGTGGGTTCGAGCTGAAGGTGCAACTGGCACGCGCCGCGATCGCTGCCATGGAAGCGATCCTCGCCGCAGACGGCCGGGCGCGTTTCGTCCATTGCGATCCGGTGATAAACGTCATCACTGACCCATCTCGTCCATGGGAACGGGGCGTTGCCGAAAGTCATCGGCAATCACAATTTCAGGGATGGGACCTGATCTCAGGCCGCCTCTGGCCGCAGATCGGCGGCCAGGAGCGCTATCTCGATGTCATCGGGGTCAATTACTACTTTAACAACCAGTGGATCCATGGCGGGCCGCCGATCGACATCGGTCATCATCTTTATAAGCCGTTTAGCAATATCCTGATCGAGACCTATGCCCGCTATGGTAGGCCTTTGATAATCGCAGAAACGGGCATCGAGGGTGAACGTCGCGCTGCGTGGTACAGCTATGTTTCTTCACAGGCGCGCTTGGCGATGAGAGCAGGCGTGCCATTGGAAGGGCTATGTCTTTATCCAATCGCCGATCATCCGGGATGGGACGACAATCGTATGTGTCAAAACGGACTGCTGTCTGCAGAGGTGTCGATCGGAGGACGGCAAGCCGATGCGGCGTTGTCTTCAGCGATCCGGCGAGACGGGCCGATTTCGAACCCGATCATAACGCAGGCGGCCAGGTTAACAGGCCTGTAAGCAATCACTCAATGAGAAATGTCTGGGTATAAAATTTGGTCACTGGCGCGGGAATTGTGGCAGGATATCCATGCTCGATGCCAAATCAGTCAGTCTGGGACGCGTGAGACCTTCGCCTTAAGAATCAATCCTCCAATTTCGACTGCGCGATAATGACTTCCAAGGCGGGGCTTTGAACCGAGACGCTTTCAGAAACCGAAAGTTTAGGCCTTGTGCATCGATCTGTTTGGTCCGGCCGCCTCACGAAACTGGAAGCGGGCCGTACGCGGCTAGACACTTAGACAACATCAAACGGCCGCATTAACGAGATACATGATGAGCGAACTGCGATGCCGCGCCGAGGCGGCGATGCCGATGACAAGTTAGCCCGCACTTAGCGGTCGAAGTTCCCCGAAATCATTAAGTTTATGGAGCAAGCCCTGTAAGGGCTTGAATTATTTTTTCGAGATCACCAAGCCGAAACTCCCCTTCGTCGGCCAGCCGACCGGCACGCGCCAGCATGGATGCCACCGCAACAACCAATTCGCAGAGCCTGATGAGGCGATACGAGCAGTATATGCTTCTGGCGCGAGAGGCCGCCCAGACCGGTGACCGGATCGAGGCCGAGAACCTCTCTCAGCACGCAGAACATTTTTATCGCACAGCCGCCCTGCAGAGAGCTGGCCAGCCACAATGAACACGAAATCGATGTACACCGCTCCTGAGACCGGGGATGAAAAGGCGTGGCTTAAAATCCTTGCAAAATATCGCACGTCGCATGCCGGCCGGAGCATGTTTGAGCTGTCGGTCACAGCCATCCCGTTCGCCGCCTTCTGGACGCTGACCTGGTTGGCGGTCCACTACGGCTTCTGGTGGGGCTTGATCCTGACCATGCCTGCAGCGGGATTTCTGCTGCGGCTATTCATGATCCAGCACGATTGCGGCCACGGCTCCTTCTTCGCCCGGCGGCACTTCGATGACTGGACAGGCCGTGTTCTTGGCGTCCTTACACTGACCCCCTATGATTACTGGCGCAGGGCGCAC
The DNA here is from genome assembly GCF_056399485.1 of Rhizobium sp. 01N424. NCBI lineage: Bacteria > Pseudomonadati > Pseudomonadota > Alphaproteobacteria > Hyphomicrobiales > Rhizobiaceae > Rhizobium > Rhizobium sp. 01N424. The sequence goes on from NZ_JBFTRK010000016.1 coordinate 29,309, forward strand.
GCTGCGCATCACGCGTCAGCCGGCAATCTCGATGAGCGGGGCGTCGGGGACATCACCACTCTCACTGTGACGGAATATTATGAACGGTCTCGGTGGGGACGGGTCGGCTATCGCCTCTACCGGCATCCACTGGTGATGTTTGGCATAGGCCCGGCTTGGCTCTTCTTGTTTCAGCAACGACTGCCGGTGGGCATGATGCGCAAGGGCATGCTGCCATGGGTGTCGACGATGGCCACCAATGTCGCAGTTGTTGCGATCGCCGCGCTCCTGATCTGGGCGATCGGCCCTGTCTCCTTTCTAATCGTCCACCTACCGATTGTCCTTTTGGCGGGTTCGATTGGCGTCTGGCTATTCTACGTGCAGCATCAATTCGAGGAGACACACTGGTCGAAGGAGCCGGAATGGCAGTTTCCAAAAGCCGCCCTACACGGTGCCTCGTACTATGATCTGCCGCGTCCTCTGCGCTGGCTGACTGGCAACATCGGCATCCACCACGTGCACCATCTCTCAAGCAAGATCCCCTACTATCGCCTGCCGGAGGTCGTACAAAACCACCCGGAACTCGGCGAAATCGGCAGGATCACGCTGGGGCAAAGCATAAGATGCGTAAAGCTCGTCCTGTGGGACGAAAGTAATCGGCGCTTGATCTCCTTTCGTGAGGCAGCCGGTATCGCACGGGTCGCTGAGAAAGCTCACTGAGTTCTGCCCACTACAGATCACGATATCTTTGCAAAAAAAATTGTGCGGCGCAGCATTCGTACCCATATACGAACCAATGTCCAATGGTGGGCAGAGGAGACGGACGTGATCCAGCAGAAGAATTCGCGCCAGCTGATCGAGCTGAAGAACTTCGGTTCGAACCCCGGCTTGCTCAAGTGCTGGCTTTATCTGCCGACCATCCTTGCTCCCAAAACGCCGCTCGTCGTCGTCCTGCACGGATGCACGCAGAATGCGGCGACCTATGACTACGGTTCCGGCTGGTCAAAGCTGGCGGAAGAAAAAGGGTTTGCGGTCCTGTTTCCCGAGCAGCAGCGGGCGAACAATGCCAACCTGTGTTTCAACTGGTTTGAGCCGGGCGATATCCGGCGCGATGCGGGCGAGGCTCTGTCAATCCGTGAGATGATCGGCCACGTCGTTGTGTCGCACGGGATGGATCCTGACAAGGTCTCCATCACCGGACTGTCGGCCGGAGGCGCGATGGCGAACGTCATGCTGGCAGCCTATCCCGAATTGTTTGCGGCGGGCGCGATCATCGGCGGGCTCCCTTATGGGATCGCTTCAGGTGTGGGGCAGGCCTTCGAGCGGATGCGTGGCCATAAAGCCCCGAGCGTCAGCCAGTTGCAATTGGCCTTGACGACTGCGGCAATCAAGCTGGGGGACTACCCACGTATCTCCGTGTGGCACGGTTCACATGACCAGACGGTGAAGCCAGTCAACGCAGAGCAGATCGTCCAACAGTGGGCCGGCGTGCACCACGTCTCCGGCGCACCTGATATGATCGAAACCATCAATGGCCATAGTCGTAAGGTCTGGCTAGATGGACGCGGCAAACAGGTCATCGAGGTCAATCTCATCAACGGCATGGCCCATGGTGTTCCTTTGTCATTTACGGCTGAAGCTCCACTGGGAAATTCCGGGCCGTTTATGCTGGAGGCAGGCATTTCCTCGACCGCACGTATTGCCAGGTCTTGGGGTCTTGCCGATGATGCTGATGTCGCCATCGCGGAAGGCGCATACGAGCCTGGCCTGGAGCACACAGCCGCGCCCTCAGGCATTGAAGCTGTGATCGCCAAGGCAATGGCGTATGCAAAACCCGGCCCGGCTCGCGATGCCGCAGGTCGCGACGAACAAGGTGTCGGCAAGGTGATCAACGATGCGCTTCGTGCAGCCGGGCTGATGCGTTAATTGAACTGGCGCGGCGTGCAGAAGACAAGCTGTTGCCCCAGGTCAAGGGCGGGGGTTTTGCCGTCAACTTTTCAGGGGTTTGCTCTTCATGCCGATGCTTGGTATTCGTCACCGTACTACCTACAATTTTCGACAGACCGTATCGTTGTCGACGCACCGCCTTATGCTCAGGCCGCGCGAGGGCCGCGAGCTCAGGCTGCTGAGCCATGAAATTTCCACTTCCCCCGAGGCTGAGCTAAGCTGGTCGCACGACGTATTCGGCAATATAATCGCTTTAGCGACATTTCAGACGCCCAGCGATAGCCTTGTTGTGGACAGCTCGGCGACCGTGGATTTGAAGGCACCGGCGTGGCCCGTGTTCGACATCGCGGCTTCGGCGATCAACTATCCCTTCCTCTACCCAGAGAGCGATTGGACAGACCTTGGAGCGCTAACCGTTCAGCGCTATGACGATGCCAAGCACCGCCTCGCGACATGGGCGCGCGGCTTCGTCGCCGGCAGGCCTACGGATACACTGTCGCTCCTCAAGGATATCAGTCTGGGTATCGCATCGGCCATTTCCTACCAGAGCCGGGAAGAGGAAGGCACGCAGGCGTCGCTGATCACCCTTGATCGGCGTTGGGGCTCCTGCAGGGACCTTGCCGTGTTATTCGTGGAAACTGTCCGCAGCCTGGGCTTTGGCGCCCGGATCGTCTCAGGCTATCTGTTCGATCCGGACAGCTCCCTCTCCGGTTCGACGGACTATGGATCGACGCACGCCTGGGCAGAGGTCTTCCTTCCAGGCGCTGGCTGGATCACATTCGATCCGACGAACCGCAGTATGGGCAGCGCCAACCTGATCCCGGTCGGCGTGAGTCGCGACATCGCCCAGGCCGTTCCGGTTTCAGGGAGCTTAGCGGGCGCGGCGGACGCGTTCCGGTCGATGGACGTGACCATCGAAGTAAAAGCAATCGTCTCGGCATAGGCCAGGCGGCACGAGAACGATCGTATTGGCTTGGCTGATTTTGAGCCTCGCCCACCCTTCACTCTTGATGGAGACCGAAACCCTGGCCCATCTATTTGCTGACTGTCATGGACTGAGAGGCGGGGGATCAGTGCCTTCGCTTAGAGGAAGCAGCTCCTTTCGCGGTAGCAGCATTGTGATACCATCCAAGCGTTCTAACGCGCGCTCTCCAAGCTCAGACGCTCCAATAGTGAAAGCACATCAATCACCGGCTCGGGCGGCAATTGCGGCGGCACGAAAGCCGGTACTTTATTTAAGCAAGGCGCATTTCATTTAATTAAGCGACGAACTTAAATATTCGCGTTTAATTAATGTGGGGACATCGAAACGTGACCAGCTGCTGGCGGCGTGAAGCACTCGGCCCACACGCGTCCTCCATCGGCCGGTAGGCTTTCTCAGGCGCGATCATAGGTGAACGACGTCAGCAGGGTCGTGACGAAGTTACTTGCCCGTTCCTTGACCAAGACTTCCGTCCATTCATCAGTGCCGCGCAGTCTGAGGTCAGAGTGGATGCTATCCACCGCTGCCTCCTCGATCCGTTTGATAGTGTCTTGAACGCTGCCTCGCCCCCAGAGTGATACATGTCACGGATGACCATCCGCAAAATTTCCTGGATCGCGATCCGCCAGGGACGTGTTGATCGCCTGGAGCTCATTTTTATCCGGTACCATGGATGCTCCTATGATGGTCGTGGTCTCACGTTGCCATCGAGATGAGCAAGGCGAAGGGTCAATCGCTCGATGGCGGCGAAGAATTACGCTCGTCTTGCCTTCCGATTGGCGTAGCGCTGATCGCGTTCGGCCTTTCGCTCCGCTTCGTCATTGACGACCTTCGCTATGCGGTCGGCATCAGCAAGTGCAGCCGCATCCGCCGCAGTCTGCCGATCTACTGCCTCGGTTGCGAGCCGGTCACGTTCTTCCACCTTCAAGCGCTCACGTTCGAGACGGCGCATTTCCCGGGCAGAAGCAATCGCGCTGCCCGTTCTTCCCGTTTGGCGACCCTGGCGGGCGTATCTGTGACCTGTGCGGCACGGTAGGCGTTGAGAAGGGCTTTTCTGGCATCCGCTGCTGCGGTGCGCCGGTCAACAAGGTCAGTGGTTTTAGGCTTCTTCAAATTTCATCCTCATGAGGTTGTTGCCGGTTGATCATTTAGATCTGGCGCGCTTCGCTAGAACAGCGGAGGTCGCGCGCGGCGCGATCTCCCATTTCCTTCGCCAAGCGCGCTTCGCGAAGCCTCAATGTCTTCGCATCGCGGGCCTTATCAATGGACTGAACCTCTTCCACCGCCTTGTGCTTCGCAAAAAATTGCGTCTGGGCGTTGCCAAAGGCGATCTCCGCCTGCTGGCGGGATTTGCTAAATCTCTCTGTCACGTGGTTCCGATCAACGCCCGATGGACGGGCGAAAAAGAAAAGGCCAGGCAGAACGCCTGACCTTGAATTGATAACGTGCCTTCGGCAGTGCCAGTACATCCGTGGTCAAAGGCAAGCAGATATCGATTAAGCGTTCTGCAGATTGCAGGCCGACATCTTGCCCGACTTCATGTCGCGCTCGAGTTCGAAGCCGATTTTCTGGCCTTCGACGAGTTCGCGCATTCCGGCGCGTTCGACGGCAGAAATGTGGACAAAAGCGTCAGCGCCGCCGTTGTCAGGCTGAATGAAGCCGAAGCCCTTGGTGGAATTGAACCTTTTACTCCGCCTGTGGTAATGATGAAACCCTTTCAAAGCATAGAGTGGGACCGCAAAAGCAACGCTTCGCGGACCGTTGTAACGAAAGGAAAATGATTTTCTTGGAGTTATGCGCTTTATTGATCTGCATGCTCTTTCCGAGCGCGCCTGATGGTTTCGATCATACGGTCGAGCTGCTAGTGATCTCTGCTTTGTCTACAGATGTCCGATATGACATTTATTTTGCTAGAGCGGGAACATCGTCTCGTACAGAAAGTTGGCACCCCGACTGGCCCTCAATATTCCTGTATCGCGGGGGACTTTCACTAGGGGCCCGCCTGAACCCTGAGCAGGCTCCTCTTTATCTCCGCGAGGTTGGCCTGTGCGCTACCATTTCCACATCCTGCACCTCGACCACACAATTGAAGACGAAGACGGCAGAGAATTCACGACATTTCTCGAAGCGCGCAATGCCGCCGAGAATAGTCTCAATGGGCTCTTGGTCGATGCGCTGGGCAACGCGCGTCGCTGGACGATCAGCGGCATACAGATATGCGCGGACCGCAGGGAGGTGGGCGTTGTACGGGTCGATGCTGTGATTGCAAAACTGTTTCGTGATAGATGATCAAGCACAGCGGGCAAGTGGGGCTCACCTTGTTCGCCAATCCAAATGAGTTGTTGCGTTCGCAGTAGACAAGCCTAGGGTAGTTCGGTCGGCAGCCACGTAATCGGGCACTGCCGCTTGAGAGCGCAGTGCTCCCGCCCCAACTTGGGGAGAAGGACAATGCTCCTTACTGATCGGCTAGATCACAACGGCAGATTTTCGTCCTATGATCTCGATCGCTTGAAACTCGAGTTCGACAACTGGGAGATCCGGGCCTTTAAGCCAGCTCGGCAACAGCTAAGCGCAGACGGCTGGATGTTGATGTTTTGCGAGCCTGACACGTTTTCTCACCTCGACACCGGCACCTCGCCGCCACACACATTCATCGAGACTTCAGCTAAGCGGGATACGGGCGGTGTCTCTTTGTTTGGTCGCGCGGGGCGGCAACGACGTTGCGAACCGACCAAATTGGTTTGAATGAACATGAAGTGCGTTCGGTACAAACTAAAAAATCTGAGATTTGCGGAGGGCAAAGCCGCGAAAGTGGATGAGTGGCTAACCAAACAGGAAGTGATTGTCGCCAAGTTGCGGGGCAACGGCCAACCCGTTGACCTGGACGAAGAGCTGCTGCTGCGGCTCTACGACCTCAAGCGCCGTACCATCGATCGCTTGAAGCAAATCGAAGCGGCGCTAGACGCCAAGTCATAACGCTAGGGCAACACTGAGGCGACAATCTAACCAAGAGCGGGAGGTTATTATGGACCTGCGACGAATGACCGAAGAGGCGTGTATATCATTTCTCGAAAGGCACGCCTTTGGACATCTCGGATGTCTGGGGGAAGACTACCCATATGTGATCCCTGTTCACTACGCATATGATGCCAACAAGGTTTTTATGTTCTCGATGGCGGGGAGGAAAATGGAATACCTCCGGCGCAGACCGCTTGCGAGCCTGCAAGTTGAAGAATTGGCGAATGACAGAAATTGGACAAGCGTTCTTGTTCAAGGCCACTTCGATGAACTGCCGGACACGCCCGAGCGGCGCAATGAACGTATTCATGCGTGGTCCTTATTGCAAAAACGCCCATTCTGGTGGGAACCCGGGACGTTCGAGCTAAGCGCGGGCAGAGAAACGGCTAGCGGCGGTCCGATCTTCTTTAGCTTGTCGCTCGACGTGGTGTCCGGGCGCCAGTCGAACGCGGCACCTGGGAGTGGGCACGTTGGATAGCGGCGTTTTCAGCCCTGAGTAAGCCGCGCGAAGCCGGCATTAATCCGAAGGCTGGACAGAGCAGTGCTTGAAACATGGCCGCGGTTGGAAACGTGCCATCGGAAGTCTGGCTTCGATGACGTGTCTTGTGCTGATTCAATCTCGAGCGTTTATTCCCGGAACTCTAGGCCAGTGCGCGCAACCGTACCGATGCCAATGAAAATTCCCCGACTTGATCTTGAGCCTGTCGATGTGACCGTGGGAAGGAACATATTGCGTGGAGCGAAAGCCGGCTTCATAGTATCTCGCGGATCCGGACCGTCACCATGGACGAACTGGTCACCGCGGCAGGCCGGCAATCTGAACGCCCCATCCCGATCCGCCAGGACGACCAGATCATTTGAAAAGTGGACAAAAGCAGGAAACGTAAATTCAAACCGAAAAGCCGCCGTATCAAACGGCGGCTCTCTTTCCACGACGAATTCGCATCTGCAGTCCTTCGTTTCAAGTTCCGATGGACGCTTGTCCGCGCCGCGACCGGGTGCCGGTTACCAGTGGGATTGACCTGCAACCGCTACGAAAGCAACAAGACCAGCCAACGGCGAGGGTTCTTGCGAAAGGACGTCATAAGCGCAGGGTGCAGCAAAGATGATAGCCGCCAATGTGCCCAACGGGATATGTCTCATCAAAATCTCCTGGGTGTCGGCTCAAACGACTGTCAGAGTAACGTTGATGTTGCCGCGCGTTGCCTTGGAGTAGGGGCAGGTCTGATGAGCTTCGTCGACGATCGCCCGAGCGAGCTCCGGCTCCAGACCCGGCAGGCTAATATTGAGGCGGGCCTGCAGGAAATAAGCATCGCCCGTCATGCCGAGATCGACTTCCGCATCGACGGCGGTATCGGCGGGAAGACGGAGCTTGCGCTTGCCGGCGGCAAGGCCCATCGCGCCGATGAAGCAGCCCGACCATCCGGCTGCGAAGAGCTGTTCGGGATTGGTTCCCGCATGGACGCTGCCCGGAGGCGATAGCTTCACAACGAGCTGCTCATCGCTGCTGCGGGCTGAGCCATCGCGGCCGCCGGTGGTGCGGGTCTTGCCGGTATAGAGAACATTTTCAATCGTGATCATGGGAGCACTCCTTGGTTTGATGCCGCGACCTGCGACATCTGGTGACGGAGTGGTTTTGACCCTTTGACGTATCCCCTATGTTTCTAAAATCGGCCGGACTGTATCAAAGCGTACCGTCGGCAGATCTCGACATTTTCGCATACAAAGCAGGAAGAAATCAGTTGGCCCGAATGTTGACTTCGGCTGCCAAGCCTCCGCCGTCACGATTGTATATCCGGACGGAACCGCCGATTGCCGCCGCCAGCTGCTGGGCGATGGCCAAGCCGAGCCCTGTGCCGCCAGTCTCGCGATTGCGGGACTGCTCCAGCCGGAAAAACGGCTGCATGGCAGCTTCCAGCATGGCATCCGGGATACCGGGACCACGATCCATCACCGTGATGGCAATCTCACCCTCTTTCTTCCGCTCGACGCTGATTTCGGCGCTACCTGCAAATTTCAGCGCATTGTCGATAAAGTTCGTGAGAATGCGGCGAAGAGCATGCGGTTTGGTCGAGGCAATGCCCTGCACGAGACCGGCAACGCTGACGGCCTTGTCCATGTCCTGGTAGTCGTAGGCGATGCTGTCGATAAAGGACGAGAGATCGATGCGCGAAAATTTCTCGCCATTGCCATGCGCACTGCGGGCGTAGGCGATCCCATCCTGAACGAGCCGCTCGATTTCACCCAGATCACGGACCAGTTTGTCCCTCTCGGGGGAATCGTCGGCCATGTCGGCGCGCAATCGCATACGCGTGATCGGCGTCTGCAGGTCGTGTGATATCGCCGCAAGGATCTGCACCCGCTCTTCGAGGTAGTGGGAAATTCTTTCACGCATGGCATTGAACGCACGTGCCGCATGCGCCACTTCGCTCGGACCCCGCTCGCTGAGCGCTGGTCCCTTCTCGTTGGGATCAAGCGCGTCGGCGGCGGCGGCAAGCGCAGCCAGCGGGCGGATCGCCTGACGCACGGCGACCCATGTGCAAAGCACCAGGAGCACCATCTGGATTGCAAGCACATAGGGCAGCCATGCCGCGAGCGGCATCGGAGGCCGCGGCGTAATATCGATCGTCAGAGGACTTCCGTCGCTCAGTGTCAGATGCGCCTGCAGGCGGCTGATATCGCCGGGGATCGATTCCATGCGGATCGGATAGCTGCCGCCGATCGCCTCCTGGATTCGACCGCCGATTTCCTTACCCTTGCTAGAATCGTCCGGCACGCCCTGTAGTCCCGGCCCAAGCTCAAAACGATAGTTGCCGCGGCTTAGTCGGTCGAGCAGGTCGGCACGCTGATCCGCCGGCAGGCGGTCGAGAACAGCAATTGAGGTTGCGACGTCGCTTTCCAGTGTGCCAAGCATGACAGCCTTGGCCGACATGGAACGCTCGACGAACAGGACCGTGAACGACAGGCCATAGGCAACAGCCAGGCCCAGCAACAAAATAACGAAAAGCCGAGCCCGCAGGGTGCTCGGCCAAAATCCGGAGCGAATAGCAACAGCTGCACTCATGATCTGGCCTCTTCTATCGCCACCGGAACAGCAAAAACATAACCTTCGCTGCGCACCGTCTTGATATAGGTCGGCTCACGCGCATCATCGCCCAGCCGCTGGCGAACGCGGCTGACAAGCAGATCGATCGAGCGGTCGAAGAGTTCGGCATCGCGGCCTTGGGTCAGGTTTAACAGCTGATCGCGGTTAAGCACCCGTTGCGGATGATCGATGAAGACGCGCAGTAGGCGGTATTCGGCGCCGCTCAATGCAATCTCGGTCCCGTCCTTGTCGAGAAGGTGCCTTCCGACCGTGTCGAGGCGCCAGTCGCCGAAACGGAGCCACTGTCCGGCCTCCGAAATCTGCAGGTTCGGCGGTAGCGCACGGGTGCGACGCAGCACAGCTTTGATGCGCGCCAGGAGTTCGCGCGCCGCAAACGGTTTCGGCAGATAGTCGTCGGCGCCCATTTCGAGACCGATGATCCTGTCCATTTCATCGCTGCGAGCCGTCAGCATCAAGATCGGCGTCGCCTTGTGCTTGCCGGCGCGCAACTCGCGGCAAAGCACGAGCCCGTCATCGCCTGGCATCATGACATCGAGCACTATCAGATCGACCGTGTTGCCTTCCAGAAAACTGCGCATCTGGCGTCCATCGGCCGCGACGGACGTACGAAGTCCGCTCTTCGTCAGATAGCTCGAAACCAACTCGTGGATTTCACGATCGTCATCAACGATCAGGATGTGGTCGATATGCTCCATGTTCGAACTTCCGGGTCCTTCTATCGGTCAGGCGAATGGCAGACTCGCCGCTTTCTCTTTTGACTGTGAATCGGCAGCCGCGAAACAGACAATTCTGTACACGGCTGTCAGGACAGGTTTTAGAAACGATCGACGTCCAGAATGGCCTGGGCAAAGGCCTGTGGTGCTTCTTGCGGCAGATTGTGGCCGATGCCGCCCGATATGGTGCGATGCTCGTATCTACCGGTGAACTTTTTGGCGTATGCCACAGGGTCCGGATGCGGCGCGCCGTTAGCGTCGCCCTCCATGGTGATCGTCGGTACCGTGATGACCGGGAAAGCAGCAAGTTTCTTTTCGAGTTCATCATACTTCCGCTCGCCATCGACGAGGCCAAGCCGCCAGCGGTAATTGTGGATGGTGATGGCAACATGGTCGGGATTTTCGAAGGCCTTGGCCGAGCGATCGAAGGTCGCTTCGTCGAAATCCCACTGCGGCGAGGCGAGCTTCCAGATCAGCTTGGCAAAATCGTGCGTATTCGCGGCATAACCTTCGCGGCCACGCTCGGTGGCGAAATAGAATTGATACCACCAGGAAAGCTCGGCCTGTGGTGAGAGTGGCTTCTTGTTGGCCTCCTGGCTGCCGATCAGATAGCCGCTGACAGAAACCAGCGCCTTGCAGCGTTCCGGCCAGATCGCAGCCAGGATATCGGCGGTGCGGCCGCCCCAATCGTAACCGCCGATGACGGCGCGCTCGACCTTCAGCGCATCCATAAAGGCAATGATATCGGTGGCTATTGCGGCCTGCTGGCCGTTGCGCGGTGTATGGGCAGAGATGAATTCGGTCGTGCCATAACCACGCAAATAGGGGATCAGCACCCGGTAGCCGGCATCGGCGAGCACGGGAGCCACATCAACGAAACTGTAGATATCGTAGGGCCAGCCATGCAGCAGCAGCACGACCGCGCCATTGGCGGGACCGACCTCGGCGTAGCCGACATTGAGCTCGCCGGCCTTGATCTGCTTCAACGCCGCGAAAGATTCGTGCGAACCGGCCTTGACGGCCGGTGCGGCTGCCTGGGCGGCAGCAGCACTGCTCAGGCCGAATTCGACCGCTGCCATTGTCATTGCGGCAAGACCAAAGAAGTGACGGCGCTGAAGATTGATTTCGCTGGACATTGTCTCTCTCCGTTTCGAGTTAGTGACATGGAGAAAACAACCGGCATGTATCCCGAGTGTTTCCGATATCCGCTATTATTGCGTACGGATGTAGCCTCCGGCCTGCGGGATACATTCTGATACAGTTGGCTGCCTCCTCAAACGGAATCTGCTCCATCTGCTTCAGCAGGGCTGCAGACAGGCGCTCTTCCTACACTTCGGTACATATTGCCTCCAAACCGGACACATCCGAGATACATCGCCTCGATCAGATTGGCGTAGTTGCTGGTCGGGCCACATCGCCGTCCAGAGCCCGATCACCCGGTTTCAAAGGAAACGATGATGACACTTCTTATCATTGCCTACCTCGGAGGGGTGCTGACCATATTCAGCCCCTGTATCCTTCCCATCCTGCCTTTCGTCTTTGCCCGCGCCGGGCAGCCTTTCGTGCGCAGTACGCTGCCGATGCTGATCGGTATGGCCACCACCTTTGCGTTTGTGGCGACCCTTGCAGCCATCGGCGGAAGCTGGGCAATCAATGCCAATGAGTATGGTCGCTTCGCCGCGCTCATCCTGCTCGCGATCTTAGGCGTAAGCCTGATTTCGCCACGTGTCGCCAGCTTGATGACCCAACCGGTCGTCGGTTTTGGTAACCGCCTGCTAAACGCTTCCGGTAAGCCCGGTGCTGCACCGACCGCCGGAAGCGCGCTAATCCTCGGCGTCGCGACCGGGCTTCTCTGGGCGCCCTGCGCTGGCCCGATTCTCGGTCTCGTGCTGACCGGTGCTGCCCTCCAAGGCGCCAATCTGCAGACAAGCCTCCTGCTGCTCGCCTACGCAACCGGCGCCGCCACTTCGCTGGCAATCGCGCTTTTCGTCGGTGGAAAAATCTTTGCCCGATTGAAGAAATCACTCGTCGTCAGCGAACGTATTCGCCAGGGCCTGGGCGCCGCCGTCATCGCCGGTGTCGCCGTCATCGCAGTTGGCCTCGACACGGGGCTGCTTTCGCGGCTCTCCTATGCCAGCAGCGCGTCTTTCGAACAAGCGGTTCTGGACAGGCTGAATGTTGAGCCGACCGATGGCATTCCGCCAGAGGTTGCGAGCAACGACAAGTCGATCGGTCTTGCCGATGCGACCAAACCGTTCCGCAGTGATTTGCCTGTTGAAGGCGCCGCACCCTCACTGGATGGCGCCGTCGAATGGCTCAACTCGCCGCCGCTAACGACGGAGCAGCTTCGCGGCAAGGTCGTGCTCGTCGATTTCTGGACCTATTCTTGCATCAACTGCATCCGTACCACGCCGTACGTTCGGGCCTGGGCCGACAAGTACAGGGACCAGGGTCTGGTTGTCATCGGCGTACATGCCCCGGAATTCGCCTTCGAGAAGAAAATCGACAATGTCAAAAAGGCCGTCGGCGATTTCCAGATCAACTATCCGGTCGCAATCGACAACGACTACAGAATCTGGCGCGCATTCGCCAACAGCTATTGGCCGGCTCACTACCTGATCGATGCCAAGGGCCAGATCCGGTACCATCACTTCGGCGAAGGCAATTACGGCCAGACCGAACAGGCAATCCAGGGCCTGCTGCGCGAGGCTGGCAGTGAAATGGCCGAAAGCGCGCCGGTTGCACCTGACGCAAAAGGTGTGGAGGCCAGTGCGGACCTGAAACATGTCCGCTCGGGTGAAACCTACATCGGCTATCAACAGGCCACCAGCTTTGCCTCGAACGAGAGAATGCGTGCGGATGCCAGCAGGGACTATTCGGTCACCGAACCGCGTCTCAACCAGTGGGGCCTTTCCGGTGAATGGACCGTCGGCGCCGAAGAGGCGACCCTCGATCGGGCGGGCGGCAGTATCGCCTATCATTTCAGCGCCCGCGACCTGCACCTCGTGCTCGGCCCAGGGGCAGATGGAAAGCCGGTTCGCTTTCGAGTGACGGTCGACGGCAAGGCGCCCGAGGCCAACCGCGGCAGCGATATCGATGCGGATGGAAATGGCACGGTAACCACGACTAAGCTCTACCAACTGGTGCGCCAGACCGGCGAAGTGGAAGCTCGCACCTTCGAGATCCGCTTCCTCGACCCTGGCGTCCAAGCCTACGCCTTCACCTTCGGCTGAATCCCCACCTAGCCTAAAAAGACAGGAGCACCACCATGAAACGCAACTATTTCTCCACCTTCGCCCTTGCTTTCGTCACCAGCGCCATTGCCTTCGTGGCCCAAGCGGCCGAAGTGAAGAACATCGTCATCGTCCACGGCGCTCTCGGCGATGGTTCAGGCTGGCGCCAAGCAACCGAAATCCTCGAAAAGCGCGGCTTCAATGTCACGATAGTGCAGGAGCCGATCACTTCGCTCGCCGATGATATCGCCGCAACCAACCGGGTCCTCGACCTCCAAGACGGCCCGACACTGCTCGTCGGCCACAGCTATGGCGGCATGGTCATCACCGAAGTCGGCAACAGCCCCAATGTCGCAGGTCTCGTCTATATCGCGGCCTTCCAGCCGGACAAGGGCGAAAGCCTTATCAGTCTCGCGAGCTCCAAGCCGGCCGGCGGCATGAATATCCGCGAGACGAAGGACGGCAAATATCTCTTTCTCGATCCAGCCGCCTTCGCCAACGACTTCGCTGCCGACCTGCCGAAGGACGAGACCGCTTTCCTGGCAAAATCACAGGTCTTCGCATCCAAGGACGCCTTCTCCGCAAAGGTCGGCGATCCCGCATGGAAGACCAAGAATAGCTGGACGGTTGTTGCCACCCAAGACCGCTCGATCAATCCTGATCTCCAACGGGACATGGCAAAGCGCGCCGGAAGCGATGTGACGGAGATCCAGGCAAGCCATGCCGTGTTCGCATCGCAGCCTGAAAAGGTTGCCGAGGCTATCGAAGCCGCGGCGCGGCAGATTGGCGGCCAATGAACAACAGCACTCGCGACATCCCCCAACCTTCAACATAATTAAAAAGGAGATAGCCATGAAAAAATTACTTGCAACGGTCGCCGTCCTATTGTTCGCAAGCATTGGAGCGGCATCATCGCCTGCATTCGCCGAAGAGCCCTTGCGACGCACCGATCTTATTAAGAACGACATCGATGTGCCTGGCCACGCGGTCGTGCAGGTTCGTGTCGATTTCTCGCCCGGGGTGTTGGCCGTCAGGCATTCCCATCGCGGTGAAGAAATTGCTTATGTGATCGAAGGAACTCTCGAATACACATTAGACAGGCGCGCGCCGGTCACCCTCTCTGCCGGTCAGTCGCTATTCATCCCGACCGGCGTTGTACATTCAGCTCGAAACGTCGGCACCGGCAAAGCATCAGAGCTCGCAACCTATATTGTGGAATACGGAAAGACCCTTGTGGTTCAGTCGAAGTGATGAAGCAGCGCCGAATGCGTGGGAGCTTTGGCTTCCCGCGCATTCGACGAGATGCGTTGGCTATGTCCGGCAGTTCCAGGAGACTAACAGTCGTTCACCCACTTGCAGTACCTGTTTCAGCGACAAAATCGAATATCGGGTATGCCGACATTCACTCGTACGCTTAATCACACCAATCTCCACGACTTGCGGAAGGTCACGTGTCGCTAAGCGCGGCCTGGTCTAACGGGCAGACGGGGCGCCGGCTTTTAGCCGGTATCTCGGAATACGCCCCATGGCAACTGCTCTGATGGCCTACAGACGAAGTCTTTGGATCGATTATATCCGGGCGCCACCTGTGGCATCAATGATCTGCCCGGTCGTCCAGCGGGCATCGTTCGATGCAAGGAAAGCGATTACATCTGCAATGTCGTCAGGACGGCCGACACGCGAGAAGACCGATAGTGCCTCGGCGCCGGCGCGGGCATCCGGTGACGCCAGCCATTCGGCATTCATGTCGGTTTCGGTAACCCCTGGCATGACCGCATTGACGGTGATCCCACGGACCGCGAAGTCGGGCGCCAGTGCGAGCGTCAGGGTCTCCAGCGCGCCTTTAGAAGCAGCATAGGCCGGGTGGGTGGGTGCTGCGATCCGGGTGAACCCTGTGGAGACGTTGATGATGCGGCCATTGTTGCGAATATGATCCGCTACCGCCTGGATCAGGAAGAATGGCGCCTTGTAGTTGATAGTCATCACCTCGTCGAAGACAACCTCGCTAGTCTGTTTCAACGGGACCGCAGGCGCAATGCCCGCATTGTTGACGAGAATATCGAGCCCGACCGATCCCGTTTGCGCACGCGCCGCGTCGCTGAACTGTGTCCAGAGGCTGTCGGCCGCCTCCTTGCCCTGGCGCAGATCGGCCTTTACCGCGACGGCCTTGACGCCGAGTTCCTCGATCTCCCGCACGGTGGCCTCGGCAGCATCCGGATTGGCAGTGTAGTGCACACCGATCAGCGCGGCACCTTTATTAGCAAAGGCGAGCGCAACCGCCCTTCCGATCCCCCGTGAGCTTCCGGTGATAAGCGCTATCTTGTCTGCGAGTTTCTTGGACATGGTCTACTCCGTTGCCAAATAAAATAGTGATCGCTATATTAAGGTTGCAAACACACCTGTCAAGATTTAAATAGGGACCACTATTTTAATGGAAGAGCCGGTTCGTAAACGAGGAAGGCCCCGCGTGCTCGACCGCGACACCGGGCTCGACATCGCCGCACGCCTGTTCTGGGAACGAGGCTACGAAGGGACGTCGACCGCCGACCTGACCAAAGCAATGGGGATCAACCCGCCGACGCTTTATTCAACCTTCGGTTCGAAAGAGGAATTGTATCGCCAGGCGCTGGATTTCAGCATCGCCCGCGAAAGCGGTTGCCGCGGGGAAATCCTGGCATCCGCCCTGCCCGCTTATGAGGCACTCGGTCGCTACCTTTACAATATTGCCGATGGCGACACCCAGCCGGACAAGCCCGCGGGCTGCATGGTCTCCACCGCAGTTCTGCAGCATGCGGAAGAAAATGCCTCAGTCGCTCGAATGACGGCAGCCCTTCGAGAGGCATCGATGCAGGTTCTAAAAGCCCGCTTCGATCGCGCCGTCAGCGATGGCGAGCTGCCAGCCGGGACTGATACCGACACGCTGGCACGCTTCTATGGAGCGATCATTCAGGGCATGTCGGCCCAAGCCTGCGATGGTGCTTGCAATGCGCTTCTGAAACGGCTGATCGACGTCGCCCTGACAGCCTGGCCCGGAAAACGCACGACCGTCACTGGAAGCTCAGATTGAAGACCCGTCAGCCACTTATTGTCACCGCGAGGATAGCCGAGAGGGATATCGAGCCGTTCGATCGCCTTCGGCAGAGACATTTTCCGCCGGACCGCAATGTTCTCGGCGCGCATCTGACAGTGTTTCACAGGCTGCCAGGCGAGTATCGTGACAGGATCTGTAAAACACTTACTAACGTTGCGGCGCAGGCGAGAGTAACGACAGCGACGGTCAGCAGCCTCCGACACCTCGGCGCAGGCGTCGCCTTCGTCCTCACATGCCCAGAGTTGGAGGACATCCGAGCAGGACTGAAGGCCGAGTTCGTCGCGTGGCTGGGCTCGCAGGACATTCAGACCTGGCGGCCGCATATCACAATCCAGAACAAGGCGCCGAGAGCAACCGCCGACGCGCTCTATCGCGACCTGACCACGAGCTTAGAACCCCACACCATTGAAATCATCGGCCTCGAGCTGTGGAACTATCTTGGCGGACCGTGGGAGCATTTGGAATTTTTGCCTTTCGACACGCGCCCTTTGGGATAAGGGCAAAACGGCATTTTGCCAATCATGCCCGGAACCGGGCGAAAAACTCTTAAATGTCAGGTCGGCGAATGACTCTCCGGCTTCAGTCAACCCGACCGGAATCACTGATCCCTCGGGCGTGTGGGCATCACGGAAGCGATCACGTCAACCGAGTGCCTCAAGTGTTCTCAGCTTCCTCTTGAAGGGATGTGAACCTTCAACCCGTGCTTCCTTGACAAAACTTGGGTGGGGGTTAGGTTCGAAACGCTCGAAATCCCGAGTTATTTGAGACAAGCTAGACAGGGTAACCAGAGGGAACCATGTCAGTCGTTGTCCGCAACAACGTACATATCCAAGGTAACGGCACGCGGACGATTGTCTTCGCCCACGGGTTCGGATGCGATCAGAACATGTGGAGGTTCGTTGCCCCCGCTTTCGAGTCTGGCTTCAAGACCCTACTTTTCGATCATGTCGGGGCGGGTCACTCAGATCTCTCCGCCTACGATCCGGCAAAGTATTCGAGTTTGTCCGGATACGCTGACGACGTCGTCGAGATCGGCCGGGAGATAGGACTTTCCAACGCGGTATTCGTCGGCCATTCCGTGAGTGCGATGATCGGGGTGCTTGCGTCGCTGAAAGCGCCTGACCTTTTCGAGAGCCTCATCCTTGTGGGCCCATCCCCGCGGTACATAGACGACGCCGAATACGTTGGGGGCTTTGGGCCTGCGGAGATCGAAGAGCTATTGGAATTCCTGGATGACAATCACATGGGATGGTCCGCGGCAATGGCGCCTGCGATCATGGGCAATCCAGACCGACCAGAGTTGGGCGAGGAACTGACGAACAGCTTCTGTCGAACCGATCCGGAGATCGCCAAGGCGTTTGCCCGTGTCACCTTCACCTCCGACAATCGCGCCGACCTTCCGGATGTAACGGCCCGGACACTCGTACTTCAAAGCCGCGATGACATCATCGCTTCCGAAGGCGTAGGTCGTTATGTGCATGAGCAGGTACCGGGCAGCCAGATTGTTCTTTTGGACGCGACTGGACACTGCCCAAACCTGAGCGCGCCTCGCGAAGTGATCGCCGCGATCCGTGACTTCCTTTGAGAACCTTGATGGATTCTGACCGCGACACGCAGACGGAAGATCTGGAAGACCTCTACGAGAACGCCCCCTGCGGGTATCTCTCGCTCGGGCCGGACGGCCGTATCATCAAGTCCAACAAGACGTTATCGAGGTGGTTGGGTATTCCGGCGCAAGATCTCCTCGGAAAACGCATGCGCGACCTGCTGAACATAGCCGGCCGCATATTCTACGAAACCCACTTTGCGCCACTTCTTCGACTGCAGGGTCATTTCGACGAGGTCGCGCTCGATCTCAAATTGCAGGATGGGAGCAGGTTTCCCGTCATCGCAAACGCAACGGAAAAGCGCAACGCCGACAACGAGCTTCTCTTCACCCGCGTGATGCTCTTTCGGGCAATCGAGCGGAGGCGCTACGAACGCCAGCTCGTCGATGCCCGTGCGGCGGCGGATGCCGCGGGCGCAGAAATGCAGATAAAACTCGATACTGAGCACAGGAATGCCGAACTCAGAGAACAGTTTATTGCCGTTCTAGGCCACGATCTTCGAAATCCGCTCGCATCGATCAGCGCCGCAAGTCGCCTTCTTCGAAGGGAAACGGCGACGGCAAAGGCAACCACGCTACTCGACCTCATGCAGGGTAGCGTCCAGAGGATGTCCGATCTCATCGACAACGTGCTTGATTTCGCGCGGGGTCGCCTCGGAGACGGAATAGGTCTGCAGATCAGGCTGGAAGAGCTTGCCCCGATCATTCTCCAAGTTATCGACGAACTCCGTTCCAGCGATCCTGATCGCATCATTGATGCCGACATCAATCTCGATCAGCCTGTCGCATGCGATGGAGGACGAATAGGTCAAATGGTATCCAACCTGGTCGGGAACTCAATCACCTATGGGCAGGTTGATGCACCAATCAGGATATCCGCTGGTGTGAGCGGTGAGAACTTTCAGATCTGGGTAGCAAACCAGGGCACGCCGATTCCCGAGGACGTGCAGGCGAGCCTTTTTCAGCCCTTCATCCGTGGGGAGGCTAGCGGCAATCGTCAGGGGCTGGGCCTCGGCCTTCATATCGCATCGGAAATCGCTCGCGCTCACGGTGGGAGGCTGGACGTTGTGTCTGATGCCATCGAGACACGCTTTACCTTCACGATGCCGCTTGCGGAGATCGCAAATTTCGAAGTCCGATAGGACAGCGACCCGCCTGCGCTGGGTTGTGGCTCGGCCGCCCGCAAACGGCCGAGTGTTGGTCAGGCTGCCTTTTCGGCGTTCTGATTGACCACAGCGGTGGCGATCGACGTCAGGGCAAGGTCTGTGGCCTGCTCTTCGTCGAGGGTCGTCTGCAGCAGCTTGGCTGCGTCCTTCATCCCAAGCTCGAGCGCCCATGTGCGCAACGTGCCGTAGCGCGACATCTCGTAATGCTCGACTGCCTGTGCAGCTGCGAGAAGGCCGGCGTCAAGAGCTGGTGTGCCGGCATACTCCTCCATAACCTCAGAACCTTCCTTGACAATGCCCATCATGGCATCGCAGGTCTTCTGTTCCGGCTTCTTTCCGATGATCTTAAAGACCTCCTCGAGACGTTCGATATGAACCTTGGTCTCTCCCAGGTGCTTGACGAAGGCGTCCTTAAGCTGCTTGCTCTGGGCTGACTTCTCCATCTTGGGAAGCGTGGCGACAATCTTGTGTTCGGCGAAATAGACGTCTTTCAGGGTGTCGTGAAAGAGGACGTCAAGCGTTTTGGATTCCTTAGCCATGATATCTCCTTGGGGTTCTGTATCTCTATTGCGGATTCACTGCCTCGTCAGGGTGTCAGTCGAGGCTGTCGATGAGGCTGCGATCGCGCATCGAAGGCGCTGCGGGAACGTCATGCGATCGGTCAGAGAGACTTTCTTCGATCGCGACTATCGCGACCGTGACCTATGAACCGACCCCAAGAGGTTAAGTTCCACGCATGGCAGCATTTATCGGCCTCACCCTGATTAGACCCCGTCCTTCCCGCGCCATCCAGAAGCACGCGCAGACCTTTGGCCGTTGTACATCGGAACCGAGAGGGATTTTTGCCTTTTGACATTCGCCCGCCTCGGCCAGATTGAGGGCGCCTGAAGGCGTTAAAGGCGCCAAGGCGATCACAATCGCGGATGGGATGGTGGAAAAGATCCCAAGGGCTGGCTCGCAATACAGGAGCCCCACCAAGGAGAGGAGCGGCGCACGGCTCGACGGCGGGAAATCATATCCGTTACGCGTCCCGGCGAATGCTCCAGTGAAAGATTCCGGGCACCACGGTCAACAACGCGACAACTCGCTGCTTGAGCATACCCTGAATGGAGGGGATAGATTGATGAGCCTCAATCGACCCGGCGCGGTCGTCATTGACGAGCGGGCAAACAGGGCTCGCTTCCCCTCATGCAGGAATCGTCGCAACGTATGTCATCTATCGTGCGGAGGTGAATGCGTGAGCACTTTATAGAATTATACCGTGCCAATCGAAAAAGGTCATTGGATTCGTTGACTTACCTAACGTAGGTTCCGTCCATATCCATGATACGTTCATGGTAATCCCTTAAATGCATTAGCAACTGCACATTTTGCAGCGCAGTTGCTCTCAACTTCTCGGAACTGAGGCTTTCCCTCCACGCTTTTGTCCGTTACCGTGCATATAGACCGATGGCGACATTTGTTTAGAGGTCATTATGCGCTCTCCAAAAGCCCGATGATGACATCGACCAAGTTTGAAATACGATGAGTGTCACTGCCATCGTATGGGATCGTCCGCTGTTAGCCCTGAACCAACCGAGCCTGCGGCGGGCGGTCCTTTAAAGAAGAGAGCCCCACGACTGTCGCCGCGACAGTTCTCTGATGGGGTCATCACAGGCGGCAGTGGCTTCCCTAATCACCGAATCGCACCGTGCGAACTTAGGCCGCTTTGCGGCTCGCTCGTATTGCTGCATCAATTGCCATTTGGATCAGGTAGACGACAAACGGTTGGTTCGTTAACTGAGCGAGTTTCCTCGCTGCGTTTAAATGATCTACGAGGTGAGTTGCTAACATCGACGCCTCCATGAGTAGGCGTATTACTGTTTGCTCACGAACCTTAACGCGCAATTACGGATAGGGTTTCTGTCCGATAGCGTGCAAAACATTGTAAACGCGGAACTATTCTGTTTGGATTTGCATTCCAACGCGATGAGGTATTATTTTGATATTCGCGAGGGTGATGACCTCGAAGAAGACGTTGAGGGCATAGACTTGCCTTCATCTGATGCCGCCCACAGCGAAGCACTTGCTGCAGCTCGTGACATGGTGGCTGAGTACGTTCGCTATGCAGTGCCGATTGACGGCATGACATTTGTAATCCGCGACGAGCACGGTAAGGTCGTCGGTGAAGTGCCATTAATGTCAGTGGTGAAATGACTACGGCTTACCGAACAGGGCGGCTTTTTGATACGCGGCGCTAGGTAGAGCTTTCCGTCTCCCCTACCCTACCTCGCGAAACCTCCTGCTGCCTCCTTCATTTGAAACAGTCTCAACATTTCAAGGCACTACTGGTCCGTGGAAATTGAGGTTTACTCCCTCAGAGATGAAGAAGCCCATCTATGATTTTATGAGTCCGCCAGATCGGCGGAGCGCTTTCCGTGGCCGGCAGCAGAGCGATATGCGGCGAAGGCTTCGCGGCACGTCCCTTTCGTTACAGCCATCACGATGGGGTCAAGACGCGCGGTAGAGATCCCTGCGAGTTTCTCGTTGCCGGCTGGAAAAAAGCAACACAGCGACGACACAGCATGACGGAATAGCCTCTTACGCGTCGCTGGCCAGAGAAAGTCTCAGGATTTCCTGTCCGCCTGGGGACCGTCTTCCTGGGGAGTGCGCCAGGATCCTTGATCAAGAGATGGAGCAGCTTGGCCGGCCATCTCTTTTATCGCAAGAGCCCAGTGCTCCAGAGCTTTTCCGGTGGGGCACCCCTCGCGCTCCCATATGGCATAGGCGCGAGCTCGAAGCTGATCGTCACGGGAGCGCTGCATGGCGTGTTCCTTATGTTGAACTTGATGAGTCGACTTGCGGAGTACGGCGCGTTCTAGGGCTCATGGGGGCTCATGACATTGGATGCGGCAACATCGACGCGGCCACCTCCACATCGGTGCGCATCGCATCGGGCGATTCTTTGAGCACACGGATGTCGGCGCCTAGAGCGGCCGCCGCATCCTGCCTTCTTCAAGTAAAGCAGCGTGTCATGCCCACCCGCTGTCGCCCCCAGCGATCCCCGCATACGATGCAGGGTTCGCTTGTCCATCGCGCTCACCGTCCGCTTTGACTTACGAACAAGCTCAACGAGGTCCTTATCCTCCGTCCTCCATATTGGCAGCGCAGCTCGGAACATTACGATCTGTTCTTCGATGTCATCCATTTGAGGTTGTTCCATGACGGCCATCTATGCGATACTTGAGGGGAGGTTTCACTGATTTCAAAAGGTACAGGAAAGATCTCTCGGGCCTCAGTTTCGGCGAAGTTCAATTCGGCTGGTTATGACCGGCTTGCCTGTCTTCGAATCCGTATCAATGGTGGTGAGACGCATTCCGGATGAGCCGATTTTTTCGATAGTCATCTGCGCTTTCCTGTCGCCGTTAACCTCCTTCGCCCAGGTGATGCCGAGGTTGATGGTGTCGCCAGAACGTTGCCCACCAAGACCGGCCGTTCCCGTGCCCGCGCCGACATAAGAGCCGGAGTAGCGGCCACCGTTCGCCTTGAGGTCTGCGGATATGACCCGCGAGAAGATGGCAAGGCTGGTGCACTTGCCACCGAGGGCTAATGAATTGGTGCTGGTGTTGGACCTGAAGCGGCAGGTGACATTGATGGTCGGGGCGTTGATACGGACCTTGACGGTTCCTTTGCCGCTCCAGTTTCCAGAAAGAGATTCCAAAAAGGCCGCCTCGTCGGCATGGGCAACACCGCCTGACAAAAGGACGAGCAGTGCGATCGCAGTCGCTAAGGACTGGGTGAGGTGTCGATGCATGGAAATTCTCTTTCGTACCGCGTCCGATGCTAGGTCGGCATGTGCTGGTCACAGAGGAAGGTATGACAGCAAACCTTCTCACCACGTCTTTGTTCCCTGCAGCAGAATCCAACTGCGAATTTTTAAAAGAGCGGGTCTGCATTTCTTTGGGCATCGCACGCGTTCAAGCCGTCGGCTAGCTCCTTCGCATCGACCTTGCTCAGTTGAACGAAATCTCTGCCGTTGCTTGCCGCTGGCAGTCCCGTCGTTGTGTCTACGATCTTCAAAGCCCCAGCGTGATCCTTGCTTACGGCGTAGCGCTCGCTCGTGCGTACGCTCGAATGGAAGAGAGGATCATAGTCATCGTTGTTGAAACTAGAAGACATCCGAGACCACCGTACCGATCAAAATCACTCCCGCCATACCGACGTACATGCTCCATAGGACAGCTATAACCCGTGGATTCGTCTGCGCTCGCAATGTGCGGTCATCTATCGGAGCATGGCGTGCTGAGACGTCTTTGAACCTAGACATTTTACGTTTTCGGCCCGTCTTTCGAAGGTTTTTCTCTGGCGTCGCGAAAGCCTTTTTCTGCCTGATCCTTCAATTTCTCACTGGCTGTTGGGGTCGGTTCGTGCCGCGTCGGTGGTCTGGTCGGGGTTTTTATAGGTCATAGCGTCATCCTCGTTGCACAGCGAACAACCAAGGGGCGGTATAGTTCGCTGAGTTTGATCGCCATTCTGGCACGGCGTCGACAAGGCTGCGCAGGTGTCGCCGGGAGCCACGTGGAGGGGCTGGACGTTCCAGAGTTGAGGGTTCAGGTTCGATGCCGACCATACGCTCATGATTCAGTGCATGACGATGTCATCGCTTCGTACGATAGGACGGGTTGAGTAATGACCGCAGTCTTCCTTCAAACTCCCGCGAGCGTTCAAAGTCCGGTGCTGGACTGGATAGACAGGGCGATTCGTCCGGCCATCGGACAGGTGCCAGTCATCCCGCTGCTTCAGAAATCGCTCCTAAAGCAACCCCATAGAGCGGGGGATCTGGAAAGTCAGTTTTATGCCAATCCGCAAAATTTCCTGGACCGTGACATCAGTTGACACAGTCAGTTCGCAATGGCACGTACGGCCATGATCAATCGTCAATCCCGCAACGTTTCACTTACGCCCGAACTTGAGGGTTTCATCAATCGATGCCTCGCATCCGGCAACTTTGCCAATGCCAGCGAGGTCGTGCGCGCGGGCCTTCTCGCCCTTAGGGACGTGGATGGGAAGCCGAAGCCAACCCCTGCTACCGGCTGGCCGATTGGCGGCGGGGAATGTGGCAACCTCATCCGAACTAAGGAATGGGCCAATCACATCCTTGGCGCGGTTGAGGAATGGTCTGCGGAATTGCGGGCGACAGTCGCCAATATTGTAAATTCACCGGTTGCCAAGGTGCTCATGTGGGGCGCTGATCACATCATGCTTTACAACGATGCCTACCGGGAGATCGCAGGGGAGCGTCATCCAATGGCATTGGGCACGCCCGTTGCAAGCGCCTTCCCCGAGGTCTGGGACTGGAACCGGCCGATTCTGCAAGGCGGCCTGAACGGCAAAACCGTGGTTCATCGTGATCAACCGATCGTTTTTCAGCGACCGCATGGTCCTCAGACAATGATGCTCGACCTCTTCTACACGCCTGTCTACGACGCAAACGGTTCGGTGGGCGGGGTTATGTGCACGATCGTCGATAACAGTGCGAAGGTTACCGCGGAGACCAAGCTTGCTGCCCGCGAGGCCGAGCTGCGTCGGGTCACAGACGCCGTTCCAATGCTGATCTCCTACGTGGATCGCGACCACATCTATCGCTTTGCAAACGCCGCTTACCGAGACTGGTTTGATATCGATCCGCAGTCGATGGTCGGACAGCACGTAGAAAGTATGATCGGCAAACAGGCTTACGCCGACCGAAAAGCCTCGATCGATCGTGGATTATCGGGCGAGACATTTTCAGCTGAAACGACTATGCCGCGTGCAGACGGTACACTGCGGCGCCTGGAAGTGCGGTATGTACCGCATGTCGAGCCCGATGGTTCGATACCGGGCGTCCATATCCTCGGCATCGATGTGGAGGAGCGTGCGACCCGCGAGGCCGCCATCGCATTCAGCAATGGGCGCTTCCGCACCGCCATGGACGCGGTCCACGGGATCCTGTGGACTAATAGCGCCGATGGCCGCATGGTCGGGGTACAACCCGGATGGGCCGCCCTCACCGGGCAGACGCAGGATGAGTATCAGGGATACGGCTGGTCGAGGGCGGTCCACCCGGACGATTCTGCTGGAAGTGTGGAGGCCTGGCAGCGGGCGGTCGCGACGAAGACCATGTTTTTATACGAGCACCGGGTGCGCAGGCATGATGGCGCTTGGCGCCAGTTTGCGGTACGCGCCCTTCCTATTCTCGACAAAACAGGCGAGATCGTCGAATGGGTCGGCGTGCACACCGACATAACGCATCAAAGGGCAGCCGAAGCTGCGCTGCGGGAGCAGGCAGATACATTGGCGCAGCAGGTCCGGCATCGCGAACGAGCTGAGGAACAACTACGGCAGCTGAACGAAACGCTTGAGGCCCGCGTTATCGCTGAAATCGCCGAGCGCCGGCAGGCGGAAGTCAAGCTTGCGCAATCTCAGAAGATGGAGACCGTTGGCAAACTGACGGGCGGCGTGGCTCACGACTTCAACAATTTGCTGCAGGTGGTATCGGGAAATCTTGCACTGCTTGCGAAAGACATCGCCGGCAATGAGCGTGCCGAGAAACGCGTGTCGAATGCAATGGCGGGTGTCAGCCGCGGCGCCAAGCTCGCAAGCCAGCTGCTTGCCTTTGGTCGGCGTCAGGCACTTGAGCCCAAGGTCGTGAACATCAGCCGCTTCGTACAAGGCATGGACGACATGCTGCGCCGGGCGATTGGCGAGGCTGTCGAGGTCGAAACCGTCGTGGCGGGTGGGCTGTGGAACACGTTTATCGATCCTGCCCAGATCGAGAATGCGCTCCTCAACCTCGCCATCAATGCGCGTGATGCGATGGACGGCCAGGGCAAGCTCACCATCGAACTGTCAAACGCGCATCTCGACGAGCTTTATGCGCGAACGCACGATGAAGTAACGCCCGGTCAGTACGTCCTGCTGGCCGTCACAGATACGGGAACCGGCATGTCGCCGGAGATCATCGACAAGGTCTTCGAACCGTTCTTTTCGACGAAAGCCGAGGGCAAGGGTTCCGGCCTCGGGCTTTCGATGGTCTACGGCTTCGTCAAGCAGTCAGGCGGTCATGTTAAGATCTATTCCGAAGTCGGTCACGGCACGACGATCAAGCTTTATCTTCCCAGAGCCCTCCAGGCCGAAGACATGGAAGTGAACGTCGACAACGGCCCGATAGCAGGTGGCACGGAAACCGTCCTCGTCGTCGAGGATGACGAAGAGGTGCGGGAGACCGTTGTCGCCCTCCTTGCAGACCTCGGCTATCGTGTGCTGAAGGCGGTCGATGCCGCCAGCGCGCTTAACGTGATCGATAGCGGCATACCCATCGACATCCTGTTCACGGATGTCGTCATGCCCGGCAATTTGAAAAGCCCTGAGCTGGCGCGCAAGGCCAAAGAGCGCCTCCCCGAGATCGCCGTGCTGTTCACATCGGGATATACCGAGAATTCCATCGTCCACGGCGGCAAGCTCGACGCCGGCGTCGAGCTTCTTTCGAAGCCGTACACCCGGGATGCCCTGGCAAAAAAGTTCAGGCACGTCATCAACAATCAGCGACAGAAGTCGGGTGCTGCGCCCTCCCCGGCTCCAAAAGCCCCTGAGACTTCGTTGCCCGAACCATCTGCACAGCTAACGATCATCCTGGTTGAAGACGATCCGCTGATCCGGATGAACACGTCCGATATCCTCAAGGAAGCAGGCCACATCGTGGTCGACGCGGGAAGCGCCGAGGAGGCTATGGCCGCGCTGGAAACGGTTCCCTTCGACCTCCTGGTAACCGACATCAGCCTTCCGGGCGCCTCGGGCAAAGTTCTTGCGGAGCGGGCGCGCGCCTTGCGGCCTTCGTCGAGAATCATATTCGCGACCGGTGACGCCTCGGCCGTGCGGGCTTCCGACGGGGTCGTTCTCAGCAAGCCCTACGATGCCGAGCAACTCAACCGGGCGATCCTGCCAAGAGACGCAATCTCCAAGTCGCTTGACCAAGAAGACGAAGTGGACGCGACGAAGTAGGTTTCACGGCGCGCGGCGTGACGTCAGGCACGGCAGCTCAATATGCATCGACGCACTCTGCAGCGTCTCCTTATTCGGGGAAAGCCCAAAACATGAAGCGCAGTTGAGATAATGGGAGTGCTGTGGATGAGGCTGATCCGAGCGCCAAGTTAATCGTAGAACAATAGCCTGCAGAGCCGCTAGCGGCGGGCTCGCGCTGACGCGACGTGGAGCTTTACGGCGAGACATAGCCGGCCGCATCTCTTCTCGAAGCGGCCGGCGTCTGATTTTGAGACTATATGTCTCAATGTAGCGGCGCGAATTTTCGAGTTATCAGTTATGGTGGCCGTCAAGCGTGCACACGGTTTCTGTGCCTCTTAGACCGAGCCATTTCCCTATATGCAAGATACATCGGCCCCTACCATACGATGGTCACCTATGATCCAAAGACTGCGTTAAAGCAGACCGCCGATATATAAGTGACAGTGACAGAGCGCTACGGAAGCCAAGATTGGGCTCTCGCGCTGCCAACTCCATTGGAAAAGCCCGCGACCAGCGCGGGCTGAGGTTTAAGCCGGCCCTCAAAATCGAGCCTTGTCGACGACTTTCTTCACCGCTTCCCTCGCGTCGCCCCTGGCGACCTGTGCCTTCACCTTGGCTTCCTGAAGAGCACCCCTTTGCCTGTTCCTCATAGTTTCCTGCTGCCTTACCTGCAGGCTGGACTGCCTTCCCAAAACAACTTCGTCGGCGGCGCCTTCAATTTCGTTGGAGGCGCTACCCATTTGAATCTCGTGCTGTTTACGCTAAACGCGACATTTTTCGATTGTTTCGGCATGGCATGAGCCGGGATCAAGCAGATTCACGATGCCGGGCGGACTATCATTCTGGATATGACCTGGCAACCGGATGCGATTGAGCGGGCAAGCTCCAGCGCGAGGCCCTCGTCGGCGCGAGTCGACACGCATCCTGCGAGGACGACATAAGGTCCGAGAATAGACGCTGTGATCCGGGCGCCGGCAATTCGCCGATCCGCCGAGATGGCAGCCTCTACAGACGCTTTGGTACTGAGGCTCGAAAGACCAGCACCGTGGGAACCGGGATGCCGACTGTCGAATGCGTCGAAGTGCATGATCATTCGAAAGCGCCTTTCGGATCAGGAAGGTTATGTCAGCCTCGGATGTGGCTCGTAGCCTTGCGCAGCTTCAACTGCGAAATTCCAGCGGCTACGTTTAGTCCGGTGCCAGCTTCGGCGCTCAGCGGCTGAAGCGCAAAGTTTTTGGCATTGCCACCGACGAGCGCATTAGCGCCAAGACCCAATCCTACAGATGCGCTGGCAGAGGCGCCGACGTAAGTTCCGGCAAGGGCGCCATCGCCGACGCGGGTCGGGGTCGTATTAACAACCAGCCAACTCATGTATCGTTTGCCGGTGATACCAACATCGATCCCGAGCCTTCCGATCGATCCAGTGTAGCGCTCGACTTTTCCGGTACGTTGCTTGAACGAGCACTCAAGCGTACGGCTTGATCCGATGACGAGGCCGACGCCGCCGGCGACTTCGCAGGACAGTGTCCCCAACCGCTCTTTGGGCTCCTGCGCGACGAGCTGCTTTGAGTGTTGCGGCGCATGATGCTTGGTGACCGCTCCCGCGGATCCTGCGAAAGCCAATGTAAATGCGGCGAACGTTGCGAGAGTACGTTTCATCTAAAGCTCCTGTGGACTTTGATCTATCGGCGCCGTAACGCGCCGAACGCGCAATAGTTCAATGTTTTGGTGCGCACCCAAAGATATATTCAGCATGAGCCGGCTGAGACAGCTGTGATTTCTCGCAGCGTTGGCGTTCAGCTTACGACTTGACTACGTTCCGCGCTCATCTCTCGCCGCGGTGTGCATGCAAAAGGTCTTTCCCCCATGGCTCCTTTGTGGGTTGCATTTCGAAGCTACTTCCATCCCCAACCCGGAACCTGACACCGCGGGCGCGGCGGTCGCCAGCGCTGCTGGCGTAAGCTTACACAGTGGCTTCGTCGTCTCATCTTCGCACTCGATTAGACCGGCGTCACAGGCAATGGTGGCCGTCGTGAGTGTTGACCGTGAGTTGAGCCAGTCAAGGCATTGAAATTTGGCGACCGTTTCCCTGACCGAATTCCTGCATCCAGTTGGAACCAAGATCGTTGACGTTGGTTATTCAGTTTGCAACGCATCAATCAAGTGTTGTCTCTACTGTCACCCTGGTTCGCCGGGGCGCCCTATTCGGATGATCCTCATGAAATTGAATTTAGTCTGCTTGCTAATCGTGGTGGCAGTCGCAGGCTGTACAAACCGAAGTCACTCAGGCACCATGAGCGACACCGAGCTCTCTCTTCGAAACACTCCTCAATACGGGCGCGCCATCGGGCCTCAGCTTGACGCCCAACACGTGAGATGAGACGATCTAGTCGTCGATCGCTATCCAGGCGAAATGCCATTCGTCAGGCTCGCCAAGTGCATGATTGTACCCGCCGTGCCAGTGATATGCTGCCTCGCCCTCAGTTCGTCGATCAATCAAGCTGCTGAGGGGATTCCTAGAAGCTGACATCGATGAATAGCGCCCTCGACCTCCTCGAGCGAGCCGATCCCGACATTGGGAACATTGCCCGGTCTCATCAACGTCCAACTGTATTGCCGCATATCCTCTCCTTCGATGAAACGAAGGGGCCTTCGACCTTCACGTCTGCGAGCCTCCGGCCTCTCGGGCACCGCGTCACAGTTAGGCGAGCAACGCGACCGCGCACACAATGCCGGTGAAAAGCGGAAGTTCCGCGCATGGGACAATTGGATATCTTTGCCGGCTCTTTCCTTCGGGAAGATCATGCATAGCTAGTTCATGTCGTTTTTGACGAACTTTTCATAGGAATTGCAACTTACATGGGTGCATCTGTTTTGATCGGAATTCTGATCGCGTTTCTTGTTATTATTTTCGTACTGTACCTGGTCCAGCGTTTGCCCATAGACGGCCGAATGCGCCAAATTGTTCAGATCATCGTTATCATTATCGGCATCATATCGCTCCTGAAGTACCTCGCGGATTGGTAGCGCTGGGAATCGTTGCCAACATAATGCATATGGTTATCTCTATCTAACGGTCTCGTAGCCATATACCGCTGGCCCATCAGCATCAGCTCGTCGAGCTCGCGTCGGCGGGCTTTTGATTTGTCAAATCCATTTCGGACGAACTGAATGGGCAGCTAAGCCGACGAAGCTTGGCAACTCATGGAAACATCGTCTTCACTCTGGGTGTTATGTTGGAAAACAATCATGTCGGCATCGCGGACGCATACGCTGAAGGAAGAACTATCAGACTCAATTCCTTGGGAAAGCGGGGCGGCGCGCGCCTGCGTAACGGCATCCACGGAACAATTTCGAGTCTGCAGAGATGCAGACGCGGTTGAGTCGGCCGGTTAGATGCTTATTGCTATCCAGGAGCGACTTGGCGAAAGAGACATACCCGACTGGCAATCATTGAAGGTCATTGCCGAAGAGGGGGCTCGCTCCTGCCGCCACCGTAAAGAACGCGCCACTGAGAGTGTCTGAGGCGAAGCGGTATTGAGGAAATCACATCAGGATAAAACATACTTTCCTCATGAAATTCGCTCTTGGCTTGGCCGCGTTCCCATTGAACGTGGCCCTCTTTTGCCAGCGTCGAGTGATCGCCTTGAAAAGAGACATTCAAAAAAAGCGACTGTCCTTGAGTTCCAAATCACGCGTGGAGGCGCGGAGCTCCACTCACACCCGCTAGCAGTGTTGTCCGTTGTCGTCGCCGTCTATCGCGTTGGAACTCAACAATCAGTCCAGCTGACGGCGAGGCGGTAAGCGCCCGTTTTCGGGACCCGGGGAGCTTGATACAAAGCACCTCAAACTCCTATTTATTTCTCCCCGAGCACATTGTTCACGAGTGGTGTCGGCTGGAACCAGGCCCTGGCAACGCTCTCTGCACGGTGTAAACTTTATTGCTCCTTAAGCAAAGCGGGCCTGCCGTCAGCCGAGAGACCGCGATGTCATCGTGAGCTGCATTTGCTCTACACGACGTATATCTTTCACGGTTCGATCGTCCATCGACCCGCGCATTCATCAGCGATCTCGCAGCTGTGTTGGATCCCGCCGACACCAAATGTAACACTCGAGCAGTGGCCTGAGCGGGAGTTTTCTCCCGCTTGGCTGGCTTAGAAGCTCTTCCGGAAACCGAACGTAACAGCATCGCTCCGGAAATCGGTACTGGAAGACGTTCCATCTCGAGCTGTGAAGTCGAAGTTGTCCGCAGCCGTGAACCTGTACCCGATATCGAGCGTCGTGTTGTCGAATAGCGAGACGTTCGAGAACAAGCCAAGTCCCTGCAAATTGATGCCAACCCCGGCATCGAGGTGATATGCAAACGCCGTGTCGCTGTCATCCATCAATGTTCCTACACCCCCGACGCCTTGCTTGCGCAGATCCACGTTTATGAAGCCGACGCCGCCGCCGACATATGGGATGATAGCGCTCAAGGCCCCGTCGGTAGCGAGCGGAACATCGACGTACCCGTTGACATAACCCTGAAATGTCCTTGCATCGCCGTATGAATTGATGCCACCCAACCCGACGCCGCCGACGCTATGTTCGTCGACGCTGGCAGTACCATAACCTAGTTCAAGCTCGAGTCGGGGGGATACAAAACCATAAGCTCCGAAGTCATAACCTGCACGAAGTGCGCTGTAATAGCCAACATCGTAGTCCGTTCTGACCGTCCCGCCGGCGAAATCGAAACTTGTGTCGTCCAGAAAATTCACGGAACTCAGCGAACCGATGTAAAATCCGGAGGTCGACTGAACCGAAACGGCCTGCTCAACGGGCGCAACCAAATCCGCAGCGAAAGCCGATGACGTTGAAGAAACCATAACGGCGAAAAGTGCGGCTGAAATTTTCATGGTAGACCTGCGCTCCATGCCATCGAAACAATCGATAGCTCCTGACGCAACAACTAGGAGAGACGCGGTCTCCGACCAGATCAGCGAGGTTAAGTGTTCGTCCTTCGGAAGTGGCCGTGACAAAAAGGCAACGCCGAATACGCCGGGACGCGACGGGCTTTGCCGCACTATTGTGTAGGAAGACCACTGCTACGATACCTAAACGATCCCTCCACCTGAGTTTCGGAGGTCTGGTCGGGGAAGCGATGTCCGCGCTGAGAATGATAAAGGAAGACATTGCTACCGGCCGCTGGCTACTGAGGCTGCGACGGCGCCCTCCTCACGATTGTGGCAGTAGCGCTAGCTAGAAGTTGGGCCGTGCGATCTGAGAGCTTTTGGAGGGGGCGGCAACAATTGCAGCCCGAAGTGATAGCCTAGCGCCACGCCGATATGTTCCGACTGGCTTGAATTTTAGCGGAGCTTCAATCCTTTCGCCGCCCGCTCTGCGATTGCAGATGTCGGTTTGAACGTGCCGGGCCTGGGTAACCCGCCTCGATTCTCTGGTAGAACAAAAAAATGGCGGGCTTTGGCCCGCCATATGCCCTTACATCTCCACTTTGTTGTGGTCACCCAGATCAGGTCTGGTACTGCTAACGGCTGCAGCCGCCATCTTGATATAGCTAATCAGAGTCCCTGGACTATCCCAGTACTCAGCCGAACTAGGCGTGACCTTCAGGATCCGGATCGACGGATCGTCAGCGCTATCCCACCATGCCTTCGCGGGCGTCGACCACAGTTCATGGATCTTCTCGCGATCGTTCAGCACCCGGGCGACCCCGGAGATAGACACATATTTCTGCCCCTTTGCGTCGGCAAATGCCAAGCAGATGTTAGGATGCTGCTCGACTTCCTCGTCCTTGTGACTCTCGACATCGGTCAGGAAGTAGAAGGCGTTTTCAACTCGCTCGCCATGTGCTGACATTGGCCTCGCCTTCAACTCCGCGCCGGATTGTGTCGTCAGCATGCAGAAGCCGATTTTTTTGGCAAGGTCCCATACCTTCTCGTTGTCGTGTTCGATATTCGCCATGCGTGTTTCTCCTAAACGGTCTTAGAAAACGACCGATACCGGGCGAAGTTCCACACCGTGCGCTTTGGCGTTCATCCGATCGATGCACGATGACGGGCAAGCGATTGAAATGAACGCAGGCCTCCACAGCCGGCGAGCGGGAGGCTGTGGCAACTCTCAATACCCGCGACGCCAGGCCTCAACCTTCTGGCCGCCGAACAGACGGTGCGTCGGCATTTGGAAGATTAGTAGGGTTGGAGCATGGGCAGTGCCGATGACTGTCCAGCCTGTCAAGCTGGCTTAAGTCCAACTCAATACCGAGCGAAGCGATGTTCTGCTGCAACTGCTCGACCCGGCTTGCGCCGATCAGTACTGACGAAACGCCCGGTCGGTCGGAAAGCCATTTCAGCGCCACCTCGGCCGGCGACCGCCCGGATTTCCGACGCCATGGCTTTCACCACATCGACGACATCAAAATTACGCTCGGTGAACAGCATACCACCAAATGGGTTATCGCCGTTCAGTCAGCCGTCACTTTGTGACCGTCAGAACAGCGTGCATGCCAGCCTCGTAATGACCCTTGATGTTGCACAGCAACGGGTAGGAGCCCGAAATGAGATTGGCCTTCAAGCGGCCGTCAGTCTCTGGCTTCAATCCGAGACTTCGCCCAGGCTCTTGAGTTTGGACTCATCCACTCTGTGCTTAGCCGTGACGACCGGGATAATCGTATCGGCTGACTTCAGCTTGACGAGAGCCATCTCGTGCTCCTCAGTCATGGCGTCATTGTGGACCACAAACGTCATTTCTCCCGACTTGATCGAAGTTGATCAATGAACACCGTCATTGGACCGCCGCCCTCTCCGTCTTCGGTGACCTTCACAGTTGGCGCGGCAAACGATGAGACGGATGAGCAGAAGATAGCGAGAACAGTTACAGCCTAGGTTTTGGCAGGCATTCCAGATTGACCTCATAGGTAAAAGCTTGCTCACGCCTATAGCGGCATACTGACAGTTTCCTGAACATGTTAAGCGACGCCGAAAACAACTACCATCATGGGCTGAGCAACGCCTATCGCTCGCGTTTTAGCTGTAAGCATTTGATTTTGCTTTACCAAGCTAGTTAGCTAGAGCTTAAAAGGCGACTGCTAAAACTCGCACATGTTCCTCTTGGTACCGTCCGGCATGATAACGACAATCAAGCGCATTCTTTCATGCCGCTCCGGCAATTTCGGGTTGCTCACGGCAGTTCTTTTCATGCCCCTGGTCGGCGCGGCGGGGATGGCTATCGACTTCTCGCATGCGTTGGAAATCCGCACGCAACTCTTTGACGCGGCCGACGCGGCTGCCGTCGGAGCGGTAGCGGCGAAATCCCTGGCGGTTACCCAAGCCATGGCGATGCCGGCTGACGGCTCCATATCGGTTGGCGAAAGCGAAGCACGCAAACTTTTCGCCGGCCAGATGTCTGGGGAGGCTGCTACGCTTCCAATGGATCTGTCGGTGACGGTGACGCGCAATCTGAATAAGGTGACCTCAAACATAGCCTTCAAGACGTCGATACCCACGTCCTTCATGGCCATGTTTGGTAAAACGAGCATCGACATCTCGGGGACCGCTAGCGCGGAATATCAGACGGCATCATTTATGGATTTCTATATCCTTATCGACAACACTCCGTCGATGGGTGTCGGCGCCACCGCGGCTGATGTCGCCAAGATGCAAGCCAACACGACCGACAGCTGCGCATTCGCCTGTCACGATATCGCGAGCGGCAACAAGAGCTATTACAATCTCGCGAAGACACTCGGGGTAACGATGCGTATAGACACTGTTCGCCAGGCGACCCAGCAGTTGACAACAACCGCAAAGAGCACACGCGTTGCCAGTAACCAGTTTCGAATGGGTGTCTACACATTTGGCACTAAAGCCGAGGATGCTAAACTCACCACCATTTCGAACCCGACCTACGATCTGGATCAAGTTCGATCCTACACCGATGCCGTTGACCTGATGACTATCCCAAGCCAGGGATACAACAGCGACCAAACTACGAGCTTCGACAGTGCCCTGACGCAGATGAACACGATCATCACGCTCCCGGGGAGCGGGAACACCTCTGCGGACCCCCAGAAGATCCTGTTCTTCGTAGCCGATGGCGTCGGCGACAGCTACAAGCCATCTTCTTGCACGAAGAAAACGACCGGTGGCCGCTGCCAGGAACCTATCGATACGAGTTTTTGCGCTCCGTTGAAGGCACGCGGTGTGAAGATCGCCGTCCTCTACACGACCTACTTGCCGCTTCCAAGGAACAGCTGGTACAACACTTGGATTTCCCCGTTCCAAAGCCAGATTTCCAACAAGATGGCGGAATGCGCCTCACCCGGACTTTACTTCGAAGTAACGCCAACTGACGGTATCGCGGATGCGATGAAGGCTTTGTTCCTAAGGGTCGTTAAGCAACCGCGTCTGACATCTTAGAAACTACAACACTTCATCGACAAGCCGATGTCGATCCGCCACCGCGCTGCCAGTAGGTAGGAGTGGCAGCGTCAGGCAAAGCCCCACATACCGATGTCCTGCGCTTCAACGGCAAACGCGTACGCTCTCGGTGTGGTACCCGTCGTCATAGCTGCCCTGGACAGACTGGCCCTGATACCAGCACTGTGGCGGCGGCGGTAAATAATAGCGCGGCCCGCCATTATCGATTGCGCTGCCGATGAGGCCACCGACAAGGCCTGCAGCTATACCGCCCGCAATCAGTCCGCCGTAGTCGCGATGGTGATGATGGCGGTGCCACTCCGGCGGAGGACCTCCCCAATCTCGATCGTCATGCCAGCCCCGTCCGTCGTACTCCTGTGCCCCGGCTGTCCCAGCAGCGAGCGACACGGGGGCGGTTATCGCGGCAAGGAGAAGTGTCGAGACGATGACTTTCCTGAACATTATTCTGCTCCATAGACCGGTCGAACCCAAGCTCAGTGCGATGGACATTCCGGAATGACTGGCATTATGGCATTGTGCGCTGAATGTCGGTTGAATGCCCTGTTAAAGGATCTGTCAGAATGACATCACGACCGCTTCCGGGCATCGTCCAATCACAACAGACGCACCAGTTACTCAAAAAGAGAAGTTTGACTCTTTCCACGTGATCTGGGTGGAAGCGGCCCTGTCAGGGGAGGCGATCGGCGCCAATAGACAAATTCGTCCCCCTGCCCCAGGATCAGTCAGCAGCTTTTCCGACGGTATCTGCCACGAAAGCGCCGCGCTCGCCCATAGGCTTTGGCATGCCCGTCGTTGAGTCACGAAAGGTTTGGTGTTCCAGCTCCGCGTTGAGCTCGGCGCCAACGATCAGAATGACTACCGATATCCACACCCAAACCATCAGACCAATAAGGGCGCCCAGCGCGCCGTATGTAACATTATAGTTGGCGAAATTCTCGATGTAGAAGGAAAACAGCATCGACGCGGCGAGCCATAGCGCAGTGCTTAAGACAACACCCCAGCTTATCCACTTGAGCCTTGCCTTTTCTCGGCTTGGGCCATACCGGTAGATAACCGCGATGCCGCAGGCGACGAAAACCAGAATAAACGGCCAACGGGCGAAGCGGGCTAGTAGCTCCTGCCATCGTTCAAGCCAAAGATAGGCAAGAGCCGCGGGCATGACTCCAATCGCTGCGATGAGGACAATTGCGATCATCAAAGCGCCAAAGGTGAAGGCAAGAGATAAGAGATTGAGACTTATCCAGCTGCGTTTCTCGTCCTCCTGATAAGCAACGTTCATTGCGTCGAACAGCGCTTTCATGCCGCTGTTGGCGCTCCAGATCGCAACCACCAAGCCCGTAATAAAGGCCAAGCTAAGACTAGAGGTTTTCTGCTGGGTTAAGGCTGTCAATTGGTTGAGAATGAGATCGAACGACCCAGGGGGAAAAACGCCGGCAATAAAGCTGATATGGTCCATAATCGTCATTGGATCCGCGACGAACCCATAGAGCGCGACTAGTGCCCCCAATGCCGGAAATAGTGACAGCAGCAGGAAATACGTCACACCCGCCGCGATCAACGTGACGCGGTCGGCCATAACCGATTGGACGACTCGCCAGAATACATCCCTCAGACCTTTTGCTGGGATTTCATTTGGGGAATTGGCCTTGCGTCCTCGACCTGCCTCAAATTTCTCCGCGGTCTCCCTATTGTTCTCTTTACGCATCGCTGGTGCTCCCCGATCCCATTGGTGCCACAATCCTGGCGCCCGAAAAAGTCACTTCGAAGATGTGCAAACCCCGCGGGTTGTCAAATCGTGATGGGGAGCAAATTGAGAACAGGCAATTGTGGGAGATCATTAGATGTTCGAGCTTGCGGTGGACTGGACGCGGGTCCTCGGCATGATCGGTGATATCATCAAGGGGACTTCAAACACCCGACGCCAGTTTGCCAAACTTCGTGTTTGGATGGGTGCGTATGGAGAAGAACTTCAATCGAACATGGTATGCAATTACAGCCATGCTGATAAGCTCGACCTGACGCAGCTCGTGCGCGCCGACAAGCCTTCGCTTCTGGCCCGTGCTCCGCACGAACTGAAGCTAAGTTATACGTTCCGAGGGCAGACACACACACGCTGCAAGACTATCTCGACCGCAATCCCACGTTCTCTTGGCTTAGGATGACACGATATGCGGCAACCCATCTCGTCTTGGTGCACACCGCAGTCCGACTGAAGCCGACGGGTGAGGCTGGTGACAAGGAAGTGGTAGCGCTCTTGCATGCGCTCCTTCAGCAGGCAGATGCTATGTGGTAAGATTATAGCCCGAAACCATGTCTCTACCTCGTTCCAAGGCTACCACGTAATCAGTGGTGCCTTGCGCAGCCAGCTATCTACGGCGAGTTGCTGCACGACGAACGCGGCGACATCGGATCGGGCGATGGTGCCGCCATGGACGCCGGACAGGTCTGTCAACGCCTTGATGCCGCCGCGCGCCGGCTTGTCATTGAGCACGGTCGGGCGGACGATGGTCCAGTCGAGTGTGCTGGCTCGGATGGCATTTTCCTGACGGTCCTTGTCTTCGTAGACCCTGCGCAGCATCAAGGGCAGGAATAGCCGGTCGAAGAAAAAGCCGCCATGGCCGCGGCTGTCGCCGGCGCCGAGGCCAGTGATGCACACCAGACGACGGATGTTCTGCTGCTCCATAACACCGACCAGCTCCCGCGTCGCCGTCGAGAGTAGGGTCACCTCCTTGAACGGGCTCATGGCCGTACCCAAAGAAGAAACGGCGGCATCACAGCCGGCAATAGCGCGGGTCAGCGCGGCGGGATCGCGGGCATCGCCTTCGATCAACTCGGAGTCGGCGAGATCCGCAGCTTTTGCCTTAGAGCGGACGAGGGCAACGACCTCGTATCCCTTTGCTATGGCCTTGCCGACGATCAGCCGGCCGGTGGCGCCGGTCGCGCCCAATACCAGAATTCTCATGTCAAATCTCCGAAGTGGTGATGTAATTCGTCCATAAATGGGTTGTGCAGCAAATCCCCGATGGCGTTAGCCAATCCAACGTGCCGCGGCCTCCGCCGTATCTTCAGGACGGGTGTTGAATGCGATCGCTGCCTTCGGTGAGCCTTGGTGGATCGCGTTGACGACCTTCTCGAAGAACGGAAGCCCTCTGGGCGGGAGGCGCAGCCCGCCACCGATCACGACGCAATCATAGTCCACACTCGCCAGCTTCGCGGCCAATGTTGCAATGCCTGTGTCGTCGGGAGCGATCATGCATATATCGGCGTCCCAACCGCGCTCGGTCATGGTCGTCTCTGCGAGGTCGATGCCCGCCTGGATTTTCTCAGCGTTG
The DNA here is from genome assembly GCF_056399485.1 of Rhizobium sp. 01N424. NCBI lineage: Bacteria > Pseudomonadati > Pseudomonadota > Alphaproteobacteria > Hyphomicrobiales > Rhizobiaceae > Rhizobium > Rhizobium sp. 01N424. The sequence goes on from NZ_JBFTRK010000016.1 coordinate 67,957, forward strand.
AACCCCGGTGGCAAAGAGGGATCGGAGAAGTCGACGGTTTCAGGCTTCTGGCCTACGAACAATACGCGAGTCATGATCAGGCACCTTTGGATTAATTTGAGGAAACGAGGACATCGGCCGCGGCATCCAGCCGATCGCGGAGGAAATCACCGATGGCATTCAGGGACTGCTCGGCAGCGCAAAACTGGCCGAGGGAGGACTGGAAGACATGCGCCATGCCCTCCCAGACCGATAGCATCACCTCTGTGCCTGCCGCTTGTGCCCGTTCCAAGTAGCGTGTGGAATCGGTGAACAGCACTTCGTCACCGCCGACATCGATACGAATAGGCGGCAAGTCCTTGAGCTGGGCATGGAGCGGCGACGCCTTGGGATTCCTGGCGTCCTCGCCCTGCAGATACATCTCGGCGAAGCCCTCAAGCACGCCGCGCGTAAAAATTGGATCCGCCTCCGCTCGCGTCTCCAAGCTCTCGCCTGTGAGCGCGAGGTCGGTCCAGGGCGACATAACGGCTGCACCGGCGGGCTGCACCAAGCCATTTGTCTTGTCGGAGGCGAGGATCGACAGCAGCGCCAGCGTCAGACCGCCACCCGCCGAATCCCCAACGACCACGATCTGCTCAGCCCCGTCCGAGACCATGCCGCGATAGGCGGCGACCGCATCGTCGATCGCGGCCGGAAACGGGTGCTCGGGTGCCAGCCGGTAGTCCGGGACGAAGGCATCGGCGCCGACGCGCACTGCGATCTGGCCGACGAAGCCGGTAAACGCCTTGGCCGAGCCGAGCACGTAGCCGCCGCCGTGAATATAAATAATGCGGGCTCCGGGTCGAGCGTTTGACACTCGGAGCCAGAGGCCTGCAATCCCCCCGACCGTCGCGGCCTCGACCCGGACATCAGGAGCTGCTGGTGTTGCGGCAAACATGGTGTCGAACATCGGCCGCGCCTCCGGGCCGAGCTTTTCGCCCTTGTGTGCGGATGCTGCCTTTCGCATCGCGGCCATTGCCGGAACGTCTTCGGCCAGGAGAGGTTGGATCGTCAGCATGGCAGATCTCCTTCATTGGGAGGATTGGGGATGGGCACGTTCTCAGCCCTTCGCCCACTGGGCAGCGGCATCCCGGGTAAAAGCAGCATATGACCGCGGCGCGCGACCGAGGAGAGTGGTCAGGCGGGCGATATCGTCAGCACCCGCCACGGCACCTTCCGTCTGATAGCGGCTGAACATCAGACGCAAATCGAGCGCATGCCAGGCGGGCAGCATGGTCTTGGTGCGCTGTTCCGTAGCGACGAGATCGTCGCCGCCATAACGGATCGCCCGACCGAGGGCTTCGCTCCAGATGGTGGCGATCCCTTCGCCAGTCAGGCTGTCCGGACCAACGAGGGCGTATGTCTTGCGGCCGAGTGGCGTCGGGGCCTCTTCACGGCGGACCAGCTCGATCGCCGCGGCCTCGCCGATATCGCGGATATCAACCATCGAGACACCCTTGTCGCCTATCGGCGAGCCGTAGACGCCGTCCTTCAGAAGTCCGTCCTTCTGGCGAAGATCGTTCTGGATGAAATAGGCGGGACGCAGAACTGTCGCGGGTAGGTCGAGCGCCTCGATCATGCGCTCGACCGTGTATTTGCCGGCAAAATGCGGTACGTCGGCATAGGCGTCGCCGCCGAAGACCGAGAGATAAACGATACCTTTGACGCCGGCCTCGCGGGCGACCGTCAGCGTCAGCATGGCCGGGGTAAGTTCATCGGCGACATTCGGGGCAAGCACGAACAGCGTGCTGACGCCTTCGAGTGCCGTGCGCACCGGGTCCGGATCGGCGAGATCACCGCGAACTGCCGTCACGCCGGCGGGAAGCTGTGCCGTCTCCGGTGAGCGCGTCAGGGCACTAACGTCGGCGTTGCGGGTTTGAAGATGGGCCAGAACCTGTGCCCCGATGGTTCCTGTACTACCTGCCACGAGAATGGTCATGTCGAAATCTCCGTAATATTCGTGTGTGCATCTGTTGAGAAGAAAGATAACCGTTTCATTCCTGCCGAGAAGATGCCAAAATCGAGATGGATCGTCTCCAATATGGAACACCACACATGGATCTTCAGGCGTTATCCGACTTCGACCTTGTCGCTGCCAATGGGGGATTCGGGCGCGCGTCCCGCGTCTCGGGCCGCTCAAAGGCCACCTTGTCGAGGCGCGTGGCCGAACTGGAGGAAAGCCTCGGCGTAAGGCTGATCGAGCGCGGATCGCAGACTTTGCGACTAACGGATGAAGGACGGGCGCTGCATGAGCGCACGCATGGACTGCTGAGTGAAATCGCGGAAGCCGGTGAGGCGGTTGTGCTAGGCGCATCCACCCCGAGGGGCAGGCTACGGGTGAGCGCGCCGGTGGTCTTTGCTCATGTCGCTCTGCCCCGGATCGGCGTGAGGTTCGCCTTGGCCTATCCGGAAGTCCAGCTCGAAATCGTCGCCGAGGACCGCAAGGTCGATCCGGTCGAGGACGGTTACGATCTGATCATCCGGATCGACCCGTCTCCGGACGAACGCCTCGTCGGCCGCCGCTTCCTCAACGATGAACGCCTGATCGTGGCGCCACCCGGAATGCCGCGCCCTGTTGCAGGCGCGGATGGCGAGGAAACTGTCGTGAGGGCGGTTCTGCTCTCCGCGACACCGCCTGGGACCCTCTGGCGGATAGGCTCCGACGCCGACATCGTCTTGCGGCCGGACCCGGTTCTCCGCCTCTCTTCCTTGCTAATGGTGCGCGATGCCGTGCTAGCGGGTGCCGGTGCAGCTTTGCTGCCCAAACTTCTCGTTGCCGAAGACATCGAAGCCGGGAGGCTTGCCTATTGGGGAACGCGCACCGGGCCGCCTGTGGAGATCTGGGCGCTACAGAGCTCCCGCCGCCTGATTGGCGCAAAGGTGCGGGCATTTCTCGAGGTGGTCGGGAGCGCATTTCCGGAGAAGACCTTCGTCTGAGCGGCGAATCGGGTACCGTGTGTCAATTCACTACCGCCAATGCGTCGCGCATGTTGCCGGGATGGCTTGACCTGTGAAAAGGGCCGGTTTCAAGTGACAAATGGTTGGATAGCGAAGCTGCGAGAATTCTCAATCCACACGTAGGCACAACTGAAGGTCGAAAACTGCCGGGGCCCGACATGTGTGAACCGTAATTCGGCAAAGGTGTCAGGCTGTCGTCAAGTGCGACATCGGCAAAAAAGTCACCCATCAGAAAGAAGCCCCGCCAGGGTCTACAATGTCCTGGCGCTCTGGCGCACCTTGGCGCTTTCGTCGTCAAGCACGAATGGCCGCGCGTGACATGCGAAATAGGCAAGATTGTTGAAAGCGACGGCTGCAACAGGCGTGCTATTAACTGCATGTTCAAAACTCGCCATGGCAACGTTAGAGAGAGTCTCCCGCCCGATCTTCAGAAGCCATCGGTCAAGCGCGCCCGTGAAAAGGCGGAAGGTGTCCGTCGCTCGCGCAAGCTATCCAAGAAAAAGCTGGATCGAGAAATGGGCGTTGTCCCAGTGAAGAAGCGGCCTGCTAGATAGTTGCAAGCGCTATCTGGAGCGAAGCTGCCGGCGCTGACCAGCACGGATCAACCACCCGTAACTGACTTCCAGTAAACCGCGAAGCATCGCTAGGCACTTGGTTTAGTTGACGGGCGGTAGATTATGCAATGACCACCCGCAAAGCCGCTACAGCGCGTTGGGAGGCGCGTTAGCAAGCGACTTTCTACTCAAGCTGACCATTCGCTAGCGGCGTCGCCGCCAACGCGGGCTTTTTACTAATCGCGGAGACGGGCAGGTATACGCAAGGGCCTTCCGACCGGGGTGTGATAATGGGCCTGTTTCCGCACGTACCGCACAATGCGAGATGGCTCGTGATGCATATCCTCAAACGGGCCGGCTCGTATGAACCGGCCCGGAAGGTCCGACTTCTGTCGGAAGCATCGTATTGGAACGATGCAGGCTCAACGGCACCGTGCTTCGTATTTGCGGCCGTACTGATCACGATAGATGCAGTAGCCGCGGCGCTCCGTCGACCGTCCTATGAGCGCGCCGGCGACGCCGCCAGCTACAGCACCCACTGCCGCGCCTCCCCAACTGTTGGTGACTGCACCGCCGATGATTGCTCCGGTTCCGGCGCCGATTGCCGTGCCTCTTTCGGTTGGCGTACACGCTGCAAGCATTGATGCCGATGAAATGGCAATAACAGCCATTGAGATCGCTCTGGACATTCTGAACTCCCCTGTTTCTTCGCCTTTGAAGGAAACCGCAAAGGTCGAAGTGCCTCAAAAAGATCCTGGCTCGGCATTTGTTCCAATTTCATGAGTAATAAAGCGTTATCACCTGCACTTGCGGGTCTGCGGGCGGCCCGCGGCAGCCATAACGGCTGCGGCCTGCAAGGCGTCAGATTGGCAACCGGAACACACGAGCGTCTCACTGCCCTCTTCCTATAAATCTCTGCCGTATGGGAGCGTTCCTTCAGGAGCTCGCGCGGCTTCTTCCTCCAAGCGGAACAACTTGGCCGCCCAACGGTTGTCAGCTGCAGTGTCTCATCATGCACGCTGCGAACAAGGGCTCCGGCGCGCCTCCCCCAGTTGCCTGCCGGGGCCTTTTCTACACGCGGAGGCGAGCGGCGGCCAAGTATCGTGATTTGCACACCGACTGAAAGCAGCCTGCAGCACTATTGTTCGATGGGATAAGAACCATGGAACTGTAGGCTCAAGCAGAGCTAACCCGTGCTTTGCGCTACGCGCGACCGCTTTGCCTTTCGTTTCGCAGTCGCCGTAGCCTGGGACCTCTTAGGCTTGCGGTGGGCGTAGCAACGGTCGCGTCCGGCCTTTCGGAGAGCCTCGTCTTCGACCAAACGTGAGATAGTGGTGTTCTCTGCATCATGCGTAATTCTGTTTACGCGATCCCCGCCACGTAGACAGCTGCACCTCAGGTCTGGCGACTCAAACAGGTCGCGACTTGTCGTCGTCCTGGCGCCGCTGGATGAACTTAACATAGAGAAACCGGTCCCATCGGGGGCCGAGAACGTCATCTTTACTCAGCGACCTTGATCGCCGAGATCGAGTTCCGTGGGTGGATGGACGACTACAACTTGCGCCATTTAACCTATGAAGGCTTGAGAGAGATCCAGGTCAACGCCGTCGTATTCGACATGGCTGTGCACAGACTCCATGACAGAAACGGCCGATTATTCGGTGCAGGCCTTTGCGACCGCGGTAGGTGCGTCCGCCATAGCGAGATAGGCGCCGCTGAGCATCACCATGATACCAATGATATCTAGCAGTGTAACCTCCTCGGCGAACAACATCGCTCCAAGCGCCACGGCGATGACAGGCGATACAAACGCATAGCTTCCTGCCCTTGAAGCTCCGACATCTCTTAGCAGGCGCATGTATGTGGTGTAACCAACCAGCGAACCGAAGACGACTAGGAAAAGCCAGCTCATCCAGGCGATCGAGCCCCAATCTCCTGAAAGTGCTGCCAACGCACCGGTTTCAAAGATCATCGCCATGACGACGAGGCCCAGCCCCCCAACAAATGTCGTGATCCCTGCGATCAACAATGCCGGATAGGCGCGAAGGAGCGGGCGGGCGAGGACCGATCCGTAGCCGTAGGTGAACGCCGCCGACGCCACCGCAATGCCACCTAACAGATTTGCGCCCGAAAAGGCCTCCGGCTTAAGCAATGCAGCAACTGTCGTGGATGGCCAAAACAGGACGACCAGGCCGGCAACTCCCAGCCCTAGGGCGATGATCCGCCGCACACTCAAAGCCTCTTCACGCAGCAACAGGGCAAAGCACAGGAGGGCAATCGGCGTTAGTGACATTTCCAAGACCGCTGCAGTGCCGGTCTCTATATACTGCATGCCCCAGAACAGTGGCCCGTAGCATAGGGTAATCATAAAGATGCTCACCGCGAAAAGCCGAATAAAGTCCTTGCTCCGGACAAGGGCGCCTTCGCCTTTCGCCAGAGCATAAATGAGGAGCAAACCACCAGCCGCGGTAAAGCGTGTCCCCGCAAACACCAGCGGCGACACGACCTCGATACCAGTTTTCATACCAATCCAAGTACTCCCCCAAATGAGGCAGAGCATAAGGAATCGGACCTTGTTCGTGTCTAGACCGGCGACCATCGCGCGTCCTCGCATGTAACGGTTAAAAGCTTTTTATACCGTTACAACACGCCCTTGCTCAAATCGTTCCCTGATACGATATTGGCGTTATGGAGACGTTCAAAACCATTGACGACATCAGTCTGCTCGGCGGCCACGTAGCGCTCGACTTTGTCAATACGATAGACAGTCGCGGCGAGAGGTGGGGCCCAGATTTCCTCACGTCGTTTGGGGATCTGGTCGGTTGGGCTCTTCGCGCCGGTCTGGTGGATCGATCTGAACATAATGTCTTGCTAGACAAGGCGGCAAACAACCCTGGTGTGGCGGACGCAGAACTCGAGAATGCCAAGATCCTTAGGGAATCCCTTCACCGTATATTCAGCGCGGAGGCCCAAGAGACGGCTTGTGATCAACACGATCTCGACCACCTGGGCTCCGCTTGTCGACTCGCAGCCGGGCAACGAAGCCTGCGAAAAGGGAAGGACGGCGTTACCTGGAGCAACGCACCTGCCATGTCGATGACTGCCATCGCAGAGCGGATCGCGCCTTTGGCAGCGGATCTCCTGATATCGCGGCAGCAGCGCCGCGCGGTACGGATATGTCAGGGAAGAAACTGCGGTTGGCTATTTCTAGATCAGTCTCGCGGCGGTCACCGGCGGTGGTGTTCGGACAAGACTTGTGGCTCGGCTGCCCGAGTGCGGAAATTCCGGGCAGAGCGCGTCGATTAACGAGCCACGCCATTAACTGGCAGCTGAAGCTGTTGGCCGTTGACCGATTATATTCGTTCGACCACGACGGAATCTGCGCTGCGCAAACTTGGGGCATCACAGACGGCTTCAATATTGTTCCCATCTGGATCGAGCACGAAAGCTGCATAGTATCTGTCGTGGTATGGCCGCAGACCGGGCCCTCCATTGGAACGGCCTCCGGCTTCGAGCGCCAGCCGGTGAAACGCGTCGACGTCTTCTCGCGAGCGAGCCTGAAACGCCAGGTGGATTCGCGACACGTAATCGTCGGCAGCATCCACAAAGATTTCATCGATCACAAAGTGGTCTGCCCCCTCCCCGAAAACGCCCTCAAGATGAAGCGCATCACAGATCGCGCGATAGAACCTCCGGCTGGCCTGGAGATCTGAGACCCGAAGATGAATATGATCGATTACCCGACCCAAATGATACATCGCAATTCTCCCGCGACCGCAAATCAAATACCAAGTGGTAAGCCTTAAATCCTTTGACGGTTCCCCAGAGCTGGCGGATGCCTTGGCGGCTGAGTGGCTCTGGTAAGGCATGGCGATGCTGCCACCTGGCTGCATCGCACCCATCGTAGGTGTCGCGCTAGAGCACCCAGCCGCCATCTATCGTCAAGCTGGAACCGGTCATGTAGGAGGAGCCAGGGCCGGCGAGATAGGCTACGAGCTCCGCGATTTCGGACGGATGAGCAACGCGCTTCATGGGGCTACGCTCGGACAGGTACTCCAAAGCGCCAGCATTCATGTCAGTGTCGGTCGGGCCGGGCTGCACGTTGTTCACGGTGATGCGTCGCGGTGCGAGATCGAGCGCCAATCCTTTGACCATTGCCGCGACAGCCGCCTTTGTGAACTGGTACACGCTTGTTCCCTGCATACCGGTCCGCTCGGCGGTATTGGAGCCGATCGTAATAATCCGGCCACCATCCTTCATTCTCGCCGCCGCAGCCTGGATCGCGAGAAACACGCCGCGGATATTGACATCGATCATGAGATCAAGCTCCTCAAGCGAAACTTTGTGGACCGTGTTAGTGCGAAGAATGCCAGCGTTCACAACGACGGCGTCAATTGCGCCCAGCCTTTCCACGGTCGTACGTACCGCTGCTTCAATGGCCTGTGGGTCCGCACTGTCCGCCTGGATCGCGATGGCACGCTGTCCGTCGGCTTCGATCTCCGAAACGAGTTCTGAGGCGGTGTCTGGCCGCGACACATAGGTAAAGGCAACGTCAAAGCCATCCTTGGCAAGTTTGCGGGCCGAAGCAGCACCTATTCCGCGCGCGCCTCCGAAGACGAGAGCGGTTCTGGGTTCGTTGACCGTCATAAGGTTCTCCATTTTTGATACATCAGTCCATAATTATTCGAAAAGTACCCGCTCCGATCACAAAGCGGGTCTTACGGCATCAGGCGATAGGTTGCGAACCGCGCCATCGCTTTTAACTCCTTTGCAGATGCACCGCCACGCGCGGCAATCTGCAATCCCGTCATTGTCATAACAACGAAGGCGGACGTCTCGGCGGGATCGAGCTTGCGAGCAATCTCCCCGCGCTCTTGGCCTTCGACAATCCTCTGCGCGACATGTCTCATGAGCATTTCGCCCGACGCCTTGCGACGAAGGTTGAGGTCTGGATCCGTTGTTCCGAATTCACCGACAGATCCTACGCCCATGCAGCCCAGCGCCCGTTCACGATCGTCTTCTGGCGCAAGACCTGCCAAGAGATTTTCTATTCCTTCAATCGGACTGCCGTAAGAAAGTCTGCTCAAATGAGCCGTCCCTATCCGCTGCAGGTAGGAACCGAACGCTTCAAGGTAGAGGGTCCGCTTATCACCAAACGCGCCATATAGGCTCTGCCTGCCAATGCCCATCGCTCCACATAGATCGTCGGTGGACGTTGAAGCGAACCCCTTCGCCCAAAACACCTGCATTGCTTTTTCTAATGCCGCGTCGCGGTCAAATTCTCTAGGTCTCGCCATGGCATGATAGTTAGCTATTATGGACTGATCTGTCAATAACACTCTAGAGGCTGCCGCTTGTCTTCGGTCTCCAGCGATGCCGTCCCATCAGGGTTGCAAACGGCTGGCCTGTCAGCGCACACAAGTGTTGCCCGCTTGCCATAAGGCGAAACCGCCCAAATCCATCTCACTGGAAGGCGAATTGGGAAAGCCGGCGTCGGCCGAGCAGTGAATGCCATTCGCGCTCATCATGACGTCAAAAGCTTTGAACACTGCACAACCGTAACACGATATAGCCCATTAGCGTCGGCTGATGAGCCGGGCAGCTTTATTGGTCATGGAACTTGCCGCTTATCCTGTCGTTTTCCAACACGTACCGTCAAAACGCTTCCAAGAAAGATGCCTTTGAACTGCGGCTCGTACGCTTGCAGGGACGGGCACGCAAGAGGAATGATCATGTCAGACATCACTGACCAGTCCCGCAAAACCGTCCCCGCACCCAAAGATCAGCATTTGCGCGATATGGCCGATTGCATCCGCTTTCTGTCGATGGATGCGGTTCAGGCGGCCAAGAGCGGTCACCCGGGCATGCCGATGGGCATGGCGGATATCGCAACGGTGCTGTTTTCCGATTTCTTGAAGTTTGACGCCGCCGATCCGCATTGGTTCGACCGGGATCGCTTTCTCATCTCCAACGGCCATGGGTCGATGCTGCTTTACAGTCTGCTCTACCTGACAGGCTATGAAGATATGAAGATCGAGGAGATCAGGCGCTTCCGTCAGATCGATAGTCGGACCGCTGGCCACCCGGAGTATCATCATGCGACCGGTATCGAGACCACGACCGGACCGCTTGGCCAAGGGCTGGCCAATTCGGTTGGACTGGCGCTTGGCGAGCGGCTCCTGAACGCTACTTTCGGCGACGATCTGGTTGACCACAACACTTATGTTTTTGTGGGTGATGGCTGCCTGATGGAAGGGATCAGCCATGAGGCGATATCGCTGGCCGGTCATCTGAAGCTCGGTAAGCTCATCGCTTTCTGGGACGACAACTCCATATCGATCGATGGTGCGACAAGCCTTGCCGAATCCGAAAACCAGCCAGCTCGCTTTCGGGCAGCCAACTGGCATGCCCAGGAGATCGACGGTCATGATACCGATGCCATTCGCGCCGCGATCATTGAGGCACAGAAAGTGAAAGACCGCCCGTCGCTGATTGCCTGCAAGACCGTCATTGGGTTCGGGTTTCCGACCAAGGCAGGCACCCAGAAGGCCCATAGCGACGCGCCGGGTGAAGAGGAGATCGCCGGCGCCCGCGACATTCTCGGCTGGAAAGCGCCGCCTTTCCAGATCCCTAACGATTTGCTCGCCGCCTGGCGCAAGATCGGTGCGAAGGGTCGCACGGAACGGGCGGTCTGGGCAAAGCGGGTTGATGAAAGTGAAAACCGCGATTTTGAGCGGCGGATGAAGGGCGAACTATCGCAGAATTGGCGCTCGGCCATCGCCGCCGCCAAGGATGAGCTCGTCGCATCCGAGAAAGATCTGGCAACCCGCCAGGCAAGCGGGATTGTGTTGAACCACCTGTTCGATGCGATTCCTGAACTGCTTGGCGGTTCGGCGGATCTTACCCCATCCAACAACACTAGGGCAAAAAACCAGGCGGAAATCACGCCCGGCAATTTCGATGGTTCATATATTCATTACGGCGTACGCGAGCACGGCATGGCGGCCGCAATGAATGGTTTGGCGCTCCATGGCGGTCTCATCCCGTATGGCGGGACGTTTCTGACATTTTCCGACTATTGCCGTCCTTCGATCCGCTTGGCTGCGATGATGGAAATCCGTTCGATCTTCGTCATGACCCACGATTCTATCGGGCTTGGCGAGGACGGGCCGACCCATCAGCCGATCGAGCATCTCAGCGCGCTCAGGGCGATCCCGCGGCTTGCCGTCTATCGACCAGGAGATCCGATCGAAACGGCAGAATGCTGGGAGGCAATCCTCGATACGCCGCGCGAAGCGGCGCTGATCGCACTCTCGCGACAGCCTATGCCCCTCCTGCGGCGGGACCCGTCCTCAGAAAACCATGCGGCGAAGGGCGGTTACGTCCTGCTTGAGGCTGAAGGTGGACAGCGGCAGCTGACAATTTTCGCAACAGGGTCCGAGCTTCATTTGGCGGTCGAGGCAAGGGATGTCCTGCAAAAAGACGGGATAAGGACAGCTGTCGTTTCGATGCCCTGCCGTCTCGTGTTCGAGCGACAAGATCCGAGTTATCAGCATCAGGTCCTTGGCGTGACGCGAGCGCGTGTCGCGGTCGAAGCGGCTGTCCGCGATTCCTGGGACCGCTATCTTGGCCTCGATGGCGAATTCGTCGGCATGCATGAGTTCGGCGCCTCGGGCAAAATCGGCGACGTCTACAAGAAGTTCGATATCACAACAGATGCCGTCATACGCGCAGCCAGGAAAACATTGGCCCGCGTCTGACTGTCCAGGCCACAACGCCGAGGTTGAATGGCAGGCAAGACCTACTGGGACCTGCCTGCCGCCGGCCAATCGTTCGAGGGCTCGTCGATCTGACGATCGGACCTGTCGTCCACAGGATCACGAAGCTGGGTGGATTCCTTTTCGATCATGTAGATCACCGCGGATCGCTCGGCGCCCTTGGCGACGAGCTCCTCGACCAGAGCAAGAAGCTTTGGCTTGACCTCTTTTAAAATGTTTTGATTTTGGTTCATTGTTTCCTCCCACGTGCGATCGGCATTTAGCAGATACTCCTTAGCATCTTAGCCAAAGCTCTTTCCGGCATTCGCATCCTCCGCCAGGACCAGGCTCGCTGGCGGTGCACCGCTGTCGTCCCCTTGGATGATTGCCGAGACATAGACCAGCGCATTCTTCATGCCGTTCATCGTGTAAGGCTTTTCGATTGCTCCAAGGGCACCGGCAAAGTCTGGTGGGATTCGCTTGATGTTGCCGCTGACGAAGACATAGGGGATGCCGGCCGCCGCCAGCTCGCGCCCGACATCAATCCCGGTTGGCCCATCCATCAGGTGAATGTCGACGAAAGCGAAATCTGGCTTCGCCTTGCCGATCTGGTCTCGGGCCTGGGCACTGCTCATGGCGAGCCCCGTGACCTGGTGACCCGCCATCTCCACTTCGCTTTCGAGCTCCATGGCGAGCAACATCTCATCTTCCACGATCATGACTTTCAATGCGCACTCTCCTGATGGTCGCCGACAAGCAGCACCACATCGACGACCGTCTTGCGGCCGTCCTGTTTCCGTTGGATATCAGCGCCCAGCTGCAAGGCTGATGCTTCCAGCAACAGTTTTCCGAGCTGAGCGCTCTCACGATCCGGCTCGACCGGTTCCGACGTGTCTTCGACGCGGATCAGGAAATGACCGTTGAGGCGCCGGACGACAACATGAATATCTCCGCCACCGTCGCTCAAACCACGGCGAACGGCGTCCCCGACCAGCTCGTTGACGATTAGGGACAGCGGCGTCGCCTTCACAGCCGGCACGAGAAGCGGGGAGAGATCCAGAGATAGAAGAATGTCCTTTCGGCCGGTTGCATCGACCAGATCGGTCACCAGTTCACGGGTGAACTCCGACATGTCGAATTTCGAGACGTCGTCGAGCGTGAATAGCTTGCGTTGGACCGTGCTGAGAGCCTCGATGCGGTTAAGGACCGACATAAGCGTTTTCCTCTGCAGATCGTCCGTCGTTATACGCGCCTGCATCTTGACGATCGAGGCCATGGTCAAGAGGTTGTTCTTCACCCGGTGGTCGACCTCGTGAACGAGCAGGGTACGGGCCTCCAAGGCTGCGCGAAGATTGGCCGTGTGTTTTGCAACCTCCCCCTCGGCCTCGTGACGAGCCGCCGCCAAGTCCGCCTCGCGGCTCTTGACCGTTGTGAAATCCACCTGGGAGGCGAAGAAATAGATGATTGACCCAGCCTCATCCCGTACGGGGCTGATGAAGACGGCGTTCCAGAACGTGCTGCCATCCTTTCGATAGTTCAGAATGTCGACGGCCACATCCCGGCCCGCCACGATGCTGTCGCGGATTTTGGCGACTGTCTCCCGGTCCGTTTCCGACCCTTGCAGAAAGCGACAATTCCGGCCGATGATTTCGTCGTCGCTGTAACCGGTTAGCTTCCTGAATGCATCGTTGCAGAAGATGATCGGATTATCAGGCTGGCTGGGATCCGTGACGATCATTGGCATGCGCGTAGCCTTGAACGCCGCCGCAAACGGGTCTTCGCTGACGTGCCCGGCGACCAGGCGGTCTCCGGCGCTGCGCGCATCCCGCCGATTTTGATCCTTTTCCTGCATTGTGATCCTGATTGTGTTAACCGACAACAGAAGTCGCGGCGGCTGAATTCGTTCCTGCCAGTCATTTTATAGGGTGCGGTAGCAACACCGCCCCGATCTCACACACGACGCCGGCAGCGTCATAAATGATTGCCGACGTTCCGTTGAGCTCCGCCGCCAGCAAGCGCTCGACCAGGCGAGATCCAAAGCCCTTCTTGTTCGGTTGAGCGACCGTCGGCCCGCCCTTTTCCTGCCAGCGGAGGCTGAGAGCCGAGGTTTCGGGGTCATAGCTCCAGATGATCGACACCCGTCCGGTTGGAGTAGATAGGGCTCCATATTTGGCGGCATTCGTTCCGAGCTCGTGCAAGGCGAGCGACAATGTCGCAACTGCCTTTTGAGGCAGGAGAACGGATGGACCGGAAATGGTGAATCGCTCCGGCGGGTAAGGCGCAGTGGCCTGCTCGACCACCGCGACGAGGTCCGCGCTCTGCCAGTCACCTTCGGCAAGCAGATCATGAGCGTGGGCCATTGCCGAGAGGCGCGCTTCGAACGCAGCGATCGCAGCTTGTATGTCAGTCGCCTGCGCGACGGTCTGACGCGCAATGGCAATCACCGTTGCAAAAACATTCTTCACGCGGTGATGCAACTCACCGATCAGAACCGCCTGAAGCCGGGCGGCTTCTATTTTTGCGGAGATATCATGGGCAATTTTCGAGGCACCAATGATCTTGCCAGCCGGGTCATAGACCGGTGAGACACTGAGCAAAATGTCAACCAGATGGCCGTCCTTGCGGCGACGCTGTGTTTCGTAGGCCTCTATCACGAAACCGGCTTTGATCTGCTGGAGCATGCCCGGCTCTTCGTCACGCCTGTCTTTTGGTACAAGCACCAGGACAGACTGACCCACAATCTCCTCAGCAGTGTAGCCATAAAGCTGCTCGGCACCACGGTTCCAGGCCGTAATCGTCATGTCCAAGTCGATCGCAAGGATCGCGTCGTTGGAGGAAGCAATGATAGAGGCCAGGCGCCGCTCGGCTTCCTGAGCCTGCTTGCGTTCAGTGATATCAACCGAGACAACGGCAACCTGATGGATCTTCCCCTCGTCATCCCGCAAAGCGGAAACCGTATTGTTCACCCAGACGAGGCTACCGTCCTTACGAACATAGCGCTTCTCCATGTCGAAGCTTTGGCCGGTCTCGGCAAGCCGGTTGAACAAACGGGTTTGCTCGGGCATGTCAGCGGCAAAGGTGATGTCGACGATGTCCTTCCCGACGAGATCCTCCTCTTCATATCCGACGATCTCACAGAACCGGCGGTCGACGTGCAGGATCTTGCCTTCCAGTCTGCCCTGACCAATACCAGCTGCAGATTGGGAGACAACCGCCCGGAGCCGTTCCTCGCTTCCCTGCAACGCCTGGTCAGCGCGGACGCGATCAGTTGTTTCGTTGACGATGCAGAAGACCCCGCGAACTGTGCCGTGTTCATCGCGAATGGCCGAATAGGAGATGTCGAAATAGACCGTTTCCGGGTAGCCGTGCCGCTCGATGTAGAAGGGACGATCCTTTGCAGCCACCGTTTCTCCGGTCTCCAACACCCGGCGCAAAAGTGGCTCAAGATCATCCCAAAGTTCGGCCCAGTTCTCTCGTGCGGGCCGGCAAACGCCTTGGGGTGCCGTTGGCCAATCGTCGGAGCGTAGGGTTCGTTGTAAAGCGCGACAAGGTCGGGTCCCCAGAACATCACGATCTGAGCCATCGCTGGCAGCATGATGTCGACGGCGGATTTGAGGCAGACAGACCATTTTGACGGCGGCCCCAGGATGGGACCGTCCCAGTTTCCGCTCTCGATAAGGCGAGAGATCTCGTCGGTCCCTTCGAAAATATTCCCCGCTTCGCTCCTCATTGGTATCCGCTCTACATTCCCATTGCGCCACCGCACCTTGTTCCCAAACTGTCAGTTGGCAGATTTATGGCGCAACCAACTCCCTGCAAGGCCTTTCCTCAATGAAATCAGCGTGAGATGCAAACTCAGGCGTAGGGTTTCTCGTCCGTTTATCAACTCTTATTGGTCTTGACCCCGCACGCCGCATTTCCCATATGGGCGCCGCAAAGAAGGGGGAAGGCTATGCGCGCGTTTCTGGAAACGGCATTCGGACCGATGGAGCTCAAGACAATTGATGAGGCTTTCCAAAATTGGCTGGACGCGCACCGAGTCCTAAAAGGCAGCCCGGAAGCCGAGCTCGCCGCAGCGATCATAATCACCCTTTATCGGGAGGGCCACGATACCCGGTCGGCTCTGGAGATGGCCATGTCTAAGCATCGCGGGCTGAGTGATCTTGCCGGCTAGCGCCAATTCTATTGAGCAACTTCAAGTTTAAGAACATTGAATGTTTCAAACGGCTTAGTGACGGCGCGACTTTCGTCTTCGCTGTTTCAGGTCCATTGTTCAGCAAGACAACGGAAGCCTGCATTTTGCGAAAAAAATTCAACTGCTTGCCGCATTTGGGCTATGCGAAGCTCAAGTGCAGTCCTATCGATCGATGGGGGCAGCTTGGCAAGATCATCGGCAATTATGTCGATCTCTTGCAGGAAGAATGATGGGTCAAAGCGCCGCCGCATTTGACTGCACAAGTCAGCGACATTGCGTGAAGCGTTCAGTGTTGAAGCATAGTCCACTTACATGATCTCGCAGATGTAGCATGGTATATTAAACGAGAAGCGTCCGGCTGCGGACGCAGCCACATAAAGTTTGAAAGGCATAGTCACTCCCTCTTCATTGAGATGAAAAACGGCTCTAATTGCTCCAGGTTCCGAGGTCGGACTTCAGTCCGACATTGCTCAGACCTTAGTCTGACATAGCGTCGAACACGACTCCGAGAGCTAGCCCCCATCGGTGTTGTACCCGTTATTGTCACTTAGAACGAATGGGCGGACGCACTTCGATTCCAGCACATATTGGACCAAGGTCCGGGGTATCCTTCCAGGAACCTTCCGGGCTAATCCAATGCAGTACTTAGAAGAGGTAAATCGTGTTGGATCCGTCGCTAATCGAGCCAGAACAGCACTACTGGGCAATTAAGACAACCCCTGATGCCATTATCGAAGTCGTTTACGTCTCCACAGTATTCGGCAAGGAGCGGGAATATTGGACCGTCGCTCGTTTCGGCAACGAAGCACATTCCATGCTTGAAGAATTCGACTTTCTGGAGATGGTCTCGCGACCAACAGCGAGTGGATAATTCGTCCTGGACCCAAAAAGTCACTCGCCAAGCGGTTGCCGGAACACCAGACCTGCTGGCGAATATCGCGTTCCTCGCGCTTTTGACCTCATCGAGTAGAATGGACCGCAATAGCCTGCGGAATTTGGTCCCGCACTCGCGCAAAAGTGGGCGCACTTGGCGGAATGTGCGCCCTGAGCCAAAAGGAATAAAATTCACGATGGTCAGGCGTGACGTCAAAATCGAGTGTTTTATTCGAACGCCGATTAATACGAGGCCGTAACGAGGACATCGCGCGACGGTGCTTCACACTGCCTGCGTGGTCCTTCGAAAGGCTGATAGCTGTTGTCTTGCGCACGGTAGGACTGGTAGTGTTCGACACACCAACCTGATGCGGCTTGATTTCCTCCTGCACGACCAGCACCGGCCATTGCATTTTGTGTGACAACCTCTTCGCGGCTGCTGCCAGCCTGCTCTGCAAAGGGTGAGGTGCAACTGCGCATCTCGCCGCTGAAGGCGCGGTAGTTATTGGTGGAGGGATTGTAGGAGCGGTAGCGATGCGAGCACCAAGTGAGGTGCTCTGCCGGAATGGCCGGTTCTGCCGCAGAATCCGCGACAGGTTCTGGATCCTGCGTGCGCGCGGCCACGATGACCTTAGGCGCACCGGTCACGTAACTCGAATAAGCTGGCGCGATTCGCTGATAATTCTGTTTACCCGGATCGACGCGAACCGGACCTGTCGTCCAAAGATCGGGCGCGGAAAGATCGGCGAGCTGACGCGTTTCCGATTTCGCCATGACGATGGAGGCCAAAGATGCCGCCACGACACAAACGGCGACGGACGTCACGATACCGAATGTCAGTGATGCGACCGCGTTCATTTGCCAGGCTCCCGCTGCTCGATTGGAACGAATACCCTGCCCTGCTTTTCGTCACCGCGATCGACATTTGAAAGCAGAATGAGGATGCAGCCGGCCATTGCCATCAGTATGGCGACGATCGGAAGAACGACGCTTGCCGATTTCGTTTCCCCGTAGTTCATCTGTCTCTCCATAAGAAAAAAACGGTGGAGCGAACGCCACCAGCTTAGGTTACGGCACCGGCTTCAGGCTGCGCCCCTTGGGCGCCACTGGCGTGCGGCTGTTGCTGCGCAGAACCACCGGACTGATCGGTCTGGGCTGCACCCTTCTTTTTGATGATCGGGGCATCCTTGGCAGTGGCGGACATGAGGCCGATAGACGAAACACCGATCGACAGCGCCGTCACCAGCATGGCAAGGGACTTCTTTTTCATGACCATCTCTCTGGGTTCAGGCCGCACGCGGCCATGCCCCACAAGTGCGGCTGGATTTCGTTTCGTATTGACCAAGGAAGGACGCGGCATCAGCCGCGTCCGGGATCAGGTCAGTTGATGACCTGGATCACCTTGCGGGACGTCGGCTCTACGATGACGCGCTCATCATTCACGACCGCATAGGCATATTTCGGATTTTCGGGGACTGGGGTTACAACGACGGTCTCGGGAAGCGGCTGGCCCACTACCACCCTTTCCTTGACGACGACTGTAGCTGAAGGTGCCGGTGCTTCACGCACATAGGTTACGACCTTCTGCGGCGGCGGATCGATAACCGTTCCAACGACGGCACCGGCCACACCACCGACTGCAGCGCCGACAGGTCCGCCGACAATCGCGCCGGTTACGGCTCCGCCTGCAGCGCCATTGACGGTGGACGACTGAGCGAGTGCGACGCCCGACATGAGGGTCGCGGCCGTAGCCACGCCTACCATAACCTTAGAGAGCATTCTTATTTCTCCTTGTC
Source organism: Rhizobium sp. 01N424 (assembly GCF_056399485.1). NCBI lineage: Bacteria > Pseudomonadati > Pseudomonadota > Alphaproteobacteria > Hyphomicrobiales > Rhizobiaceae > Rhizobium > Rhizobium sp. 01N424. The sequence continues at coordinate 86,108 of NZ_JBFTRK010000016.1, forward strand.
GCTGAGCGGCCCTTATGACCGCGGCCCCATAATCCGCCAAAGGTATCGCTTGTTCCCGATATCGGACCTCAGTCCGGGGCACCACGGACCATAGTCGGGGGTCGGGAACCGCGGCCATTTTGCCTCGTTGCTACAGCGATGAAGGAGTGCAATTATGAGCATCATCCATAGACCCTCCGCCGGCCCGGTCGCGATCAATGCGTCCGTCATCGCCTTTGTCGCATTCCCGTGCGGCGCACTCTATTTCTTCGGCGCGGCCATGTCGGGCGATACGCAGATCACCAGGAGTGTTGCCGGCGCGGACATCCTCGATACACGCGATGTTCCGAACTAAAGGCACCCGAGATGTCACGCAGCTATCTGGAATTCTTCTAGGGTAGTACCATGTCTGTCGGACACGCAGTCGACAGGTCGCAGATGCATTGGCTCAGCCGTTGGAATGCCCGCTCGTTAGCCTCCCAGTTTTTCATCACTGGGGGCGTTGTCTCGATCATGGCGATGCTGCTGATTGGCATTCTGCTGACACGGCTGATCGAGGATGCGGTGATCCACAATTCCGGTGCAGCGACCGCGCTTTATGTCGATAGCGTCGTTGCTCCACTGCTTCCAGACATGCAAACGGAAACACTTCTCGACGAAGGAAGCGCCCAGGCACTAAACGAGACACTGTCGCAAGGCGCGCTCGGCAAGCGCCTCGTCTCATTCAAGCTCTGGAGCAGCGACGGCACTATCCTCTATTCCAACGAACCGGAGCTGATCGGCCACAAATTCCCGGTCAGCGACAAGCTTCGCCAGGCATTTTCAGGTTTGCTCGTCGCCCGATACGAGGTCGCGAGCGATCCGGAGAGCCAAAAGGAGCGGCAGCTCAGCAAGCCGCTGATGGAAATCTACAATCCGGTGCTGCAGCCATGGTCCGGTCAGCCCGTCGCAGTCGTCGAGTTCTACGAGACAGCTCAGGGACTTGCGGACAGCATCGCTCGCGCAAGACGATGGAGCTGGGCATCGGTCGCTGGGCTGACGGCAATCTTCTTTTTAACGCTTTCGGCGCTCGTTTTCCGTGGTAGCCGGCTGATTGAGGCACAGCGGACCGATCTCCGGAACAAGGTAAAGGAGCTCTCCGCGTTGCTCTCCGAGAAGCTCGCGCTACAGCGTCGCTTGCAGCGATCTTCCTTGCGGGCGGCAACCCTCAACGAAACCTACCTCCGAAGCGTCGGCGCCGACCTTCATGATGGACCCGCTCAGCATATAGCCTATGCCTCCTTGCGGCTCGACAGCGAAATGCTGGTCGACGCCACAACAGACCCTGCTATGCGAGAAAAGGAACTGGCCTGGATCCGTTCGAGCCTCGCCGAGGCCATGAGGGAGATTCGCACGATCTGTCGCGGTCTCGTCCTGCCGGAGATCGAAGGTGTCTCGTTCGAAGAAATCATCGAGCGGGTTGTCTCTGCCCACGAAACAAGAACAGCCAGCGCGGTTGCGCGCAACGTCGAGGATGATCATTCAGACTTATCGGCCGCCGTGAAGATCTGTGTCTATCGCTTCGTACAAGAAGCCCTCAACAATGCCTATCGTCACGGCGGCGGCATCGAACAATCGGTAACCGCACAAGCGCGTGGCAGCGAGGTCCGGATCGAAGTCCGCGATCAAGGGGATGGCTTCGATCCGAATGAGGTGCGGCCGACAAGTCTCGGGCTTGCGGGACTTCGCGAACGCGTCGACAGTCTGGGGGGCGATTTCGATATCAAGACGGGCAGCGCAGGCACTGTCGTGTCGATGACGCTTCGGTTGATGGAATTGGAGGCGGTAAGATGACGGCTATCACAATCGGGATCGTGGACGATCACCCACTGTTCCGCGAGGGCGTCAGCCGTAGCCTTTCGGAGGTCGCTGATTTTGTGGTGATCGGCGAAGGCGCGAGCAGCGATGACGCGATCAGGCTGGCGGCCTCGGATCGCCCCTGCGTGCTCCTACTCGACGTTTCGATGCCCGGTGGTGGCCTGCAGACAATCAGTTCGGTTTTGTCACGAAGTCCGGAAACGCGGGTGCTGATGCTAACAGCATCCGAGGAAGTCGAGACGCTTTCTGCAGCCTTGCAGCGCGGCGCGGCCGGATATGTACTGAAGGGAATTGGATCGCGCGGACTTGCCGAAGCGATACGGGTGGTGATGCGCGGGTCGAAGTTCGTCTCACCCGCAATGTCTGCCAAGGTGATAGAGCGCTCCCTTGGAGCGCATTCCTCGCCCAAGGCCTCGCTGACGCCGCGTGAGCGCGAAGTAATGGGACTCGTCGCTGAAGGTCTTTCCAACAAGCATATTGGATTGCGGCTCGATCTGCAGGAAAAAACCGTTAAGCATCACATGACGCAAATCCTGCTGAAACTCGGTGTCACAAATCGAACAGAGGCCGCCATTAAATGGCGGGATCTAGTCTAGTGAAGAAAACGCGAGAGGCGCGTAACATCTGCCTGCGTCGCGATCCTGTTGCTGATCGTCCGACCCTTCGGATCTTTCATGACATAACGGTTCGACACAATGGTCTCGATAATTCCGTTTCGGTGTCGAATCCGGATTGAGCCATCCGCGCTGCGTGTTGCCTGCACACCATTAGCCGCACTGGTCATCCCCCCGTCAGCGGGCTCAGCTGAAGTTGCCGGACCGCCATTACCCTTGCCATTCCCGCTATTGCCATTGCCATTCCCGCTGCCCGCGCTGGAATTTCCATTTCCGCCGCTGTTCCCACCGCCCTTGCCGTTACCGCCGCCATTTCCATTGTTGCCGCTCTTTGCGAAGGCATCGAGCGTGAGTAACGGTGCGCCTTCAAGCGGAAAAAAAGCGCTGGCCAATCCCGCACCAGCAACGATTTTCAACATGTTTCGTCTCGAGCAACTCATAATTTGCGCCTCCTTTTCAGGATACTACGCGGGACAGGACTTATGAGATTTCTGCCTCCTCCGAAAAAAATCCAAGCCGGCCAGACAATTTCGGCGCCAAACACGGACCAGGATTGCGACGGACATCGAAAGGTCTCGACGCCGTTGACCCATCTTCGGTTTCCTCAAGCGCTAATGTTAGCCCCGGCTGACGCGTAACGAACCGTTCATGACACACTATGATCGCCGAGACACATGCACGCTCTCTTCATTCAATTGATCGCGTGAGGCTCTTGATCACGCATTGAGCAACGCGCCATTGGAATTGATGGCCCTCCGATCTTGGATCTCGCCCCAAGTGAGAAAAGAAGATCGCACGCGACGCATGACGACGACGCTGCTGTTCCCGGGTCGACCGGCAGATGATCCAGGATCGACACTAACAGGGCACCACCAACAACCGCCACTGCTTTAAGCGCCAAACTTATACCGAGCGTTTCGTACGAGACCTCGCAGCCAACCGCAACGCCTCAGCAATACCCTCGGCACCGTCCTTCTTATCGACGATATTAATATCAGGGAGCCCATCGACCAGCTCCGGGTTGCCAGTGAGAAACACGACTGCAACGTCGAACCCTGTCGCAAGGGAACGGGCAATTTTTGGGCCTGATAGACCATCCGCAAGTCGGACATCAACGATTGCCAAATCCGCCTCACGGGCCAGCTCCATAGCCTCGGTCGCTCTTGTCGCGATACCGACGACTTCAAATCCTTCAGCCAGAGCAATGTCTTCGATGACAAGAGCCACATCCGGCTCATCCTCGACAATAAGTACGCGCATACGAGACTCCAGACTGTGACCAGACTTTGGATCCTAACACCAGCCAGCAGCGTCGCACCACGGCACAAGGTCTTATGACTGAAGGATTTTCATTGCGATGCAACGAATATTGATGCCTCATTCCCTGCAAGGCTTGCCAGCATTTCGGCACCGTGCTGTGGTCTACCGAATAGATATCCCTGTCCCGTCTCGCACTGTAGTTTGCGAAGGAGTACGTGTTCGGCAGGACCCTCGACCCCCTCTGCGACAATCTCAAGATTTAGGCCATGGGCAAGCAAGACGATCGCTTTGACGATCTCAAAAACGTTCTGATCCTCGGTCATCCTTCGAACGAAGGATTGATCAATTTTGAGTTTGTCGAGCGGCAGGTCGGCCAGGTAGCTCATCGAGGAATAGCCAGTGCCGAAATCGTCTAGCGCAAGTGATACGCCGGTCGCGCTAACGGCAGCCATCTTCGATATCGACCGGCCACCATCGCTTAGGAATACAGATTCCGTAAGCTCGACGCAGAGGCGGGACGGGGGCAACCCGCTTGCAAAAAGCGCTCGACGTACGTCCGCCTCGACATCCGCTCTTTCGAACTGAATCGGCGACACATTGACCGACACGATCCCTTCCGGCCACAGCATGGCCTCCGCGCAGGCCTCCATCATAACCCATCGTCCGATATCGCAGATCATTCCCGAAGATTCTGCAATGGGAATAAATTCCGTTGGTGCGATGAGCCCAAGCTCCGAATGGCGCCAGCGCAGCAGCGCTTCTGCACCCACGAAGCGGCCAGTCACGAGATCGACCTGCGGCTGGTAAAGAAGAAAAAACTGTCCGTCTCGCAGCGCATTGCTCATGTCGGCTTCGAGTCGTCTGGAGCGCACCTGCTGCAGTGCCATCGCCGGATCGTACATCGACCATCGCTCCGACGTTTTTTTCGCACCGTCGAGCGCGGACTCGGCAGCCCGTAATGAACTCTCGGCACTTTCCAGACCAACCCTTGCGACACCGACGCGAACAGCCACCGACGCTGATATCTCGTCTAATACAACAGGCGATTCGAAGGCGGCGAGGAGCAAGCCCGCGTGAAGAGCCGGGTTGGCATCTTCCCCGGCACTGAGGACAGCGAACAGGTCACCATCTATGCGCGCAAGCAATTCACAGGGAAAAGTGGCGGAGAGCCGTGTAGCGACAGCCTTTAGAAAGGTGTCGCCGACATCGCGACCCAGTGTCGCGCAGATGTCCGAGAAGCGCTCAATGTTCAGAACGGCCACTACGCCGTTGCGCCCTTCGAGACGTGCAAGGAATTCACGCCGGTTCAGAAGCCCCGTAAGTTCATCGCGCTCTGCCATCCGCTTGAGCTTTGCCTCGTACGCCCTGCGAGACGTAACGTCGCGGATAATCATGCAGCCACCGAATGAGCCTCTACCTAGCCTCCCCTGTTCCTCGACTGGTGAAAGGGTGATGGCCACTTCGTAGGTTGTCGAATTGCAGTCATCTTTATGCCTGACGAACTCGATGACGGTGCTGTGGATCCTGCCCGGCTCGCAATTGTATAGAGCTGTAAGACCACGAACTGCGGCAGCAACGGAATGCTCTGAACTTGCCAGCAGATGTGCTCCGGCGCCCACGCGCAGAATCGATTTGGCAGATTCACTGATTTCAGCGATGACCATGTCGCTGGTGAAGGCAACAATCCCATCCGAGCTGTCGGCGATGATCCGCCGCATCAGGCGGCGGGTATTGCGTGCTTCAATATTGGCAAGGGCGGCCAGCATCTGGCCGAGATCGATCCGCTCGGTCAGCGCCAGACCGCCTGCCAGAATAAGCTGCAGCCACGGCACTACCGTCCCGGTGATGATTGCAAAATCCTTCTGGAGAATGAAAGCAGCGACTTCGCCGGCCATTCCCGCGGCAACGGCGAGAAGGCAAAGATTCGCCAGGCCTACCGAACGCGATAACAAGATGGCGACGATAAGCGCGGCCGCAAGGAGTAGCTCCAGCGGCGTCTGATTAAATTCTGTCAGAAGGCGGTCTTGGATCAGTGTCTCCGCTGCAAGCACATGAATGAGCGGACCAGCCAGTGCTGCATTCACCGGTACCGGGAAGATATCTTTAAGCTCGGTCGCAGACGCACCGACCACGACCGAACGCCCTGAAAGTTGGCCGGCCGCAACCTTCCCGGAAAATACATCCGCCATAGAATAGGTGGGCACGCTGGTGGGTTTGATGGAAAAATCAATCAGCCCTCGTCCTGAAGTCTCGGCGCTTCTGGCAAGGGCGGAAGCGGCAGACGGCGTTGCTTCGCCGTTGAATTCGCTGCCGAAGTCGAACTTGCGCACAACGCCATCGGCATCCGTGGTGACGTTGGCAAAGACTGGCCAGGCATTGGAGAGCAGACTGGGAATCGGCTTGGTGACGCTGGTGTTAACCGATGCCGCAGCGATTTGCTGGCGAAAGACCGGCAGCAACACCCCGCTGCCGGCTTGTTCGAGGGCAGATGAAAGCGCGCCATCTTCGGCCGCGTTTGATGGCGTTGAGAAATCGATATCCAAAAAGATATCTGCTGCATCCGCCGCGGTAAGCTTTGCTAGAAGCTTTGCATAGATGCCGCGTGGCCAAGGCCAGACGCCTACCTCGTCAAGCGTTTTCTTGTCGATGGCAATGAAGACGATTTCTCCGGAGGCTTCTCGTGGCGCCCACTCGAAGCGTTGGGCAATCAGGCTGTCATTAAGAGCGGTGATTGCGTTGAGCGTCGGCGCGACGACCGGAAGCGCGAGCATCGCGGCTATGAGCCCCCCACGCAAGGCGATCGGCCCGGCAATTGCGGAGCACATTCTCCGCAGGGAAGAGCCAAAGCTCGTCACTTGTTGTTGCCCTTGCCGCTATTGCCCTTGCCGCCGCCATTGCCACCCCCGTTACCATTGTTGCCTTTGCCGTTGCCCCCAGCGTTTCCGCTGTTCCCATTGCCGTTATTGCCGCTGCTTCCGGCACCGGAACTGCCTCCATTCCCGTTGCTTCCAGAGTTGCCGTTGCTGCTGCCGTTGCCACCCCCATTACCGTTGTTACCGCCGCCGCTCTTTCCACTGTCGTTGCTTCCGGAGCTGCCCTCGCCGGACCTCCCGTTGCTTTGCGCGGCGTTCTTCGCGCTTGCATCATTGCTCGCCTTGGACGACTTGCCCTTGTCATCTGTCGTGACTTCAGCCTGACCTGCGAGCGCTGTCGTCCCCACTGCAGGCACAACTGCAACAGACGGCGCAACCGGGCTAATTGTCGGCCGCGAGTTCGCGCCAGATACCTTCATTCCCGACTTCCGGTTGACGGTGGCACTCTGGCGGGGGCCGACATTGGCCTGCTGGCCGCTCGCGAATGAGGTTACCTGTACCAGCCCACGATCAACGGACACTGAAGCGTTTGTCTTGCCGACGCTGACATGGAAAATTGTGCCCTTCACAACAGCAGCCAGATAAGGTGTCTGCACGGTTGTATGAGGCTGGCTGCGCTTTTCGATCTCAAGATCGAGTTCGCCGATCCGCTGGAGGATGTTGGTCTTGCGCGCGCTGAACAGTCCGCCCGACTTCGTTGTTATTGCAGCCAGGGTGCCTGGCTGGAAGCCGACACTTTCAACACCGCGCACAAGCTGTACCCTTCCGCGAGGGCCCGTCGCGATCCAGGCGCTGTTTGGAACGACGTCGCCTGTCTGCAAGTCCTTCCACGTTGACTGGTCTGTCGTATAGCGTACCTGGCTGCTCGCCTTGGCAACATGCCAATCATCGTCATCAGAGGCATAGGCGGTCAAAGGAAGAAGAAGAGTGACGAGAGCGAAAAGATGAAGAAGAACGCGCATTGATGCCCCATTTGGTTTGGGGTGATTAACGCATTTCTCACTTAAGAATGGTTTTAAAAAACCGGCTAGATTCTCGCGATGATCAATTATCGAAGAATTCGTCAGTGCCATGTTGGCATGCTCTTGCCAATTCGGTCCAACATTGCGTTACGCCGATAGAGTTGACAGCTCTCCAAATACAACGACGTCGTCCTATTGAGGCTTTGGCCTGGCGAATAGGGTTTCAAAGCTGCGGGCAGCCCGGACCAAGATCTGATCCCGGAACTCACGATGGATGAAGCGATCATCCTGGATTGTGGCTTGTCCACGGCAGTATCGTACGCTTCCCGGACGCTGCCGCGCTGTGGGGCCAGCGCATTCAGTTCTTTCATGAACTTGCCAGGTCGGCCGGATCGACGTGGATGTTGCCCCGTTATGATCAACATAGGATATTCCCGAATCAGCGCTTCAACCGCCTGTTCGCGGCGCCATGAGCCTTGACTGGTCACGTGGTGATCAGGCGACGTCCAGCACGATCTTGCCCTGGATGCTCCCCTCGGAAGCCCGACGATGAGCGGCCCATGCCTCGGCAAGCGGATAGGTACTGTCGATCACGACCCGAACGGAGCCATTATCGAGCAGACGGCCAGCCTCCGCCAGTTGCGCTCCGTTCGAACGCACCTGCGTCGTCGAGACGGTGATGTTTCGCCGGGCAGCCTCATCATGGCCGGAAAAGCCCAGCGGGTTTACGAGAAACAGGGCGCCATGCTGCCCGATGCAAGAAAGAAAGCGTTCCATGTTCTCGCCGCCGACGGCATCGAGCACCAGATCAACATCCTTCGCCACGGTTTCGGCAGCCGCCTTCGTGTAGTCGAGGAAAATATCGGCACCGAGATCATTGAGAAGCGCCTCATGCTTGCTGGAAGCAACAGCAATCACCTTTGCGCCTTGCCATTTCGCGATCTGGACTGCGAGATGGCCAACGCCGCCGCCGGCGCCGTTCACCAGCACCGTCTTGCCGTCGAGCGGTTCCGGCGCATGCGCGAAGGTCTGGAACGGGTTCGGCGCATCATGTCCAAGATCGACCAAAAATTGCCAGGCGGTCAGAAGCGACATCGGCGCGCCGGCCGCTTGGATATGATCGATCCCAGAAGGCTTCAGTGCCAAATCCGATGTGGGAACGCGAACGTATTCTGCATAGGCGTTGCTTCCCGTCATCAAGTCATGCGGGAACCGGACCATCGCATAGACCTCGTCGCCGACCTTGAACTGCGTCACGTTTTCGCCGACAGCCGAGACCTCGCCGGAAACGTCGGTGCCAAGGATCAGGGGAAAGCGTGGACTGGGCTGCCATTCCGGCGGCAGCGCCCGATAACCATCGCGCAGATAGAGATCCGGCGGGTTGAGGCTCGCGGCATGGACGCGAACAAGCACGTCGTGCGCCGCGATTTCCGGTAGGGGCGCATCCTCATAGAGAAGGACATCTGGTCCTCCGAATTCGTGCAAACGCGCGGCTTTCATCATTTCAGTCATCGCTACCTCACTTGGATTTCGCTTCCATGAAAGAAAATATGACCAGATGGTTGCATTGATAATGGTTCGAATAGTCGCTTTAATAGTGCCATGAAGGAACAAATAGGAATTGACAGGTTGACAGGGCTGATCGCTTTCGCTCGCGCCGGATCGCTCGGAAGCTACACTGCTGCCGCCCGTTCCTTGTCCATCTCACCATCGGCGGTCAGCAAAAGCATTCAGCGGCTGGAAAAGCAGCTTGGCGTTTCGCTGTTTGCGCGCACGACACGTTCGCTGACCCTGACGGCAGAAGGGCGCGACCTGCATGAGCGTGCGCTAAGGCTTTTGCACGACGCCGAAGACATCGACCAGGCGGCAAAAGCATCGCGCACCGAGCCCGCCGGCACATTGCGGATTGCTGCTTCGCTGCCGATCGGCCTGCATATCATCGCGCCCCTGCTTCCTCGTTTTCGCAGTCTCTATCCCAAGGTGAACATCGATCTGCGTTTGAGCGATCACATAGTGGATCTCATCGAAGGCGGCTTCGATCTGGCGGTGCGCATCGGCGATCTGTCAGACTCGCGCCTGCTCTCGCGCCGCCTCCTACCGCATCGTTTGTGCTGCTATGCCTCACCCGAATATGTGGCGCGGCGCAGCCCGCCGACCCATCCGGACCAATTGGAAGAGCACCAGACGGTCAACCTGCGCTACCAGAGCAGCGGCCAGCTGTTCCGCTGGCCTTTCCGCGTCGGGGACAGGGAGGTGGAGATTGTGCCTTCCTGCGCCATCATCGTGGACGCAAGTGAAGCCGTGATTGCCACGATTGCGGCGGGTGGCGGCATAGGAATGGCAACCAGTTTTATGGCCAGCGCCTGGGTGAGCCGTGGGGCGCTTGTTCCGGTTCTGGCCAACTATGCAGTGAACCGGCACGATATCACGGCGCTGTGGCCAGAGAGCCGAAGGTCGAACCCGGCCGTGCGCGCTTTCGTCGATACCTTAGTGGAGTTGTCGTGACACTGGCAGTGAATGACCGCTACGGGCGCTAGGGAGACCACCGGGTATTTCAAACATTCGCTTTCATCAATCGGCACAACTTCGATGACTTCCGAGACTATCCCCGCATCGCGGCAACCAAAGCCTTGATAGCATAAGGAAGCACACCCGCCTTCACCTTGTGTGCCCCTTCGATCCACGCAACTTTACGGACGCGATCTTGAAACTTCCAAAAGAAGGTACGCTCCGATTGCAGTGACAGATTCAAGCGGACGTTACTCGTCGAGCAGTTCGGCGCAGGGGCGCGGGCTTTGCAAAGCTACAACGGCAGTGCGCGATGGGACGCGAACGGATGGGCTATGCGCACGGCGAAGTATGCTGGACGTCATTCCCGTGTCCCGAAATCATCCGTAGATAAAGGCCGAAAGTTCATCCGGCGTCCCGTCGGGGAATGAGCTTTTCAAATGGTCGAGAAAGGCGGAGACGCGCGCGTTGAGCAGGCGTAGCGAACGATCCGCCTCTCATGCTGCAGCCTGCCCATGATAATTTCGGGTGCATGCCGCATTCCCCTATCGTTCCTGTTCGTCCCGATCGCGTTTTTGCTCGGCCTCGTGCTGAAGCTCTTCCAATCTCGGCACGAGCTGTTTGGCAGGGACGGTTCGATTTTCGCCGCCACTTCCATGCAGCGACGCGTCTTGTTCACCGTAACCATTTGCGCCTCCAGCTCGGTCATCGTCGGCGCGGTCCTTCGCCCGATTGCGCGAGCGCTCGGCCGCTGCGATTGCCACACGCAGTTCTTCGTCAGCCTCTGCAATCTCGCGCAGATAGCTATTGCCCGAGGCGCCGAGCTCGGCTGCCCTCGCCATCTCAAAGTTCAAGCTCGCCTGCAAGGACGCCTTATCGGCTCGAATTTCGTCATCGTCAGCCAATTCGATCCGCTCGCGATAATATTCGACCTCGACCATGATGTTGTTTCCAACCTCGACGGCTTCGGGCCCGTGGCGTGCAACAGCCTCATCCCACTGACGATTGGCGTCGTCCGGTCTGGCCGACCCGCTGCTTGGCGCGCGATCCTCAACCTGCTCCGCCAGTTCCATCATCTCGCGACGAACATCGACGTGCTCCCGGGCGGCCCCGGCAATTTCCTCGAAATTGCTCCGATCATCCCGCGGCATGATCCGCTCCGCCTGGAAAAGGGCGGTCTCAACGCGTTTTTCGTACGCCTCGAATTCCGATCGTGTCATGGTGCTCATGTTTTCGATCTCCGCAACCTCAAAAATACTAACCAATTTGGTTTGGAATTGCGAGCCGTTTTCGCGCTCGCCCGATTGCTTTTCGGCGACGAACTCTCGCCTTCCAAATGCTGTATTAACCCGGAAAATCCTGCTTTTTGCAAATTCAGACGCGCCGATATCGTCACTGTCTCGTGCGAGGTCTTCCCAGGCACCGTGAACTGTTTCAGTATAGGCTTGGCTTTTTGAGGTTCTCGTTGAGGTCACGACCTCGCGCCGTTTTCTATCGTATCGGCGCGCAGCGCTATCGGACGTTCCCACATGCTCGGTGCGGCCTTCCCGGTTGATCGGGCGAACCTGATTTTTGGTATAGGAGGCAGCATTCGCCTGATCACGGCGATCGGTCATTTCCATCCGTATACCATGCTCGCGGGCATGCTGCGCCAAACCTTCGCGCCAGCGCCGGAAAGATGCGATCGATGTCTCGACACGTTCGCCGTCCTCGGATCGCATGGCAACGATTGCGTGAACATGGACGTGCGGTCGCTTACCGCCGGCCGACTCGGTTTTGGGATCCTGACCTGGATCATGAAGAGAGAAAACGTACCGGTGCTGACCAAACTCCGCCGCCAGGAACTCTCGGGCCGCCGCGCGAAAAGCCTCGACATCGGTTCCGGCCCTCGCGGACATGACAAGGTGCATTACATCGCGCGGCTTGCGGCTATGCAGTTCGCCCCTCCACTGCAGTTGCACCAGATCGCCCGCCAGTTTGGCGTCCGTTATCGTCTCCCCGCGATTGTCTCGAACGCCACCGTCAGCTCGCTCGACGAGTTTGCGCAAACGTGCGGTCCCATATTCGACGCCATTGCCATAGCCGGTAAAATGGAACTCGGCCGATCGGCCCCCGTTTTCCGACATTCGCGCCTGAACGATCTCTTGCGCCTTTTCATCAGCTGTCAGCCGCTCGCCGGCCCGGTCTCGCAAGACGGCAACACCATCGATCCGGTAATGGTCCTGACGCTCTTGCACGGCGAATGCAAACGAGCGCTCTCCCAGCGCCGTACTCACGATATCGCGGGCCCACGCGTCCAGCGCCTGCCCTTCATCGGGCCTCCGCTTGACGTCGATACGAAATGTCCCGATGTCGCGGCTCTCGGCACGGTTGCCCATCAGGTGCGCCCAGTCCTCAGAAAGGCCCGCGACCGCCCCCCGGCCGCGCAGTTCTTCGCCCGCCTGATTTTCCATCGCCACATCGCCGTTTCGAGAGATATAGCTCGCCATGGCGCCCAGGCGTCCGCCGCCGCCGAACGATGTCATCTTCACGACCGCGGGCTGACTTCCGCCGGCAAGTCCGGCAAACCGTGTTGCCATCGAACGCGGCGCCGGCCCGGGCCACGCGAGGCCTTCACGTGCGGCTCTCCCGCCGACATTGAGACGGCCGCCAACGCCGCCGCCTGAAGCAACTCCCCGCCGCCGGCGCTCTTCCTCCTCACTGGGAGAATTTCGGCCGATCAACCGCTCGTGCAGGTATGCCGCTCGGCGCTGCTCCCATTCCGCCGTAAAGGCGCCGAGAAAAATTTCCATCAGTCCCGACGTCCAATCCTACGGCCTGGCCGGCTGGCGAGACGCTGCAACTCAAGAGCAAGGCCCGCGACAAGGGGCTGCAGCTCGCGCAGGTCAGCGATGGCGTCTGCCGGAACGGAACGTTGATACGAGCGCCGAACGAGACTGTTGAGGTTCACTCCAATGGCCCGCAGGTCACGATGAAGAAGCTCAAAAACCACCCGATCGTCTTCCGACAGGAACGGTAAGATGCCGGCACCATCAAGCGTCAATGAGCGCATAAACGCCGACACCGACATCTCCGACTGCCTGGCTGCGACTTCGACAGCGGCGAGCTCTGGCGCGGAAAAACGCGCATGGACGACGCGCTCCTTACGCTCCTTGACAGCAGGCACCGCAGGTCGTGACCTTCCATTTTCGACCATGCCGTCGTCTCTTCACGTGTTCGCCGCAGGCGCCATCGGCGGCCCGTCCGCCGATCGTCAGCAAATTTGTATCACAAATTTGCGTATCCTGCCAAACCAATATAACCTATTTCAGTTCATAAAAGCCAAACTTAACCCTGGCACCGTAAAAGCCACATTCATACTCGTAACACTCATCGGAAGTTTGACCCTTCCACATCACATGACCAACTCGTGTGAAACATCGATAGCGTTGCTGGAAAGAGGAAAGTGAAGGTTATATAGTGAAAATTAGGGGACTCATGGGGTGCGGATGATCTTCCACAAGATATGAGACAATGCTTCGAAAGAGTGTCATCGGACTACCTAGTGGATGATCTGGGATGTGATGCACCCAAGCAAAAAGCGACTGGACGTCTGCAATTTTTGACCTAATATAGTTCATGTTTCGAGCATGGCGCCGAAACAGTTCCGTAGCGGGAGAAGGTCATGCCTCGGACCTATGCAGTCGTCAGTAACAAGGGCGGCGCCGGCAAGACAACGATGGCGACGTTGATTGCCGGCGAATACGCTCTATCGGATCAGCGCGTCCTGATGATTGACGCCGACAGCCGTCAAAATCTGGCCGGCTGGTGGAAGCTCTGCCACAGCAAGGGCAATGTACCGGATAATATCGAGGTGACGATTGCGGCGACCCAACGGGCAATCGACGATTTCCTGAAGAAGCTCGCCAGCTTTTTCGATGTCGTCCTGATCGATGCGCCCGGTGTCGATAGCGTGCTGCAGACGACGATCATTCGATCGTCGGACGTGGTCCTTTCACCGGTACAGCCGGGCATCAAGGAAATCGAGGCCGCCGGCCAAACCGTCGCTGAGGTGAACGACATCAACGATCGCCTCGGTTTATCGATCGTGCATATGAACGTGCGCACCCGTATCACGCTGCCCGGCCGCAATCTTGAAGCCTATCGCTACATCCGGCCGTTCGTGGCAGGTCTTCTCGATGCGCACTACCATACGATGCTTCTGGAAACCGAGCTTTACGAACGCAATATCTATCGCGAGATCCAGAACGGCCTCGGGACACTCCAGATGCAGGACGTGACAGACTCAGTCCGGAAGGCGCGTCTCGAAGTAAAGGCGCTGGTCGATGAGATCGACATTCGCCAGGTGGCCGGACCGGCTGAGGCGGCGGCATGAACAAAGGGACGATCGACTTCAAGCAGTTCTCTCTCGCGCCACGCCGAAAGCCTGCAGTTCAGGATACAAACGAAGGCCGGCTTGAGGTTGCCGCTGACGAGCAAGCCGCCGATTTGCACGATCAGGCTCCGGCGCCTCTCGACAATGACCGCGGCCGCCAAACGGTGCTTCCGCGCCTTCCCGAAGACGAGCGGCAACGGCGAAGCGCAAAGCGGGCTGCCGATCAGGACGATACCCGGCGGCGCCTGAAAAGCCTGAAGCGCGCCAAGGACCGCGCCATCAAATTTTACGTCAATGTGCCGCTGGAGCAGGAGATGAAGGCGCGTCTCGTGAGAGCGGCTCATGAAAACGAAGTGAAGATGACGGTTATCATGCAGGCTGCCATTGAAACCTATCTCGAAGACAACGGCTATTGAACAGCAGCATTGGACACGCCGGTCGATCCGGCGTGTCCAGATCAAGCGCGCCGTGGGCCGCCTCAGAATGGCGGCTCGACCTCGATGCGGCCGTCGAGTTCGGCCCAGATGACTTCGCGCTCGGCCAGCGCCAGGTCGAGCTCGGCTTCAAGCGCCCGGCGTTCCCAGGTGGTTTCGGCGTTACGGGCTTCAGCGCGCAGTTCTTGGATATGCTGGTCGATGGTCATCGTCGTCTCCTTGACGTTTGTGGAAGATGACGGCGGCACGCAGGGTGGGGAGAGGCAGGTCCAGGCTCGTGGAACACGACCGGCGGAGCCGGCGCGCGGAGGAACCGATTTTGTCGAAGTGCAGTGAAACGGAACGGCGAGAAAATTGGAGGGGCCGCGCGGCCTTGAGCTGGCTCTTCCCGCCCGGCACAATCGCCCGATCTGAGCAGACAGGTTTCCTTCTCGTTGGGCACCCCATTTTGCATGCCCCTGGCCGCTACGGGCAGCCTTTGCCATGAGACGATTCCGGTTCGATAGTGTCGAATGCGACGAGGATCACCCGGATTTCGCGGGACTGCTGGCCCGCGCCTACCGCGCCAAAGTCCGACCGCTGTGTCTCTGCCGTGAGCAGGCGGCGCCGATGTACATCGCAGATATCGGCAATCAACTGGTCATCAAGCGCATGCCGCTTTCCGGTGAAGGCCATGACCCGGCATGTCCCTCCTATGAACCGCCCTACGAATTGTCCGGGCTCGGCCCGCTGATGGGAGGTGCAATCCAGATGGATGCCTCTCTCGGGTCAGCCTCATTGAAGCTTGATTTTTCCCTTTCCAAGCGCGCCGGGAGCAATCGTCCCGGCGTACCTGAACCTACCGGTGAAAGCGTGAAAGCGGAAAGCAGAAAGCTGTCACTACGCGCCCTGTTGCATTTCCTGTGGCATGAGAGCTGCCTGACCGAATGGACCGCGCGCTGGACCGGAAAGCGCCACTGGTGGCAGGTCTATCATCATCTGCTGGAGGCCGCCGGCAACATGGCGGTGCGCGGCGAGAGCCTGTCGGAGCGGTTGCTCATTCCCGAGCCTTTCAGGGCCGAGGATAAGACAGCGATCGAACACAGGCGGGCGCAGAAGATGGCTGGTCTTTTCCAGCAAGGTCCGAAGCGCCTGATGTTGCTTGTCAGCGAGGTCAAGGAATTTACGGAGACGAGAGACGGCCGGCTCGTGGTGGTCAAGCATATGCCGGGCTTCCGGCTTTATCTTAAAGACACGGCCTGGAAGAGCGTGCAGCGCCGCTTCGAAGCGGAATTTGCTCTCTGGCAAAGCGGGGAAAACCTGCACCTGATGCTGATCGCGACGATCGGCAGCGGCAAAGCCGGGATCGTCACCATCGACGAGATCGCGCTGATGTGCGTCAGTGAACAGTGGCTGCCGATCGAAAATGCTTTCGAGCAAAAACTGGTCGAGCGGTTGACGCGGTTACGCTTGAAGTCGGTCAAGGGTCTGCGTTTCAACCTTGGCCGAAACCGCCCTCTAGCGAATGCGATGCTGCTGGAGACGAGACCGCGGCCGCATGCGCTCTACATCGTTCCGCCGTCGGCCGGCCTTGATTTCGAGGAAGCACTCAAGGACATGATAGAAGCGCGGCCCGATCTTGGCGCCTGGGTCTGGCGCGTGCTCGAGGGCGACATGCCGCCAATCCCGACGTGATCGTGGCGATCACTCGGCCGGCGCGGCTTCAAGGAGACCGTCGTAGACTTCAAGCAGTGCACTCCTGGCCGAGTGCGGCGCCTGCCGCGCGGACGTCATCTTCGGAGCCGTCGAGGGCAGCCCGTGCCAATTCGAAGCCTTCCTCACCGACGATCAGTTTTGCCACCTCGATCGCTCAGAGCCCGAAATCACCACGATTGTCGATCTTGATTGCCTCTTGCACGACGACGCTCACCTTTCTTTGATGGTGAACGGCCTTTAACGGGAGAAAGCGCCGATAGCCAGAAATCATCACCGATGTGAATCGAACCTCAGTGATCGATTCAAAACTCTCGTTGGACGGAGGCGACCCAATTCGGCGACCTTGCCTAAATGCCGAACTATCCATTCCATCTCTACTGCCAGCGCATCGATGCCACCCGCAACATGGCGCGATACTACGCCATCTCCATTCAGCCGACATTGTTCGGCGAGGCCTCGGTCGTTCGTTCATGGGGACGCATCGGCAAGGCGGGCGGCGAGAAAATCGAAGTCTTCGGCAGCGAACGGGAAGCGGCTATCCACTTCCTGGCCATTGCACGCAGGAAGAAGACCAAAGGCTATAAACCTGTTGGTAGTTGTGGAAATCCTCCATTTCCAGCCGCTTTTGCGGCAGCGCGTCAATGACATTAGGCGATGGCGATGGCAGGGATTCCGCATTGAACATGACGCGGAGACAAGACATGACCACTACCAATGAAATCGCCGACAAGATTGCCGGCGAGCACGGCCTGACCAAGGCCCAGGGCAAAGCTATCATCGAGGCGGTCATCGCCTCCATCACTGAAGCTGCGGTTGCCGGCAACGAGACCTCGCTGCCGGGCTTCGGCAAGTTCAAGGTCAAGGCGACGCCCGAGCGCGAAGCGCGCAACCCGTCCACGGGTGCGACTATCAAGGTCGCAGCCGCCAAGAAGCTGAGCTTCCAGCCGGCCAAGGCGCTGAAGGATGCGCTGAACAAGTGACACGCCGAAAGCCCCGCTCTGGATCGAGCGGGGCTTTCGGGTCAAGTCGTCAGCGGCGCGTGCTGCGCGACCAGATAAGCTGCAGGCCTTCCTGCCCCTGGACTTCCGTCAGGGTCGCGTAGATCGGGGCGGGGAAGCTTGGGTCGTCCAGCTTGACCGAGATGTAGTCGCGCTCGGTCTCGCGGGCCTGCTTCTGCCAGCCGGCGCCGAACTCGACATTGCCGGCCAGAACCCTGAAGTCCGGAGCGTCGTCGGAGGAGCGTTCGACCCTGATAATCTTGGCCTTGACGTTGAGGTTGAGGGTCTTGATGGTGCCGGAAAAGCCGTTTTCGGAAGCGGTGAAAGAGCCGATGGTTGCCATTGTCTTGATCCTTTTCAGTTGCTCGGGCCGCGCCCATCGCGGCCTCGATGGCTGTCGATGAGGCCGGAAACGATCGGACCGCACCCCTTGGGGCCGCAACGAAGTGGAGGACGGCAATTAGCCGAGGCTTTCTTGTCTCGCGAGGAATGGCCGCAGATCCGGGGTCCCGACATGACGGGTCATGTGGGGTGGGCGTGGCCAGGGCAAGAAAACGAGCAAGCCGTTGCGGGAAGACGATCGAGCCAAGCCCGCGAGGCGTTTTTTGGTCAGACAAGCCGCATCGAGACCGCAGTGGGCGAGCCGTAGCTTGGAGATGGGCCAGACGATGGCACCGTCAGTGTCCCGGACGGCGTTGCCAAGCATATCCAGTATCACCAATTGAGGGCACCAGAGGCCTGCCGCGTAACTTCGCTCCGATGTGCCAAATAGGAATTCAGGACGGAGCTGACGATATCGGCCTGATGCCGGAAGGCCCGACGGTGCCACCGGCTACGATCGGTTCATCGCCGCCAGCCTGCTGCTTGCGGCTGCATCCTTGACGATGCGTGCGATGTTTTTCAGGACGGCCGGGCTGAAGCTGCCGAGTGGCCTGCTTGTTTCGAAGTCGAAAGCCTTGTCGAGCTCGACGCGGTTATATTCGTCGAGGATTATCCAGCAGGGAAAATCGAGGCCGGCGCGGCGGCATTCGATCTGGCTGATCGGCAAAGACAGGCGATCCTCATGCGGGGCCTGCGAGGTCATGGCGAAGAGGAAAACGGCGCCCGGGACATCGGGCGTCCGCACGACGACGCAGACGGGGCGGGCCTTGCGGCCGCTTTCCTCGCCGGCATCGGCCTGTCGTTTCCAGAGATAATGGAAACGGACGACGTCGCCCGCATCAAACATGATCGTCCTCGAGCAGCGCGTCGAGGCCGGTCATCAGTTCTGCATGGACTGCATCCGGGGCATCGTCGAGGCCGTAGGCGAGCGTGTGCGAGCCGCCCAGGAGGCGCCGATACTGTTCCGCCGTCAGAATGACGAGTTTCTCCTTGCCGCGCTTGGTAAGCGCGACCGGCTCGATCAATGCTGTCTCGAGGATTTCACCGGAGGCCCGGTTCATATCGGAAAACGAAAACTGCTTCATGAGAACCTCCATTCACTTACGTAAAATACGTATTCTAGGTAATTCATGCAAGTCGGCTGCGACAGAAACCGACTTGCAACACGTCATGCCGCCATCTTGGCGGAACCGGGCTGCAACGCATATAGATAAGCCACGGCCCTTTGCGCCTGCGCTGCAGCCTGGACGATGAAGCGTTTGTCGCCGCGGAGCACCTCAAGCCAGGACGCGAGATAGCTTGCGTGGTCGGGCCGCGGCTCAAGGTCCGGGACAATGCCGAGATCGGCGGCGAGAAACGCCGCGCCGAGTTCGGCGATCAGCTCCTCGCGCGCCCGCTCGGAGCGGTCTTTCGCGTAGCCGGAAAGATCGCGGTTCACGCGATGTGATGGCCCCGTCCAGTGGATTTTATGCCGATATCGGCATAAGGCGCATAATGCCGACCGCCGGATTATGCCGATAAGGGTGGGAATGCGCCGACGTTTGCAACGAATTCCGGCGCATCCTGTTCGGCATAATCAGAGTGTTTCGAGGAATGCGAGGAGCTTGTCGCTTGGCTTATAACGCGAAGGTTTTG
>NZ_JBFTRK010000017.1:0-85183 GCF_056399485.1 Rhizobium sp. 01N424
CGCAGGGCGAGGCTTTTGCGGTGGACAACGACGATGCCGGCATTGGCGAGCTGACCGGCCGACTGAAGGCGATCGGGGCCGATGCGATCGCGCTTGAGGCGACCGGCGGATTCGAGACGCAGGCTGTGGCCGGACTGTCATCGGCAGGACTGACGGTGCTCGTCGTCAATCCGGCGCAGGTGCGTGCCTATGCCAATGCCATCGGCCGCAAGGCCAAGACCGACCCGATCGATGCCGCCGTCATTGCCGCCTTCGTGCTGGCGACCAAGCCCGAGATCCGGCCGCTGAGCGATGCCGAGACGCAGGCTCTTTCCGAACTCGTCGCCCGCAGGCGCCAGATCGTGCAGATGATCGTGGCGGAGGAGAACCGGTTGCGTATGGTGTTGGCAAGACAGGCGCAGAAAAGCATCAAGCGCTTGCTCGCCGCCTTGCGGCGCGAACTCGACAGCCTCGATGCCGATCTCGACGACCATATCCGCAAGTCGCCGATATGGCGGGTGCGCGAGACGCTGCTGGTCTCCGTGCCAGGCGTCGGGCCGACAACGGCCCGCACGCTGCTGGCCGAACTGCCGGAGCTCGGCAGCCTCGACCGGCGTCAGATCGCCTCACTGGCAGGGCTGGCGCCCTGGACGCGGCAGTCGGGCAAATGGAAGGGCAAGAGCTTCATCGGCGGCGGCAGAGGCAAGGTGCGCGCCGTCTGTTCATGGCTGCTCTCGTCGCAAGCCGTCACAACCCGGGCCTCAAGGCCTTCCGCGACCGGCTCGTCGCAGCCGGCAAGCCGAAGATCGTCGCCATCGTCGCAACCATGCGAAAGCTCCTCACCATCCTCGACGCTATCATCCGGGACGCAAAACCATGGCAAAACGCTTGACGCCAAAGACAGTCGCTCTCCCCTCGGGGAAAGGTTGCGGCAGCCGGATGAGGGGGGCCCCCGGGCGCAAACCTTTCCAATCGACGCAAAACAAAAAAGCCGGCGCCTTTTCAGGCGACCGGCTTTTTCCTCCCAAGTATCCCTTGGTTAGAACGCAAAGGCCCTCGATGTCAGTGGCGCCGATGTTGCATCCGGGCCGAAGTCGGCTTCGCCGGTGATCTGCAGCAGTTCCTGCAGCCGCTGGCGGGCGCGGTTGACGCGGCTCTTGATCGTGCCGACGGCGCATTCACAGATTTCCGCGGCCTCTTCGTAGGAAAAGCCCGAAGCGCCGACGAGAATGATCGCTTCACGCTGGTCCGGCGGCAGCTGATCGAGCGCCTTCTTAAAATCCTGCAGATCGAGCGCGCCATATTGCGACGGATGCATCGCCATGGACTCGGTAAACAGGCCGTCGCTGTCCTGGATTTCGCGGCCGCTCTTGCGCATCTGGCTATAAAGCTCGTTGCGCAGGATCGTGAACAGCCAGGCCTTCATGTTGGTGCCCATCTCGAAATGGTCCTGCTTGGCCCAGGCCTTCATGATGGTGTCTTGAACGAGATCGTCGGCGCGGTCGTGGCGGCCGGTCAGCGAGATGGCGAATGCGCGCAGGCTTGGCAGGGCTGCCAGCATCTCGCGCTTGAAGCTCGGTTGCTCTTTTTCCATCAGCTCACCCTATTCTGCCAACTTCGCCGAGGCCATTTCGGCCTGGTCGAGCTTTTCGAGCAAATCAAGGAACCGGTCTGGAATGGCCTCATCCTGCGCCGCCGCGTAAAGCGAGCGAAGCTTCACACCGATCTGGTTGTTGGGATCGAGAATATCGCTCGCCCTTACATCCAGCCGCTGCTGATCTCTTTCTTCATTCTGCTGTGTAGCCATTAAATCGTCACTTCTCGCCTGTTGTCTGTAAAACCGGGCAGCTTTTCCGTTGAAAGCGGCTATCGACACCGATAGCACCAGCTGCCTGTTGGGCAGTTGATGCCGATACGCTGCCTAAGTCCTGCTTCAAGCTGGTGCGCCCTTTATTCGTCGGCAGGATAATGCGGCTGTCTGAAAAAAGTTCCGCAAGCTCCGGAACTTTTTTACCCGTCTCACGTTTCTGCCTCATTAGCGCCAGTTACCGGCCTACAGACGGGAGTTTTTAATGACACTTTCTACTCGAATTGCGCCGCACCTTCCTTATCTGCGTCGCTATTCCCGGGCTCTTACCGGCACTCAGACCTCTGGCGACGCCTATGTGGCCGCCGTGCTTGAGGCAATCATCGCCGACCTATCCATTTTCCCGGATACCGCGAACGACCGTGTTGCACTCTACAAACTGTTCACCAAACTGTTTGGTTCCACGGCAGTCCAGATTCCGGAACCCGCGTCTCCCTACGCCTGGGAACAGCGCGCGACCGTCAATCTTGCCAAGGTTTCTCCCCGCGCCCGCCAAGCCTTCATTCTCGCATCGGTCGAGAACTTCCGCGTCGGCGAAATCGCCGAGATCCTTGAGATCGCCGAACAGGACGTGATGGGCCTTCTGGACACTGCCTCGCAGGAAATTTCCCGCCAGGTGGCGACCGACATCATGATCATCGAAGACGAACCGCTGATCGCCATGGATATCGAGCAGATGGTCGAAAGCCTCGGCCACCGCGTCACCGGCATTGCCCGGACGCATACCGAGGCGGTTGCGCTTTACAACAAGACCAAGCCAAGCATGGTTCTCGCCGATATCCAGCTTGCCGACGGCAGTTCCGGCATTGATGCCGTGAACGACATCCTGAAGACCTCGAACGTGCCGGTGATCTTCATCACCGCCTTCCCCGAACGCCTGCTGACCGGCGAGCGTCCGGAGCCGACATTCCTTGTCACGAAACCCTTCAACCCCGACATGGTCAAGGCGTTGATCAGCCAGGCGCTGTTCTTCAATGAATCCACCAAGGTTGCAGCCTGATACCGGGTTTCCGGATGACGGAACAAAGCAATAGCCGGGGCGTTCCAGCATGACTGGTGCGCTCCGGCGGCTTTAACTGTTTCTGCAACGCTTGGTTATAAACTGACCGGCGGGTTGGCTGATGGGCCAACTTCTATCCAGCTGCACCAGACGGATCGAAGGAAAGGCGGCTTGGTGAATACGACAGAACCATTGACCGGCAAGCCGTTCCGCACGGATGGCAAGGCCGCAATGATGGAGCGGGCGCTGCGCAGCGCCGGAATCTCGATTGTCTTCCAGGACTCAAGGCTTGAGATGGCCTATGCCGAGAATCTCCCCGCTCATTTCCAGGATTTATTCAGACCCGGCATGACGGACGCCGATCTGTTCGGCAGCGCCTATGGCGAGTATCTGCATGCATTGAAAATGAAGGTGCTCGACACCGGGCTCGCCACGACCGCTGAGATCGAAGTCAATGTCGGCGGCGAGATGCGCAGCTACGAGCTGAAGGTCGAGCGCGCCAGCGAACGCGACAGCCATGGCGTGCTGACGGTGGTTTCCGAAGTGACCGAAACCCGCCACCGCGAGAAGGTCCTGAAGTCGCTGCTGCGCGAGCTCTCGCACCGCTCCAAGAACTTGCTGGCGATCATCCAGGGCATCGCCACACAGACGGCGCGAAACACGCTGTCGCTCGATGGTTTCCTGGTAAAATTCCGCGGCCGCCTGCAGTCTCTCTCAAATTCGCAGGACCTGATCACCGATTCCAGCTGGCGCGGCGCCTATCTGTTCGAACTCGCCCAAAAGCAGTTCGCGCCCTACTGGCCGGAGACTGCTGGCTCGCTGCCGATCTATGGGATCAACGCCCATATGACGCCGAACGCTGCCGTCCATCTCGGACTGGCGCTGCACGAGCTGATCGTCAACTCCGCCTCCTTCGGCGCAATCGCCGGCGGCGCGGCGTCGATCACGCTGAACTGCCGCGAGGCGGAACTGAACGGCAGGCGGGCGATCGAAGTCACGTGGGCAGAAGCGCTGCCCGACAAGACCGAGATCCATGAATTCAGCGAAAACAGCTTCGGCAAGACGGTTCTGGAACGCGTGGTGCCTTCCTCTATGAACGGCAAGGCAGAACTGAAGCTGATCCCCGGGCGCATCGAATACTCGCTGCTCGTCCCCGAGACCGAATTCGAAATCCTCAAGCGGGCGTGAGATAGCCCCCGTCTCCCGTGACCGCAAACCGGACAAAGTAAAACAGCCAGTGCGAGGGCGGCGCACTGGCTGTTTTTACTCACCGGGAGGGGACCGTGAGTAAGATCCGGATGATGGGTTGGGGGCGCGCATGTTGGGTCGATGCGGTCATCATCTGGATATCCCAATAACGGCGCCGTTAACCTTTGGTTCCAACGCTGCGGAAAAAAAGTGGACTTTTGTGAATCTTTTTTTGCCTAGCCCCGAACGCCCAGTCCCAGGCAGCATTTCCGCTCACGATACCAAAACAAAAAATAACATGAAATCAGCCGGATAGCCTGCAAAATATTCCAAAATTTTACCATTTGATAAATTTTTAGACCTGAGTTACGCTTCCCTCACAGGCCGTTTACCAATAATGAGGGAACTTCAAATGGAACGTCTGGAAACTGGGATTCATGCCCGCCGGCTTTCGCCCGCCGAGTATGACGCGAACTTTTCCGATCTTCATCCGCGCCTCGACAAGCATGAGGCGCTGGTCGCTTCCGACCGCTGTTATTTCTGCTACGACGCGCCGTGCATGACGGCCTGTCCCACCTCCATCGATATCCCGCTGTTCATCCGGCAGATATCGACAGGCAACCCGCTGGGTTCGGCGAAGACGATCTTCGACCAGAATATCCTCGGCGGCATGTGCGCCCGCGTCTGTCCCACCGAAGAGCTCTGCGAACAGGCCTGCGTGCGCAACACGGCAGAAGAAAAGCCCGTGGAAATCGGCCGCCTGCAGCGCTACGCCACCGATACGGCGATGAACGCCGGCCGCCAGTTCTACGATCGCGCCGCCGCGACCGGCAAGAAGATCGCCGTCGTCGGCGCCGGCCCGGCCGGGCTTGCCGCTGCCCACCGTCTGGCGATCAAGGGCCACGACGTCGTCATCTACGACGCCAAGCCGAAATCCGGCGGCCTCAATGAATATGGTATCGCCACCTACAAGTCGGTGGACGACTTCGCACAGAAAGAAGTCGATTACGTCCTTTCGATCGGCGGTATCGAGGTCAGGAACGGCGAGCAGCTCGGCCGCGACTTCTCGATCTCCGATCTGCAGCAGCAATATGACGCCGTCTTCCTCGGCCTCGGCCTGGCGGGCGTCAACGCCCTGAAGGTCGATGGCGAGAGCCTGCCGGGTGTCGAAGACGCCGTCGATTTCATCGCCGGTCTGCGCCAGTCTGCAGACAAGGGCGCGATCGCCATCGGCCGCCGCGTCGTCGTTCTCGGCGGCGGCATGACGGCGATCGACGCCGCCGTCCAGGCAAAGCTGCTCGGCGCCGAAGAGGTGACGATCTGCTACCGCCGCGGCAAGGAACACATGAACGCCTCGGAATTCGAACAGGATCTCGCAAGCTCCAAGGGCGTCATCATCCGCCACTGGCTGGCGCCGAAATCGATCGTCGCCAACAACGGCAAGGTCGCCGGTATCGAGGTCGAATATACCGCGCTTGCCGAGGGCCGTCTGGTGACAACGGGCGAGACCGGTGTCATCGCCGCCGATCAGATTTTCAAGGCGATCGGCCAGACCTTCGAGGCCTCCGGTCTCGGCGCACTGCGTATGGAAAACGGCCGCATCACCAT
The DNA here is from genome assembly GCF_056399485.1 of Rhizobium sp. 01N424. NCBI lineage: Bacteria > Pseudomonadati > Pseudomonadota > Alphaproteobacteria > Hyphomicrobiales > Rhizobiaceae > Rhizobium > Rhizobium sp. 01N424. The sequence goes on from NZ_JBFTRK010000017.1 coordinate 5,643, forward strand.
CGATGCCGAAGGGCAAACCTCGATCGAAGGCGTCTGGGCCGGGGGCGACTGCGTGCTCGGCGGTGACGACCTCACCGTCTCGGCCGTGGCGCAGGGCCGCGATGCCGCCGAATCGATCAACCGCATGCTGACTGCAGGTTTGCAGCCGGCCGTTGCCGTCGCGTGAAGGGGAGAATGAACAATGGCTGATCTCCGCAATAATTTCGTCGGCATCAAGTCTCCGAACCCGTTCTGGCTGGCCTCCGCGCCGCCGACCGACAAGGCCTACAATGTCGAGCGCGCCTTCAAGGCAGGCTGGGGCGGCGTGGTCTGGAAGACGCTCGGCGAGGAAGGCCCGCCCGTCGTCAACGTCAACGGCCCGCGCTACGGCGCGATCTGGGGCGCCGACCGCCGCCTGCTCGGCCTCAACAATATCGAGCTGATCACCGACCGCGACCTCTATACCAACCTGCGAGAAATGAAGCAGGTGAAGATGAACTGGCCGGACCGCGCCCTGATCGCCTCGATCATGGTGCCTTGCGAGGAGGAGAGCTGGAAGGCGATTCTGCCGCTCGTGGAAGAAACCGGCGCCGACGGCATCGAACTCAACTTCGGCTGTCCGCACGGCATGTCCGAGCGCGGCATGGGTGCCGCGGTCGGACAGGTGCCCGAATATATCGAGATGGTAGTGCGCTGGTGCAAGCAATATACCCGCATGCCCGTCATCACCAAGCTGACGCCTAATATCACCGACATCCGCAAACCGGCTCGCGCTGCGAAATCGGGCGGCACCGATGCAGTCTCGCTGATCAACACGATCAACTCGATCACCGCGGTCAATCTCGACACCTTCTCGCCGGAACCCTCGATCGACGGACGCGGCAGCCATGGCGGCTATTGCGGCCCGGCCGTCAAGCCGATCGCCCTCAACATGGTAGCCGAGATCGCCCGCGATCCTGAAACCTACGGCCTGCCGATATCTGGCATCGGCGGGGTGACGACATGGCGCGATGCCGCCGAGTTCCTGGTTCTCGGCGCCGGCAACGTGCAGGTCTGTACCGCAGCGATGACCTACGGCTTCAAGATCGTCCAGGAGATGATCTCAGGCCTCTCCGACTGGATGGACGCCAAGGGCCACCGCACCCTCGACGACATTACCGGCCGTGCCGTCCCGAACGTCTCCGACTGGCAGTATCTGAACCTAAACTACATCGCCAAGGCGAAGATCGATCAGGATTCCTGCATCAAATGCGGCCGCTGCCACATCGCCTGCGAGGACACCTCGCACCAGGCGATCACCCAGTTCGTTGACGGCCTCCGCCACTTCGAGGTCATGGAAGACGAATGCGTCGGCTGCAATCTCTGCGTCAACGTCTGTCCCGTCGAGAACTGCATCACCATGGAAGCCCTGCCAGCAGGCGCGCTGGACGAACGCACGGGCAAGACCGTCGATCCGAACTATGCCAACTGGACGACGCATCCGAACAATCCGATGGCGAGACAGGCCGCGGAATAGAGATTGGCGCCGCGTAGAATTTTACTCCGCGGCGTTCCCCTCCACCTCCCTCATTCCTGTGCTCGTCACAGGAATCCAGTCGCCGCGCGTCCGCGCGGCGGGGAGACCTCTTCCCAAAAGCACGAGAGTCATTCACGGCGCAGACGCGCCGTGGCTGGTTTCCTGCGACATCCCGTGGGCTAAGCCCTAAGGCCACAGGAATGACGGTGGCCGGGGAGCGCTCACCCGGCAAACGTCTTCCGGTACGCCCCCGGGCTCGTTCCCAGCCGCTTGCGAAAATGGTGCCGCATCGTTGCCAGCGTCCCAAACCCGCTGGCGGCCGCGATGTCGTCGAGCGAGGTGGCGGCCGGCTTTTCCAGCAGCTCCCGGGCGTGGCGCAGCCTCTCCTTCAGCAGCCATTCACCGACGCTGAGGCCTGTCGTTTTTTCGAAACGCCGTTGGAAGGTGCGCTGGCTCATGCCGGCTTTTTCGGCGAGCAGAGTGATCGGCTGTTCGGTATCGAGCCTCTCGCGCATCCATTCGATCAGCGGCCCGAGCCGGATGCCTTCGCGCTCCTGCGGCACCGGCGCATGGATGAACTGCGCCTGTCCGCCCTCGCGATGCGGCGGCAGGACGAGGCGGCGGGCGACACTGTTGGCCGCCTCCGCACCGAAATCGCCCCGCACCACATGCAAGCAGAGATCGATGCCTGCCGCGCTTCCCGCCGCCGTCAAAATGCTGCCCTCGTCCATGTAGAGAACGCCGGCGTCGAAGGTGATATCGGGATAGCGCGCCGCAATCGCGGCAACATAGCGCCAATGCGTCGTCGCCCGGCGCCCGGACAGCAGCCCTGATGCCGCCAACACCGCGACACCGGAGCAGAGCGACATGATGCGAGCGCCGCGCTGATGGGCAGCCCGCAGTGCCGCAACGAGACCGGCAGGAACCGGCGCATCGATCGCCCGCCAGCCGGGCACGACGATCAGGTTTGCATGTTCGAGCACGTCGAGGCTGTGATCGGTAGAGACCGTCAGGCCTCCGGCAGCCCGCAGCGGCCCCGGCTCGATGCCGCAGACCGAATAGCGGTACCAGCCTTCACCCATCTCCGGACGCGGCAGGCCGAAGACTTCGTAGGCGATGCCGAATTCGAAGGTGCAGAGCCCGTCATAGGCCAGCACTGCGACATGGGGTCCTTTTGGCATGATCTTTACGCTCATCGTCATCCTGGCCAATTTCGCCAAGCCATAGCATCGGCGATAACGGGCGGCAACCCGAACGAAAGGAACCGCCCATGCCAAGCCACGTCAGCGAAACCCCAGCCGCCTCGCGGGAAGCCACCACCGCCTATTATGCCCGCAAGCTCGCTTTCGAGACGGATTGCTGGGATGTCCACGCATCGCTTGCTGCAGGAAATGCCGATTTCGTGCTGCTCGACGTCCGCTCGCCCGCAATGTTTGCCGCCTCGCACATCCCCGGCGCCATCAACCTGCCGCATGGCAAGATGACGGCGCATCGCATGTCGGAATGGCCGGAGGATACGCTCTTCGTCGTCTATTGCGCCGGGCCGCATTGCAACGGCACCGACAAGGCAGCGCTCCGCCTCGCCCGGCTCGGTAAGCAGGTCAAGGTGATGATCGGCGGCATGACCGGCTGGGCCGATGAAGGCTTCCGCTTCGAGAGCGAAGCGGCCGCGGCGTGAGGATGGAAGGCTCCCGCGCGATTGCGGGAGCCGGTTTTCAGAATTCGATAACGAGCTTGCCGAACGGGCCGCGGTCGAGATGCGCCAGCGCCTCCGGCAGTTCCTCGAAAGCGTAGCGATGATCGATGACCGGCTTGATGCCTGAAACATCGACGGCGCGGACGAGATCCTCGAGAGCCCGGCGATGGCCGACGCTGATGCCCTGCACCGTCGGTGATTTCAGAAGCAGCGGCCCGACGGGGCCGGACACTTCGAACCCGTCGAGCACGCCGATGACATGGATATGCCCGCCGACGGCAACCGCCTTCAGCGCCTCGCCAAAATTGGCGCCACCGGCAATTTCCAGAATGTGATCCGCACCGTAGTCGCCTGTCAGGCCATAAAGCGTCTCTACCCAGTTCTCACGTCCGAAGCCGTGATCAGCGCCGATCGCCCGGGCACGCTCGAGCTTGTCCTTGCTGCCTGAGGTGATGAAGACCTCGGCGCCATGCGCCTTGGCGATCTGCACGCCGAACAGCGCAACGCCGCCGGTCCCCTGGATCAGCACCTTCTGCCCGGCCTTGAGATGGCCGCGCTCGATCAGCGCGAACCAGGCGGTCAGGCCGGCGCAGGGCAAGGTACTGGCCTCGGCCGCATCGAGGCTGTCCGGCGCCCTGGCGAACCAGTCTTCGGAAAAGGTCAGATAGTCGGAGAGCACGCCGGGATAGAAGCCGCCGAGCGTGCGGTAAGGCGGGTTGCGCGCATTCCCGGCATTCGTGCCGTCGATCCAGCCGGGAGAGAAGGTCGAGATCACCCGGTCTCCCGGCTTGAAGCGCGTCACACCGGGGCCGACGGCTTCGACGACACCCGCCATATCGGAGGCCGGTACGAAGGGAAATTGCAGCGGCAGCCCCATGCCGGTTTCGAGCACCAGCTTGTCGCGATAATTCAGCGAGACGGCCTCGGTCCGCACCAGGACATCGCGCCCCGAGGGATCGTCCATTCGTCCTTCCGATATCGTCAGGTTCTGCGGACCGATGCCGTCGATCGTCCACCGCCTTATCTTGGTCATCGCATGTGCTCCTTTGCATATTCAGCGAAGAGAGCCATGCTATCGTTGAAATGATGGCGGCAGTTGCGATATAAATTCCCAAGATAGGTTCCCTTGAGGATACAATTATGGAAAAGCTTGGTGGTATCTCCGTCTTCGTCGAGGTCGTCGAAGCAGGCGGATTTTCAGCCGCCGCCAGCGGCCTGAACCTGACGCGATCCGCTGTCGGCAAGACGATCGCCAGGCTCGAAGAGCGCCTCGGCGTCCGTCTCTTCCACCGCACCACCCGCTCGCAAAGCCTGACGGAGGAAGGCCGCTTCTTTTACGAGCGCTGCCTGAAGGCTCTGGAAGAGATCAAGATCGGCGAAGCGCTTCTGGAGGCCGGCAAGCAGACCGTGCGCGGCAAACTGCGGGTGTCCATGCCAGTTATCTTCGGTCGGCAATGCATTGCGCCGATCCTGATTTCACTGCTCGACGACCATCCCGAACTGGAACTCGACCTGTCCTTCAACGACCGGATCATCGATCTTCTTGAAGACGGCTACGATCTGGCGATCCGCAACGGGCCGCTCAAAGACGATCAGGACATGATGGCGCGACTCGTCGCCCACCAGCGGCTGACCGTCTGCGCCTCGCCCGATTACCTCGCCAAACACGGCACGCCGCAGTCGCTGGAAGATATCCCCAAACACGTCGGCATCATCTATGGCCGGCAGGACAAGCACCGCACCTGGGTGTTCCCGACCGACGACGAACCCTGGCGGCAGGTTCTGCCGAAATCGCGGATGCGGCTCGACGATCTCGCCACCATCTGCGACGTGGCGATCGAAGGTGCCGGCCTCGTTTGGCTGCCTTGCTGGATGGTGCGCGAGCACGTTGCCGCCGGGCGCCTGGTGCGGGTGCTGAAAGACGTGCGTCCCGTCATTTTCCAATCGCACGCGATATGGCCGCGCTCACCCGTCATGCTGCCGAAAGTCCGCCTCGCCATCGATGCGCTGGTTGCGAGATTGCCCGGCCTGATGGAGTGACGTTTTGAAATTTACCAAGCCGCTGAAGTGGCTGAATTTTTTATTGTATTCACTGGAAATCATGAAATGCTGCCGTATATCGCCATGATGATGCGCCGTACGGGGCGGTGCATCGGCCACCATCAACCGGAATTGCAATAACCATGTCACTTCGAACTGCGCTGCGCGCCGGCACCAGCGATTGCCATGCTGATGTCGATCAAATTTTCGGCCGGTTCGATCTCGGACGTGAAGCAGATTACAGGGCCTTCCTCTCCGCCCACGCCCGCGCCGTTCCAGCCGTCGAGATAGCGCTGGAAAAAGCCGGCATCGAGCGGCTGATCCCCGACTGGGCGGAGCGCCGCCGCCGCGATCTGTTGCTCGACGACCTCGCGGCCATGAATGTTCCGCTGCCGCCCGCCCTCGATGCGCCTCCGATGCAAGACGATGCAGCGCTTCTCGGCGCCGTTTATGTGCTTGAAGGCTCGAAGCTCGGCGGCGCGATGCTGGCCAAGGCCGTCGGCAAAGGGCTGCCATCCGCCTATCTCAGCCCCTTCGGCCCCAAGGGCGGCATGAAGGCCTTCATGGATATGCTCGATAATGCAGGCGCCGATGAAGCGGGTGCCGTTGAGGCCGCCCGCGCCGTCTTTGCACTCTTCCGCAAGGCTGCTGAGATGGAACTGGAGATGGCCGCCTCGTGAGCGAAACCTTCGACCGCGTCGACCTGACGAACTGCGACCGCGAACCGATCCACCGCCTCGGCGCCATCCAGCCGTTCGGCTTCCTGCTCGTTTCCTCGGCCGATTGGCTGGTTGCCCGCGCTTCCGAAAATCTCGAACAGTTCATCGGCGTCAGCTACAAGGATGTACTCGGCCGCCCACTGTCCGAAGTGATCATGCCGCAGACGCTGCATACGCTTCGAAACCGCCTCGCCGTCATCAGGGGTCCCGATATAGTCGAACGTCTTTTCGGCGTGCAGTTTTCCGAGAACGGCCCCGCCTTCGACGTGGCGCTCCACATCAGCGACGGTCAGGTCATCATCGAGGCCGAGCCCTCGCAGGACGGTGCCCAGGGCGGCGCGACCATGTCGATCCGCAGCATGATGGCCCGTCTCGACCAGGCGCAGACGCTGGAAGCCTTCTACCGCGAAGGCGCCCGCCAGGCCCGAGCGCTGACCGGTTTCGACCGCGTCATGGTCTATCGTTTCGACGAAAAGGGATCGGGCGAAGTCGTCGCCGAAGCGGCGCGCCCCGGCATAGGCTCCTTCCTCGGCCTGCACTATCCGGCCTCCGACATCCCGGTTCAGGCCCGCGCGCTCTATGTCCGCAACCTCTTCCGCGTCATTGCCGATATCGATGCGACGCCTGTCGCCATCCATCCAGAGCTCGACGAGCACAGCCGCCCGCTGGATCTGTCGATGTCGATCCTGCGCTCGGTCTCGCCGATCCACATCGAATATTTGAAGAACATGGGCGTCGGCGCCTCGTTGTCGATCTCGATCATCGTCGACGGCAAGCTCTGGGGCCTGTTTGCCTGCCACCATTATTCCGCCCGTCTGCCGTCCTTCGAGCGCCGCTCGACCTCCGAGCTTTTCGGTCAGATGTTCGCCTCTCGCCTCGAAAGCCGTGAACGGCGGCTGGCGCTGGAATTCGAAACCAAGGCCCGCCAGATCGCCGACAGACTGCTGACCTCGGTCGCCGACAATGCCAGCTTGCTCGACGACCCGACCTGGCTGATCGACGCGCTCTCGGACGCCATTCCCGCCGATGGCATCGGCGTCTGGATCAACGGCCGCTCGGCGCTGACCGGGCTTTCGCCGACGCAGGAGCAGTTTTCCGGGCTGGTAAAGGTGCTGAATCGCACCTCGTCGGGCCGTGTCTTCACCACCGACCATCTGCAGGAACTCTGGCCAGACAGCGATATCGACGGCACTGTCGCCGGATTGATGGCGATCCCGATCTCGCGCTCGCCGCGTGACTATGTGATCCTGTTCCGCCAGGAGATCGTCCGCACCGTCCGCTGGGCGGGCGACCCGCACAAGCCGGTCGAATACGGCCCGAACGGCCCGCGCCTGACACCGCGCAAGAGCTTCGAAAGCTGGTCGGAACTCGTCCGGGGACGCTCGCACCCCTTCACCCCGGCTGAAAAACGTGTGGCCGATACGATCCGCGTCACACTGATCGAGGTCATCCTGCGCCTTGCCGACGAGGCGAGCGCCGTGCGCCAGCAGGCCAACGAGCGCCAGGAGATCCTGATCGCCGAGCTGAACCACCGTGTCCGCAATATCCTCAGCCTGATCAGCGGCCTGATCCGCCAGTCGCGCACCAGCGATGGCGATATCGGCGAATATGTCGGCCAGCTGGAAGGCCGCGTTCAGGCGCTGTCACGCGCTCACGACCAGATCACCCGGGATCATTGGGCCCCGGCTTCGCTGCGCTCGCTGCTGCAGGCAGAAGCCGCCGCCTATCTCGGCAAGAATGCTGCGCGCGTGGTCATGCGCGGCGAAGAAGTGCTGCTCGGCCCGCAGGCCTTCTCGACGGCTGCCCTTGTCTTCCACGAACTCGTCACCAATAGCGCCAAATACGGCAGCCTCTGCGACAGCGGAACGGTCAGCGTCGCCTGGACCGAGGACGACACGGGCAATCTGCTGGTCGAATGGCGCGAGAGCGACGGTCCGCCGGTAAAGGCGCCGAAACGGCAGGGCTTCGGCACCACCATCATCCGCCACTCGATCCCCTACGATCTCGGCGGTAAGGCCGAGGTGCGCTATGAGCCCAAGGGGCTGCAGGCGGATTTCACCATCCCGGCGAAATATGTTACCTTCGCCGACGGACCGGTCTCGATCGTCCCGGAAGTGCGTCAGCAACCGGCGGCTAAGACCGCAACGATCATTTCCGAGAAACCGCTGCAGGGCTGCGGCATCCTGCTGGTCGAAGATAACCTGATCATTGCCATGGACGGCGAGGATATCTTCCTGCAGCTCGGCGCCAAGGATGTGACGCTTGCACCGAGCGTCTATCAGGCTCTCGAATATGTGGCGGAGAAGCATTTCGATCTCGCCGTGCTCGACGTCAATCTCGGCGACGAAACCAGCTTCCCGGTCGCCGAGAAACTGGTGCAGGCAGGCACGCCGCTTGTCTTTGCAACGGGGTACGGCGAAGCGGTCGCCAAGAACTTCAGCGGCGCCAACATCCTGCAGAAGCCCTATACGATCGAAAGCGTCGCGGCGGCGCTCGACAAGATGATGCCATTGAAGAAGGTCTGACGCTCAGACCGGCTGCACCATCAGCCCGCCGACGAAGAGCTGTTCCAGAAACCGCGCGGCATCCTCGAAGCGCCCGGCACCGGAATGTTCCTGGCCGAGCACCGCCCTCACCTGCACGTCGAAGTCGGCATAGTGCTGGGTCGTCGACCAGATCGAGAAGATCAGGTGATAGGGATCGCATTTGGCGATTTTGCCGGCCTTGGCCCAGACGCGGATCACCTCCGCCTTCTCGTCCACCAGGCTCTTCAGCGGCCCCTTCAGCTCGTCCTCGATATGCGGCGCTCCCTGCAGAACCTCGTTTGCGAACAACCGGCTTTCTCGCGGGAAATCGCGCGCCATCTCCAGCTTGCGCCGGATGTAGCTGCGGATTTCGGATTCCGGATTGCCTTCGGCATTGAAGGCCCTGAGCGGCTCCAGCCAGGTGAAGAGTACCCTGTCGATCAGCGCCCGGTGCATCGCTTCCTTGGTGCGGAAATAATAGAGCAGATTGGGCTTCGACATGCCCGCGGCGGCAGCGATCTGGTCGATGGTCGAGCCGCGGAATCCGCTGACCGAAAACACATCCAGCGCCGCTTCGAGGATCTGCTCTTCCTTCTCCTCCTGGATTCGCGTCCGGCGCTGGGTCCTCGCTGCTCTCGGAATGGCCATATGGCTCTCGTTTCCCTCACAAATTCAACTGCTTCACTCAAGTTTTCAGAAGCAGTTTCCGGCTCGCAAATTTGTCAGTATTTTTGCTGTTTTACGTCTTGAGCCCGGCGCCGGAAGCTGTAATGTTTACCAATCGGTCAAATTATCCGTCAGATGCAAAATAAAGGCAACGGCGGATTTTCCAGCGCAAAGAAAACAAACAATCGCGCCGGGAATTGACCAAGGGAACAGACCGGACATGCTCAGCGCATGACTGATGAAAACAGGCGAGGACTTCAGATATGGTGGCAGCACCAGGCGAAAACATGCGCGTCAACGGCGACCGTCTGTGGGACAGTCTCATGGACATGGCAAAGATCGGTCCCGGCATTGCCGGCGGCAACAATCGCCAGACGCTGACGGACTCGGACGCAGAAGGACGCAGCCTCTTCAAGACCTGGTGCGATGCCGCCGGCATGACCATGGGCGTCGACAAGATGGGCACAATGTTCGCAACCCGCCCCGGCACCGATCCTCACGCCCTGCCGGTTTACGTCGGCTCTCACCTGGACACCCAGCCGACCGGCGGCAAATATGATGGCGTGCTCGGCGTCCTCGCCGCCCTCGAAGTCGTGCGCACGATGAACGACCTCGGCATCAAGACCAAGCACCCCATCGTCGTCACCAACTGGGCGAACGAGGAAGGCGCGCGTTTCGCGCCCGCCATGCTTGCCTCCGGCGTCTTCGCCGGCGTCCACAGCATCGATTACGCCTATGGCCGCAAGGACCCCGAGGGCAAGACCTATGGCGACGAGCTGAAGCGCATCGGCTGGCTGGGCGACGAGGAAGTCGGCGCCCGCAAGATGCACGCCTATTTCGAATATCACATCGAACAGGGCCCGATCCTCGAAGCCGAAAACAAGCAGATCGGCGTCGTGACGCACTGTCAGGGCCTGTGGTGGTTGGAATTCACCCTGACTGGACGCGAAGCTCATACGGGCTCGACGCCGATGAACATGCGCGTCAATGCCGGCCTTGCCATGTCGCGGATCATCGAGATGGTCCAGGGTGTTGCTATGGGCGAACAGCCCGGCGCCGTCGGCGGCGTCGGCCAGGTGTTTTTCTCGCCGAATTCGCGCAACGTGCTGCCCGGCAAGGTGGTCTTCACCGTCGATATCCGCACGCCTGATCAGGCCAAGCTCGACCGCATGCGCGCCAGGATCGAGGCCGAAGCCGCCAAGATCTGCGAAGCACTCGGCGTCGGCTGTTCGATCGAGGCCGTCGGCCATTTCGACCCCGTCACCTTCGACCCGGTCCTCGTCGGCCGCGTCCGCGATGCCGCTGAAAAGCTGGGTTACTCCCACATGAACGTGATCTCCGGCGCCGGCCACGACGCCTGCTGGGCCGCCAAGGTGGCGCCCTCCACCATGGTCATGTGCCCCTGCGTCGGCGGCCTCAGCCACAACGAGGCGGAAGAGATTTCCAAGGAATGGGCAACGGCGGGTGCCGATGTGCTGTTCCATGCGGTGGTCGAGACGGCGGAGATTGTGGTGTGAAACAATTGCGCCTATATTCCGAAGGAAAATTGCCGCCAACGGAGGCCGGTGAATGTCGACCGACAACCTCATACTTGAGCACTTGCGTGCCATCCGGGGCACCGTCGAACGGCTCGCCGACGACATGCAGGTCGTCAAGCAGCGTCTCGGCATACTCGAACATCAATATGCGACCATTTCGACACGGCTCGACCGCATCGATGAACGCGTCTCGCGGATCGAAAAGCGGCTTGATCTCGTCGAGGCATAGCCCCCTCGAGCATTTACCGAACATCACCCGACTGCTTCGCACGCAACCTCTCCACTAGGGGATGCGATCGGTCACCTGACTCAATAAGAACAGGGAACAGCCATGACCACAGTCATCAAGAATGGAACCATCGTCACCGCCGACCTGACCTACAAGGCCGACGTGAAGATCGAAGGTGGCAAGATCGTCGAGATCGGGCCGAATCTTTCGGGCAACGAGGTGCTGGACGCCACGGGCTGTTACGTCATGCCCGGCGGCATCGATCCGCATGTACACCTCGAAATGCCCTTCATGGGCACCTATTCCTCAGACGATTTCGAGAGCGGCACGCGCGCCGCTCTGGCCGGTGGCACGACGATGGTCGTCGATTTCTGCCTGCCAGATCCCGGCCAGTCGCTGCTCGATGCGTTGAAGCGCTGGGACAACAAGTCGACCCGCGCCAATTGCGACTATTCCTTCCACATGTCGGTGACCTGGTGGGGCGAGCAGGTCTTCAACGACATGAAGACCATCGTGCAGGAAAAGGGCATCAACACCTTCAAGCATTTTATGGCCTATAAGGGCGCGCTGATGGTGAACGACGACGAGATGTTTGCGTCGTTTTCGCGCTGCGCCGAACTCGGCGCTCTCCCCCTCGTCCACGCCGAAAACGGCGATGTCGTCGCCGCCATGCAGCAGAAGCTGATGGACGAAGGCAACAACGGGCCCGAGGGACACGCCTATTCGCGCCCGGCCTCGGTCGAGGGCGAAGCGACGAACCGCGCCATCATCATCGCCGACATGGCGGGCGTCCCGCTCTATGTCGTCCACACCTCCTGCGAACAGGCTCATGAAGCGATCCGCCGCGCCCGCCAGAACGGCATGCGCGTCTATGGCGAGCCGCTGATCCAGCACCTGACGCTCGACGAGACCGAATATTTCAACCGCGACTGGGACCACTCCGCCCGCCGCGTCATGTCCCCGCCCTTCCGCAACAAGCAGCATCAGGACAGTCTCTGGGCCGGCCTTTCCGCCGGTTCGCTGCAGGTGGTGGCGACCGACCACTGCGCCTTCACCACCGACCAGAAGCGCACCGGCCTCGGCGACTTCCGCAAGATCCCCAACGGCACCGGCGGTCTCGAAGACCGCATGCCGATGCTCTGGACCTATGGCGTCGCGACCGGCCGCATCACCATGAACGAGTTCGTGGCGGTCACCTCGACCAATATCGCCAAGATCCTCAACGTCTATCCAAAGAAGGGCGCGATCCTCATCGGCGCCGATGCCGATATCGTCGTCTGGGATCCGAAGCGCTCAAAGACCATCTCGGCCAAGAGCCAGCAGTCGGCGATCGATTACAACGTCTTCGAGGGCAAGGAGGTCACCGGCCTGCCGCGCTACACGCTGACCCGCGGTGTCGTCGCCATCGAGGAATCGACGATCAAGACCCAGGAGGGCCACGGCGAGTTCGTCAGGCGCGAACCCTTCCAGGCCGCCAACAAGGCGCTCTCCACCTGGAAGGAGCTGACCGCTCCCCGCAAGGTCGAACGCACCGGCATCCCGGCGAGCGGGGTGTAACATCAATGCGCGGCCAAGTCATTCTGACGATTGTTTCATTGGCCGCGCTCTCCACCGCGGCTTTCGGCGATACGCTGCCGATCAAGGGCAGCTACGGCAACAAGGATGGCTGCGCCTACGCCAAGTCGGGCGAAAGCACCGGCTCCGATAACTTCTTCCTGCTGACCTCCGAGGCGATCACCACCGCCGCCTCCTATTGTGAGATCAAGAAGCTCGTGAAGACCGAGGGCAAGAATTTTACGGCCACGGTCTCCTGTCAGGCCGAGGGTGAGGAAGGCGAGAGCGAGGACACGGCGAAGATCACCTCCGGCCCCAAGGGCTACACGATCGGCTTCACCTCGGACGCCGCCATCAAGTGGGGGCCGCTGCCGCTATGCAAGTAGCCTCAATCCGGCACGATACTGTCGAGCGCGGGCAAGAGCACGACGCTCTCCTGCTCGTTGGGATCTGTCCGCGCGATGATCGCCGTGCAGGGCGTGCTGCTCAGATTGGCGGGCAGATGCGGAACGCCGGCCGGAATGTAGAAAAGCTCGCCAGCATGGACGATGACATGGTTCTCGAGATTGTTGCCGTACCAGGTATGGGCCTCGCCGGAGAGCATGCAGATCGCAGTCTCGTGCGCCTCATGCAGATGCGCCTTGGCCCTCACGCCCGGCGGGATCGTCAGGAGATGCATGCAGATGCCCTTGGCGCCGACCGTTTCCGCGGCAATGCCTTCGAAATAGCTGAGCCCCTGCTTGCCGTCATAGGCGTGGCTGGGGCGAACAATGTGGCAGGTGGGCTTTGACTTAGCGTCCATTCTCATCCTCCATGGACTTTGCCGCGGCATGTAAAACCGGGCGGCAGCATAACATGCAAACCGCGCAGGCGCGGGGAAAACAGGACTGGTAACATCTCGATGCAAGCAGCCTCCGTCGTATCCGCCAAGGATCTCTGTCTCACCTTCCAGACGAATGACGGGCCGGTGCATGCGCTGAGCAATGTCAATCTCGACGTCAACAAGGGCGACTTCGTCTCCTTCATCGGCCCATCCGGCTGCGGCAAGACGACGTTCCTCCGCGTCATCGCCGATCTGGAGAAGACGACATCAGGCGCGATCAGCGTCAACGGCATGACGCCGGAAGAAGCCCGCAAGGCCCGCGCCTACGGCTATGTCTTCCAGGCGGCCGCGCTCTACCCCTGGCGGACGATCGAGAAGAACATCGCCCTTCCCCTTGAAATCATGGGCTACTCAAAGGCCGACCAGAAGAAGCGCATCTCTGAGGCTCTCGAGCTCGTCGAGCTTGCCGGCTTCGACAAGAAATTCCCCTGGCAGCTCTCCGGCGGCATGCAGCAGCGCGCCTCGATCGCCCGCGCACTCGCCTTCGACGCCGACCTGCTATTGATGGACGAGCCCTTCGGCGCGCTGGACGAAATCGTCCGCGACCATCTGAACGCCGCTCTGTTGAAGCTCTGGGCCCGCACCAACAAGACGATCTGCTTCGTCACCCACTCCATTCCGGAAGCGGTCTACCTCTCCACCAAGATCGTCGTCATGTCCCCCCGCCCCGGCCGCGTCACCGATATCATCGACTCGACGCTGCCGACGGAGCGCCCGCTCGGCATCCGCGAGACGCCGGAATTCCTGGAGATCGCGCATCGGGTGCGCGAGGGGTTGAGAGCGGGGCATAGTTATGAGTGATATGATGTTTCGGGCCGTGGTTACCCCCCTCTGCCCTGCCGGGCATCTCCCCCACAGGTGGGGAGAATGGCTGGGCGCACCCACTCGTTCCAACATTGATGTCTGGCGCGAAGCCCGCCACGAGTCGATCTCCCCCCTTGAGGGGGAGATGTCCGGCAGGACAGAGGGGGGTAACCCCACCCTCAGAGCCAAGAGGATGTCCGCATGAAACCCGACACCCTCAAGGACAAGATCGTCCCGGTCCTGACCATCCTCGCCGCCCTCGTCGTCATCTGGTACATCGCCGCCGTGTTCATGAACGCGCCGTTCCAGCGCGACATGGACCAGCGAAACAACATCACGCCGACAACATCCGAATTCATCTCCGCCACGCTCTCCCAGCCGAAGCCGATCCTGCCGGCCCCGCATCAGGTGGCGCAGAACGTCTTCGAAAACACCTTCCTCAGAAAGCTCTCCAGCAACCGCAGCCTCGTCTATCATGCCGGCGTGACGCTCTCCTCGACGGCGCTCGGTTTCGCGCTCGGCACCATGCTCGGCATCCTGATCGCGGTCGGCATCGTCCATATCAGGGCGCTGGACCGCAGCCTGATGCCGTGGATCATTGCCTCGCAGACCGTGCCGATCCTGGCGATCGCGCCGATGGTCATCGTCGTGCTCGGATCGATCAACATCACCGGGCTGATCCCGAAAGCGCTGATCTCGACCTACCTGTCCTTCTTCCCGGTCGCCGTCGGCATGGTGAAGGGGCTGCGCTCGCCCGAAGTGATGTATCTCGACCTGATGCGCACCTATAATGCCAGCGCCGCGCAGACCTTCTGGAAGCTGCGGGTGCCAGCCTCGGTCCCCTTCCTCTTCACCTCGATGAAGGTGGCGATTGCCGCCAGCCTCGTCGGCGCCATCGTCGGCGAGCTGCCGACCGGTGCCGTCGCCGGGATCGGCTCGAAGCTGCTCGCCGGTTCCTATTACAGCCAGACCATCGATATCTGGGCGGCGCTGGTGGCGGGTTCCGTGCTGGCGGCACTGCTCGTCGCGGTCGTCGGGCTCGCCGCCAAGATCGTCGATCGCGCCATGGGCGGGAGGCCGGCATGAAATATCTGACGCTCTCCTGGCAAAGCGCGCTGGCGCTGCTCTTCTGTCTCGGCGCCATCGTTTCGCTGCCGCTGCTGGCGGACGGCGCCCCCGCCCCGTTCAGCAGCCAGACCACGACGCTTGTCGTCATCATCATCGCCGCCGCGGCGCTGATTTCGCTGACGGCGCTGCCACCGCTCTATTCCGCGACCGTGCTGCTGCTGGCCTCCTTCGACGCCGCCTGGCTGCTGCTATCGGGCATTACCGGCAACGAGGGCATGGCGACGAAAGCCTTCCTCCTGCTGATCGCTGCCGCCTGGCTGCTCGCCTGGCGCTGCGTCACGCTGCTGTCGGATCTGCAGCCGCTGTCGAACACCGGCAAATCCTTCCTGCGGCTGTTGATCCCGGCGATCTTCGGCGCCTGGATCCTGATCCTCTGGGAGGCGGCAACGCGCGGCGGCGGCATCCCCTTCGTCATACTGCCGCCGCCGAGCACCATTGGTGTGCGGATCGCCAATTCTCTGCCGATCCTCGGCGAGGACGTGCGCCAGACGATCTTCAAGGCCGTGCTGTTCGGCTATGTCGTCGGCTGCGCCTCCGGCTTCATCGTCGCGATCCTCGCCGACCGCGTCGCCTTCCTGCGCCGCGGCCTGCTGCCGATCGGCAACATGGTCTCGGCCCTGCCGATCATCGGCGTGGCGCCGATCATGGTCATGTGGTTCGGCTTCGACTGGCCGTCGAAGGCTGCCGTCGTCATCATCATGACCTTCTTCCCGATGCTGGTGAACACGGTGGCGGGCCTTTCCGCCTCCGGTGCCATGGAGCGGGACCTGATGCGCACCTACGCATCCGACTACTGGCAGACGCTGCTGAAGCTCCGGCTTCCCGCGGCAATGCCGTTCATTTTCAACGCCCTGAAGATCAACTCGACGCTGGCGCTGATCGGTGCCATCGTTGCGGAATTCTTCGGAACCCCTATCGTCGGCATGGGCTTCCGCATCTCCACCGAGATCGGCCGCATGAATGTCGACATGGTCTGGGCCGAGATCGCCGTCGCGGCGGTGGCTGGCTCGGTTTTCTACGGCGTCGTCGCCCTTGCCGAACGGGCGGTGACTTTCTGGCATCCGTCTATCCGTGGTGGCTAGGCGTCGCTTTGTTCCCGCAAATGGGATTGGGGCATAACTTCAGAGGGAAAAAACAAAATGAAGAAGTTGATGGTTGCAATGATGGCGAGCGCCATGTCGCTTGCCGCCGCTCATGCGATGGCGGCCGACAAGGTGACGCTGCAGTTGAAGTGGGTCGCGCAGAGCCAGTTCGCCGGCTATTACGTCGCCAAGGACAAGGGCTATTACGAAGAAGAAGGGCTCGACGTCGATATCAAACCGGGCGGTCCTGACATCGCCCCGGAACAGGTGATCGCCGGCGGCGGCGCCGATGTCATCGTCGACTGGATGGGCGGCGCCCTGGTTGCCCGCGAGAAGGGCGTTCCGCTCGTCAACATCGCCCAGCCCTACCAGAAGTCGGGTATGGAAATGATCTGCCGCAAGGACGGCCCGATCAAGACCGAAGCCGATTTCAAGGGTCATACGCTCGGTGTCTGGTTCTTCGGCAATGAATATCCGTTCTTCGCCTGGATGAACAAGCTCGGCCTGAAGACCGAAGGCGGCGCCGATGGCGTCACCGTGCTGAAGCAGAGCTTCGACGTCCAGCCGCTGCTGCAGAAGCAGGCCGACTGCATTTCCGTCATGACCTATAACGAATACTGGCAGGCAATCGATGCCGGCCTGAAGCCTGAAGACCTGATCGTCTTCAACTACAGCGCCATGGGCAACGATCTCCTGGAAGACGGCCTCTACGCCAATGAGGACAAGCTGAAGGACCCGGCTTTCAAGGAAAAGATGGTCAAGTTCGTCAAGGCCTCGATGAAGGGCTGGAAATATGCCACCGAGAACCCGGATGAAGCAGCAGGCATCGTCGTCGATGCCGGCGGCCAGGACGAAAACCACCAGAAGCGGATGATGGGCGAGGTCGCCAAGCTGATCGGCGACGGCAGCGGCAAGCTCGACACAACGCTCTACGATCGCACCGCCAAGGCTCTTCTCAACCAGAAGATCATCACCAAGGAGCCATCCGGCGCCTGGACGCACGACATCACCGACGCGGCTTCCAAGTAAGCGGAACAGTCAAAACCATGGCCAACGCGCGGAGAGATCCGCGCGTTTTCTGCTTTTTTAACGCCGATTGAAATTATTTGGCGTGCGCGTGTCGCATCTGCCATGTCTCGATCGTCTTCAGATTATACGTTGCGATCAATCATCGGAATGCAAACATAACCTGACGGTGATTGATCTATACGTAAACGGTAATTAATGTGCCACTCATGGGGAATTGTTTTCTAGCGGTCTTGTACGTCGCGCAAACCGATACCACGTACAAAACCAGATTTGCCGGACCGGGGACTTCTCTGTATGAGAGACGGCAAATGCGGGAATACCTCTGAGTAGTTAGACAGAGACGGGAATGGCCTGTTCGCAAGCTGCAGCATCGCTGCGCCGATTTTGGCCGGACATTTTGACATAATTGGATGACGACGCATGGCACGCACGCTTGAAATACTACGCGCCTCCACCCTTTTGATCGCCATCATGGCGGTATCGCCGGTCTTTGCCCAGGAGGCCGAAACGGCCACCACGAAGCCGAAGCAAAACCTTCCGGCGATCGTCGTCACCACGGCGAAGACCCGCGCGCTCGTCGATCGCGTCGTCGCGACGGGCACCGTCAAGGCCGTCGAGGAAGTCTATATCCAGCCGCAGGTCGAGGGCCTGTCGATTAGCTCGCTGAATGTCGATGTCGGCGACAAGGTCGCTGCCAACAGCACGATCGCCACGCTGAACCCCGATTCTCTGCTGTTGCAGAAGAGCCAGATGCAGGCCACCAAGGCCAAGGGCGAGGCATCGCTTGCTCAGCTTCGCGCCCAGCTGGTCGAAGCCCAGGCCAACGCCTCCCAGGCCCGCCAGCAACAGGACCGCGCCCAGGAAATGGTCAAGAAGGGCACCGTCTCGACCGCGACGGTCGAGCAGGCCGACGCGGCCGCCGCTTCCGCCAATGCCCGCGTCAGCTCCGCGGAGCAGGCGATCGAGGTCGCCCAGGCCGATCTGAAGGTCACCGACAGTCAGATAGCCGATGCCGACCTGAAGCTCGCCCGCACCGACGTGAAGACGCCCGTTGCAGGCACGGTGGCGGCCAAGAACGCCAATGTCGGCGCCATCGCATCCGGAACCGGCGATCCGATGTTCACCATCATTCGCGACAACGATATCGAACTTGTCGCCGAAGTCGGCGAAAACGACATCATGAAGATCCAGCACGGCCAGAAGGCGACGATTTCGCTTGCCGGCAGCCGCGAGAAACTCGCAGGCTCCGTACGCCTGGTCTCCCCGACCGTCGATCCGACCACCCGGCTCGGCCTGGTGCATATCCTGATCGACGACGACAACAAGGCGCGCTCCGGCATGTATGGCAGCGCCGAAATCATCGTCAACACGGCTGAGAACGTGGCGCTGCCGCTGTCTGCCGTGCTGACGACGAACGAGGGCTCGTCCGCCCGCAAGGTCGAGAACGGCGTGGTGAAATTCGCCGCCGTCGAGACCGGCATCCAGGACGGTGCCTTTGTCGAGATTACGAAGGGCCTGAAGGACGGCGAGGAAGTCGTTGCCAAGGCCGGTGCCTATGTTCGCGACGGTGATCACATCACCCCTGTCCGCGAACAGCCTGCTGCTTCCAACTGAGAGACGGCCCGATGAACTTTTCAGCCTGGTCCATCCGAAACCCCGTAGCGCCGCTGCTGCTCTTCGGCCTGCTGCTTTTTGTCGGCATCCAGTCGTTCAACAAGCTGCCGATCACGCGCTTCCCGAATATCGACGTGCCGCTGGTCTCGATCGTCGTGACCCAGAGCGGCGCTTCGCCCGCCGAACTCGAAATGCAGGTGACCAAGGAGATCGAAGACGCGGTCGCCTCGATCACCGGCATCGATGAAATCCAGTCGACGGTGACGGACGGCCAGTCGCAGACCGTTGTCATGTTCCGCATGGAAGTGCCGACCGAACAGGCCGTGCAGGACACCAAGGACGCGATCGACCGCATCCGCAGCGATCTTCCGGCCAATGTCGAAGAGCCGATCGTTTCCAAGGTCGATGTCGAGGGACAGGCGATCCAGACCTTCGCCGTCTCCTCGCCCGACATGACGCTCGAGGAACTCTCCTGGTTCGTCGATGACACGATCAAGCGCTCGCTGCAGGGTCAGAGTGGCATCGGCCGCGTCGACCGTTACGGCGGCGCCGAGCGCGAAGTGCGCATCGAGCTCAACCCCGACAAGCTGAACGCCTATGGCATCACCGCGGCCAGCGTGAACCAGCAGCTGCGCGGCACCAATGTCGATCTCGGCTCCGGCCGCGGCCAGGTGGCAGGCAGCGAGCAGGCGATCCGCGTCCTCGGCGATGCCCGCAATGTCGCCGAACTTGCCAACACCACCATCGCACTACCGAACGGCCGCTTCGTCAAGCTGACCGATCTCGGCGCCATCAAGGACACCTATCAGGAGCCGAAATCCTTCTCGCGCTTCGACGATACGCCCGTCGTCACCTTCGGCGTCTTCCGCTCCAAGGGCGCCAGCGAAGTCAGCGTCGCCGAAACGGTGGCGCAGAGCCTCGACAAGGTGCGGGCCGAGAATCCGAATGTCGGCATCGAGCTGATCAACGATTCCGTCTATTTCACCTATGGCAACTACGAAGCAGCCATCCACACGCTGCTCGAAGGCGCGCTGCTCGCCGTCATCGTCGTCTTCCTGTTCCTGCGGAACTGGCGCGCAACGCTGATCTCGGCGATCGCGCTGCCGCTGTCGGCGATCCCGACTTTCTGGATCATGGACCTGATGGGCTTCTCGCTGAACCTCGTCAGCTTCCTGGCCTTGACGCTGGCGACGGGTATTCTCGTCGACGATGCGATCGTCGAAATCGAAAACATCGCCCGCCATATCAAGATGGGCAAGACGCCGTATAGGGCGGCCATCGAGGCGGCCGACGAAATCGGCCTCGCCGTCATCGCCACGACGTTTACGATCATCGCGGTTTTCGTGCCGGTGTCGTTCATGCCGGGCATTCCCGGCCAGTACTTCATCCAGTTCGGCCTGACCGTCGCCTTCTCGGTGTTCTTCTCCCTTGTCGTCGCGCGTCTGATCACGCCGATGATGGCCGCCTATCTGATGCGCGCCGAAGACGGCCAGGAAGATCACCACGATAACGATGGCGCCTTCTTCCGGGGCTATACCCGGCTGATCCGCGCCACCACCGGTCACTGGTGGAGCCGGTATGCGACGCTGATCGCCGCCATCGGCTTCCTCATCGGATCGGTCTTCCTGCTGTCGCAGGTTCCGGGCAGCTTCCTGCCGCCGGAAGACGCCTCGCGCATTGTGCTCTCGGTCGAGCTGCCGCCGAATGCGACACTCGATGACACCGACAAGACCAGCAACGCCATCTATGAGCGCGTCAAGGATATCGACGGCGTCGAAAGTGTCTTCGTGCTCGGCGGCGCTTCGCCAAAGGGCGACCTCGAGCTGCGCCGCGCGACGATCACCCTCTCGCTCCACAAGCTCGACCAGTCGCTGGTCAAGAAGCTCGTCAACGACGTGCTCGGCTCCATCCCGGTCATCGGCCCGCATCTGCCGAAGGTCGAGGTTCACGGCCGCGTCCGTCCGCAGTGGGATATCGAAAAGGAAGTCTTCGCCAAGGTGAAGGACATTCCTGACGTCCGCATCCTGAAGCTCAACGACCGCGGCGAACGCGACCTGTCGTTCAACTTCCTCTCCAAGAACGATCAGGACCTCAACGAGGCCGTCGGTCTTCTGGAATCGAAGCTGCGCGCCGATCCGCTGCTCGCCAATGTCAGCGCCGATGGCGCCCTGCCCCGTCCGGAACTGCAGGTCCGCCCGCGCAAGGATCAGGCCGCCCGCCTCGGCATCACGCCGCAGCAGATCTCCGAGACCATCCGCGTCGCCACCATCGGCGACGTCGATGCCGCACTCGCCAAGATCTCGCTCGACGACCGGCAGATCCCGATCCGCGTCCAGGCCTCGCTCGACATGCGCCGCGATCTCCAGGCCATCCGCGCCCTGAAGATCCAGACCGCCAGCGGCGGCAGCGTGCCGCTCTCGACGGTCGCCGACATCGACTATTCGGAAGGTGTCAGCTCGATCAAGCGCAACAACCGCTACCGCGTCGTGGCGATCGGCTCCGACCTCCCGCAGGGCGTGGCGCTGGATACGGCCTCGGCCCGCTTCCTTGAGATCGTCAAGGATACCAAGATCCCGTCCACGGTGCAGCTCGTCGAAAGCGGCGACACCAAGGTGCAGAAGGAAATGCAGCAGAGTTTCGTCAACGCCATGTTGATGGGCCTGATGCTGGTGCTTGCGGTGCTGATCCTGCTCTTCAAGAACGTGATCCAGCCCTTCACCATCCTGTTCTCGCTGCCGCTGGCAATCGGCGGCGTGGCAGTCGGCCTGCTCGTCACCAACAATCCGCTGTCGATGCCGGTTCTGATCGGCATCCTGATGCTGATGGGTATCGTCACCAAGAACGCCATCTTGCTCGTCGATTTCGCCATCGAGATGCGCCGTCACGGCCTGTCGCGTGTCGAAGCCATGGTGGAGGCCGGCCGCAAGCGCGCCCGCCCGATCATCATGACCTCGATCGCCATGTCGGCCGGCATGCTGCCGTCAGCCATGGGCGTCGGCGAAGGCGGCTCGTTCCGCGCGCCGATGGCCATCGCCGTCATCGGCGGCATCATCGTCTCGACAGTGCTGTCGCTCGTCGTCGTCCCCTCCTTCTTCCTGATCATGGACGATCTCTCCCGCCTGCTCGGCTGGATGTTCGGCCGCCTCGTCGGCAAGAAGGATGTGGAAGAGCCCACCTTGTCCCGCGAGGAACTGACCGAAGCCGTCGGTTCGCTCAAGGACCGGGTGAGCGCGATCGAAAACCCCGAAGCCAAGCAGAAGAACGCCAACAGCAATGGCAAGAACGTGCTGAGGCTCCCGCCCTTTGCGGCGGAGTAACGGGGACGTCTCTTACAAAAAGGCCGGGCTCAATGCTCGGCCTTCTTGTTTGCGGGATAGCGCACAGACCACCACGCTTCCCTCATCCCTGTGCTCGTCACAGCGATGAGGGCATTTTGGTTGCCGCCCCTCACACCTCTTCCTCCACCCTCAACTGCGCCACCTGCTTCTCCCCGCCGTTGAAATAAGACGCAATCAAATGCCCCGCCGAAACGGCAGCGACGCAAAGCACCACCGAGACGGCGATATTCACCCCTGCCCGCATCATGGCGCCCGAACGGATCAGATCGAGCGTCTGCAGGCTGAAGGACGAGAAGGTGGTGTAGCCGCCACAGAGACCGATCATCACGAAGAGCCGCATGTTCTCCGACACCGGAAAACGGCCATGCGCCAGCGTCAGCGTGCCGAACAGGCCGATGATGAAGGAGCCGGTGATGTTGATGATGATCGTGCCCCAGGGCAGGTTGCCGCTGATCGGCGCCGCCAGGACCGAGATCAGATATCGCGCCAGGGTGCCGAGAGCGCCGCCAGCCATGATGATCAAGCAGGTATAGAGTGACATGCACGCCTCACTATATCGGCGGGCAGTAGACACACTCCCACCGTCGATTGAAATCGCGGTAGGAGTCATCAGCCATCACGGCGGTTATCGGGGGCACTCCATCCCCATCACCAATAGGCTAATCGCGGCAGGCCGGAGATGCAACAGGCTCAGGCCGCGTCATTTTGCATCGCTGTGGCCGCGTCTGGCCACAGCGTCCACATCACCTGCCGGAACGCATCAGGCCGAAAACCCGCCATCGGCGATAATCTCGGCGCCGGTGACGAAAGCGGCGCCAGGGCTTGCGAGATAGGCAACGACGCTGGCGATCTCGTGATCCTTGCCGTAGCGGCCAACGGCGATGCCGGGACCGACGATCTGCGAAATCGGTCCGCCATCAGGGTTCATGTCGGTATCGGTCGGGCCGGGATGGACGGTGTTGACGGTGATCCCCTTCGGCCCGAGATCGCGAACCAGACTGCGATTGAACCCGGCGACGGCGCCCTTGGTCAGCGTGTAGAGCGAAGCGGTCGGAAAGGCCGCGTAACGCACCATCGACGAACCGATATGAATGATGCGGCCGCCGAGCTTCATCCGGCGCACAGCTTCCTGTGTCGCCACGAACATGCCGGTGACGTTGACGGCGATCATTCGTTCGTAATCCGAAAATGTCGTCTCCTCGATGGCGCCGCCGAGCGCGATGCCTGCATTGTTGACGAGAATGTCGATCGCGCCGAAGGCTTCCCCGGCCTTTGCCACCGCGGCCCGGACGGCAGCAGGATCGCCGGCATCGGCCTGGATTGCGATGGCTCGTCCACCCCCAGCCTCGATATCCTTGACGACAAGCGCGGCCCGGTCGGGCGACGCATGGTAGGTGATGGCAACCACCGCCCCATCCGCCGCCAGCCGCCTGGCGATGGCAGCGCCGATCGAGCGCGAGCCGCCGGTGACGAGTGCTGCCTTGCCTGACAGGGGTTTCGATAGATCCGTCATTTCCTGAGCTCCAGCTTTCGTTTCGATGGAGCGGAATATGGCCAGTCTATTCCATTGCGATTAGCGGGTAATGGATTTAAGAAATTTCAAACAATCGGTGAAAGTGAAGAGATGGAATCTCTGATCAACCTGGAATCCTTCGTCAGGACCGCGGAGCTCGGCAGCTTCTCCGCCGCGGCGCGACGGCTGGCGATGACGCCCGCTGCCGTCAGCCGCAACGTCGCCGTGCTCGAGGCCAATCTCGGCATCCGGCTCTTCCAGCGCAGCACCCGCAGCCTGACGCTGACCGAAGCCGGCGAGCGCTTTCTGCAGGCGATCGGCGACAATCTCTCCGGCCTGCAGAACGCCATCGCTTCGGCGGCATCAGACGAAGCGGCGCCTTCGGGCACGTTGAGAGTGAGCATGAGCCCGACGCTCGGCATCGGCTATATCCTGCCGTTGCTGCCGGATTTCCTGGCGCGTTATCCGCTGATCCAGCCGGAATGGATGTTCGAGAACAGGCAGGTCGACCTGATCGCCGAGGGCTATGATGCGGCGATCGGCGGCGGCTTCGAGCTGGCGCCGGGCGTGATCGCCCGCACCCTTGCGCCTGCCCACATCATCGCCGTCGCCTCCCCCGCCTATATGCATGGGAGATCGCAACCCGAGGAACCGTCGGAAATGGCCAGGCTCGACGGCATCGTCATGCGTGCCAACCGCACCGGCAAGATCCGCCTGTGGCAGATGCGCAATGTCGCCGGCGACGAGCAGACGGCGGCGCCCAGAGAGCGGGTCGTGGTCGATGATCCGGCAGCCATGCGCGAGGCGGCCCTGATGGGCATCGGCGTGGCGATGATCGCCAAGCCGGACGCGCTGCCGCATCTGGAACGTGGCGACCTCATCCGTGTTGTGCCGCAATGGTATGTCGATGCGGGACCGGTCTCGATCTACTATTCGGGCAGGAAACT
Source organism: Rhizobium sp. 01N424 (assembly GCF_056399485.1). NCBI lineage: Bacteria > Pseudomonadati > Pseudomonadota > Alphaproteobacteria > Hyphomicrobiales > Rhizobiaceae > Rhizobium > Rhizobium sp. 01N424. The sequence goes on from NZ_JBFTRK010000017.1 coordinate 30,443, forward strand.
TCTGCCGCTGAAGACCCGCGTCTTCATCGATTTCGTTCTCGAAGCCTCGCGGCGGGAAAACTGGGCAGAACGCTTCACCGGAAGCCTCGGCCAGCACGGCCCCTAACGCTTCCGCGTCAGAGCCCGCCATGCTCCTTGAGGAAGCTGACGATCGAGCCGATACCATCGCCGCGCTTCATGTCGGAGAAGACGTAGGGACGGGTTGCCCGCATGCGGGTCGCGTCCCGGTCCATCACATCCAGATCGGCGCCGACATAGGGTGCCAGATCCTTCTTGTTGATGACCAGAAGGTCCGACTTGGTGATCCCAGGCCCGCCCTTGCGCGGGATTTCCTCGCCCTGGCAGACGGAGATCACATAGATGGTGATATCGGCGAGATCAGGCGAAAAGGTCGCCGCCAGATTGTCGCCGCCGGACTCGATGAAAACGACGTCGAGATCAGGAATGCGCTGGTTCAGCCCGGCGATCGCCTGCAGATTGATCGTCGCATCCTCGCGGATGGCCGTATGCGGGCAGCCGCCGGTCTCGACGCCGACGATGCGGTCCGACGGCAGCGCCTGCATGCGCATCAGCGCTTCGGCATCCTCGGTCGTGTAGATGTCGTTGGTGACGACAGCGACGGAATAATCGTCGCGCATCGCCTTGCAGAGCTTCTCCGTCAGCGCCGTCTTGCCGGAGCCGACAGGCCCGCCGATGCCGACGCGGAGAGGTCCGTTTCTCGATTTCATATGCTTCACTCCAGTTCGCCCGATGATAGCCGCCGCCCATGTCAGCCGCCACCGGCAAATGACGCAGATGCCGCCGTCAGGAGCGGAAAAGCCGGGTGCTCTGGGTCTCGTGCCGCAGTGCCGAAATATCGGCCTGGACGGCCGCCGAGCCGAGATCGTCCATGCCGGAGGCCAGCGCCTCCGCAGCAATACCGGAGATCAGAGGCTCCAGCTTTGCGAGAATCGCAACGCCATCCTTCTGCCCGGTCACGCCCAGCCGGATACTCGCCGATACGGCCTGCGAGACGGCGGCATGCAGAAACGCCGCGAGTGCCTTGTCGAGCGCAATGGCATGCGCGCCGGAAACAGCGCCAACCGCGACCGGATACGCGGCCTGCTGGGGCAGCCGGTCGAAGACCGTACCCGGCCATGCGCGTGCGGCCGTCAGGAAGGCCTCGCCCAAGAGCATCGTCTCCTGATGCCGTTCGCGCGAACCGGCCAGCGCTTCAGCGAGCGCAGCGACCTCGGCCAGCTCCGTTGCATCGCCCTGCCCGCGCCAGGCCGCGGCAAAGATCACCGCGTCGTTCCAGACATTGCCATGCGTCAGCAGCGTCGAGATCCAGGTCTCCAACCCGGCTGCGTCCGCAACCATGCCATCGTGGACGGCGCGCTCCAGGCCGCCGGAATAGGCAAACGAGCCCACCGGAAATGCCGGCGAGAGCCACGCCATCAGGCGCAGCAGCGCCTGCAGATCATCGTTCCCGGTCATCGCGGCTCAATCGTGCGAATGACTATGCCCGTCGCCATGGTCGTGATGCTTGTGATCATGGTCGTGGTCATGCCCATGGTGGTCATGATCGTGATGATCATGCGCGTGGTGATCATGGCCATGGCTGTGATAAGCGCCGCGGGCAGGCTGGAAGGGCTCGGTGACTTCGAGAACCAGCGCGCCGAGGCCCTGCAGCATGGTGCGGATCACGTGGTCGCGCAGGATCAGGATGCGATCGTCCTCGATCTGCGCGGCCAGATGCCGGTTGCCGAGATGCCAGGCAAGCTCGATCAGGTGAACACCATTCTTGCCGCGGATTTCGAACAGCTTCTCATCCGCCGCCAGGATCTCGATCAGCTCGCCGTCGTCGCGCACCAGAAGGTCGCCATTGGCGAAGAGCACGGGATCCTTGAGATCGAGCATCACCATGCCGCCGCTTTCCAGATGCAGCAGCTTGCGCCGCAGGTGGCGCAGATCATGCGGCAGCTTCACCTGCTCGATCGGGTGGGAGTTCGGCGTACCGGCGGGGAGATAGGATGTGACGCGTTGCATGGGACTTATCCATTTTGCAGAGACCGTGACCTTGCAAAATAGCGGGCGGCGGCGCAAGCGCCAATCCCGCCGGGGGAGTGGCTAAATGCCGTAGGCGCGCTGCGCGCCGTCATAGCCGGTATCGTCGTCGCCCTGAACGGCAAGACCGTTCTCCACCAGGCGGCTGTGCCAGTCGTGGTGCAGACCTTCGCTCTCGTGGACGACGCGGTTTCGCCCGAGCGCCTTGGCGAGATAGAGCGCCTTGTCGGCCGAGGCATAGACCGCCTCCTTGTTCCGTCCCGGCTCGAGGTCGGCGATACCTGCCGAGATGGTGATCGGCACGGTGCAGCCGTCGGCGGTGATCGGCTGGCAGGCGATCTGGGTTTTCACCTGCTCGACGCGCTCGAGCCGCGCTGCCAGCGGAAAGCCGGTGACGATGACGCCGAATTCCTCTCCACCGAGGCGCGCGACCACCGAGCTGTCGCTGAAGGCCGTCGCCAGGATCGCCGAGATGGCGATGATCACGGCATCGCCGCAGGCATGGCCGAAGCGGTCGTTGATCGCCTTGAAGCGATCGACGTCGAAGATGACCAGCGAGGCATCGGCTTCCACCGTTGCCAGCGCCTCGGTAAAGGCGCGGCGGTTCAACAGGCCTGAGAGCATGTCGGTACGGCTGAGTTTTTCGAATTCCGCCCGCGAGATCGTCAGGTGGTGCAGCGCAAAGCCCGCGATCAACGACAGGAGACCACAGGCCGCCCCGCCGAACAGCCATGAGAACACGATCCCGAGGCTCAGCGAATGGGCAAGTGACAGTGGCAGCAGATCGAAGAAGGAAAGCGGCGGCAGCACGATCAGCATGATCACGGCGGAGAGGATGATGGCGGAAAAGCTCATCTTCAGCGCGAAGCTGAAAATGGTGCCGCGATGCTGAAAATTGCCGAGCCCCATCTGGAGCATCATCCAGTTTTTCATGCGAATCGACCTCCAGCCCCGGCACCCCCATGGCATTTGATTAGAATGCATTTGCTGCCGGGTTCTTAAGCCGATCGTTAAGATTTGAGCGAGTTCGGCCGAATTAATGAAGTTGCATTTTCACGGGCAGGCCGCACCCGCCCTCAACCTGAATCAGAACTGCTGAACGCCTGATTAAACATCTGATATCACGCGCATTTCAGTCCACACCGATGCGCTGATGAAAGCCACGTTTCGAGCACGAAGATTTCCCGGAATTTCTGCAACCACGCAGAGAATGCCGTTAACGAAACGCTTTCGGCAGCGCACCGTGCCTCAGAACAGGAAGTAGCGCTGTGCCATCGGGAGAACGGTCGCCGGTTCACAGGTCAGCAACTCGCCATCGGCCCTGACTTCATAGGTCTCGGGATCGACCTCGATATGCGGCGTCAGGCTGTTGTGGATCATCGACGCCTTGGAAATTCCGCCGCGCGTGTTCTTCACGGCGACGAGACTCTTGGCAACACCGAGCCGTCCCTTGAGGCCTGCATCCAGCGACGCCTGCGACACGAAGGTGACCGACGAGGTGGTGCGCAGCTTGCCATAGGCGGCAAACATCGGCCGGTAATGCATCGGCTGCGGGGTCGGGATCGAGGCGTTCGGATCCCCCATCGGCGCCGCCGCGATCGAGCCGCCGAGCAGCACCATCTCCGGCTTGACGCCGAAGAAGGCAGGGTTCCACAAAACCAGGTCGGCGCGCTTGCCGACCTCCACCGAGCCGATCTCGTGGCTGAGGCCCTGAGCGATCGCCGGATTGATCGTGTATTTTGCGATATAGCGGCGCACACGGAAATTGTCGTTCTCGCCCTTTTCTTCCGGCAGGCGGCCACGCTGACGCTTCATCTTGTCGGCCGTCTGCCAGGTGCGGATCGCCACTTCGCCGACCCGGCCCATGGCCTGGCTGTCGGAGGAGATGATCGAGAAGGCACCGATATCATGGAGGATATCTTCCGCGGCGATCGTCTCCTTGCGGATACGGCTTTCGGCGAAGGCGATATCTTCGGGGATCGACGGCGACAGATGATGGCAGACCATCAGCATATCGAGATGCTCGGAGATCGTGTTGACCGTGTAGGGCCGCGTCGGGTTGGTGGATGACGGGATGACGTTCGACTGGCCGCAGATCTTGATGATATCGGGCGCATGGCCGCCACCGGCACCCTCGGTATGGAAGGCATGGATGGTGCGGCCCTTGAGCGCCCCGATCGTGTCTTCCACGAAGCCGCTCTCGTTCAGCGTATCTGTGTGGATCATCACCTGGATGTCATATTCGTCGGCCACCGAAAGGCAGCAGTCGATCGCCGCCGGCGTCGTACCCCAATCTTCATGCAGCTTCAGCGACGAGGCCCCGGCCAGCACCATTTCTTCGAGTGCAGCAGGAAGCGACGCGTTGCCCTTTCCCGCCAGCGCCAGGTTCATCGGAAAGCCGTCGAAGCTCTCGATCATCCGCTCGATATGCCAGGCACCGGTGCAGGTCGTTGCAAGCGTGCCATGCGCCGGGCCGGAGCCGCCGCCCAGCATGCAGGTGATGCCGGACATCAGCGCTTCCTCGATCTGCTGCGGGCAGATGTAATGGATATGCGCATCCATGCCGCCGGCCGTGACGATCTTGCCCTCGCCCGCGATCGCTTCCGTCGATGGGCCGACGATGATGTTGACGCCCGGCTGCGTGTCGGGATTGCCGGCCTTGCCGATCGCCACGATGCGCCCGTCCTTCAGCCCGATATCGGCTTTCACGATCCCCGTGTGATCGATGATCACCGCATTGGTAATCACGGTATCGACCGCGCCCTGCGCGCGGGTCGCCTGGCTCTGCCCCATGCCGTCGCGGATCACCTTGCCGCCGCCGAACTTCACTTCCTCGCCATAGGTCGTGAAGTCCTTTTCGATCTCGATGAACAGCTCGGTATCGGCCAGCCGCACCTTGTCGCTGACAGTCGGTCCGAACATACTGGCATAGGCGGCGCGGGAGATCTTGTGGGGCATATGTCAGGCTCCTTGGGAGGAAGAATGAGATTGTTCGGCGGCGTATCGTTTCAGCCGCCCGGCAGCGATATATCCATCGACAAGCTGCCGCTCGGCAGCAAAAGGGTGGCCGTCCCAGCCTGCATGACCGAAACCCGCGAGCCCGATACCGGCGCTTGGGAACCGGCGGAAGGTTTCGGCTATCGCGATCAGTCCGGTGCTTGGCACGACGTAAGGCTCGGGGTGAAAGGCGGCGAGCGCGTCGTCCACCGCCTCATGAATCACTTTCTCAACGACCACATGCCGTTTGCCAGCTTCCTTGCAGAAGGCCTTGAACTGACTCGTATAATCGTCGCAGAAGTCGTCGAGCTCGGGATGAGAGATAGCGAGCGGCGCCCGGATCTCCGCAAATTTTTCCGGATCGCGCACGCACCAGATTTCCGACGCTTCGACGACGCCGGGCAGTGTCCGCCAACCGGTATCGCCGGTCATCGCCTTGCCCGGACGGCCGGTATTGCAGACGGCGACCGCATCGGTGCGGCCGGGGCTTGAGGCATAGGATCGGCACTCGTTGAAGCGGATGACGAAATCGGCCGCAGTGATCGCCGCGCGTCCCTCGTCTCCCACCTCACCGTTGCCAACGATCATGATCTTCTGTCCCACGTCAGTTGCCGCCCAATGCGTCGGCAAGCGCCTTCAGTTCCTTGGTCCTGGTGTCGCTGAGATTGGCGAGGCACCCAGCCACCAGCATCGGCTCCATCGTTCCGCCGCGGGCCTGAAAACCTTCGGCCTCGCATTGCGCGTCGCGATAGGAGATCCAGGCGCGCTGCGCTGTGAGCAGCGCCTTCTCGGCGCCGCGATCGTTCTCGTCCAAATCCTCGTCGGTCGCAGCCGCCGCAGTGCGCGTTTCCTTCCACTGGGCATTCAGCGCCTTGTCTGCCTCGCCATAGCGATCCTGTTCGCAGCTCGTCATCTCCGCCTGCGTCTCAGGGTTCTTGCAGTCGGTCTCCTCCTGCGCGAATGCGCCCGAAGCCATTATTACGCCGCCCGCCAATGCAAGCAGGCCAATCACCAAACGCATCATTTCCTCCCGTCTTCTGTTATTTTTTGTGCTTCAAAGCTTGCCCATGACGAGCTGGCGGAAGCCATAGACTTCGCGTTTGCCAGCGAGCGGGATCAGCGTCACCTCGCGCGTCTGGCCCGGCTCGAAACGGACGGCGGTGCCGGCGGGAATGTCCAGCCGCATGCCATGCGCCTTCTCGCGTTCGAAGGAGAGCCCCGCATTGGTTTCGGCAAAATGATAATGGCTGCCAACCTGCACCGGGCGATCGCCGGTGTTCGACACCACAATCGTCAGGGTCGGTGCGCCGGCATTGAGTTCGATGTCGCCGTTTGCGGCAATGATTTCGCCTGGGATCATGTCTTTCTCCTCACGCAGCCTTCTGGGGCGCGCAGCCTTCGGCCTTCAATACACGTTTGGTCGACGCCGGATTGTTGGCGAGCTTCCCGGCCGGGCGGACCGGGCGGCGCGTAAATTCGCCGCCGCAGTTCGGGCATTTGCCGCCGAGCACGTCTTCGGCGCAAGCAGCGCAGAAGGTGCATTCGAAGCTGCAGATCATCGCCTCACGGCTTTCGGGCGGCAGGTTCTTGTCGCAGCATTCGCAGTTCGGGCGCAGTTCCAGCATCGCGGCCTCCTTAGCGGATCGGTTCGTGGACGGTGACGAGCTTGGTACCGTCAGGAAATGTGGCCTCGACCTGCACGTCGTGGATCATCTCGGCGATACCTTCCATCACCTGATCACGGCTGACGACATGGGCGCCGGCCTCCATCAGATCGGCGACGGACCGCCCGTCACGCGCGCCTTCGACCACGAAATCGGTGATCAACGCGATCGCTTCCGGATGGTTAAGCTTGACGCCGCGCTCCAGCCTGCGGCGCGCCACCATTGCCGCCATGGAGATCAACAGCTTGTCTTTTTCTCTCGGAGTGAGGTTCATCGTTCATCCATTCCAGCTGAATTACAGGTTCCAGACTTTCGGCACCGGCGCGCCGTTGCGCAAGGCGGATATGACCGGAATCAGGATTTTTCTGAGCGCGAAACCATCCGCTGCCGCGACCCGCACGACAAGCTTTCCATTCCACGCGCTGGCGCCAGCCATATGCCCTTCGAGTAGCGGGCGCACCTTGGCGAGATAGCTGTCGGCCAGCGGACCGGCATAGAGCATCGTCGCAAACGCCACCTGCCCGCCGAGAACCGGCTGCAGCGCTGTCAGCGCGCCGACCGCGCCATCGAGCCGGAGTTCCTCGGCATGAATAAGCTTGCCCGCGCGGCAGATGCGCCAGCGGTCGCGGAACAGGCCGGTCTGCATCGCCTCGCCCATCGCCTTGCGGCCGAGCAGGATGGCTTCGACGGCCAGAAACTCGGCGGTGTCGCCGAGATCGACGTCGAGGCGGCGAAACAGCGAGGCGCGGTCGAAGAGAATGGTTTCCTGCGGCAGCCAGTCGACCCGCGATCCGGCGCCCGCGTTGATCGTGGTCGTGACTTCGGCAGTGCCCGCCGATGCCTTGTAGATCTTCTCGCAGGCCTGGGTGGTGACGTCGATGCGCGTACCGGGACCGGCAACGACGCTCCAGTTCATCCGGTCGCCACCCGTCAAGCCACCGGCGGTGTTGATTATGACGGCTTCCATCGAGGCATCGAAGGTGTCGGGTAGCCGGATCTTGGCAGCGCCTTCCTGATAGAGCTCGCGAAGCCGGGTGCGCCCATCCAGGGCCTTGGCGGCCAGATGCCCGCGTCCCTCGGCTCTTTGCGGTCTGGTGCTTGCCGCAGCGATCGTCATTCCATCCCCTTGAACATCCGCCGTTCATCCGGCTGTTCTCATTCAATGCGCTAAACAAGTGAAAGCAAGCAATTCCCGTGCCGCCCGCAATCGCCTTCGCAGCAAAGCCGAACGGCTCGCCCCGGAACCGAGATTGCCGAAGAAAGCGGCAATTGCCGCTCAGACGGTCAGGTGGCGGCGGGCCTCAGGCGTATCCAGCGTTTCCGCCAGACCTTCGTGGACGATCTCGCCGCGGTCCATGATGTAGACGTAATCGGCAAGCTCGCGGCAGAAATCGAGATATTGCTCGACCAGCAGGATCGCCATTCCGGTCGAATCCCGGAGATAGCGGATCGCCCGGCCGATATCCTTGATGATCGACGGCTGGATGCCTTCGGTCGGCTCGTCGAGCACCAGGATCTTCGGCCGCGTCACCATGGCCCGGCCGATCGCCAGCTGCTGCTGCTGCCCGCCGGAAAGATCGCCGCCGCGACGTGACAACATCGACTTCAGCACCGGAAAGAGGCTGAAGATATCGTCAGGGATGTTGCGGTCGCGGCGGCCAAGCGGAGCAAAGCCGGTCTCGAGGTTTTCCTTCACCGTCAGCAGCGGAAAGATTTCACGCCCCTGCGGGACGTAACCGATGCCCTGCTTGGCGCGGGCAAACGGCGGCAGGCCGTTGAGCGCGGTATCGTTGAAGGTGACGCTTCCGGCCGACAGCGGGTGCTGGCCGGTGACGGCGCGCAGAAGAGAGCTCTTGCCGACGCCGTTGCGGCCGAGCACGCAGGTGATCTTGCCCATCTCGGCCTTGATCGAGATGCCGCGCAGGGCCTGGGCCGCGCCGTAGTGGAGGTTTGCGTTTTCGACTGTCAGCATGGTTGTCCCCTATGATCGCTTAGGGTTGGGGTACCCCCCTCTGCCCTGCCGGGCATCTCCCCCACAGGTGGGGAGATTGGCTGGGCGCACCCGCTCGCTCCAACGTTGATTATTTGATGAGACGCCCGCCACGAGTCGATCTCCCCCCTTGTGGGGGAGATGCCCGGCAGGGCAGAGGGGGGTATCACGCCCACGACGTTCACGACGACCATCCCTCACCGCCCCAGATAATTCTCGATCACCTTCGGATCGGAACTGACAAAATCGATCGACCCCTCGGCCAGCACCGAGCCCTCGGCCAGACACGTCACCTTGACCCCGAGATCGCGGATAAAGCCCATGTCATGCTCGACGACGACGACAGAGCGGGTCTTGGCGATCTCCTTCAGCAGGATCGCCGTCTCAGCAGTTTCGGCATCGGTCATCCCGGCAACCGGTTCGTCGACGAGCAGCAACTTCGGCTCCTGAGCCAGCAGCATGCCGATCTCCAGCCACTGCTTCTGGCCGTGGCTGAGATTGGCCGCGAACTCATCGCGGCGATGCGTCAGGCGCACGGTCTCGAGGATTTCATCGATGCGCGCCTTGTCGTCGCCGGAGAGACGGTAGAACAGCGTCGGGAAGACGCCGCGCTTGCGGTTCAGCGCCAGTTCCAGATTGTCCCAGACGGTATGGCTTTCGAAGACCGTCGGCTTCTGGAACTTGCGGCCGATGCCGAGCTGGGCGATATCGGCTTCGTCGAGTTTCGTCAGGTCCGTCTGGCCGTTGAAGAACACCTCGCCTTCGTCGGGCCGGGTCTTGCCGGTGATGATGTCCATCATCGTCGTCTTGCCGGCACCGTTCGGGCCGATGATGGCGCGCAGTTCACCGGGCTCGATGACGATCGACAGCGAATTCAGCGCCTTGAACCCGTCGAACGAAACCGAGACGCCGTTCAGATAAAGCACGCTGTTGGGTTTGATATCGGGGATCATCCGCGCCTACTCCGCTGCCTGGATTTTTGCATCAACGCCGTCCTCGAGCGAGGGAGGCGTCGCTTCCGTCCGCGGCTTGCGCTTGCCGATATACTGCGCGGCCGTGCCGACGATTCCCTTCGGCAGGAACAGCGTCACGGCAACGAAGAGGCCACCGAGCGCAAACAGCCAGAACTCGGGGAACAGGCCGGTGAAGATGGTCTTGCCGCCATTGACGAGGATGGCGCCGATAATAGGCCCGATCAGCGTCGCCCGGCCGCCGACCGCCGTCCAGATGACGACTTCGATCGAGTTGGCAGGAGCGAATTCGCCGGGATTGATGATGCCGACCTGCGGCACGTAGAGTGCACCGGCGATCCCCGCCATCATCGCCGAGACGACGAAGGTGAAGAGCTTGAAATGCTCGACGCGGTAGCCGAGGAAGCGCGTGCGGCTTTCGGCATCGCGCACACCGACCAGCACCTTGCCGAACTTCGAGCGAACGATCGCCGAGGCAATCATCAACGACAGCGCCAGGAAGATTGCCGTGGCAGCAAAGAGCGAGGCGCGGGTGCCGTCGGCCTGCACGTTATAGCCGATGATTTCCTTGAAATCGGTCATGCCGTTATTGCCGCCGAAGCCCATGTCGTTGCGGAAGAAGGCAAGCAGCAGGGCGTAGGTCATCGCCTGTGTGATGATCGACAGATAAACGCCGTTGACGCGCGAGCGGAAGGCGAACCAGCCGAAGATGAAGGCGAGCAGCCCGGGCACGGCGACGACCATGATCGCCGCGAACCAGAAGTGATCGAAGCCGTACCAGAACCAGGGCAGTTCCTTCCAGTTCAGGAACACCATGAAGTCAGGCAGGATGGGATCGCCATAGACGCCGCGCGAGCCGATCTGGCGCATCAGATACATGCCCATCGCATAGCCGCCGAGCGCGAAGAACGCGCCGTGGCCGAGCGAGAGGATGCCACAGAAACCCCAGACGAGATCGAGCGCGAGCGCTAGCAGCGCATAGGTCAGATACTTGCCGAACAGCGCCATGATGTAGGTCGGGATATGCAGCGGATTCTCGGGGCCGGTGAGCAGGTTGAGCACCGGCACCAGAACAGCGACCAGAAGCAGAATGGCGATGGCTATCGAGATCTTGCGATCGAGAGACCGGAAAAGGAAAGCCGTAATCATGCTTCCACCGCCCTTCCTTTGAGTGCGAAGAGCCCGCGCGGACGCTTCTGGATGAAGAGAATGATGAGGACGAGCACCAGGATCTTGCCGAGCACGGCGCCGGCGAAGGGCTCCAGGAACTTGTTGACGACGCCGAGCGACAGCGCGCCTACCAGTGTGCCCCAGAGATTGCCGACGCCGCCGAAGACCACGACCATGAAGCTGTCGATGATGTAGCTCTGCCCGAGGTTCGGCGAGACGTTATCGATCTGGCTGAGCGCCACCCCGGCGATCCCGGCGATCCCGGACCCGAGCCCGAAGGTAAAGGCATCGACCCAGCCGGTGCGAATACCCATCGAGGACGCCATGCGGCGGTTCTGTGTGACGGCGCGCATCTGCAGGCCGAAGGCCGAGCGCTTCAGGAGCATCAGCAGCGTCACGAACACCGCCATCGAGAAGACGATAATCCACATGCGGTTCCAGGTGATCGACAGACCGCCGAATTCGAAGGCACCGGACATCCAGCTCGGATTGCGCACCTCGCGGTTGGTCGGGCCGAAGATCGAGCGCACCGCCTGCTGCAGGATGAGCGACACGCCCCAGGTGGCGAGCAGCGTTTCCAGCGGGCGGCCATAGAGATAGCGGATGACGAGACGCTCGATGACGAGACCAACGAAGCCGGTGAAGAGGAAGGCTGCCGGCACGGAGAAGGCCAGCGAATAGGTCTCCATGCCCGGGAAATTCGAGGTAATGTACTCCTGCACCACATAGGTCGTGTAGGCGCCGATCATCACCATCTCGCCATGCGCCATGTTGATGACGCCCATGACGCCGAAGGTGATGGCAAGGCCGATGGCGGCGAGCAGCAGCACCGAGCCGAGCGACAACCCGTACCAGACGTTCTGCACCACATCCCAGACAGCCAGGCTGCGCTTGATGCCGTCGATATCCGACTGGATTGCCGGCTTCAGATCGTCAGGCGCGGTTTCCATCGCCGTCGTCAGGATCGTCATGGCGTTGCGGTCGCCGCGGGCGGCGATCGTGTCGATGGCGGCCTTCTTGTCCTCGGCGCTGACATCGCTCTTCAGCATCATCACCGCGCGGGCGGCTTCCATCGTGTTCTTGACCTCGCCGTCCTTCTCGGTAGCAAGCGCCGAATTCAAGAGATCGAGATTGGAGGGATCGGCATCCTTGAGCAGCCCCTGAGCGGCGGCGAGCCGCGCGGAACGATCCGGGCTCAGCAGCGTCAGCGTGCTCATGCTGGTGGCGATGATGCCGCGCAGCGAGTTGTTGATCTTGACCTTGGACATATAGTCCGGGTCGATATCCGCGACGGCTTCGCCGCTGATCGGATCGGAGAATGTCGGTTCGTCATCCGTGCCGCCCTGCAGCAGAACCGGGCCGCCCTCTTCCGAATTCACATAAAGCTGGCCGTCGCTGAGCTGCTGCAGGATCTGGCCGACATGCGGATCCTTGGAAGCGACGAGCGCCTTGATGGCCGCCTCGCGGGCATCGAAGTCACCGGCACCGAGCGCATTGACGAGGGCGTGAATGTCTTCCTGCGCCTTCAATGCCGAGGAGAAGACCGGCAGGGCGAGGAGGAGCGTGAAAAGAACGATCTTGATGGCGCGATACATCGGCTTTCTCGCCTGGATTATCGTTGGCCTCTGGGGCACCAACCGTTTGGGACGGAGCTTCCGCCCGGAACATGGGGGTCCGGACGGAAGGCATCAGGCAGGTATCGGATCGGCTAACTCAAGACCCCTTGCCGCCGCACTTGCCGGTCGCAACGTTGAAGTTGCCGCAGTTCATCGGCTTGCGCCAATCGGAGATCAGGTCCTTGGAGTCAGGCAGGTAATCGGACCATTCGTCGCCGACGACGGCAGGCGTCTGCTTGACGATTTCGAACTGGCCGTCACCCTGGATTTCGCCGATGAGAACAGGCTTGGTGATGTGGTGGTTCGGCATCACGGTCGCATAGCCACCCGAGAGGTTCGGAACGGAAACACCGATGATGGTGTCGAGAACCTTGTCGGTATCGGTGGTGCCGGCAGCCTCGACAGCCTTAACCCAGGCGTTGAAGCCGATATAGGCCGCTTCCATCGGGTCGTTGGTCACGCGCTTGTCGTTCTTGGTGTAGGCGTGCCATTCCTTGATGAACTTCTTGTTGGCCGGGCTTTCGACCGACTCGAAGTAGTTCCAGGCAGCCAGGTGGCCGACGAGCGGCTTGGTGTCGAGACCGGCAAGCTCTTCTTCGCCGACCGAGAAGGCGACGACAGGAATGTCGGTTGCCTTGATGCCCTGGTTGCCGAGTTCCTTGTAGAACGGAACGTTGGCGTCACCGTTGATCGTCGAGACGACGGCGGTCTTCTTGCCGGCCGAGCCGAATTCCTTGATCTTGGAAACTTCGGTCTGCCAGTCGGAGAAGCCGAACGGCGTGTAGTTGATGATGATGTCTTCCTTCGGAATGCCCTTGGATTCGAGATAGGCTTCCAGGATCTTGTTGGTCGTGCGCGGATAGACGTAGTCGGTACCTTCGAGAACGAAGCGCTTCACGCCTTCCTTCTCCATCAGGTAATCGACGGCCGGGATCGCCTGCTGGTTCGGAGCAGCACCCGTGTAGAAGATGTTGCGCGAGGATTCTTCGCCCTCGTACTGGACCGGGTAGAACAGGATCGAGTTCAGCTCTTCGAAAACCGGCAGAACCGACTTGCGCGACGAGGACGTCCAGCAGCCAAAAACGGCCGCGACCTTGTCCTTTTCGATCAGCTCGCGTGCCTTTTCGGCAAACAGCGGCCAATCCGAAGCCGGGTCGACAACGACGGCTTCGAGCTTCTTGCCGAGAAGGCCGCCCTTCTTGTTCTGCTCGTCGATGAGCATCAGCATGGCGTCCTTGAGCGTCGTCTCGGAGATGGCCATGGTGCCGGAGAGCGAGTGCAGAACGCCGACCTTGATCGTGTCGTCGGCAGCGACTGCCCCATGGAATGCGGCCGTGGCCGACATGACGGCGCCGAGCACGGCACCTGAAACATATGATCGCAGATTCATCTTGTGATCCCCTCTTCTTGTTCGACAACAGGCCGAAACCGGCGGTTAACTGTTGCTTAAGGGACTATCCGGTGCTGCACTGCGAAAACACATACGTAATATGACGTAGGCACCGGGGCTAAATCTGCACGCTTATGCTGCGCCGCACCCTTAAGCGTCGCGCCCATCCATGTTACGGAAGAATGACAAACGGAACGAAGGGACCGGCACACACGCATGGCAGCGCGGCAACGCATCATTCCGGTCAGGCGCGAATATAACCGCTGGGTCGCCAACCAGACGCTGGAAGACTACGCGCTGCGCTTCACCGCAAAGAGCGCCCGGCAGTTCTCCTCGCAACGCATCTCGCAGACGGCGATCGGCGCCATCTCCTTCCTGGCGCTGGAGGCGATCGGCGGCGCCATCACACTGTCCTACGGCACGACCAACGCCTTCTACGCCATCATCGTCGCCTCGATCGCCATGCTCGCCATCGGCCTGCCGATCAGCCGCTATGCGATCCGCCATGGCGTCGATATCGACCTGCTGACCCGCGGCGCCAGCTTCGGCTATATCGGCTCGACCATCACCTCGCTGATCTATGCGAGCTTCACCTTCATGCTCTTCGCCATCGAGGCGTCGATCATGTCCGGGGCGCTGGAGCTGACGCTCGGTATCCCCCTCTGGATCGGCTACATCATCAGCGCCGTGATGGTCATCCCGCTGGTCACCCACGGCGTCAAGCTGATCAGCCGCTTCCAGTTGATGACCCAGCCCTTCTGGATCGTGCTGAACATCCTGCCTTTCATCTTCATCGCCTTTCTCGACTGGGAGAAGTTCGATGTCTGGCGCGCCTTTGCCGGCATCCGCCATGCCTCGGGACCGCCGGGCACGGTCGCCGATTTCAATCTCGTCGAGTTCGGCGCCGCCTCGGCCGTCATCCTGGCGCTGATGTCGCAGATTGGCGAACAGGCCGACTTCCTGCGCTTCCTGCCGCCGGATGGTCAGCGCATGTGGCGTCATCGCCTCGCCGTCTTCCTCGCCGGTCCCGGCTGGGTGATCATCGGCGCGCCGAAGCTGCTGGCCGGCTCCTTCCTGGTGGTGCTGACCTTCACCGCCGGCGTGCCCGTCGACCGCGCCGCCGATCCGGCGCAGATGTATCTCACCGCCTTCGGCTACATGATCCCCTGGCACAATGCCGCGCTGCTGCTGATGGCCGCCTTCGTCGTCGTCTCGCAGCTGAAGATCAACGTGATGAACGCCTATGCCGGCTCGCTCGCCTGGTCGAACTTCTTCTCGCGCCTGACACATAGCCATCCGGGCCGCGTCATCTGGCTGATCTTCAACGTCGCCATCGCCCTGCTGCTGATGGAACTCGGTATCTACAAGCTGCTGGAGGAAACGCTCGGCATCTTCTCGATCATCGCCATGGCCTGGCTCTGCACCATTTCGGCCGATCTCTTCATCAACAAGCCGCTCGGCCTTGCCCCTCCCGGCATCGAATTCAAGCGCGCCCATCTCTACGACATCAATCCTGTCGGCCTCGGCGCCATGACGCTGTCGGCGACCGTCGCACTGATCGCCCATTTCGGTGCTTTCGGCCCGATCGCAGCCTCGCTGGCGCCCTATATCACGCTGGTCATTTCGCTCATCGCCTCGCCGCTGATCGCCTGGGGCACCAAGGGCAAATACTATCTGGCCCGCAAGCCGCGCCATAGCTGGAAGAACCTGACTAGCATCACCTGCTCGGTCTGCGAACATCCCTTCGAGCCCGAGGACATGGCCTGGTGCCCGGCCTATGCCGCGCCGATCTGCTCGCTCTGCTGTTCGCTCGACAGCCGCTGCCACGACATGTGCAAGCCGAATGCACGGCTGAATGCGCAGATCGGTACCGTCGCCAAGGCGCTGCTGCCCGAAACGGTGATCGAAAAGCTCACCACCCGCTTGGGACGCTACGGCATCGCCGTCGTGCTGGCGCTGACTGCCGTCGGCGCAATCCTGGCGATGATCGCCCATCAGGTGGCCTCGGCCTCGCCGGAGACCGCCGAGGTCGTCAACCGCACGATCCTGATCGTGTTCTTCGTCTTCGCCGTCATCGCCGGCGTCGTCTGCTGGTTCTATGTGCTCGCCCACGACAGCCGCGTCGTCGCCGAGGAAGAATCCTCGCGCCAAAACACGCTACTGCTCAAGGAAATCGCCGCCCACAAGAAGACCGACGCCGCCCTGCAGAATGCCAAGGAGACCGCAGAAGCCGCAAACCGCGCCAAGAGCCGCTATGTCGTCGGCCTCAGCCACGAGCTGCGCACGCCGCTCAATGCCGTTCTCGGCTATGCCCAGATCCTGGAGCGCGACGAAACCATCCCGGCGCCGCGCCAATCCTCGATCAAGGTCATCCGCCGGTCGGCCGAGCATCTCTCCGGCCTGATAGACGGGCTCTTGGATATTTCCAAGATCGAGGCCGGGCGCCTGCAGGTCTATTCCAACGAGATCAACATCCAGGATTTCCTCGACCAGATCGTCGACATGTTCCGCCCGCAGGCACAGGCAAAGGGCCTGACCTTCCATCACTATCGCTCACCGTCACTGCCGCAATTCGTGCGCACCGACGAGAAGCGGCTGCGCCAGATCCTCGTCAACCTGCTGTCGAACGCCATCAAGTTCACCGACGAGGGCACTGTGACCTTCGATATCGGCTATCGCAGCCAGGTGGCCACCTTCACAGTTTCCGATACCGGCCGTGGCATCGCCGAGAAGGATATCAGCCGCATCTACGAACCCTTCCAGCGCGGCGAGGCCGAAAGCATCCGGCCGATGCCGGGGCTCGGCCTTGGGCTGACCATCACCCGGCTCCTGACCAACACGCTTGGCGGCGAAATCTCGGTCGAGAGTGAGAAGGACAAGGGCTCGACCTTCCGTGTTCGCCTGATGCTCTCGGCCGTTACACGCGAAATCGTCGCCCCGCCACAGGAAAAGAAGATCGTCAGCTATAACGGTCCGCGCCGCACCGTCGTCGTCGTCGACGACAACGAGGATCACCGCGAGATGATGCGCGAGATCCTGGCGCCGCTCGATTTCGTGGTGCTGACGGCGGCCAGCGGCCTGGACTGCCTGACGCTGATCGAGGGCATCAAGCCCGACCTCTTCCTCGTCGACATCTCCATGCCCGGCATGAGCGGCTGGCAGCTTGCGTCGCGCCTGCGCGAAAGCGGCCAGACGTCACCGATCCTGATGCTCTCGGCCAATATCGGCGACGCCGCGGCGACCGCCGAAAGCGACGACAGCCACAATGACGCGATCGGCAAGCCGGTCGATATCAAGCAGCTGCGCGACAAGCTCGCGCTGCATCTCGGCCTCAAATGGGTCTATGCCGATAGCGTCCCGCCGCCTGCAGTGCCCGCCAGGCCACCACTCGTCAGCCCGGGTGCGGCCCATATCGAGGAACTGATGCGCCTTTGCGAAATCGGCTACATCAGGGGGATCGAAGCCAAGCTCAATGACCTTGCCAAGGACGAAGCAAATCAGCCATTTACCGATGAACTGCGAGCCTATGTCGGAGCCTTTGATCTCGACGGCTTCATGACCTTCCTGCACGGCTTCGACGAAAAGGTAGAGACCATTGGCTGACACGGCCCATCCCCGCGATATCGTCCTGCTTGTCGATGATTCCCCGGAGGCGCTCGGCTTCCTGACCGATGCGCTGGAACAGTCGGGCTTTTCCGTGCTGATCGCCACGTCGGGCACGGCAGCGCTCAACATCGTCGAGCGCATCACCCCCGATCTCATCCTGCTCGACGCCGTCATGCCCGTCATGGACGGCTTCGAGACCTGCCGCAAATTGAAGGCCAACGCCGCAGTCGGCCAGGTGCCGGTCATCTTCATGACCGGGCTGACGGAGACCGAACATGTCGTCCACGCGCTTGAGTCAGGTGGCGTCGACTATCTCACCAAGCCGATCAATATCGACGAACTGCGCGCCCGCATCCGCGTCCATCTGCGCAATGCCCGCTCGGCCCAGAGCGCCCGCGTCGCCCTCGATGCCGCCGGACGCCATCTGCTCGCGGTCAAGGGCAATGGCAGCATCCACTGGTCGACTCCTCAGGCCACCCGGCTCGTCAACGCCGCCATGGGCAGCGACGACGGCATGGAGGTGGTAACGGCGCATATCGCCGCCTGGATGAAGGACCGCATGGGAAGCGGCCGCGACACCGCCTTCTCCGTCACCCACGCCGGCCAACCCGTGCTGCAGCTCGCCTTCCTCGGCACCATCGGTCCCGACGAATACCTCTTCCGCCTCACCGCCGTCAGCCAGCGCAGCGACGACGCGGTGCTGCGCCAGCATTTTTCGCTGACCCAGCGGGAGTCGGAAGTGCTGCTCTGGATCGCCAAGGGCAAGGCCAACCGGGATATCGGCGAGATTCTGGGGCTGTCGGCGCGGACGGTGAACAAGCATCTCGAGCAGATCTATGTGAAGCTCGGGGTGGAGAACCGGGCGTCTGCTGCGGTGAAGGCGGCGCATGTTTTGCATGAGGGGTGATGGTGGGGTCGCTTGAGTCTTGAGACTTCGAGCAAGAACGCCCCCCTCTGCCCTGCCGGGCATCTCCCCCACAGGTGGGGAGATTGGCTGGGCGCGCCCGCTCGCCCGACATCTAACGATGTAGGCCGCGAATAGGTTCAGTCATAGAGTGTGGGGAGCCCGCCACGAGTCATCTCCCCACCTGTGGGGGAGATGCCCGGCAGGGCAGAGGGGGGCGTTCTTGCTCAACCCTCAAAGACCACCCTCAAACCACCCGATCCGCAGGCTCCCGGCCCTCGAAGAACGCCGCGACATTCTCCACCACCTTCATCCCCATCGCCGTGCGCGTCTCATCCGTCGCACTGCCGAGATGCGGCAGCAGCACCACATTCTCCATCGCCTTCAGCGCCTCCGGCACCTGCGGCTCCGCCTCGTAGACATCGAGCCCTGCCCCGCGGATCGTCCCGTCGCGCAAGGCCGCAACCAGCGCCGCCTCATCCACCACGTCGCCGCGCGCCGTGTTGATCAGGAACGCACCCTTCTTCATCGCCGCGAAGCGCGCCGCATTCATCAGGTGCCGGTTCTCGGCTCCACCCGGGCAATGCAGCGAGACGAAATCGGCGGCCGCAAGCACGTCCTCGACGGTGGCGAGCTGGCGCGCGCCGTATCGGGCGGCTTCGGCCTCATCGACCTTGGAGCGATTGTAGAACACCACGTCCATGCCGAAACCGAAATGGCAGCGCTGGGCGAAGGCCTTGCCGATACGGCCGAAGCCGATGATGCCGACGGTCTTGCCGGAGACCTTGGTGCCGATCATGTGGGTCGGGCACCAACCCTTCCATTCGTTGGCGCGGACCTGCCGGTCGCCCTCACCGCCACGGCGGGCAACATCGAGCAGCAGCAACATGGCAATATCGGCGGTGCAATCGGTCAGAACGCCCGGCGTGTTGGTGACGGCAATGCCCTTGGCCTTGGCGGCGGCAATGTCGATGTGATTGTAGCCGACGCCGAAATTGCCGAGAATTTTCGTTCGGATCTCGCCCTCGAAAACGGCGGCGGGGAGCTTGTCGGAGACGGTCGGCAGCACCGCGTCGTAGTCGGCCAGCGCCTGGCGCAGCTGATCGGCGGTCATCGGCACGTCAGCTTCGTTGAGGGTCACCTCGAAACGTTCGGCGAGTGCCGCCTCGGCGGCAGCGGGCCAGCGGCGGGTGACGAGAATGCGCGGTCGGGACATGATGAGCTTCCGTTCTAGATCCAGGCGAGGCTCAAGACCTAGCCCATCACACCTGGATTGAAAACGTCACTCCGCCGCGAAACCGTCGCCAAAAACAAAGAAGCCCGGTCGAAACCGGGCTTCTTCTAAACGGTCGGAACCGTGCAAGCGATGCTTACTTCGCAGCCTGCGGGAAGTAGCTGTACTTGCCGTCCGGGCCCTTCTTCCATTCGTACATGATGTAGCCCGGGAGCTTCGGGTCGCCCTTTTCATCGAAGGACATTTCGCCGAGAACGGTCGGGAACGGACCCTTTTCCTTCATGGCCTTTGCAACGGCTTCCGGATCGTTAGAACCAGCGGCCTTTGCAGCGCCTGCGATCGACTGCATCGCAGCGTAGGAGTAGAGGGTGTAGGCTTCCGGGTTGAAGCCGGCAGCCTTGAACTTCTCGACGAGGTCCTTGTTGGCCGGGTTCAGCGTCGGATCCGGGCCGAAGGTGTTCAGCGTACCTTCAACAGCGTCGCCAGCGATCGAAGCCAGTTCGTTCGAAACGATACCGTCACCCGATACGAGCGTTGCCTTCAGGCCCTGGTCCTTTGCCTGGCGGATGATGAGACCAGCTTCGGTGTGGAGACCACCCCAATAGATGATCGAAACGCCGGCTTCCTTCATCTTGGCGATGAGGGCCGAGAAGTCCTTGTCGCCGACATTGATGCCTTCGTAGACGACTTCGGTGATACCAGCGGCGTTCATAGCCTTCTTGGTTTCGTCAGCGAGACCCTGGCCGTAAGGCGTCTTGTCGTGAACGACAGCGATCTTGGCGTCCTTGAAGTGGTCGGCAAGATACTTGCCGGCAATCGCGCCCTGCTGGTCGTCACGGCCGCAAGTACGGAACGTGTTCCAGAGACCACGCTCGGTGAACTGCGGGTTCGTAGCAGCCGGGGTGATTTCGAGGATGCCGTTTTCAGCGTAAACTTCAGAAGCCGGGATGGAAACGCCCGAGTTGAAGTGACCGACAACGAACTTGACGCCGTCAGCAACGAACTTGTTCGCTACCGAGATGCCCTGCTTCGGGTCGGAGACGTCGTCGCCGAGCTCGACCTTGATCTGCTCGCCGTTGATGCCGCCAGCAGCGTTGATATCAGCGGCTGCCTGTTCGGCACCCTTCTGAAGCTGTGCACCGAACGCAGCGTTCGGGCCCGTCAGCGGACCACCAACACCAACAAGCAGGTCAGCCCGCGCAGCGCCGCTGAAAGCAACCATCGCGGAAAGAGCTACTGCTGACAGAAGATACTTCTTCATGTTTTTACTCCCAATTTTTGGGCGGGTTCCGGTCCTAGACCCAGCGCATTACCCACCATCGTTTGCGCCGGGAAAGCTGTTCCTCTCTGGGGGCATGAACCGGTGGCGTTGTGCCTTGCCGGCCATGAGCCATGCCCTTCGATTTCTTATCAGTGGCGGATTTCCGTTTTAAGTCCAAGACTTCCGGGTACCGCCGCTGAGGCAATTCATGCCTAGTTTCAACGGGCTGTCAATGTTTGTTCTTCCACGAGAAGGCGGAAGTTTTTTCGTACAGCCAGTAATAGTTGTTGACCATCTGATTGGTGCGGCGGAAGCGGAAGCCGGCCGTCGAGAAGACGAGCAGCAGCACGAAATCGATGATGTAGAAGAAGGCGCTCAGCATCGGGCCGTTGAACAGCGCGTGATGCAGGAACTGCATCACCCAGGCGAGCAGGAAGGTATAGGCGATCACCAGCGGGTAATCGCTCCAGCCTTCGGCCGCGGCCTTGCCCGCGCGCCACGCGGTCCAGAAACCGATGAGCATGACGAGCGCGCGGATAACCGTCCTGACGCCCATATCCGGTTCGAAGAAAAGTCCCTGCATATCAAAGTCTCCCTTCTGCCCGGATCAATGCCGCCCGCCTTCGAGATAGGCGGCACGGACTTCGGGATTGGCAAGCAGTTCCTTGCCGGAACCGCTCATCGTCACCTTGCCGTTCACCATCACGTAGGCGCGATGCGAAAGCTTGAGGGCAGCAAATGCGTTCTGCTCGACGAGGAAGACGGTCAGGCCTTCGGTTTCGTTGAGCTTCTTGATCGCCTCGAAAATTCCCTTGACGATCAGCGGCGCCAGGCCGAGCGACGGCTCGTCGAGAAGCAGAAGCTTCGGACGGGCCATCAGCGCGCGGCCGATCGACAGCATCTGCTGCTCACCGCCCGAAAGCGTGCCGCCGCGCTGCGTCTGGCGCTCCTTGAGGCGCGGGAACATCACGAAAATCTTTTCGAGGTCCTCATGGAAATATTTCAGGTTATCCAGACCCGCGCCCATCTGGAGGTTTTCCAGAACGGTCATGCGCGGGAAGATACGACGCCCTTCCGGCGACTGGGCGATACGCAGACGCGCGATCTCGTGGGTCGGCATCTTGGTGATGTCGCGGCCCTCGAAAATGATCGAGCCGGTACGTGCCTGCGGGCTGCCGCAGATCGTCATCATCAGCGTCGACTTGCCGGCGCCGTTGGCACCGATCAGGCTGACGATTTCACCCTTCTTGACTTCGACATCGATGCCGGCGAGAGCGCGGATATTGCCGTAATAGGTCTCGACACCCTGAACACTAAGAAGCTGTTCCCCAGCCATCAGAATGCGCCCCCTTCTACGGTCGCGATGACCTCTTCAACTTCTTCGTCTTCGACACCGAGATAGGCCGCGATGACCTTCGGGTCGTTCTTCACATGATCGGGCGTGCCGTCGGAGATTTTCTGGCCGTATTCGAGAACGACGACGTGGTCGGAAATTTCCATGACCACCGACATGTCGTGCTCGATGAGCAGGATCGAGGTTCCGGTATCGGCGCGGATGCTGCGCAGCAGCTCGTTGAGTGCCAGCGATTCGCGCGGGTTGAGACCGGCGGCCGGTTCGTCGAGGCAGAGCAGTTCCGGACCGGTGCACATCGCACGGGCGATTTCCAGGCGGCGCTGGGCGCCATAGGGCAGATCGCCCGCCGGGTCGTCGGCGCGATCGGTCAGATCGGCCTTGTCCAGCCAGTAGCGGGCAAGTTCGATCGAGGCGGCAGCTTCCTTCTTGTAGCTGCCGATGCCGAGCAGCCCGAGGATCGTATAGCCAGAAGCCTTCATCAGCTTGTTGTGCTGGGCGACGAGCAGGTTTTCCAGGACCGTCAGACCCGAGAACAGACGAATGTTCTGGAAGGTGCGGGCGACCTTGGCTTCCTTGGTGATGCGGAAATCCGGAAGACGCTCGAGCAGATACTGCTTTCCGCTCTTCTGGTTCATGGTGATCATGCCCATCGTCGGCTTGTAGAAGCCGGTGATGCAGTTGAAGACCGTGGTCTTGCCTGCGCCATTCGGGCCGATCAGGGCGGTGATATCGCCGCGCTTGGCTTCGAAGGACAGATCGTTGATGGCCATCAGGCCGCCGAACTTCATCGACAGGTGCTCGACCTTGAGCAGGGTATCGTTGGACATCGTTTCTACAGGGCTCATCAGCCGTGGCCCTCCTTGGTGAAGCTTCCGGATACCGCCTTGCGCTCCTTGAGGAAGGCGGTCGGTTCACGCGAGCCGACGAAACCGCGCGGCTTGAAGAGCATGACCACGACCATGGCAAGGCCGAAGAGCAGCATGCGATAGAGTTCCGGCGTGAAATCGGGACCGAAGACGACCTTCAGGAAGTCCATTTCGCGCAGCACTTCCGTGCCGCCGACCATGACAACCGCGGCAATCGCGATACCCGTCAGCGAGCCCATGCCGCCGAGGACGACGATGGCAAGGATGACGGCCGATTCCAGGAAGACGAAGGATTCAGGCGAGACGAAGCCCTGGCGCGCGGCGAAGAACGAGCCGGCGAAGCCGCCGAACATCGCGCCCGTCGCAAATGCGGTGAGCTTGGTCGTCACCGTGTTGATACCGAGCGAGCGGCAGGCAATTTCGTCTTCACGCAGAGCTTCCCAGGCGCGGCCGATCGGCATGCGGCGAAGCCGGATGGTGACGTAAGCCGTGACCAGGCAGAGTGCCAGGATCAGATAGAACAGGAAGATCTTGTAATAGGCAGACGACATCGGCAGGCCGAGCAGCTTGGCAAAGCCGCCGGCGGACGCATCGAACGGAATACCGAACAGCGTTGCCTTCGGAATGCCGGAGATGCCGAAGGTACCCTTGGTGACATCGGTCCAGTTGATCAGCACCAGACGGATGATTTCACCGAAGGCCAGCGTCACGATGGCGAGGTAGTCGCCGCGCAGACGCAGGACCGGGAAGCCGAGGATGATGCCCCAGAGCGCGGCAAAAATGCCCGACAGCGGCAGCAGGACCCAGAAGGACAGGCCGAAATAGCTCGACAGCAGTGCGTAGGAATAGGCGCCGACAGCATAGAAGGCGACATAACCGAGGTCGAGCAGACCAGCGAGGCCGACGACGATGTTCAGACCCCAAGCCAGCATCACGTAGATGAGGATCTGGATACCAAAGTTGTCGACCCACTTCAGCGAGCCCTGCGCACCGACGAGCGCGTAGATCACGACCGGGTAAAGCAGCAGAGCAACCAGCGCGATCTTCAGGAAGTGCGTGTGGAAGAAGCTCTTTTCCGTCGAGATATCGAGCTCGCCCTGCTTTGCCTTGGCAAGCTTGCGGCGATTGATGTTCGGCTGGATGAAGACGACCATGACGAAGCGGCCGATGGCGGCGATTGCGACGAAGATCGCAAGCAGGCCCCAGCGCTGGACGATGATCAGTTCGTTGTTGATGTTCTGCTGCGTGCCGAGACCGACATAGAGAACGAACAGGCCGAGCGAGACGAGACCAGTGAAGAAAGCTTCACGGATACCCTTCTGGACAAGCCCGGCCTCGGGCTTGCCTGCGGAAGTTTCAATGTTTGCCATGACGATTATACCTTCTCGACTTCCGGCCGTCCGAGAATACCGGTCGGCTTGAAGATCAGGACGAAAGCCAGGATCGCGAAGGTCGCGACGTCCTTGTAGGCGATGGTGAAGTAGGCGGACCAGAGCGACTCGATGAGACCGATCAGCAGACCGCCGAACACTGCGCCCGGCAGCGAACCGATACCGCCGAGAACGGCAGCCGTGAACGCCTTGACGCCTGGGGTGAAGCCATCGGTGAACGAGGCGACACCGTAATACATCAGGTACATCGTACCGGCGACGGCAGCGAGTGCGGCGCCCATGATGAAGGTGATGGAAATCGTCTGGTCGACATTGACGCCGAGCAGAGCGGCCATCTTGCGGTCCTGCTCCGTCGCGCGCTGGGCGCGTCCGAGCGCCGTGCGGTTGACGAGGTACCAGAAGCCCGCGAGCAGCACGACCGTGATGACGATGATGATGATCTGCTTGAGCGAAACCGAGATGCCGCCAATATCGTAGACCGAAGTGACCAGCGGCGGGATCGGCTTGTTGCGCGGGCCCTGCGTCACCTGGATGAAGTTCGAAAGCGTGATCGACATGCCGATCGCGGTGATCAGCGGCGCCAAGCGGAACGAACCGCGCAGCGGACGGTATGCAACTCGCTCGATCGTCCAATTCCACAAACTCGTCATCAGCATCGCAACAACAAGCATCGCCAGCAGAAGAACTGCTACCGGAAGACCTGCGAAAATGGATGTGAGAACGAGAAAGACGATAAGAGCAGCGAAACCACCAAGCATGAAGACATCGCCATGGGCGAAATTGATCATGCCGACAATGCCGTAAACCATCGTATAGCCAATAGCGACCAGACCATAGATGGATCCAAGAGTCAGCCCATTGAAGAGCTGCTGGATAAAGTACTCCATATGTCATTTCCCCTGGATGCGAACCAACATGGCTGCATCTCTTTTTGGTTAGGGCTCCGCTTTTAAATCGAAACCTCGTAGCCGCATGCATAGCGCTTTCAGGGAAAATGTGAAGACAAAAAGGCTGCGCTGAATCAGATTCTTGCTCAAACGGACGCAAATGGCGCGTTACGGATCAATTTCCACACTAAAAAGGCATTATATGACAAAAATTTAGCCAGAAACGGCCTGTGGATTAACCATTGCGGCGCTTTTGTGATCCGGCACCGGTTCCGGCCAACGAAAGCTATTCCACAAAAATGGAATTCAAAGCAAATTCCGACCATGTGGCTGACGATTGGGTGAAAACCATTCCGCTGCCTGTCTGCTTTCATAGCGGTTTTCCGTGGCGTGCAAAAGTCTGGCCTCAATCTTATATTTAAAGTTATATTCGACGCTTCGCCGGGGCCTTTCCCGGTCCGAAAGATTCTGAAACGTGATGTTGCCGACATTCGAAAATGCAGCTCTCGAAGCAGGGCGGAAGATCATCGAGATTTTCCGTGCGGGCTATCACGTCTCGACCAAGGCCGATGAGACGCCGGTAACGCTGGCCGACCACGAAGCCGAAAAGATCATTCTCGCGCATCTCACCAGGGAATATCCTGACATTCCCGTCATTGCCGAAGAATCGGTGGCTGCAGGCCATATCCCTGATATCGGCGAGAAGCCGTTTTTCCTCGTCGATCCGCTGGATGGCACGCGTGAGTTCGTCGACAAGCGCAAGGAATTCACGGTCAACATCGCCTATATCGAGAACGGCATCCCGGTCGCGGGCATCGTCTATGCCCCGGCGCTGGGCGTCGCCTTTGCCGGGGAATCAGGCCGCGCCGAGAAACTGCATGTGGACCAAGACTTCACGGTCGACAGGCGCGAAACCGTGACCGTCCGCGACGAGCCGGAACACCGGCTGGCGCTGGCAAGCCGGTGCCACAACAGCCCGGCGACCGACAGTTTTCTGGCCAAGCACGACATTTCAGAATGCACCAATATCGGTTCGTCGCTGAAATTCTGCCTGCTGGCCGAGGGCAAGGCGGATGTCTATCCGCGCTTCACCCGGACGATGGAATGGGACACGGCGGCGGGCGATGCCGTTTTGCGCGCCGCTGGCGGCACGACCCTGACGCTCGACGGGCTGCCGCTGACCTACGGCAAGATCGGCCGAAAGGGTGAGCCTGACTTCGTCAATCCGGATTTCATCTCCTGGGGAAGCCGGAAGCGCGCGCTTCGCCGCGCATGACACCGCAAGAATCAGCTTGAACATCAACAGCGGCAGCGGGCCTTCGTCCCCGGCCGCCACAGCGGATCTAAGATCGGCAGCACCCGACGCCCCGGCGCAATGGAGATTGCTGCATGTCCGAGATTACCGCCAATCTTGCCCTCCCCTATATTCTACCCTCTCAGGCACAGAAGCATGTGACGCATAACGAGGCGCTGCAGCTGATCGATGCGGTCATCCAGCTGACGGTCACAAGCGAAGCCTCGACCCCGCCGGAAGCGCCGGAAGAAGGCACCTGCTATCTGATCGCAGCAGGGGCGGAAGGGATCTGGGCCGGGAAACGGGGACGGCTTGCGTTCCGCCAGGACGGCGCCTGGCTCTATATCATGCCGCGCGAGGGATGGCGGGCGTATTTTACCGCCATCGGAAAGTTCCGGGTTCTGGTCGATGGCACGTGGAGCGATATTGCCTCGCCGCCCTCCAGCCTTCCGCTTCTCGGATTGAACGCGACAGCCGATCTGCAAAACCGCCTCGCCATCTCCTCCCCTGCCAGCCTTTTCAATCACGAAGGCCATGGTCATCAGGTGAAGGTCAACAAGGCGTCGGCCGGCGACACCGCGTCGCTTCTCTTCCAATCCAACTGGTCGGGTCGTGCAGAAATAGGGCTCGCAGGCAATGACGAGTTCTCGATCAAGGTGAGCGGCGATGGTGCGGCATGGGAGACGGCCTTGGCGATTGCCGCCGACGGCATCGTCAGGACACCGGCGCGCCCGGTTGTGCGGGCTTCGCTTACGGCGGGGACCTCGGCCCCGGCCAATAACGCCCGCACCGGCTTCAATGCCATGCATACGCAGCAGGGTGGGTTCGCCTTGGGCGCCGCGGTGCCATCAGGCACCGGCAATAGGTTGATCGTCCCGGCTTCCGGCCTCTACCTGCTGATTCTCTCCGTCAGCACGCTGACTTCATCAGCCTATGGCGCACGGCTGGAAGCAAACGGCAGCACCGCACTTGCCACCGTTGCCGGTGTCACCACCGCCGCGGCAGCACGCCAGACGGCGTTCGGCCTCGCCCAGCTTACGGCCGGAGACTGGCTGTCGATCGTGCATACGGGAACGGCGCAATATGAATTCGGCACCGGAAAGACGGAGATCAGCGCCATCCTGCTTTGAAGGTCAGAGCAACCGGTAGCGCAGCGCCCGGGCAACGGCCTGCATGCGATTGACCGAATCGAGCTTGCGCATGGCGCTCTTCAGGTAGCCGACGACGGTATGCGAGGAGAGATCGAGAATGATGGCGATCTCGTCGCTGCTCTTGCCGGCCGCAGACCAGCGCAGACATTCGATTTCGCGCCGCGTCAGGCTTTCCGCCGGGCCCACTTCATCGCGATTGGCGCTGCTGAAACGGTCGAGCGCCTGCATCGCCGAGAAAAAAAGTGCCATCTGCTCTTCCTGCTGCAGCGCGGGCCGCGAACCGGAAAATGCAAAAATGTACTGTTTTAGATCAGCATCATGTAGCGAAAAGCCGAAAGTTGCCTGCAATCCATGCATCTGGAAGGCGGCGTTCAACCGGCGGTTTTCTAGATTGGCGGCAGCCCCGCCAAAGGTTTCCGCATTGCAATATACTGGCACGATCGTCTGCTTCAGAGCATTGACGAGTTCGCTGCAGTAAAACATGTCCGCGCCCTCGTATAGATTGACGAGGGTCTGCGGCCAGTTGCTTGCGACCCGGTTTTCAACGAAGCCCGTCGCATCTCCGCGCGGAAACGAGGCAAGCAAGAAAAAATCGAAGCCCGCGTCCTTGGTCATGCGCTCAAGGCTGCGCTTGAACTCGATCTTGAGATCGCCCTGGCGCGTGGTGGTGGAAAGCGAAAAAGCGTTATCGTCTACGCAGTTACGCACTGCGCGTTCCCGTCTCGTCATCGATTTTTTCCTCAATCGCGACCTGCGGTCCGTTCCCGCTCCAGCAGGCCGTTGAAGGCGCCGGACAACAGCAAGAGCACAGCGAGGCTCCGCGTCGCAGTGGACGGAAGCTTTCGGCGTGATTCTATGACTGAATGCTGCGAGAAGAACGGAGACGAGGTCTAGCGCTCATTCGTAATGTTGCAGCGCTTATAAATCTTCCCGCGAAATATAGATATTATTTATTACGCATGGGAGCCATGCACCGGGCTCAAATTTACGTAAGGGAAGTTTGGCCGGAGGTGGGTAGCTCCGGCACTTAAAGTTGTTATCAAATTCTTACGACCGGTTTAGGCAATTTTTAAATGTGACGGGCTAGAGTGACGTTTGTGGTCTTGAGTTGTGTAGAGAGTCCCAATGACCGAAATGATACGACCCCGAGTAAAATATGTCATCGGCCCCGATGGCAGCCCGCTTACGATTGCGGATCTACCGCCGCCGAATACAAGGCGCTGGGTTATCCGCCGCAAGGCTGAGGTTGTCGCGGCTGTGCGCGGTGGCCTGTTGAGCTTGGAAGAAGCGTGTGAGCGTTACACGCTTACCGTAGAAGAGTTCCTGTCCTGGCAGTCGTCGATCAGCAGTCACGGCCTGGCCGGCCTGCGTACGACGCGTATCCAGCAGTACCGTCACTAATCGCCTTTTGGCACCAAGTTCATTTCGGGCCGGACGCATTCCCCTTCAAGGAATGCAGAAGGCCCGAAATTATTGTTGAGGCCGCATAACACCAGAGGCCCGGCTGCGTAAAAGCATCCGCCAGCCCTGTGGTCTTCGCCGCAGCAATGACGATCGCCACCAGAAGCACGTCCATCATTGACCACTTGGACAGGTAAGGCACGGCGTGACGATAAAACCAGCTGCCGGTTCCGCCACCGGCCGCTGTTGCCTCCGCCGCCAGGCCGATCATTTTGCAAACCGGCAGAACGATCGAGACCACGACGACGATCGCCGCAAGCAGCATGTCGCCGCCGCTCCAGAGCGATGCAACGATCCCGATCAGCGACGGCGTCTCATCGAAAAAATAGAGCTTCTCGAAGCGGATCAGCGGCAGGACCAGCCCGAGCGCCAGAAAGAAAGGCGCCGCGACCAGCAGCACGGGCTTCAGCAGCGCCAATTTCACCATCAAGCCTTCTCCGTTGAACACTGCGTCGCCCCCGCTCCGGCTTGTAGGCCCCTGCCCGCCATGCCACGTTCGGGCAACGCATCTCTTTCGGAGGACAATAGAATGGATATCCGCAACGAAGAAAATGCCTCGGGCGGCCGTTATGTCGTTGATGTCGAGGGGCATGAGGCCGAGATGACCTATTCCCGCACCTCGCCAAAGCTCATCATCATCGATCACACCGGCGTGCCGGACGCATTGCGCGGCAAAGGCGTCGGCCAGGCGCTGGCGCTGCACGCCGTCGAGGAAGCCCGCAAGGGCGGCTGGAAGATCTTCGCGCTTTGCCCGTTCTTCAAGGCACAGTCGCAGCGCCACGAAGAGTGGCGCGACGTGGTGAACTGAGACCATTTGGCAAACGCCTGCCTACGGATTATCCTGTGGGTATCAAGAGGTGACAGATGGCACGCTTAACCGTATCGCTTTCCGATCAGCAGAGTGACTGGGTCGAAAGCCGCGTCAGCAAGGGCGACTATGCGAGCGCCGACGAGTACCTGCGCGACTTGATCCTGATGGACCGGACGCAGCAGGGCCAGGAGCTTTCGCTCGTCGAACTGGAAGAGATCATTGCCGCATCGCGGGTCAGCGGAACTGGCAAACGAACGGTTGATGAGATTTTCGCGGAGGCTGAAGCGCTCGCTGCTCGTCGCGCCGGTGCATCTTGAGCGGTTATGTCTTAACTGAACGCGCGGAACGCTACCTTCTTGCCATCTTTTTGAACAGCATAGAGCTCTTCGGAGCACCCCAAGCGAAGCGCTATCGGGACAGCGTTAAGAATTGTTTCGAGCTGATCGCTGAAAACCCGGATATGGGACGGCCCGCTAACAAGATTGGCCAAGGCGTTAGACGCCACGAGCACCAGAGCCACATCGTTCTCTACGACAAGGTTCCCGAGGGCGTTCGTATCCTTGCCCTCGTGCCATCGAGAAGCATTCGTCTGCTCAAACTCTGACCCTAAGAAAACACGAAAAGCCACGTATGACGGACCTTGCCCGTCATACGTGGCTTTTTCTTCGGCGATTCCCCAGGACGCCAGGCGGCGTCCATCGCCAGACCGTTACGCCCGGGCGCGAATCGCGCCGTCGCGCTCCTCGAGGGCGGCTGCACGGGCATATTCTGCCTGCATCTCCTCGAGCGCCTGTTCCAGAGCCTCTTCCTGCATCTTCAACTCCTTGATGGAGACCTGAAGATTGTCGGCGCGCTGACGTGCGGCCTTGGCGAAGGTCGGGTAGGCGAAATGATTCGGGTCGGAAATGCCGGACTTCTTCTCTTCGACGACGATCTGGCTCTCCAGATCCTTCGTCATCCGTTCGAATTCAGACATCATCATCTGCAATTGCTGCAGCTGACGTCGTTTTTCGTTCACCTGAAATTCCTTCAGGCGAACTAGGCTCTCACGCGACTTCATACGCATTACTCCAGTGATGCGAGATCCCGGCTTTACTAAAACTGCCCCTTGCGCACCGCTTTGAGACGGTCTGCCCAAAAAATTTCCGTCGGTATTAACAAAAACCTACCGCTGGTAACCTTTCGTTTACGGGCATCGTTAATGATAGGTCCGATGATTTAAGGCTCGGTAAACATCACTACGCGATTTCCGAAACCTTTTCATTGCTGAGTCGAATGAATCGCTTAGCGGCCGTTCTTAATGTAAAAGTTAAGGAATCGGTCTTGCGAATTCTCGTTGGAAAACAGCGGAATGGACAAAATATTTAATAAATTCGTTACCTCTTGCCAGAGTGGAATAGAATTTGTTAACCATTTCGTGGCAGCTTCCAAATCACGCAGTGACATATTTCGGTATCGCGTAGGGGGCCAGACCACCTTTCGGCGGCGGTAAAGGGGATAATAATGCGGGTACTACTGATTGAAGACGACAGCGCGACCGCGCAGAGCATCGAACTGATGCTCAAGTCCGAAAGTTTTAACGTCTACACCACC
The DNA here is from genome assembly GCF_056399485.1 of Rhizobium sp. 01N424. Lineage (NCBI taxonomy): Bacteria > Pseudomonadati > Pseudomonadota > Alphaproteobacteria > Hyphomicrobiales > Rhizobiaceae > Rhizobium > Rhizobium sp. 01N424. The sequence continues at coordinate 62,100 of NZ_JBFTRK010000017.1, forward strand.
GATCTCGGTGAAGAAGGCGTCGACCTCGGCAAACTGTATGATTACGACATCATCCTTCTCGATTTGAACCTTCCCGACATGTCCGGATATGAAGTGCTGCGCACTCTCCGCCTGTCCAAGGTCAAGACACCGATCCTCATCCTCTCGGGTATGGCCGGCATCGAAGACAAGGTCCGTGGTCTCGGCTTCGGCGCCGACGACTACATGACCAAGCCGTTCCACAAGGACGAGCTCGTCGCCCGCATCCACGCCATCGTCCGCCGTTCGAAGGGCCATGCCCAGTCGGTCATCATGACGGGCGAACTGATCGTCAACCTCGACGCCAAGACCGTCGAAGTCGGCGGCCAGCGCGTTCACCTGACGGGCAAGGAATACCAGATGCTGGAGCTGCTTTCGCTCCGCAAGGGCACGACGCTCACCAAGGAAATGTTCCTGAACCACCTCTACGGCGGCATGGACGAACCGGAACTGAAGATCATCGACGTCTTCATCTGCAAGCTGCGCAAGAAGCTCGCCAATGCTGCCGGCGGCGCCAACTACATCGAAACCGTCTGGGGCCGTGGCTACGTGCTGCGCGAGCCGGATGGTGCCGAATACGCCGAAAGCGCCTGATACCGCATTTCCCCTTTTGCCAAATTCAAAATCCCGCCTTCAAGGCGGGATTTTTTCGTTTGCGGCCTGCTGTTCTCCCGATCGCCAGTCGCCCTGCATCATTCCGGCCAAGTGCCGGAGAGTGGTAGCTTATTAGACGCACGAAAATGCCCGGGACGGGCCCCGGGCATTGCATCTGGAACTTCAAAATGGATGGGATCTTTACGCGGCGATCGCGCGGTTGCCGAAGACGGCGGTCAGGATCTTGCGGTCGAACGGCTTCAGCAGGAAGTCGGTCGCCCCTGCCCGCTTGCCGGCCATCAGCTTCTTCAGGTCGGCTTCGATGACGCAGTAATAAATCTTGACCTCTTTGCCACCCTCCATGGCGCGGATGGTGGTAATCAGCTCAAGCGCGCCTTCCATGCCGGAATCGACGATCAGGTAATCGGGAAGTTCGGTCTGGCAGGCAGACAGGGCTTCGGCGGCATTTGCCGCCTCGCCCACCAGGAAATCAAGCTCGGAAAGGATACGCTTGCCGACCTTGCGAACGACGTCCGAACTGTCGGTGATCATGAAACGCTGCATCACTGCTCCTTCGCCCCACTTCTGTCCCGGTGGCGCTTCCTCAGCCCGAAAGGATAGGTCGATTAGGCTAAGGAAGTGTTACCCGGAAAGAGACAATGCGCAGTCATGCAACCATAAGCTTAGGCCGCAACGGTTTCGGCTGTAAAAATAATCTCTTCGCCGGTTGCGCTGTGGCCGAGCTCCATGCCGCATTCGTCGGCCAGCAGAACGGTATAATAAGGCTGGATCGAATGGGCATCGACCGCTTCTTCGATGTTGCCCGAGGCAATCTCGACGAATTTCGGCGGCAGGCGCATCAGCTTGCCCTTGGCGACGATCTTGAATTTCGCGTCGAATTCCGGATTTTCGAGCGTCACTTCCAGCGAGCCACCGCGCGGGATCGAGGAATAGGCGACCAGCAGCAGATTGAGCAGCAGCTTGACACGGTTTTTGGCGACGATAGCGCGCGGACCGATCCAGGTGATCTCGGTCTTCTTTTCAGCCGCCGCGAAATCCTTGGCGGCGCGTTCTGCCTCGCCGGTGTCGATCGAGGCGCCGACGGAGCCCGAAGCACCAAAGGCAAGACGAGCGAACTTGAGACGCACAGAGGCATTCAGCGCACTGGTGCGGATCAGATCCATGGCGTCGGCATCGGCACCGCCCTCGTCGAGCAGCTCCAGACCGTTGTTGATTGCGCCGACAGGCGAGATGACGTCGTGGCAGACGCGGCTGCAGAGCAGCGCGGCAAGATCCGGGCCGGTCAAAGTCAGATTGGGGTTCTTGGACATCATCGTCTCCTAATGGCGGTCAATTCATTCCGCCATATCTTGCCTGATCAAAATTGCACGAAGTTTGCGCCCGTACTCGGCGCCATAATGACACCATATTTGGTAAACCGATTGTTAAGGCGATCGGAGCAAAATGTATCAATTGCCGGAAACGGCTCATTGAACCGACCATGATGAACGGATGACACCATGCACCTTCAATCCCCAGGAAGATTTATGGGCTTCTGCCGGCTGCTTGTCGCGCTGACCATCTCTGCATTTATGCTCTCCTCGCAGCAGGCTGCGGCCCAGCAGGCCAATAGCAGCCAGTACACGGTCCAGGAAATCGTCGACGCCGGACACTCCTTCTTCGGCTCCACCAGCGGCGGCCTTGCCAAGGTGATCGAAGCCGCTTTCCAGAAATACGGCCTGCCGAACGGCTACATTCTCGGACAGGAAGGCTCCGGCGCCTTCATCGCCGGCCTCACCTATGGCGAAGGACAGCTGAACACCAAGAACGCAGGCGAGCATCCGCTCTACTGGCAGGGTCCGTCGCTCGGCATCGACTACGGTGGCCAAGGCTCGCGCGTCATGATGCTGGTCTATGACCTTCCGTCGATCGACAGCATCTATGCCCGCTTCGGCGGCGTCAGCGGCCAGGCCTACGTCATCGCCGGCTTCGGCATGACGCTTCTGAAGAACAACAACGTTCTCGTCGTGCCGATCCGCACCGGCGTCGGCGCCCGTCTCGGCGTCAATGTCGGCTACCTCAAGATTACCCCCGGCCCGACCTGGAACCCCTTCTGATATGGAATGGACGGCGGGATTCTTCCCCGCCGTCACCCATCCGCCACTTGCCCCGCGCGCATTGCGTGCGTAATCATTGCTGCGACGCAAATCACTTTCTGGAAGCATTGACAGCGCCGTGATCGAATATGCTCTTCTGTTCGGGCTGGGTTTCCTGACTGCGGCCTTCCTGGTTTTCCTGGTGTCCCCTGCCATCCACCGGCGCGTCGTCTGGTACACGGAAAACCGGATGCGGGCGACGATGCCGCTCAGCCCCCAGGAAGTGAGGGCGCAGAAGGATATGGTCCGCGCCCTCTACGCTGCCGATAATGCGCGCACGACGCAGGATCTTACCCGCGAGCGTGAAAAATCCCTCTCTCTGCAATTGCGGCATGACTCTTTGGCGCTCGACGGCGGCCGGTTGGCCGCCGAGATCAGCACCCTCCAGGGCCAGATCAGCGATCTCAACGTCGAAGCCGCCGAGCTGCGCTCGCATCTGCGCAAGGACGAGAACTATATCAGCCAGCTGAAGACCAGCCTGCATATCGCCGAGCAGTCGAGCGCCCAGAAGGAAGGCGAGCTGGATGCACTGCGCATCCGGCTGAACAAGCTTGCTGAACAGACAGACAATTTGAAGATCGACATGGCGGCACGCGAAACCGAGATCGAAAGCGTCAAATTCCGCGCCAATGCACTGCGCGACGAGCGCGACACGCTGCGCCAGGACGTTAACCTCCTGCAGAAGCGCGCCAAGGATGCCGAGCAGAAGCTGACCCAGCAGGAACACATGGTGATCCGCCTGGAAGACAAGGTGGCGCGCGAGACTGCTGCTGCGGCCGACAAGGACACGCTGCTCACCCGCCGCCAGCAGGAGCTCGCCAAGCTCAAGGAGCAGCTGAAAGGCACCAATTCCGAGCTGCGCAAGGCAGGCCGCGTCATCCGCGAGGCCGGCATATCCGGTTCGCTGCTGAACGCGCTTCCCGATACGGCACCGGCAACGGAGGAAGACGAAGGCATGGATCCGGCAGTCGCCGCAGCGCAGCTCGCCGAGGATGCGCGCGCCCGCAGCAGCGATCTCTCGGATCGCGTCCTGAAAGCCAGGACCGCCACCGGCAAGGACAGTGCGTTGCGTGAGGAAATCGCCTCGATCGCTGCCAAGGTCGTGGCGCTGACCGCGCTCAACGAGGGCGAGACATCGCCGGTTCGCAAGCTCTTACCCGAAAATGGCGGCAGCCTACAGGCCGAGCGGTTGAACCTCGCGGCCCGCACGGCAACCATTCTATCCGAACAGAAATAGGCTCAGAGCCTGCGGACGGCCGACGCCATGGAAAACAGGGCGATGCCCGTTGCCGTCGCGACGTTCAGGCTGTCCAACCCTTCGGACTGCGGGATTCGGGCGCTGCGGAACCGCGAAAGGATCGCCGCCGGCAACCCCTCCCCCTCGGTTCCCGCCACCAGAGCCATGCGCGGCGAAGCCGGGATATCACGGATATCGACCTCGCCACGCGGCGAGAGCGTCCAGATATCGAAGCCGCGATCGGCAAGACCGCCAAGCAGATCGAGTGCGGACCCGCTGCGTTCATAGGGAACGCTGAGCACAGAGCCGACCGAGACGCGCAGCGCCTTGCGGTAGAGCGGATCGCAGGACGTCTCGTCGAGGAAGATCGCGTCGGCCTTGAATGCCGCCGCGTTGCGGAACATAGACCCGGCATTGTCGTGATTGGAGATGCCGCAGCCGGCAATAACCAGCGCCTGTTCCGGTAGCCGGTCGATCAGACTTGTCGCCGGCGCGAGCTTCCTGCCGAGCGCCAGCACGCCGCGATGCAGATGAAAGCCGACGATGCCATCAAGCGTGGCGGCATCGGCGATGTAGACGGGCACGTCGCCGGGGAACCCGGCCAGGATATCGTCCACGCCCGCCGCCCGGTTTGCGAGCAACAGGATCTTCTCGGCCGCAAACGTGCCGCGCCGGTGCGCCTGCGCCAGCATGCGCAGCACCACCGTTCCCTCGGCGATGAAACGGCCCTGGCGCCCCGTCAGGTCACGCTCGCGGATCTCGCGAAACTCCGCGATCCGCGGATCGGCGGGATCATCGATCGTGACCGGAGCAGCCGCCATGGCTCAATTGCCGGCGATGGCGATATCGGCGACGGTATGGCCCGTCCTGGTATCGACGACGATCGCGCGGTGCTTGCCATCGCTACCCTGACCGTAGAACAAGATCTGGCTGCCCGAAAGCGAGGTCGACTGAACCGCAAAGCCAGCCGGCAGCGAAACCGTGCCGCTGACCGGCGAATCTGTCGGAACGCCGTTCGAAGCAACAGCAGGAGCGCCTGCCGGTGCAGGCCGCGTCACCTTGTAGACAACCGCGCCGAAGACCGCCATAAGGCTCACGAACATGATGGCGCCGGAAACGATCTGCAGGCGAACCATCTTGCGCCGGACGCTTTCCATTGCCGGGTCAAGGGGCTTGTCTTCCTGATCGTCTGGTTCGATTTGCGTCATTACGGTGTCCTATGAAAACTTCGGAGAAGAAGCGACTTGAGCGACCCCTTTAAACAAGCATCCGGCATTAGGAAAGTCCTGACGGCAGATGAGAGCGCAACGGGCCGCCTCGACGCATGGCTGACGGCCCAGCTTGGGCCTGAGTTTTCGCGCAGCCGGGTGAAGGTGCTGATCAAGGAAGGCCAGCTTCTCGTCAACGGCGCACTGGCGACCGATCCGCAAAAGAAGGTCCGCCCCGGCGATACCTACGAGATGCTGCTGCCCGAGCCGGAAGATCCGGAGCCCAAGGGCGAGAACATCCCGCTCGACATCCTCTACGAGGACGACGACGTCATCGTCATCTCGAAGCCATCGGGTCTCGTCGTCCATCCGGCCGCCGGCAACTGGACCGGCACGCTGGTCAACGCGCTGATCTATCACTGCGGCGACAGCCTGTCCGGCATTGGCGGCGTCAAGCGCCCGGGCATCGTCCACCGGCTCGACAAGGATACGACCGGCGTGATGATCGTTGCCAAGAACGATATCGCCCACCGCCATCTGTCGGCGCAGTTTGCCGACCACGGCCGGACCATGCCGCTGGAACGCGCCTATCAGGCGATCGTCTGGGGCCGTCCGCGCTCGCTGGCCGGCACCATCGACGCACCGCTCGGCCGCGGCACCAACGACCGCACCCGCCGCGAAGTAAAGCGCCCCGGCAATCAAGAGGCCGACGAGGCGATCACCCATTACGAAGTGCTGGAGCGCTTCCAGGAGACGCCGGATGCCTTGTCGCTGGCTTCGCTGGTCGAGTGCCACCTGGAAACCGGCCGCACCCATCAGATCCGCGTTCACATGGCCCATATCGGCCATCCGCTGCTCGGCGACACGGTCTATGGCGCCGGCTTCAAGACCAAGGCAAACAAGCTTCCAGATGCCGTCCGCAAAGTGGTGAACGGCTTCACGCGGCAGGCGCTCCACGCCTATATGCTGCAGTTCGAGCACCCGCGCACCGGCGAAGTCATGCGCTTCGAAGTGCCGCTGCCGGACGACATGATCGAGCTCGTCGAGGCGCTACGGGCAGCGGCGCCATAACGCCTTCGTGAATGCTCCGGTGGCCTTGAACCCCTGTTCGGCCATACTTATCTGTATATGGACTTAGTGCGGGCTCAGCTTTGGGCCGCACGTCCCGGTTTGCCTTTAACGACGCGGGGACGCGTTCCATCGGGAACCGGAATCTATATAGGAGGGTGCAATCATGGCCCGTAATAACCTGCCATCCATTACGGCCGGCGAAGCCGGTCTTAACCGTTACCTCGACGAAATCCGCAAGTTCCCGATGCTGGAGCCCCAGCAGGAATATATGCTCGCCAAGCGCTATGCCGAACATGGCGACCGCGATGCTGCGCACAAGCTCGTCACCAGCCATCTGCGTCTCGTCGCCAAGATCGCGATGGGCTACCGCGGCTATGGCCTGCCGATCGGCGAAGTCGTCTCCGAAGGTAACGTCGGCCTCATGCAGGCCGTGAAGAAGTTCGACCCGGAACGCGGCTTCCGCCTGGCAACCTATGCCATGTGGTGGATCAAGGCCTCGATCCAGGAATATATCCTGCGTTCGTGGTCGCTCGTGAAAATGGGCACGACCGCCAATCAGAAGCGCCTGTTCTTCAACCTGCGCCGCCTCAAGGGCCGCCTGCAGGCGATCGACGAAGGTGATCTGAAGCCGGAACACGTCTCCGAAATCGCCACCAAGCTGAAGGTGTCGGAAGAGGAAGTCGTCTCCATGAACCGCCGCCTGTCCGGCGACGCATCGCTGAACGCCTCGATCAAGGCGTCCGAAGGCGATAGCGGCCAGTGGCAGGACTGGCTGGTCGATGATCACGACAGCCAGGAAGAAGTGCTGATCGAGCAGGATGAGCTCGACACCCGTCGCCGGATGCTCTCCAAGGCGATGTCGGTACTCAACGAACGCGAACGCCGCATCTTCGAAGCACGCCGCCTCGCCGAGGATCCGGTGACGCTGGAAGACCTGTCGTCGGAATTCGACATCAGCCGCGAACGCGTCCGCCAGATCGAGGTCCGCGCCTTCGAAAAGGTCCAGGACGCCGTCCGCAAGGAAGCGCTCGACATGGCCAAGGCCGTGCGCGTGGTGGAAGCCAGCGCGTAAGCGCCTGCGGTAGAACAACAATTGAAAAAGGCGGGCCAATGGCCCGCCTTTTTTGCAATGTGGAAGCGTTGGGCTTCACGATACCATGTCAGCAATGATCGCCGATGCTGGAAAGAAATTTGCGGAGTTGTTCCAGTTGTTCCGGCAATGCGGCCGCGCCTTCCTGAAGTGCTTGTTCAAGTGCCTCCCTGGACGGATAGACTTCGTGGAAGGTCAACAGGGTTTTCCCGCCCTGATCCTCGAAGGTCACGGTCGTGATCGCGCCCTCTTCGCCCTCGTCATTGGTCCAGACGATACGCTCGTTGGGCACGACCTCGAGATACTTACCGTAGAAGGCCATGGTATCCGAACCGCCAGTGCCGAATTCAAGCCGATATTTGCCGCCGGTGCGGACGTCCATGTCGCACGATACCAGCGAAACGCCGCCCGGCGCCGATTCCGGCACCCACCAGCGCTGAAACAGCTCCGGCTGGCTCCACGCCCTGTAGACCGTGCTCGGCGGCGCATTGAATGTTCGCGTAATGACGAGCTCGCGATCCCCCTTGCGCTGGACTGACGTAGGGTTCTGCGCGCCTGTACTCTCAAACTGCTCCTTCATCGCTTCCTCCCTGTTGTATTTCGTTGATGATTTCATCCAACGCGTCGAAACGGGCCTCGAAGAGCTTGCGGTGCGCCTCTATCCACTCCGCCTCCGCCTTGAGGCCGCGTTTTCCAAGCCTGCAGGTTCTCACCCTTCCAACCTTCTGCGTGACGACAAGCCCGGCCCTCTCAAGAACCTGGACGTGCTTCTTCATGCCGGTCAGCGTCATCTGAAAAGCATCAGCGAGACTGGTAATAGATGCGTCCCCATGGCCGAGCAGATCGATGATCCCACGGCGTGTCGCATCCGAAAGCGCCGCGAACGAGAGATCAAGAGGAGGAGCTATATACTGAACCATATAGTTCAGTGTTGTAATCTGCTTAGACGAGAAGCGCAAGCGTTCCCTGCCATTCCGACTATTCGCTATGTCCCTTTCCAGCGCGCGGATTCGATCGAGTTCGAAAATTCGACACTCGTAATCGTCCCGCCAACCGCGGTTCGTGGATAGAACTGGAGATGTTTCCCGCGCGTGAACGGCAGGCAGCCCCCGCAGGAACCGCCTCGTTTTGTGGCTACCAGCCAGATTTTACTGGCTGGTGCTGACGTCGCCGAGGGCGGTCCAGCTGCTGATCGCGGTGTTGAACGCGGCGCCGCCGGTCGAACCCTTCTGCATGGTGATCAGGGCACGGCGGCCGTTGCGGTAGGTGATCGGGATGTCGATCCAGTCGCGGGTGGCGAGCAGGTCGAGGTTCGACTTGCGGGCGTCCGGATAGTCGTTCAGGGCGATCATGTGGAAATCGTCGGTGATCTTGGCCGGAACGGCGATCAGCGCGTCGCCGCGGTCCTGCTCGGTCCGCTTCATCGAGATGCGCTGAACGCTGTCGATCTTGCCGCCTTCAAAATTCGGCGGTACCGAGAAGACGATTTCGACCAGATGGCTGGCGGGCAGCGACGGGTCGGAATTGCGCTTGAAGGTCACGAGAGCCGAGAGATTGCGCTCGGGAACGGTAACATTGCCCTGCACCGTCGCCTCATCCTTGCCGTTGGCGCCCTTCTCGTGCTGGACGCTCCAGACGACCGAACCCTGGATCGCCGTCGGCGAGCTCTGGCCAATACGCTCCTCATAGAGGAACATCTTTTCCGACGCGCCGACCGGTGTCTGCGCGGCAGCCGGCGCCGGCGCATCCGTTGCAGGTGGCTGCTGTGCATTGGCAGCGCCCGGCTGCGCCGCAGGCGTAGCCTGTGCCTGTACGGCCGGGGCGGCAGAAGCGACGCTCTGCTGCGCGACCGACTTGCCTTCGGCTGTCGGTGTCGTGGCGACCGTGGCGGGACCCGGATCCGTCTCGCTGCCGTCGGCCATCAGGCGCTGGTTGAACTTGTTGCTTACCGACGCGCCGTCATCCACGGCGGCAACCTGCTTGTTGCTCTCAGCCGGGGCTGCGGAGCTGTCGTTTGCCGCAGGAGCGGTGCCCGATGCCGGCGCGGTGGCGGGCGGCGTCGTGGTCGCTGCGGGCTTCGTCGTTTCGGCGGTCTTCGGCGCCGAGCTTATCAGGCCATTGACCATGGCGTTCAGCTCGTCGCGCTTCATCCACGCCGCGTAGCCGCCACCGCCAAGCACGGCGAGAGCAACGAGCGTACCGATGATCCTGCCGAGACCGAAGCGGCGGCGCTTCGGCTCCATGCGGAAATTCTTGTTCTGGAACTTGGCAGCGACGATCTGGTCGATATCGGCAACCGGTGCCGTATCGTCGTCGTCATTGGCAACGCTACCGCGGCGGCCGTAGCCGCGAAGCGATTCGGCTTCCTTCCACTCGCTGCCTGGCACATCGGGTGCCGGCTGCGCGGGCGCCGCCTTGTTGCCATGCACTTCGGAAAACAGATCGGAATCGTCGCCATGCGGTGCCGCTGCGGCCTTCTTGGGCGCATCGATCGGCGGTAGGTCGTCGAAGGCTGCCGCTTCCCATGAGAAGCCTTCGTGCGCCGGAGGCATCTTGGCGGGCTCCGGCACAGAGCTCAGACCCGACAGCGCCTCTTCGAAGGCGCGGGCGCCGGAATCGGCATTGGCCGCAGGCGCAAGGCTGGAGAAGTTGTGCAGTTCCTGATCGGCCCAGACCGTTTCCGCATCCTTCGGCGGCTCGGCGGGCGCCTCGGCAACAGGCTCGTTCCAGACAGGTTCGAAACGCCCGGCAGCATCGCTCTGCAGCGGCTCTTCCTGCGTCTGCTCGACAAATTCCTGTGGCTTCTCGAACGAGGCGAAAGGCTCGACCAGGCGGTTGGCCGGATTATATTCGCTGGCGCGAAGCGGCTCGACGGCTTCTACCGGTTCCGGTTCGGCGTGATGTTCTTCGAAGACTGCGGTTTCGGCGGCAACGTGGTGTTCCGGCTCGACCGGCTCTTCATGCTGCGGGGCGTGCCAGGTTTCAGCAGGCGCGTCCTCGGCAGGCTGCTGCCACGGCGCCGGCTCTTCTGCGTGCACTTCGGGTTCGGCGGCCGGTGCCGCTTCCTCATGATATATGGGCTGCGGCTCTTCGTAGGCAGGCTCGGCGGCGGCAGGCTCTTGGTCGGCGACAGGCTCCTCGTAGGCGGGATGCTCTTCCGGAGCGGCTTCTTCAACCGGCTCGGCCGCAGCGTGCACTGGCTCTTCGACCGGCGCTTCCGCTGCCGGCTCTTCGTAGACGGGCTCGGGGATGGCCTCGGCAGCGGCTACAGGCTCAAGCGCTACGGCGTTGTCGTCCGGCAGCGCCTCGGCATGCTCGGCCTCGACTTCACGAATGGCGGCATCCAGCTTTTCAAGCTGCCGTTGCAACATCGCTTCCGGCGGACGCGGCTTCATGTTTTCGAGCTGCCGCTGCACTGCGCCGCGGGCCCGCTCGTAAACCTTCACCCGCATCTCGGGCGTATTTTCGGTCAGACCGTCAACGGCCCGCCGGATGACTGCAATAAAATCCGCCATTCGTACTTTCTCAAAAGGCCCGGCTTAACGCACGGGCCAAATCGCAATGACCCGCGACATTAATCCTCAAAGGGATCGGTCACAAGTATGGTGTCATCTCGCTCAGGGCTTGTGGACAACAAGGCGACCGGTGCGCCGATCAGCTCCTCGACCTGGCGTACATACTTGATCGCCTGCGCCGGAAGATCGGCCCAGCTGCGGGCGCCGACAGTCGATTCCTTCCAGCCCTCGAGCGTGATGTAGACGGGCTCGACGCGAGCCTGAGCTGCCTGACTTGCCGGCAGGTAATCGATCTCCTTGCCGTCGAGCTTGTAGGCGACGCAGATCTTCAGCTCGTCCAGGCCATCGAGGACGTCGAGCTTGGTCAGCGCGATACCGGTTATACCGGAGGTCTTCACCGTCTGACGGACGAGAACCGAATCGAACCAGCCGCAGCGGCGCGGACGGCCGGTGTTGACGCCGACTTCGCGGCCGACGGTCGACAGGTGCTTGCCGATCTCGTCGTTCAGCTCGCACGGGAACGGACCTTCGCCGACGCGGGTCGTGTAGGCCTTGGTAATGCCGAGGACATAGCCGATCGCCGTCGGGCCGAGGCCGGAGCCTGCAGCAGCCTGACCGGCAACGGTGTTCGACGAGGTAACGAACGGATAGGTGCCGTGGTCGTTGTCGAGCAGCGCGCCCTGGGCGCCTTCGAACAGGATGCGGGCGCCAGCCTTGCGCTGGTCGTCGAGGATGCGCCAGACCTGATCGACATAGGGCAGAACCTGAGCGGCAACGTCGTTCAGTTCCTTCTCCAGCGATTCCACCGAAATTTCCGGCAGGCCGAGGCCACGGCGCAGGGCGTTGTGATGGGTCAGCAGGCGGTCGATCTTGGCCGGCAGCGTTTCCGGATCGGCAAGATCGATGGCGCGGATGGCGCGTCGGCCGACCTTGTCCTCATAGGCCGGGCCGATGCCGCGGCGGGTGGTGCCGATCTTGGTGCCGCTGTTGGAAGCAGCATCTTCACGGAAACCGTCGAGGTCGCGGTGCAGCGACAGGATCAGCGGCGCGTTGTCGGCGATGCGCAGCACTTCAGGAGTGACATTGACGCCTTGGGCGCGCAGCTTCTCGACTTCGGCGACGAAATGATGCGGATCGACGACGACACCGTTGCCGATGACGCTGAGCTTGCCGCGAACGAGGCCGGACGGCAGCAGCGCCAGCTTGTAGCTGACGCCGTCGATGACCAGCGTATGACCTGCATTATGGCCGCCCTGATAGCGAACGATGACGTCCGCACGTTCCGAAAGCCAATCGACAATCTTGCCCTTGCCTTCGTCACCCCATTGGGAACCGACCACGACTACGTTCGTCATCCAACTCTTCCTGTTACCGGCGGATTATCCGCGCCCTGCTCAAACCCGCGCATCTATAAAGGTTTGTTTTTTGGAAAGCGACCCTGTTATCGCGGTGAAATGGGCTTTTTGCGTGACAGAACAGCCCGCCGCGGGCTATTGCCGGAACCACGCCCGCCTCCTGTCCGGCCAATCACCGATACGGAAAGAATCATCGTGCAGATCACGGCCTATATTTGCCTCGTCATCGCAACGCTGTGCTGGGGCGGCAATGCGGTGGCCGGCAAGCTGGCGCTTGGCCATATCAGCCCGATGATGCTGACCCTGCTGCGCTGGACGCTCGCAACGGCATTGATCGCCGCGATCTCCCTGCCCTATCTCAAGCGCGACTGGCCGCTGGTGCGCAAGAACCTGCCGCTGCTCTTCTTCTACGGCATCATCGGCTACACGACCTTCAACGCCATGCTCTATTCCGCCGTCCAGTATACGACGGCGATCAACGTGGCGATCGAGCAGGCCGGCATTCCGATGCTGATCTTCCTGCTGAACTTCGTCTTCTTCCGCACCAGCGTCTCACTGGCGCAATTCGCCGGCTTCGGCATGACGCTGGTGGGCGTCGCACTGACGGCGGCCCACGGCGATTTCGCCACGCTGCTGCAGCTCAGCCTCAACCGCGGCGACGCGCTGATGCTGATCGCCGTCGTCGCCTATTCCGTCTACACGATCTTTTTGCGCTGGAAACCGCCCGTCGACTGGCGCACGCTGATGGCGATCCCGGCACTGGCCGCCGCGCTCAGCTCCATTCCGCTGCTGATCTGGGAAGGTTTTAAGGGCAATATCCAGGTCCCTGATGCCAACGGCTGGGTGATCGCCTTCTACACGGCGATCTTCGCCTCGCTGCTGGCGCAGATCGTCTACATCAAGGGTGTCGAAACGATCGGCGCCAACCGCGCCGGGCTGTTCATCAATCTGGTGCCAGTCTTCGGCACGCTGCTGTCGGTTCTGCTTCTCGGAGAGGAGCTGCAGGTCTTCCACATGATTGCGCTGGCGCTGACGCTCGGCGGGATCGCGATCGCCGAGAAGGGACGCCCAAAGGCATCCGCTCCCACGACGCCAGCCTCGCCGGTCGATTAACCGAGCTCGAGCGTCGTCACGCCGTAGACGTTCTTCAGCGGGATCACCGGCGCCTGGCCGCGATACATGCGCATCGTCTCCAATACCGGCTCAAGCCCGATCGCCTCGGCGAGCGCGATAGCTTCCGCGTTATCGGCCGGCACGTCGATGAAGATCCGGGCGCCGTTCGCCTCGGTGACGAGCTGCGCAACGAGCGCCGCCGCCGTATCGGCATCGGCGGCAAATAACGGACCGATCTTATAGCCTTCGTAACAGCGGCGGATCGTGCCATAGCCGCGGATCTTGCCGCTCTTGCGCACGACGGCACTCTTGCGGCCCTTGCGGCTGGTGCACCAGGCGCTGATGAACTCGGGACGCGATGCGGGGAAGATCGAGGAGTCGTAGCGGGCGATGCCATCGGTCTTGTCGGAAACCGCTTGTGCGAGCTGCGGCGATTGCGGTGCAGGCTTGGCTATGCCGCCGAAGCGGATCGTCTTGTAGGCAGGCTCGAAACCCGCCTTGCGGTAGCTCGGCTGCTGCGCCTCGACGCCATCGAGGCCGATGGTGCGGCCTTCGGCCGACGCCGTACCGGCATTCCAGATCGCCTTGCCATAGCCTTTGCCACGGAAATCCGGGTGAACGATATAGAGGCCGAGAAAAGCGAAACTGTCGCCGTATTTGACGACCGAGATCGAGCCGACAGGCACTTCGCCTATGGCGCCGACGAAAAAGCCGGACGGATCGGCGTCATGAAATGCAAGGGAATCGTCGAGGCCGGGATTCCAGCCTTCCTGCCGGGCCCACTCGAGTACAAGCTCCAACTCGCCCGGCCGCATGGGACGAACCGTAAACTCCGAATTCATGCAACTTCCCTAACCAACTCTGCCGCAAGCCCGCAAAGCGCATATGAAGAAAAGCTAAAGAATAGCTTTCCAAGCATCCCCGCCCATACGAAGAAACATGTTCATGACTGAAACGATCAAACATCGATCGCCTTAAGGCCCGGCGCGAGAAACTTCGTGCCGCAATGATCATGAAACAACAAAGCTACAATCTCAAGAAAATTACTTAACAAATCGCCAGCATCGCGAAGCCGTGAAAGAAGATTCCGGCGGCTCCACGCGTGCTATTCTCGCTGTTCCGGCAGTGCTGAAAGAATGCGGGCGGCAGTCTTCGGCCATCCGTTACTTGATCAGCAGATCTTTCACCCGGCGGGCGAAAGCATCGCCGAGAAACGGCTTGGTCATCACATGCATGCCGTGATCGAGATGGCCGTGGTTCAGAACCGCATTCTCGGCATATCCGGTAACGAACAGGACACGGAGATCGGGCCGTGTCGCCCTGATCGCATCGGCCAGCTGCCGCCCGTTCATCCCGCCGGGCAGTCCGACATCGGTCACCAGGAGATCGATCGGCTGGCCGGAATTCATGATCCGCATCGCGCTCATGCCGTCATCGGCCTCCAGCACGTGATAACCGAGCTCCTCCAGGATCTCGACCGCCACCATGCGTACCAGCGGCTCGTCATCGACGACGAGGATCGTCTCGTGGCCCGAAGCGCGCGGCGTCACCGTCGGGCTCGACATGTCGTCAGCCGTTTCCGCATCGCCGAGATGGCGCGGCAGATAGATGCAGATCATCGTGCCCTTGCCGAGCTCCGAATAGATACGCGCCGTCCCGCCGGACTGGCCGGCAAAGCCATGCACCATCGACAGACCGAGACCGGTGCCCTGCCCTGTTGGCTTGGTGGTGAAGAACGGATCGAACGCCCGCTCCACGACATCCGGCGTCATGCCGGTGCCGGTATCACTGACGCAGAGAGACACATACTGCCCGGACGACAGCCCTCGCTGCCGCGAAGCCCGCTCATCGAACCATCGGTTGCCGGTCTCGATCGTCAGCTTTCCGCCATCGGGCATCGCATCCCGGGCGTTGAGGCAGAGGTTCAGCAGGGCGTTTTCGAGCTGCCCTATATCGACGAACGTGGTCCACAGACCACCCGCCAGCGCCGTCTCCACCTCGATGGTCGGCCCGACGCTGCGGGTGACCAGGTCCTGCATGCCCGACACCAGACGATTGAGCGTTGCCGGTTTCGGATCGAGCGTCTGCCGGCGCGAGAAGGCGAGTAGCCGCTGAGTCAATCCCGCCGCGCGCTTGACCGCGCCCTGTGCGCCGGTGACGTAGCGGTCGAGTTCGCTGATGCGGCCCTGCGCCAAGCGCGTCTGCATCAGCTCCATGGAACCGGAGATACCGGCCAGCAGATTGTTGAAGTCATGTGCCAGGCCGCCGGTCAGCTGGCCGACCGCTTCCATTTTCTGCGAATGGCGCAGCTGCTCTTCGGCATGCATTAGTTCCGCCGTCCGCTCGGCGACACGCTGTTCCAGCGTATCGTTGAGCGAGCGCAGCGCCGAGGTCGCGCGGTCGCGCTCAGCCTCGACGGCACGGCGCGTTTCGATGTCGAGAAGCACGCCCGGAAAACTGAGCGGCGTGCCATCGGCTGCAAGCTCGACCCGTCCATTGGCTTCCAGCCAGTAATATTGCCCGTCGGCGCGGCGCGTCCGGTATTGATGCGCATAGGGACCGCCGCGTCTCAGGGCTTCGCCCATGGCCTGCGAAAGCGAGGCCTTGTCGTCGGGATGAACGGTTTCGATCACCTGATCGAGGCTGAGTCCGATCCGGCCGAGCGCCGGATCGAGACCGAATGCCCGCGCAAAGGCCTCATCCACCGTGAACCGGTTTGACGGCACGTCCCAGAACCACGTGCCGATGATGGCGCCGGCCGCCAGCGCCAGCTGAACGCGCTGCACATTCTCACGCGCGGTCGCCTCGCTGTCACGCAATGCATTTTCCGCCTGCCTGCGCGCGGTGATATCGCGAAACAGCACCGAGACCTGCCGCAGGCTTGCCGGCTCGACGCGCGAGGCCGAGACTTCGATATAGCGGTCGACGGCAACGAAATGCTGCTCGAAGCGGATCGCCCGGCCACTTTCCAGCACGCCGCCATAAAGCGTCAGCCACTGGTCCGGCGCGTTCGGTTCGATTTCGCGCAGCGTCTTGCCGATGATGTCGGAGATCCCGGTATGCCGCCCATAGCCGGAATTGGCCTCGATATGCACATAGTCGCTCAAGGGGCCATGCGGACCGTCGACGAATTCGATGATGCAGAAGCCGTCGTCGATCGCCTCGAACAGCGCCCGGTAGCGCGCCTCGCTGCGCATCTGCATCTCGTCGGCCGATTGCGGCACGTCACCGCGTCCCGGCTCGGCGCCGCTGCGATTGCCTGCTCCGAGGGGTCTGTCTGGTTGCTGCGATCTCAGACGTCGTACTTCTTCTTCGAGCTGCTCCCGGGAGAGCGATGTTACGTCTGAACTCAAGGCAGCAACCTTTTCTGGATGATATCCGCTTGTACGGAGAGGTACAGATCTAGATCACCATCGGCCAACCGCAATGGTCAGAATGCCGTGCTGCGGGCATTTACTGCACATCGGCAGAATTTGCGGTATTTTATTGAGTATTCCGCTTTATCTTTACTGAGACGTGGCGGGCGGGAAGCGCTGGGGAAACGCCACACCAGAGTGATCGATTTGGCAACCGAGACCTCAAATCAGGACATGAAGAGCCCGCCGCTGCGCCGGAGGCGCGGCCTGGTGCTATGGTCTATGCTGGCCGTCTCGCTCTCGCTGATCGGCGGCACCGTTCTGCTGTCGAACGACATGCGGCATCTGCGCGATCTTGCCGGGCGGCTGGGCTACCCGTTCACGCCACAAAAGACCGTAGCAGTCCTCCCGAAGAGCTCGCCTCCGCCACCCAGGCCAAGGCCGGCACCCAATCCTGTCCTCGTCAGCATCGAGCGTGATCCGCGGCTGATGGAGCCGCCGCTTGCCGAACTCGCGGCCGCCTTCTTCAGGACATGGTGGACGACCGGCCCGGCGATCTGCGACGCCCTGCGCAAGGCCGGCATCGGCACGACGCCGTGGCGAGCTGCGGGCATGAGCAGCACCACATTCGAATGCACCTTCCAGCAGGTCTACAAGCAAGATGCCGAACGCCCGCTGAGCTCGGTCTTCGTGATCATTCGCGGCGACCGCGACGGAGCGATCTTCAACATGCGCGCCAAGCTCGTCGGTCCGGAGACCGACAGCGCCGGAAAGCTCGATCCGGCGGCGATGCGAATTTTCGAGACCATGCTCGCCCAGCCGCACTGGCAGGACTTCTCCGCCACGCTCGCAGCGATCCGCGAATTGAAAGACGTGAAGGAAGAAAGCTTCGGGACCAGCGTCAGCTTCACCCGCGAGACCACCAGCGACAATAGCTTCAACTTCATCATCGCCATGAAGGCGACGCCCGGACCGCAGATCCGCACCAGAGCCTATTTCTCCGGCGAACGCTGGCTTGAGTTGCCCGAGCAGCCGCCTTCGGAAAAGCGGCCGCCCTATTTTCGCTAGAGCCTTAGAAGTAGGGCTCGAAGAACGTCCTGATGGCATCGATCTCGTTCGGACGGATGTCATGCCCGCCGGTGTGCCATTCGGTCGTGACCTTTGCCTTTTCCTGTTCGAAATAGGCAGCAAGCGCCTCGGTCAGCGGCACCGGGCAGATCGGATCGCGCTGGCCGGCGGTGATCAGCACCCTGCGCCCGGCAAGTTCCGGATTGGACTTCGGCTGAAACGGGATCAGCGGATGCAGCAGTGCGCTAGCATCGAAGATGCCTTTCTCGATCAGCACATTGGCGAGAATGTTCGCACCATTGGAAAAGCCCAGTCCGAGAATGTGTGACGCGCCGTGACCGGCCGCGAAATCCCTGACATAGGCGGCCATCTTTTCGGTCGCCCGGGCGAGGTCGTCCATATCGTAGACGCCCTCGCCGGTGCGCTTGAAGAAGCGCGCCGCACCATGTTCGGAAACATCGCCCCGCGGCGAAACGATTGTTGCTTCCGGCAGCAGACGCCGGCCGAACTCGAAGAACTGCGTCTCGTCGCCCCCCGTGCCGTGCAGAACGAAGAGAATAGGCTTGCCGGCTGCACCGGCATGCAGCCGGTGCACATATGAATTATCAGCCATGGCTGTTCTCCTTAGGCTTCGAGCGGCGGCAGATGTTGCTCGATCAACTGGCGCATATGCGCATGCTGCTGCGGCAGCTTCAGCGCCTCGCCCAGATGAGCCGTATCTTCGTCACGGTCGAAGCCCGGTTCATTGGTGGCGATCTCGAACAGCACGCCACCCGGCGTGCGGAAATAGATCGCCCAGAAGTAATCGCGGTCGATGACCGGCGTGACCTGGTAACCGGTATCCATCAGCGCTTTGCGGACTTCGAGCTGCTTCTCGCGGTTTTCGACGGCGAAGGCGACGTGGTGGACGGAACCGGCACCCGGCAGCGCACGATTGATGCTGGGCATCGTTTCGAGATCGATCAGATGCGCACCATTGCCGCCGGGCAGGATAAGACGCTTGACGCCGTCCTTCTCGTCCTGGACCTGATAGCCCATGAACTTCAGAAGTTCGGACGTCGCGCCGTCATCGCGCAGCCGCATGGCAACCGAGTGGAAACCGCGGATCGCATGATCCTCGGAGATACCGCCGTTCGTCCACGGCTTGCGCGCATCGTTCTTGACTTCGACGAGCGCGAATCCGTCACCGTCGGGACCGGCAAAGTTCAGGCGCTTCTCGCCAAAGCTTTCCTCGGTCTTCAGGCCGCCGGCGTCGAGCTTCGACAGCCGGTCGCTCCAGAAGCCGATCGAGCCTTCGGGAACCGAGTAGACGGTGGTGCCGACTTCGCCGGTGCCCGGACGGCCCTGCGCCATCTTCGGGAACGGGAAGTAGGTCATGATCGTACCCGGCGCACCGGTCTCGTCACCATAATAGAGGTGATAGACGTCGGGAGCGTCGAAGTTCACGGTCTTCTTGACCCGGCGCAGGCCGAGCGCGTGGGTGAAGAACTGATTGTTGGTCCGGGCATCCTCAGCCATCGATGTGACGTGGTGCAGCCCCTTGATCTGGTTCAACATGTAAAACCCCTTTCTTGCCCGCATCGGCGGGCTTTCGATGGGTGATAGATGATCCCTCGGCGCCTTTTGGAATAGCCCCGCAAGCTGACACGCATTGTCTCTTTTTATTGAACGATGAAAGAATGTCGTTCAGAAAGCGCTAGCTATCCTGCGGATTGACGGGCAACTGCCAGTCGATCGCTGCACGGTCATGAGACTGCAGATAGGCATTCGCCTTGGAAAACGGCTTGCTGCCGAAGAAGCCATTATGCGCCGAGAGCGGCGAAGGATGCGGCGCCTTCAGCACCAGATGGCGCGCGCTATCGACGAACGCCGCCTTGCGCTGCGCATAGGATCCCCAGAGGATGAAGACCACGTGCTCGCATTCCTCGTTGACCTTGCGGATCACGGCATCGGTGAATTTCTCCCAGCCCTGTCCCTGATGCGAGGCAGCCTGCGCCTCCTCGACGGTCAGTACACTGTTTAAGAGCAGCACGCCCTGCTTCGCCCAATGCTCCAGAAAGCCATGCCGGGCGCGCTCGATGCCGAGATCGGTCTCCATCTCCTTGTAGATGTTGACCAGCGACGGCGGGATGCGCACGCCGGGACGCACGCTGAAGCACAGCCCGTGCGCCTGACCGAGGCCGTGATACGGATCCTGGCCGAGGATGACGACCTTCACATCGGATAGCGGCGTCAGATCGAGGGCGCGAAAATACTCCGATCCCTTGGGAAAAATATGCTTTCCCGCCTGCTTCTGCGCCTGCAGAAACGCCTTCAGCTGCTGCATGTACGGGCTTGAAAACTCCGGGGCCAGCGCGGCCTTCCAGCTGTCTTCCAATGCGATTGTCTGTTCGGTCATTTGCGCTCCCGTTCTCTGAGAACGAGCACCTGATGTGGCTCGAAAAGGGAATTGCGAAGTAATTTAGTGATCGCTGCGGATCAAAATTTACGAAGTGACAGTAGTGTGTTGATAATGGCCGACGGATTCAAGCGCTGGCAGGGCTTATTCAGAATGAAATTTGGGACTAGTGGACTGCGCGGGCTCTCCGCCGATCTGAAAGGCAGGGCTTCCGCGCTCTATGCCGCAGCATTCGGCCAGTATCTCCTGGAAAGTGGACAGGCAAAGCGGGGTGACCTCATCCTGCTCGGCCGCGACTTTCGCGATTCCAGCCCGGAAATTGCTGACAACTGCACCGCGTCGCTGATCTCGCTTGGCTTTGCGGTCGCCGATTGCGGCGCCGTCCCCACTCCGGCGCTGGCGCTCTACGGCCTCAAACTTGGCGCCGCCAGCCTGATGATCACGGGCTCGCATATCCCCGCCGATCGCAACGGCATCAAGTTCTACAGGCCAGATGGCGAAATCGACAAGGCCGACGAGACGGCGATCTCCGCTGCCGCAGCCAAGCTCGACGCCACGTTTGTGATGCCCGCGAAAACAGGCACGGCATCGGATCATGCCGCCGTCTGCGCCGAAGGCTTCTTCAAGCGCAACGCCGCCATCCTTCCTGCAAAGGCGCTTTCCGGCCTGCGCATCGGCGTCTACCAGCACAGCACCGTCGCGCGCGACATGCTGGTCGATCTGCTGGCGCTCACTGGTGCTGAAACGATAGCGCTCGGCCATTCGCAAACTTTCATTCCCGTCGATACCGAAGCCGTCTCGCCTGAGACGATCGAGCTGTTGAAGGGCTGGGCTGCCGAACACCAGCTGGATGCAATCGTCTCCGCCGATGGCGATGGCGACCGGCCGTTGGTGACCGACGAAACCGGTACGCCGCTGCGCGGTGATCTCCTCGGCCTGATCGCCGCGAAGTTCCTGAAAGCCGCCGTGGTCGTCACTCCGGTGACCTCGAATTCCGGCATCGAGACGGCAGGCGATTTTGCCGTCACCCGTACCAAGGTTGGCTCGCCCTTCGTCATCTCTGGCATGCAGGAGGCGGTTTCGGCGGGCAAGGCGCGCGTCATCGGCTTCGAAGCCAATGGCGGCACGCTGACGGCGTCGGAATTTGCGATCAACGGAACGGTGCTGGCGCCGCTGCCGACACGCGATTGCTTCCTGCCGATGCTGGCCGCGCTTTCGCTTTCGGCAACGGACGGCAAACCGCTGTCCAAGATTGCCTCGTCCTTTGCCCTTCCCGTCGCTGCTGCCGACAGGCTGGAGAATTTTCCGGTCGAGACCAGCGCCAGGCTGATGGCTTATCTTCGCCAATCGCCTGACAACCTCGCCGAATTCCTGACGCCGATCGGCGAACCGGCGAAGGTGAGCGATATCGATGGCCTGCGGGTAACGCTTAAGGATGAAGCCGTCATCCACTTTCGGCCTTCCGGTAACGCACCGGAAATGCGCTGTTATGTAGAAGCGAAAGATGAAGCTGCGGCAGCTGCGCTGCTGGATGCCGGTCTGAACCGCATCCGGCAATGGGCGAACGCCAACTGAACCAAGACTTACGACCGCGAGGAAATATAGAAATGACGCAGAAGATCGTTCCCGTGATCATGGCCGGCGGTAAGGGCACCCGCCTCTGGCCGCTGTCGCGCGCATCGGCGCCGAAGCAGTTCATCCAGTTTATCGGCGACCGGACGCTGTTCCAGGAAACGCTCGCTCGCGTCTCCGATCCCGCTCTCTATGAAGCTCCTGTTGTCCTCACCAATGAGGAGTTCCGCTTCCTCGTTGCCGAGCAGGCCCGCGAGCTCGGCCACGAACTGAAGGCGATCCTGCTCGAGCCGTCGGCCCGCAACACCGCACCCGCCGTTGCCGCCGCCGCCGTGCTGATCGCCGATCTCTTCGGCAAGGACACGCTGATGCATGTCCTCGGCTCCGACTACGAGATCGTTGCCGACCAGAGCTATTTCGACAGCGTGCGCGCCGCTGAAGCGACCGCCGCCAAGGGCAAGCTCGTCACCTTCGGCATCGAACCGTCCGAGGCCGCAACCGGCTACGGCTATATCGAAGGCGGCGAGACGCTTCCGACCGGCGCACTGACCGTCAAGCGCTTCATCGAAAAGCCGCCGCTTGCCAAGGCCGAGGAGATGCTGGCCGCGGGCGGCTTCTACTGGAACTCCGGCATGTTCATGTTCCAGGTGTCCGCGCTTCTGGCAGAAATGCGGGAACACGCGCCGGAGGCATCGCAGGCTGCCGAAGAAGCGGTTTCCAAATCCGTCCGCGACCTCGACTTCATTCGTCTGGATGCCAAGTCCTTCGCCAAGGCGCCGAATATCTCCATCGACTACGCGATCATGGAAAAAACGGCCAATGCCACCGTCGTCCCTTCGCCCTTCAAGTGGTCGGATCTCGGCAGCTGGGACAGCGTGTGGAAGTCAGGCAATCGTGACGAGCATGGCAATGTCGCCACCGCCAACACGACGCTGATGAACAGCCGGAACTCACTGGTCATGAGTCACGGCGTCCACCTCGCCGTCCAGGGCATGGACGACATCGCTGTCATCGCCAGCGAAGACGCCGTCTATGTCGGCCGTCTGCAGGACAGCCAGAGCGTCGGCGATATCGTCAAGACGCTGGCCGCACGGCCGAAGACGGTGAAGCTCACCGAAACGCACCCGACTTCCTACCGTCCGTGGGGTGGTTACACCTCGATCTTCAATGGCGACCGCTTCCAAGTGAAGCGCATCTTCGTCACGCCGGGCAAAAAACTCTCGCTGCAGAAGCACCATCACCGCTCCGAGCACTGGATCGTCGTCAAGGGCACTGCCGAAGTGACGATCGGCGAGAATGTGCAGATGCTGCGTGAAAACGAGTCGGTCTATAT
>NZ_JBFTRK010000018.1:0-68365 GCF_056399485.1 Rhizobium sp. 01N424
CATCACCGCTCCGAGCACTGGATCGTCGTCAAGGGCACTGCCGAAGTGACGATCGGCGAGAATGTGCAGATGCTGCGTGAAAACGAGTCGGTCTATATCCCGCTCGGCGAAGTCCACCGCCTTGCCAATCCCGGCAAGATCATGCTGGAACTCATCGAGGTGCAGACCGGTTCCTATCTCGGCGAAGATGACATCATTCGCCTCGTGGACGAGTTCGGCCGCAACTGACAACAGCACTTGTCTTGAACTTATGACTTTCGCTCTGTAACACGGTCGCGTTCTGCCAGTGGCGGACGCGATCGTTTTTCATGATGGAAGTCATCCCATGCGTATTGTTATGATCGGTTCTGGTTATGTTGGCCTGGTGTCCGGCGCCTGCCTTGCGGATTTCGGCCACCACATCACCTGCGTGGACAAGTCCGAAGCCAAGATCGACGCCCTGGAGCGCGGCGAAGTGCCGATCTTCGAGCCGGGCCTCGACGCGATCATCGAGCATAACCGGGCGGCCGGCCGCCTTGATTTTTCCAAAGATCTGGCGGCGCCCGTCGCTGCTGCCGACGTCGTCTTCATCGCTGTCGGCACCCCATCGCGCCGCGGCGACGGTCATGCCGATCTGAGCTACGTCTATGCCGCAGCCCGTGAGATCGCCGCTGCCGTCACCGGCTTCACCGTCATCGTCACCAAGTCCACCGTGCCGGTCGGCACCGGCGACGAGATCGAGCGCATCTTCCGCGACGAATTCCCCGGCAAGGACATCGCCGTCGTCTCCAATCCGGAATTCCTGCGCGAAGGTGCCGCGATCACCGACTTCAAGCGCCCTGACCGCATCGTCATCGGCACCGAAGAGCCGCGCGCCGTGGAAGTCATGCGCGAGGTCTACCGCCCGCTTTATCTCAACGAAGCGCCGCTCTATTTCTGCGAACGCCGCACCTCCGAGCTGATCAAATACGCCGCCAACGCCTTCCTGGCGATGAAGATCACCTTCATCAACGAGATCGCCGACCTCTGCGAACAGATCGGCGCCGACGTGCAGAAGGTCGCAAAAGGCATCGGCATGGACAAGCGCATCGGCGACAAGTTCCTGCATGCCGGCCCCGGCTACGGTGGCTCGTGCTTCCCGAAGGACACGCTGGCGCTCGTCAAGACCGCGCAGGATTACGACAGCCCGATGCGGCTGATCGAGACGACGGTGGCGATCAACGACAATCGCAAGCGCGCCATGGGCCGTAAGGTCATCGCCGCCTGCGACGGCAGCGTGCGCGGCAAGAAGATCGCCGTTCTCGGCCTGACCTTCAAGCCGAATACCGACGACATGCGTGATGCCCCGTCGATCACCATCATCCAGGCACTGCTAGACGGTGGTGCCGCGGTTCACGCATACGATCCCGAAGGCATGGAGGCCTCCAAGGGCATGCTCGGCAACGTGACCTACGGCAAGGATCCCTACGAGATCGCCGAGGGTGCCGACGCGATCGTCATCGTCACGGAATGGGATGAATTCCGCGCCCTCGATTTCAAGCGCCTGAAGACCACGGTCAAGACGCCGACGATCGTCGACCTGCGCAACATCTATCCCGCCGCCGAAGTCAGTAGACATGGTTTCAGCTACTTCGCCGTCGGCAAGAAAAGCGAGAAGCAGTAAGAGGATGCACTATTTCATAACAGGCACGGCCGGTTTCATCGGATTCCACCTGGCGCGGCGCCTGTTGCAGGATGGTCACCGGGTGACCGGCTTTGACGGCCTGACGCCCTATTACAACGTCAAGCTCAAGCATATGCGCCACGCGGCGCTGGGCCAGTTTCCGTCCTTCACGCCTGCTATCGCCATGCTCGAAGACCGCGAAAAGCTGGAGGCGGCCATCGCTAAGGCACAGCCTGACGTGCTGATCCATCTCGCCGCGCAGGCGGGCGTTCGATACAGCATCGAGAACCCGCGTTCCTACATCAGTTCGAACGTCGACGGCTCCTGGAACATTCTGGAATTTGCCGAACGGTATAAGGTGAAGCACCTGATGCTCGCCTCGACCTCGTCGATCTACGGCTCCAACCCGGACGTCCCCTTCCGCGAGACCGATCGCGCCGACGAGCCACTGACCATCTATGCCGCGACCAAGAAGTCGATGGAGCTGATGGCGCACAGCTATTCGCATCTCTACAAGCTGCCCATCACCGCCTTCCGCTTCTTTACCGTCTACGGTCCTTGGGGCCGACCGGATATGGCGCTCTTCAAGTTCGTCAAGAACATGCTCGAAGACCAGCCGATCGAGATTTATGGCGAAGGCAAGATGAGCCGCGATTTCACCTATATCGACGATCTGGTGGAATCGATCGTCCGCCTCTCCGCTGTCATTCCCTCCGAGGAAAATCGTGTCGCCGGTGACAAGGTCGAGACGCTCTCGCACCAGGCGCCGTTCCGCGTCGTCAATATCGGCGGCGGCCAGCCCGTCAGCCTGATGGATTTCGTCGAGACCGTCGAACATGCACTCGGCCAGTCCGCAAAGCGCACGATGCTGCCGATGCAGAAGGGTGATGTGCCCCGCACCTTCGCCAGCCCCGACCTGCTTCTGGCGCTGACCGGCTACAAGCCGGAAACGACGCTGGATCAGGGCGTGAAGGCATTCATCGAGTGGTATCTGGAAGCCCGCGCCGACATGGAAATCCCTGCCTAGCTATCGTCCGCCGACGCCTGGCGTCGCGTGGTTCAGGGCACGCGGCGCGATCAGTCTGGCGATATCGGCCGCGGGCGCCGGGTAGCCGAGCGCATAGCCCTGCAGCGTATCGCAGCCGATCGCCGTCAGCACTTCGGCATGGCCCTCGGTCTCGACGCCCTCGGCAATCACTTCGACATTCAATGCCTTGGCGATCTCGACGATCGAGCCGACGACGCGGTGTTGTTCTTTCGAGCCGACGATATCGGTCACCAGCTGCCGGTCGATCTTCAGCCGCTTCGGTCGCAGGCGGGCGAGCCCGATCAGCGAGGCATGGCCGGAGCCGAAATCGTCGATCTCGATATCGATGCCCATCTGCTTGATGCGCTCGATGCTGGCGACCAGACGGTCGTCGGAATCGTCGAGGAAGATGGTTTCGACCAGTTCGAAGGACAAGGCGCCCGGCGGGATCTTCAGGGCTCCCAGATTTGCAAGCAGCCCGGGATCGAAGAGCCGCGGGCCGGATATATTGACGGCGACACGGGGGACCACAGCACCCTGCGCCTGCCAGTCGAGCCGGTCTTCCAGAACCCTGCTGAGAATGGCCGCGTCGATCTCTGCGGCAAGACCGTTTTCGTCAGCCACCTTGAGGAAAACAGCAGGAGACAGCACGCCCTTTTCAGGATGGATCCAGCGGGCCAGCGCCTCCAGGCCGGCAATCTCCCGGGTCTTGGCGTCGAGCTGGATCTGGTAATAGGGAACGATCTCGCGGCGCTCCAGCCCGAGCCTCAGCTCCTCGGCCAGCCGCCGTTTGCTCTGAATGTCGTCCTGCAGCTGCCGGGTGAAGAATTCAATGCGGTTGCGGCCGAGCTTCTTGGCCTGGAACAGCGCCAGATCGGACTCGGTCAGGAGATTGCGCGCGTTGCGCCCGTTGTTCCACGCAACGCCAATCGACGTTCCGGATTGCAGGAGCTCCTGTCCGAACCGGATCTTCTTGCCGAGCCGGCGCTGCAGGTCGCTGGCAATGCGATCCAGTTCCTCGCGGCCTGCGAAATTCCATAGAATGATGACGAACTCATCGCCGCCGACACGGGCCACCATGCCGTCAGCGGGAATGCCTGCGTTGATCCGCAGCGCAGCAGCACGCAGAACGGTATCGCCGGCCGAATGGCCATGGCTGTCGTTGATCTGCTTGAACTGGTCGAGATCGAGATGCAGAACCGCGAGCGACGATACCGACTTGTTGCCATGCAGCTCGGCAAGCCGCTTGTCGAGAAGCCTGCGGTTCGGCAGACCCGTCAGATAATCGTGCTCGGCGGCATGCTCGATCCGCGCATTGCTTTCCTCCAGCGCTTTAGCCCGCGCTTCGGCAACGAGGCGCTGGCGCTGCAGTTCGGCGGCAAGCTCGACATCAGCGGTCACATCCCATTCGGCGCCGATGAACGACGGTGCGCCATCCTCGCTGACGAAGAAATGCGCTCGCGAACGCATGTGACGAATCTCGCCGTTCGGCCAGATGATGCGAAATTCGGAATTGTAGGCGCCGCGCCGCGCGATCGCATCGTCGAACTCTGCGAAGGCACGGTCCCGGTCATCAGGGTGGATGGCGTTTTCCCAGATCGCTGTCGGCACCAGCCGGCTGGTCTCGCCGGTCTGGTATAGACGGTGCATCTGCGCATCCCAGACGATCCCGCTCTTGCGGACATCATGTTCCCACACACCGATCTGCGACGCATCAAGGGCAAGCTCGAGGCGTCTCAGCAAATCCTGGAATTCACGTTCTGACCGGGTCGGTTTGTTATGGGGCAATGCAGTCTCAACCTAGCAGCGGCCTTTGCCGATATTACCACCTTCTCAAAGCCGGATTAACGAAGGCTTCTCCGTATTATCGAACTAGTTACTAGGTGAACTGTTCCTTACAACAGTCACAAAAACGCTCATGGGTTGTGCCGGGATCGTATTTTCACTTGAGAATCAAGCACCCGGCATCACCGCTTGGCGCGCGAATGCTTGTCCTCGAAATGCTGGAGAATGCCACTGTGGTCGACGTCGCCTCCGCCGCCCGCGACGAATTCGGCGAACTCGGCGCGCACGGTTTCTGTTAGCGGCAATGCCAGCGACAGGCTCTCTGCCACAGCCAGGATATTATTCAGATCCTTGAGCTGCAGCTTCGAAGGGCCGCCGGTGCCGAAATTATGATCGACCATGCGCTGGCCATGCAGATCGAGGATACGGCTCTCGGCGAAACCGCCGCGGATCGCATTGCGAAACGCCTCGCGTGAACCGCCACCGGCTTCCACCAGCATCATCGCTTCGGCAACGGCACCGATGGTCACCGCAACGATCTGCTGGTTGCCGAGCTTGGCAAGCTGTCCGGTTCCGGTGGGCCCAACATGGGTGACGCGGCCGAGCGGCGCAAAGACCTCCGCCAGTTCGGCGATAACAGCCCCCTCCCCGCCCGCCATGATCGCCAGCGTCCCGGCTGCTGCACCGACGACACCGCCGGAAACCGGCGCGTCGATATGCCGGATGCCGCGTTCGGCAAGGCGCTGCGCATGATCCCGCGCCGCCTTGGGCGCGATCGAGCTGCAGTCGATAACAACCGCACCTGCGGCAAGCGCTGCTGCAACACCCTGGTTGAAGAGGACGTCCTCAACGGCATTGCCATCCGACAGCATGGTGAAGACGATATTCGCGCCCTTTGCCGCTTCACTTGCATTACCTGCAATCCGCGCGCCGTCAGCCGAAAGTGGCGCAGCCTTGCTGGCATCCCGGTTCCAAACCGTGAGCGCAAAGCCCGCGCCCAGCAACCGGCGCGCCATCGGCCCGCCCATCAGGCCGGTGCCGAGGAAGGCGATGTTCCGTGTGCTGCTCATCCGATCTTGCCTCCAAGCTCGTCGTCTATGTGAATGCGGATGATCTCGTCGAAGGACGAGTCGGCAACGAAGCCGAGGGCGCCCGCGCGCTTCGCCTCGAAAGCCTCCGGCCAGCCGGAAACGATGCGCATGATCAGTTCGTCGGGCTGGCGGCGGATGAGCTTCGCGGCGCCCTCCCCGGCAACACGCCTGAGAGCCTCGATCTGTTCGCCGACCGTGGCGCTGACGCCGGGCATCGTGAGGCTGCGCTGTGGGCCAAGCGGCGCGAGATCGATCCGCGACGCCTGCAGCAGAAAGCCGACGGCCGAGCGTGGCGATGCATGCCAGTGACGCACGGTATCCGGCACCGGCAAGATGGCTTCCTGTCCGGCGAGCGGTTCGCGCAGGATACCGGAGAAGAAGCCCGAGGCTGCCTTGTTGGGCTTGCCCGGGCGGATGCAGATGGTCGGCAGCCGGATACCGATACCGTCGAGGAAACCGCGGCGGCTGTAATCGGACAGCAGCAGCTCGCTCATCGCCTTCTGCGCGCCGTAGCTCGTCAGCGGCGTCTGGTGGAAATCATCGGGAATGACCTTCGGGAAGGGTGAACCGAAGACGGCCAGCGACGAGGTGAAGACCACACGCGGCTTGTAGCCAGCCTCGATATGCGCGAGCCGGATCGCTTCGAGGAGATCGCGCGTGCCGTCGAGATTGATCCGGTAGCCCTTCTCGAAATCGAGCTCCGCCTCCCCCGAAACGATCGCTGCCAGATGGAAGATCAGGTCGGGCCGGCCGGCAACGATCTTCGCTGCTTCACCGTGCGCCGAAATGTCGGATGCCCATGCATTCACCGTGCCGGCAAACCCCGCCGGCTTTTCCGGTTCGATGACGTCGATCAACGAAAGGGCCGAGATTTCCGCGCTGCCGAGAACTTTGTCCTCGACGAGACGCGCCGTCAGCTTCCGGCCGACCATGCCGGCCGCACCGATAATCGCGATATGCATGCATTCCTCCGCTATGCGCTTCATCGGCCTAACTCCACCCGGCCGATGTACGTTCATCAAAGACTAACCGGCTGACCGGGCGATGCAAATGAAAAAGGCGGGACCAAATGTCCCGCCTTCCTGTTTCACTCTGGGGTTGCCGCTTACTCGGCTGCGACCTTCATATGGTCTTCTTCATCCACCGGATGGTTGTCGTTGTGCTGGATCAGCGGGCGATTGCCAGCCAGCTTGCGCAGCAGCACGTAGAACACCGGCGTCATGAAGATGCCGAAGAAGGTCACACCGATCATGCCGGAGAACACCGCGATACCCATGGCGGCGCGCATTTCGGCACCCGCACCCGTCGAGGTGACGAGCGGCACGACGCCCATGATGAAGGCCATGGAGGTCATCAGGATCGGGCGAAGACGCATGCGGCTCGCTTCGACCGCCGCCTGCACCGGCGTGCGTCCTTCGAACTCCAGTTCTCGGGCGAATTCCACGATCAGGATCGCGTTCTTCGCCGAAAGACCCACAAGGACCACGAGGCCGATCTGCGTGAAGATGTTGTTGTCTCCACCGGTGAGCCAGACACCCGTCAAGGCGGCAAGCACACCCATCGGCACGATCATGATGATCGCCAGCGGCAGCGTCAGGCTCTCATACTGGGCAGCCAGCACCAGGAAGACGAGCAGCAGGGCCAGCGGGAACACGACGACGCTCGAGTTGCCGGCAAGGATCTGCTGATAGGTCAGATCCGTCCATTCGAAGTCGATGCCGGATGGCAGCGTCTCCTTGAGGATCTTCTCGATCGCAGCCTGCGCCTGTCCGGACGAGAAGCCCGGTGCCGGACCGCCATTGATATCGGCAGCGAGGAAGCCGTTATAGCGGTTCGTGCGCTCCGGACCGGTCGTGGCATCGACTTTCAGCAGGGCCGAAAGCGGGATCATCTGGCCGGATGCCGACCGAACCTTCAACTGACCGATATCTTCCGGCTGTGCACGGAACTTGGCATCGGCTTGCACGCGGACGCTGTAGGTGCGGCCGAAGGCGTTGAAGTCGTTGACGTAGAGCGAGCCGAGATAGATCTGCAGCGTCTGGAAGACGTCGGTGACGGAAACCCCGAGCTGCTCGGCCTTGGCGCGGTCGAGATCGGCATAGAGCTGCGGCACGTTGATCTGGAAGCTCGAGAAGATGCCTGCGAGTTCCGGCGTCTGGTAGGCCTTGGCGAGCACGGCTTTGGTCGCTTCGTCGAGAGCCTGGTTGCCGAGACCGGCACGGTCCTCGATCTGCAGCTTGAAGCCACCCGTGGTGCCGAGACCGTTGACCGGCGGCGGCGGGAACATGGCTATGAAGGCGTCCTGGATGACACCGAACTTCTGGTTCAGCGCCATGGCGATTGCCCCGCCCGAAAGATCAGGCGTCTTACGCTCGTCGAAATCCTTCAGCGTCACGAAGACGATGCCGGCGTTGGACGAGTTGGTGAAGCCGTTGATCGACAGGCCCGGGAAGGCGATCGCATTGGCGACACCCGGCTGCTTCAGCGCGATATCGGTCATCCGCTTGATGACGTCTTCGGTGCGGTCGAGGCTGGCGGCATCCGGCAGCTGGGCAAAGCCGATCAGATACTGCTTGTCCTGCGACGGCACGAAGCCGCCGGGCACCGCGGTGAACAGGCTATAGGTTGCCCCCACCAGTGCCAGGTAGATGACCATGACGATGCTCTTGCGCGACAGAAGACCGCCGACGCCCTTGCCATAGGCATTCGAACCCGAGCCGAAGGCACGGTTGAAGCCGCGGAAGAACCAGCCGAAGATCGCATCCATGAACCGAGTCAGCCAGTCCTTCTTCGCACCATGCCCCTTGAGGAGCAGAGCTGCGAGTGCCGGAGACAGCGTCAGCGAGTTGAAGGCGGAGATGACGGTCGAAATGGCGATCGTCAGCGCGAACTGGCGGTAGAACTGACCCGACAGACCGGAGATGAAGGCGAGCGGCACGAACACCGCGACGAGCACCAGGGCGATCGCAATGATCGGACCGGACACTTCCTTCATCGCCTTGTAGGTAGCGGCACGCGGGCTGAGACCCGCCTCGATGTTTCGCTCGACGTTTTCGACGACGACGATCGCGTCGTCGACGACGATACCGATCGCCAGCACCAGCCCGAACAGGCTGAGCGCGTTGATCGAGAAGCCGAAGGCGTACATGACCGCGAAGGTACCGATGATCGACACGGGGACGGCGATCAGCGGAATGATCGAGGCACGCCACGTCTGCAGGAAGATAATGACGACGAGCACGACGAGCGCGATGGCTTCGAGCAACGTGTCGATGACCTTCTCGATCGAGGCGCGAACGAACTTCGTCGTGTCATAGACGATCTCGTATTTGACGCCTGTCGGCATCGCCTTCTGCAGTTCCTGCATCGTCGCATTGACGTTGTCGGCGATCTGGATGGCGTTCGAGCCGGGGGCCTGGAGAACCGCGACGGCAACGGCGGGCTCGCCGTCGAGCAGCGAGCGCAGCGTATAGTCGGCCGCTCCGAGCTCGATGCGGGCGACGTCGCGAAGGCGGGTGATCTGGCCGTTGGCCCCCGTCTTGACGATGATGTTGCCGAATTCCTCCGGCGTGCGCAGACGGCCCTGGGCATTGACGTTCAGCTGAAGATCGACACCCTGCGGGCTCGGCGACGCACCGATGATACCGGCAGCGGCCTGAACGTTCTGGGAGCTGATCGCGTTGCTGATGTCGCTGGCGGCGAGATTGTGCTCGGCGGCTTTCTGCGGATCGATCCAGACGCGCATCGAATAGTCACCGGCGCCGAACACCTGCACCTGGCCGACGCCCTCGATACGGGCAAGGCGGTCCTTGATGTTCAGGGTTGCGTAGTTGCGCAGATAGGTGATGTCGTGATCACCGCCGGTCGAGACGATGTTGACGACCATGATGAAGTTCGGCGAGCTCTTGACGGTCGTCAGACCGAGCGCGCGAACTTCGGCCGGCAGACGCGGCTCGGCCTGCGACACGCGGTTCTGAACCAGCTGCTGCGCCTTGTCGGGATCGGTGCCGAGCTTGAAGGTGACGGTAACGTTGAGAACGCCGTCCGACGTCGCCTGGCTTGCCATGTAAAGCATGCCTTCGACGCCGTTGATCTGCTCTTCGAGCGGTGTTGCCACCGTCTCGGCGATGACCGAGGGGTTGGCGCCAGGATAGGTGGCGCGCACGACGATCGACGGCGGCACTACCTCGGGATATTCCGAGATCGGCAGCGAGCGCAGGCCGATCAAACCTGCGACGACGATCAGGACCGACAGCACGCCGGCAAAGACCGGCCGGTCGATAAAGAATCTGGAGATGTTCATATCAAAGCCCTCTCCGGGATGAACGTGGAATGCAACGTCCCATTCCGGCGGCTTGGGAGGCCGCCGGCGGGGTAGGAATAATGAGGGATTCCGCTTCTCCCCGCGGGGAGAAGCCAGGTCTCAGTTGGTCGCGACCTTCTCTTCCATCTGCGGCGCGACGACGGCGCCCGGACGGATGCGCTGCAGGCCGTTGACGACGATCTTCTCGCCGGCCTTCAGGCCGTCTTCGACGACGCGCTGGCCGTCATAGATGGCGCCGAGCTTGACCTGGCGGTAGCCGACCTTGTTATCGCCATCGACCACGAAGACGAACTTCTTGTCCTGGTCGGTGCCGACGGCGCGGTCACTGATGACGATCTTGTTCTCGGCCTTCGGCTGGCCCATGCGGACCCGCACGAACTGGCCGGGGATCAGCTTGCCGCCCGGATTGTCGAAGACGGCGCGAACAGCGATCGTGCCGCTTGCGGCATCGACGACGTTGTCGACGAGCTGCAGCTTGCCCTTGATCGGCGTGCCGTCATCGGCAAGCGTGCCGACTTCGACCGGAATCTGCTCGACGGCAGGCAAGGCGCCATCCGTTGCCGGAAGCTCGGAGAGGGCCTTGGTGACCATCTCTTCGCTGGCATTGAAGCTTGCATAGATCGGATCGACGGAAACCAGCGTCGTCAGCTCGGGCGATGCCGAACCGGCGGCGACGAGGTTGCCGACGGTGACTTCAAACTTGCCGATACGGCCGGAAACCGGAGCCCGCACCTGCGTATAGTCGAGGTCGAGCTGGGCCGACTGCAGGGCTGCCTGGGCCGAACGGAGACCCGCCTGTGCTTCGGCCAGCGTGCTTTGACGCTGATCGAGATCGCTCTGCGAGATCGTCCGGTTGTCGGAAAGCCGATGGCCGCGATCGAGCTCGGTCTGCGCCAGGCTGACCTTGGCATCGGCCGACGCCACCTGGCCCTGCGCCTGCGCCACGGCTGCCTGGTAAGGTGCCGGATCGATGGTGAAGAGCAGATCGCCGGTCTTCACCAGCGCGCCTTCACGGAAATGCACGGACTGGATAGCACCCGCAACGCGGGGACGGACCTGAACGCGATCGACCGCTTCGAGACGGCCCGAGAAATTCTCCCAGGCAGTGACGTCACGGTTCTGGACCAGGGCGACGGTAACCGGCACAGCGGGAGCCTGTGCGGGTTCCGAAGCGGCGGTCGCGACCGTGCTCATCGGCAGTTCGAAAAAGATGGCAGCGGCTGAAACAGACGCAGCAAGGCCCAAGCCGGCGCCCACGAGGGCCCAGCGCTTCTTTCTGGACGTCATCGGTATCTCTCCTTGCGGCCTCAACGGCCGCTCATTCACAACAAGACTTCAATGCAATTGGGGTTGGACGCTTAACTCGCGGATGAAACTTCCGAACTCACGGCTGATAGTCGCCTGCCAGTCGGACACTCCTTCCGTTTTCCCACCGTAGATTGACGGCCAGCCCTTCCCGGCGGGGAGAACGTGCTGGCGAACCGAAACTTCCGCCTTCTTGAGACGCGCGGCATAGCCAAGCGTCTCGTCGCGAAGGGGATCGTCTTCTGCTGTCATGACCAGTGCCGGCGCGACACCCGAAATTCGCGAGCAGAGGCTTGGTGCCGCATAAGGGTGGCAGCCGCCGCCGCTGAGATAATGGCTCCAGCCTTCCGTCCAGCGCTGCCGCATGCCTGCGACATCGGCCTTTCGGATCGACGACGTTCCCATGAAAGGATCGAGCAGCGGCGAAATCAGGATCTGGCCATTCAGCGCATTGGCGTAATGGTCGCGCGCCTTCAACGCCACACCGGCAGCGATATTGCCGCCCGCTTCCTCACCGGCCACCAGCAGCAGCGAGTTGCGGTCGCCAAGACCGGACGCCCGCTTGTTGGCCATGTAGGAGAAGAGCGAATAGCCAACTTCGAGCGGCTTCGGAAAGACACCGCCGAGCGGCGCATTGTAATCGGCGACGACGACGATGGCACCGGCGCTGGCAATGCTTTCGGCTACGGCACTGTCCTGAAGACCGGAGCCCTGAAAAGCGCCGCCGTGAAAGAACAAGACGATCGGCGAACCCTTGCCGTATTCGGCGCCCTGATAGACGCGCGTAGAGACGGGGCCGATGGCCACCTTCTCGAACACCATGTCTTTCACCTGCACCGTCATCGGCCTTGTAATCCTGTTAGCCGCATAACACATGACGAAACGCCACGGCTTGCCAAACTTGTAAAAAACATATTGTTATTCAGGCCACGGAATAAGAACCGCCATTCTGATTACACTGTTCCGTATTTCGAATAATATCGCAGTGCAAACTGTGGAGATCCCATCATGGACCAGCTCTCGGCAATGCGCGCCTTCATCCGCGTAGTGGAGACGGGTAACTTTACACGGGCCGCCGACACTCTGTCGATGCCAAAGGCCACCGTGACCAATTTGATCCAGGGCCTCGAGGCCCATCTGCGCACCAAGCTTCTCAACCGCACGACGAGACGCGTCATGGTCACGACCGATGGCGCGCTCTACTACGAACGCGCCTCGCAGATCGTCTCGGAACTGGAAGAACTGGACGGCAGCCTTTCCAATTCGCAAAGCTTGCCGACCGGCCGCTTGCGCGTTGAAATGGCAGGCGCTTTCGCCGATTCCATCGTGGTCCCGGCACTCTGCGATTTCTATCAGAAATACCCCGATATCCGCATCGATCTGGGTGTCGGCGACCGCACCGTCGATTACCTTGCAGAGAATGTCGATTGCGCGCTGCGCGCCGGCACGCCTGCTGATCAGTCGTTGATCGCCAGGCGTGTATCCGAACTCGAAATCGTCACCTGCGCCGCCCCGCTCTATATCCAGAAATTCGGCGAGCCGGAACGGCCGCAGGACCTCGAAAACGACCACTATACGATCAACTATTTTCGCGCCCAGACGGGCCGCGCCCTGCCCTTCGAATTTGACCGCGACGACGAACATCTAGAGATCACGCCACGCTATATGCTGGCCGTCAACGACGGCAGAACCTTCATAAGCGCGCTGACGACGGGATTGGGAATCGGGCAGACGCTACGTTTCATGGCCCGCGACGCGATCAAGAAAGGCGAGCTGATTGAGGTTTTGCCGCAATGGTCGCGCGAGCCGATCCCGCTTTACATCGTCTATCCGCCGAACCGTCACCTCAGCAACAAGGTCCGCGTCTTCGTCGACTGGATGGTCAAACTGCTGGCCGATGCCAAGCTGAACGACCCCTGAAAATGAAAACGGCCCGGAAGGGAGGGATACCTTCAACGGGCCGTCAATCATCGACTTTGAATTTGGTGGTCCACCGCGTCACCAGGGGAAATGGCTCGGCGGACCCGGGAGGCGGGCTTCGGAACGGAGACTTTCCGTCGCCCCTTACCCAATAGATATATGCCCTATTGCGGAGTTTGTAAGGCGTTTGATTCGCATAGCAGTGTTCGCAAAATTGCAACAATCAAGCGCCGATCAGCCGATCACGGAAGGCTTCAGCAGGTCTTCGAGACCGACGCGATAGAAGAGTTCCGCCCTGAGCCGATCGGCAACACCGTTGACGATCTCGGCCCCATCCTCAGACGGATCGATATGGACGCGGAACGGGCGCTTGCCGACGACATCCACGATCGCACGGGCAACCTCTTCCGGATCGGCATCTTCAGGCTCCAGCGATGCCAGCCCCTGCAGCGCCTTGTCCGAAACGCCCTTGTAGGGACCGTCAAGATATTCGGCAGTCCGCGCCGTATCCGCCGGTGAGCCGGAATGGGCGAAGTGGTTGGTGCCCTTTGTAAAGGCGCCGGGAACGATGATCGAAGTCTCGATGCCCCAGCGGGTGAGCTCGCTGGCATAGGAAACCGCCAGTGAGTCCATCGCGGCCTTGGCGGCGAAATAGGGCGCCAGGAACGGCGGCGTGCCACCGCGGGTGCTCGACGAGGAAACCCAAACGATCAGACCCCTGCCCTGCTTGCGAAGCTGCGGCAGCGCCGCACGATTCAGCCGCTGCGTCGAGAGAACATTGATGTCGAACAGCTCGGCATATTGCTCCGGCGTGAAGGCTTCGGCCGGACCGAAGGACATGTGTCCGGCATTGTGGACGATCACATCGAGCTGACCGTTTTCGGCAACGATCTTTGCGACCGCCTGCTCGATCGATGCATCGTCGGTGACATCGAGTTCGATGCTACGCAGGTCCGCACCGTTGTCCCTGGCGAAAGCCGCCGCATCAGCAACGGCCTTAGCGTTGCGGGTGGTGGTGGCGCGGATGCCCGCATAGACGGTGTGTCCGGCTTTGGCGAGCGCCCTGGCGCTCATGGCGCCGAAGCCGCTCGATGCACCGGTGACGACGATAACTTGCTTGCTCATTGTCCTGCTCCTTGTGCTCTTGGGTGAAGGGAGGCGGCGATGCCGCCCCCGGGATCGATCAGATCAGGCCGCCATTGGCACGCAGCACCTGGCCATTGATCCAGACGCCATCGGGACCGGCGAGGAACGACACGGCGGCGGCGATATCCTCGGGCGTGCCCAGGCGTTCCAGCGGGTTCATCTTCGCCATGCGGGCGACGAGCTCGTCCGACTTGCCGTTGAGGAAAAGATCGGTGGCGGTCGGTCCCGGTGCAACGGCGTTGACGGTGATGCCGCGGCCGCGCATTTCCTTGGCCATGATGCCGGTCATCGTTTCGACGGCAGCCTTGGTGCCGGCATAGACGGCGTAGCTCTCGAGCTTCAGGCCGACGACGCTGGTCGAGAAGTTGACGATCCGGCCGCCGTTGCGCAGGCGCTTCGCGGCTTCGCGCAGCGTGTTGAACGTGCCCTTCAGATTGACGGCGATCTGCCTGTCGAAGTTCTCGTCATCGGCTTCGGCGAGCGTCGAGAGCATCATGATGCCGGCATTGTTGACGAGCACATCGACGCCGCCGAAGGCAGCTTCCGCTGCATCGAACATCCGGCGCACCGCCCCGGCATCGCTGACATCGGCCTTCGCCGTCAGCGCCTTGCCGCCAGCCTTCTCGATCTTGGCAGAAAGCTCTTCGGCGAGCGCCGCATTGCCAGAATAATTGATGACGACGGTGAAGCCGTCTTTTGCGAGGCGTTCGGCGATTGCCGCGCCTATGCCGCGCGAGGCGCCGGTAACCAGAGCGACCTTGTTGTCCTGACTAGCCATCTTCTTTCTCCTTCAGTGGTCTGCGCTTCAGCGCGTTTCGATGAGAAGAAGATGGCCCTTTCCCTCTTTCGGATAATCAGGCATTCTTCGGCATCACTATCCGGATAATTCGAACAAAATGGACAGATTCGATGCCATGCGGGTCTATTCCCGCGTCGTGGAACGCCGCAGCTTCACCGCTGCCGCCGAGGATACCGGCCTGCCGCGCTCGACGGTGACGGATGCGGTCAAGCAGCTGGAAGCCCGGCTCGGCGTCCAGCTCCTGCAGCGCACCACCCGGCACGTCAGCCCGACGCTCGATGGCGAGGCCTATTACCAGCGCTGCCTGTCGATCCTCGCCGATATCGAGGATGCCGAAGGCGCCTTTGCCGGTGCCAAACCGAAGGGCATGCTGCGAGTCGATGTGCACGGCACGCTTGCCCGGCATTTCGTGCTGCCCAGCCTGCCTTCATTTCTCGATACCTATCCCGATATCGAGTTCTACATGAGCGAGGGCGACCGGCTGGTCGATCTGGTGCGTGAGGGCATCGATTGCGTGCTGCGCGTCGGCATCCCGCAGGACAGCGACATGATCGCCCGCCGCGTCGCCATGCTGGAGGAGATGACGCTCGCCTCGCCCGAATATCTCGCCCGCCACGGCATGCCCGAACATCCCGACCGACTGGACGGCCACCGCATGGTCGGTTTCCGCTCTTCGACGACAGGCACGCTGATGCCGCTGGAATTCATCGTCGACGGCAAGGTCCGCGAGATCACCATACCCGCGACGATCTCGGTGAATGCCGCCGAGAGCCTGCATGCCGCCGCCCGTTGCGGCCTCGGCATCATCCAGGTGCCGCGCTATCACGCAGAGCGCTACCTTGCCTCGGGTGAACTGGTGCAGATCCTGAAAGACTATCCCTTGACGGAGACGCCGGTCTCGCTTCTTTATCCGCGCAACCGCCAGCTTTCGCCGCGCGTGCGCGTCTTCATCGACTGGCTGGTGAAGATCTTTGCAGAGCACCGGCGGACGGCCGATAGCGAGGGCATCAATTGAATATGCAGGGACCGATCGGCGCAGCGCCTCTGGAAGGCGGAGCGCTTCGCGATTTCTTCGAGCGCGATGCGATCGCCGTGGCCCGGGATCTTCTCGGCTGTCACCTTCTGGTCAACGGCATGGGCGGGCGGATCACCGAGACCGAAGCCTATTTCCCCGATGACGAGGCCTCACACAGTTTTCGCGGCCCGACCAAGCGGAACGGCGCGATGTATGGCCCGCCGGGCAATGTCTATATCTACCGCATCTACGGCATGTACTGGTGCCTGAACTTCGTCTGCACCCCGGGCTCGGCCGTTCTCATCCGTGCCATCGAGCCGGAAAGCGGCATCGCCGAGATGGCCGAGCGCCGCGGCACGGATCAGCTGACAAGCCTGTGCAGCGGCCCGGGCAAGCTCTGTCAGGCCATGGACATCGGCATCGCCATCAACGACCGGCTGCTCGACCGGGAGCCCTATGCGCTCTTCCCTTCCTCCCCGGTTACGATCGTTTC
Source organism: Rhizobium sp. 01N424 (assembly GCF_056399485.1). NCBI lineage: Bacteria > Pseudomonadati > Pseudomonadota > Alphaproteobacteria > Hyphomicrobiales > Rhizobiaceae > Rhizobium > Rhizobium sp. 01N424. The sequence goes on from NZ_JBFTRK010000018.1 coordinate 16,548, forward strand.
GGGCAAGCGGATCGGCATCACGAAAAATGCCGAAGCACCATGGCGCTTCGGCATTCAGGGATCGCGTTATCTCAGCAAGCCGTTCCGGTAATTGCGGCGCGCAGGACCTATTCCATCACGGCTGCATGATCCATCGGCGGCGCGGCCGCCTTCGGCTTGCGCAGCAGGAAGACCAGCGGCATGACGGCGAGCGACATCAGCATCAGCAGCTTGAAATCGTCCATATAGGCGATGATCGTCGATTGCAGCGTGATGACCTCGTTCAGCGACGCCCGTCCGGCGGCCGTCAGCGGGCTCAGGCCCTGAGCCGCCGCCGCGTTGAAGGCATGGTTGAACGGCGTCACATAGGCGGCGATCGATTCATGGTTGCTCTGCGTATTCTCGACGATCAGCGCCGACACGATCGAGATACCGACCGACGATCCGATATTGCGCGAGAGATTGTAGAGGCCCGTACCATCGCCGCGCATCTGCGCCGGCAAGGTCGAAAACGCCATCGTCGTCAGCGGCACGAACAGGAAGCCGAGGCCGGCACCCTGGATGAAGCCGGTGGAAACGATCGTCCATTGCGAGACATCAGGCGTCCAGCCGGTCATGTCGTACATAGCCCAGGCGGTCAGCGCCAGACCGAGCGCCAGCAGCCAGCGGGAATCCACCTTGCCGATCAGCCGCCCGACGATGAACATGCAGAGCATCGTCCCAAGACCGCGCGGCCCCATGACGATACCGGCGGTGATAACAGGGTACCCCATCAGCGTCTGCAGATAGGGCGTCATCAGCGCCAGCGAGGCCAGATAGGTGATACCGACCACGAAGATGAAGATCATGCTGACGGAGAAGTTCTGATCGAGGAACAGCCGCGGATTGACGAAGGATTTCTCCGCCGTCAGCGTATGCACGACGAGCAGATAGAAGGCTGCGGCACAGACGATCGCCTCGATCATGATCTCGCCCGACGAGAACCAGTCGAGCTGCTCGCCGCGGTCGAGGAAGAGCTGCAACGCGGCGATGAACAGGCTCATCATCCCGAAGCCGAACCAGTCGAGCTTCGCCAGCGCATCCCTCTTGGTTTCCGTCACGAAGATGACGATCCCGGCAAAGGCCAGCGCGCCGATCGGCACGTTGATATAGAACACCCAGCGCCAGCTGATATTGTCGGTCAGCCAGCCGCCGATGACGGGCCCGAGAACCGGACCGACCATGACCGATACGCCGAACAGTGCCATGGCCGAACCGCGCTCCTCAGCCGTGTAGATATCGAGCAGGATGCCCTGCGAGAGCGGCACCAGCGAAGCGCCGAACAGGCCCTGCAGCAGGCGGAAGGCGACGATCTGGTTCAGCGACTGCGCCAGACCGCAGAGGACCGAAGCGACGACGAAGCCGACGATCGCGGTCAAAAGCACGTTCTTGCGGCCAAACTTGGCGGCAAGAAAACCTGAGGGCGGCGTCATGATCGCGGCGGCGACGATATAGGAGGTCAGAACCCAGTTGATCTGGTCGGCGGAGGCCGAGACGCTGCCCTGGATATAGGGCAGCGCAACGTTGGCGATCGTCGTATCCAGCGCCTGCATGATGACGGCCAGGATGACGCAGGCCGTGATCGCGCCGCGATTAACAACCGGGGTTGCCGGGGATGCGGGAGCGTTGCTCATGGCAATAACTCTTTACTGGTGGCTCACAGGCCGCCCAAGAAGCTTGTTGACGAAATCAGGCAGCCCGCGGGCATGGCCGGTTTCGACATCGACGACCGTGCTCATACCGACGCGGAGCGGCGGCTTGCCTGCAGCATCCTCGATGCTGACGCGCATCGGAATACGCTGCACGACCTTCACCCAGTTACCCGTGGTGTTCTGCGCGGGAAGCAGCGAGAAACTGGAGCCCGAAGCCGGGCTGATGCTCTCGACCTTGCCTTTCCAGGAAACGCCCGGATAGGTATCGACATAGACGGTCGCTTCCTGGCCGGGCTTCACATAGGTGAGCTCGGTTTCCTTCGGGCTGGCGGCGATCCAGAGATTGTTGGTCGAAACCAGCGAGAAGGCCTGCGCAGACGCCTGCAGATAGGAGCCGACCTGCAGCGCGTTCACATTGGTGACGACACCATCGAACGGCGCCTTCACGATGCTGTGGTCGAGCTCGCGCTGGGCATTGTCAACATTCGACTTGGCCTGCAGGAAGAGCGGGTTCTGCTCCACCGGCTGATCGGCATTGCCGCCGAGCTGCGCGAGCGTCGTCGCGGCTTCCGCCTTGGCGACCGAGACCTTCTGCTGGGCGACCTCGAGATTGTGCTTGGCTTCGTCATAGGCCGACTGCGTGGCGCTGCCGTTGTTGACGAGGTTCTGCTGGCGGTCGAACTGATCCTGATAATAGGGCAGATCGGCCTCGGCCTGGGTGATCTCGGCCTGCGACTGCTGGTAGCTGGCCTTCAGGTTGGCGATCTGGTTACGCTGCACGCCGAGCTGTGCCTTGGCGCCATCGAGCGCGATCTTGAAGGCGTCGGACTGCAGGCTGAAGAGCACCTGCCCGGCTTTCACCGTTTCGTTCTCATGCACGTTGATCTTGTCGACGATGCCAGAGACGTCGGTGGTAATGCCGACCATGTCGGCCTGGATATAGGCGTTGTCGGTCGACATCACCTGGCCGCCGTTCACATAATAATAGCCGCCGACGATGAGGGCCAGGGGCAGCAATGCAAACAGGATCGGGCGCGTGAGGCTGCGCCGGCGGCGGACCGTGGTGCCGCCAGGCGCAGCGACAGCAGTAGCGGGCGCTGAATTGGATGAAGGCGCTTCCGCTACCGTTTCTTGCATCTTGGGAGCTTCGATTTCTTCGGCAGTCTTTGCGTTGGCATCGGACACAACGCGGAGGGGGATTTTCTTAACCATGGTTCTGCTCTTTTTCAGCGACCGGTGTCCGGCACGCCACTACAAGGTTCGTCTTCATTTCGGATAGGATTGCAAACAGCGCTTCACGCTGCTCCGCTGTGACGCCGGCAAGCGCTTCGGCCCGCGTCACATCGCCGAGCTCGCGCATTTCCGCGAGGATCGGATGCGCGGCTTCGCGCATGTAGAGAAGCCAGATACGCCGGTCGGTCGGGTGCTGGCGCCGCTCGATCAGCCCGCGTTCGGCGAGTTTGTCGAGAATGCGCACCAGCGTGATCGGCTCGATTTCAAGAATTTCAGCCAGCCCGCCCTGATGAATGCCTTCGTTGTTCGACAGGTAGGCAAGCGTCTGCCACTGCGAACGCGTCAGGCCAAGGCACTTCGCGCGCTGCTCGAACCGCTTGCGCAGCAGCCGGGCGACGTCGTGGAGAAGGAAGCCAAGAGTCGGGTTGGAGTTCATGAAATCTGCGCCAGCTATTAATAAGTGTGCTTATAATGTTGGTAGATATATTGAGCATGGCTGACACACAAGATCAGCCACCTCAGATTCAGCAGCTGCGGCTAAAATGCCGCACTGCACCGTCAAGCGAAGATTGATGCCGCGGCCTCTCCCGCGCTCCCGTCACAGGCATGGCCAAGCGCCGGCAGCGCGCTAGATCATTCCCTGCAGGCGGATAGGGGGACCCATGGCATTTTTCGAAAGCATGCTGACGCTGCTGCTCGTTGCCATCGTCTTTCTCCAGGTGTCGAGGAAATTCCTGATCCCCTACCCGACGATGCTGGCGATCGCCGGTCTCGCCGTCGCGTCCGTCCCCTGGGCACCGGAGATCGGCATCGATCCGCAGCTGGCGCTGGCACTGTTCATCGCGCCCGCCCTCTTCGACGCCGCATACGACCTGCCGCCGCGGACACTGCGCCAGAACTGGCTGCCGCTGATCTCGCTCGCGGCCATCGCCGTCATCCTGACGACCGCAGCCGTCGCCACGGTCGGCATCTGGATGGCAGGGCTTCCGATCGCGGCGGCGATCGCGCTGGGCGCCATCGTCGCGCCGCCCGATGCGGTTGCGGCTACTGCCATGCTCGACCGCTTCGATCTCCCCCGGCAAACCTATGTGGTGCTGAAAGGCGAAAGCCTCCTCAACGACGCCGTCTCGCTGCTGATTTTCACCGCCGCGGTCGCCGCCGCCACCAGCCCGGCCTTCTTCGCCAGAACGCTACCCGAACTGGCGCTGGCGATACCGGGTGGCATTATCATCGGCTATGCCGCCGGGCGGCTCTACATGATCATCGGCACCAGACTGGCAGGCACGCTCGGCGGCACGTTGCTGGAATTCGTCGCCACCTTCGGCACCTGGATCATTGCCGAGCGTCTGCATCTTTCCGCCATCCTGGCGATCGTCGTCTATGCCATGGTGATCGCCCGCTACATGCCCGAGCGGCAAAGCGCCCGCCATCGCATCCATTCCTATTCCGTATGGGAAGCGGCAGTCTTCCTGCTCAATGTCGTCGCCTTCCTGCTGATGGGACTGCAGGCGCGGCAAATCTTCCTCGACATGGAGCCGGGCCGGCGCACCTACGCCCTGACGGTCGCTCTCGCCGTCTTCGTCACCGTCGTCTGCGTCCGCATGCTCTGGGTGCTCGGCTACAATGTGGTGATGACCAGGCGGCGGATGAGACAGACGACAAAGCAGGAGCCGCCGACATTGGCGATGAGTATCGTTGCCGGCTGGTGCGGCATGCGCGGCCTCGTTACGCTCGCCGCAGCACTTGCCCTGCCCTTCGACTTTCCAGAGCGCGACGTAATCCTGCTGAGCGCCCTCGGCGTCGTCCTCGGCACCCTGATCATCCAGGGATTGACGCTCGGTCCGCTGATCCGTTTCCTGCGCTTCGCGCCTGACACCTCCTGGGAGAAGGGATTGTCGGATGCTCGCGCCGATCTGCTGGAATCCGCTCTCGCGGAACTCGAGGGCAAGGAAAGCAAGGCGGCAGCGATCCTGCGGCATGTCTATACCTCCGAACGCGAAATCGTCCGCAAGGGTGAACATCCGCGCGAAGTCAGCGAAATGGACGAACTGCGCCGCAGTATCATCTCCGCGAAACGCCAGAAGCTCGCGGAGATGCGGCAAACCGACGAAATCGACGACGACATCTTCCATATTCTCGAGCAGGAGCTCGACTGGGCCGAGCTTGCGGCATCGTCTCCCGGGCAGGAACAGATCGTCGAAGGATAGTCACCGCATTGCCTGAGCACTGCAACCTATTGTCGTTTGCAATTTCTGCGGAGTGACGCTTATAGTGCCGTTTCATACGGTTAGCGCGGCAAAACCACGCAGCCCGGACGATTGGCAATGCGCCCTCGGGTGCTCGAGTTGGAAGTTGCAGACGCGGCCGCCCGCGTTTGAAGCAGTGGATATGATACGCATCATTTCAGCATGAGATTGGCGGCATAACGGCCGCCCAGAATGGGGGATCGCTATGCCTTACTCTCTTCGTGCCGCTATTGCATTCGGCTTTGTCTCGGCTCTTCTGCCGCTCGCCGCTGAGGCCCAGCAGGCCGCCGCACCACCTCCCCCGCCCGTCACCGTCGCCAAACCCGTCGTCCGCGAGGTCGTCGACAACGACGAATTCATCGGCCGCTTCGAAGCCGTCGACCAGGTTTCGATCCGCGCCCGCGTCGGCGGATATCTGCAGGAAGTGCATTTCACTGACGGCGCGCTCGTCAAGAAGGGCGACCTGCTGTTCGTCATCGACCAGCGCCCCTTCATCACCGCCGTCAACGAGGCGAACGCCGCGCTGGAAGTCGCCAAGTCGACCCAGGAATATGCCGAGACTCAGTTTAAACGGGCGGAATCGCTCGCCAATAATGGCAGCCAGTCGGTCTCGACACTCGACGACCGCCGCCGCGACTGGGTCTCCGCCCAGGCGAATGTTCGCGGCGCCCAGGCAACCGCCGACCGCGCCGCGCTCGATCTCGAATATACCAAGATCACCGCGCCGATCAGCGGCCGCATCGACCGCCGCCTGATCTCCGCCGGCAACCTCGTGCAAGCCGACCAGTCGGTGCTGACGACCATCGTCTCGCTCGATCCGATCGACTTCTATTTCGACGTCGACGAGCGCCGCCTGCTGAACTTCGCCGATACCGCCCGCACCCGCGGCAGCGATCTGCAGCAGGGCGGTGGTGGCGTGCCGGTCCAGGTGCGGATCTCCGATTCCACCCAGAAACCGTTCAGCGGCAAGCTGGATTTCGCCGAAAACCGGGTGGACAACGAGTCCGGCACGATGCGCATCCGCGCCCGCTTCGACAATCCCAATCTCGTGCTCCAGCCCGGGCTCTTCGGCCGTGTGCAGGTGGAAGCCTCGAACACCTACAAGGCGATCCTGGTTCCCGACGAAGCCGTCGGCTCCGACCAGAACCAGCGCGTCGTCTATATCGTCGGCGCTGACGGCACCGTTTCGACCAAGCCGGTCCGGCCGGGACCGCGGCTCTATGGCTACAGGGCCATCCGCGAAGGCATGGACGGCACCGAAACCATCGTCGTCAACGGCCTGATGCGCGCCCGCCCCGGCTCGAAGATCACGCCGCAGTTGATCGAACTGCCGCAAAGCCGTGATGACATCCCGCCGGAAGCTGCAGGCATGGAGCTCGCCCAATGAGGTTCGCCCATTTCTTCGTCGACCGGCCGATCTTCGCGTCGGTGCTCTCGATCGTCCTGCTCATCGTTGGCGGGCTCGCGTATTTCCAGCTGCCGGTGGCGCAGTATCCGGAAATCGCCCCGCCGACCATCGTCGTGCGCACCGCCTATCCGGGCGCCGACGCCGAAACCATCGCCAATACGGTGGCAACGCCGATCGAGCAGGAAATCAACGGCGTCGAAGACATGCTCTACATGTCCTCCTATTCGACCGCCGACGGCTCGATGGCGCTGACCATCACTTTCAAGCTCGGCACCGATCTCGACAAGGCACAGGTCCTCGTCCAGAACCGCGTTGGCATTGCCGAGCCGCGGCTTCCCGAAGAGGTCCGCCGCATCGGCATCACCACCGCCAAGAGTTCTCCCGACCTGATGATGGTCGTGCATCTACTGTCGCCGAACTCGCGCTATGACCAGCTCTACGTTTCCAACTATGCGCGCAGCCGCATCCGCGACACGCTCGTCCGCCTCGATGGCGTCGGCGACGTCATCATCTTCGGCGAACGCGAGTATTCGCTGCGCATCTGGCTCGATCCGGAAAAGCTCTCGGCCTACGGGATGACATCGAGCGACGTCGTGCAATCGCTGCGCGATCAGAACGTTCAGGTCTCAGGCGGCTCGATCGGCGGTCCGCCCACATCAGGCACCAATGCGTTCCAATATACGGTGACGACGGAAGGCCGCTTCTCGGATGCCCGCCAGTTCCGCTATGTCATCGTCAAGGCGACGGCCAGCGGCCGTCTGGTGCAGCTGCAGGACATCGCCCGCATCGAGCTCGGCGCCAAGGACTATGTCACCAACAGCTATCTGAACGGCAAGCCGGCAGTCGCGCTCGGCATCTTCTCGCGCCCGGGCACCAACGCGCTGGCAGCCGCCGCCTCGATCAAGCAGGCGATGCAGACCGCGCAGCAGGATTTCCCCGACGGCCTCTCTTACGACATCGTCTACAACCCGACCGAGTTCATCTCGGAATCGATTGACGAGGTCTACAAGACCATCGCCGAAGCGGCGATCCTCGTGGCTCTCGTCGTTCTGGTCTTCCTGCAATCCTGGCGAACGGCGATCATCCCGATCGTTGCCATTCCGGTGTCGCTGATCGGCACCTTCGCCTTCCTGCTCGCCTTCGGCTTCTCGCTGAACATGCTGACGCTGTTCGGTCTGGTGCTGGCGATCGGCATCGTCGTCGACGACGCCATCGTCGTCGTCGAGAATGTCGAGCGAAATCTGGCGAAGGGCATGACACCGCGCGAGGCGGCGCATGTGACGATGAACGAGGTCGGCACCGCCGTTCTCGCCATCTCGCTGGTGCTCATCGCGGTCTTCGTGCCGACGGCCTTCATCCCCGGCATTTCAGGCCAGTTCTACCGGCAATTCGCGGTGACCATCTCGGTCGCGACGGCGATTTCCGCGCTGAATTCGTTGACGCTGTCACCGGCGCTCGCCGCGATCGTGCTGAAACCGCATGATGCGCATCACAAGCCGAAAAACCCGGTCTCGCGCTTCGGCAATGCGCTGGCCAACGGCTTCAATAATGGCTTCGACCGGCTGAGTTCGGGCTATTCCTGGATCGTGCGCCATGCGGTGCAGACCTGGGCGGCGCTCGGCATCGCACTGCTGGTCTTCGTGGGCCTGCTCGGCCTCACCTATTATATGACCAGCATCGTGCCGCGCGGCTTCGTGCCCGTGATGGACCAGGGCTACGCGATCGTCGTCGTGCAGTTGCCGGATGGCGCGTCGCTGGCGAGAACCGATGCCGTCGTCCAGCGCGCCTCGGAGATCATCCGCAACACGCCGGGCGTCAAGAATGCCGTCGCCTTCTCCGGCTTCAGCGGCGCGACCTTCACCAATGCCTCGAATGCCGGCGTCGTCTTCGCCGCCTTCGATACGTTCGAAAACCGGCTGGAGCACCACCAGAATGCCGGGCAGATCATCGGCCAGCTCTACGGCAGCCTGCAGAGTATCCAGGAAGCCTTCATCATCGCCATCCCGCCGCCGCCGATCTCCGGCATCGGCAATGCCGGCGGCTTCAAGATGCAGGTCATGGACCGCGAGAGCTCTGACATGCGCCGCGTGCTGGGGGCCGCCTATCAGATCATGGGCAAGGCCAACCAGACACCCGGCCTCACCGGCGTCTTCACAACCTTCTCGGCTTCCAGCCCGCAGTTTTTCCTGGAGATCGACCGCGACAAGGCGCGTGCGCTKAACGTGCCGATCCCCAATATCTTCGATACGCTGTCGATCAACCTTGGCACGTCCTACGTCAACGACTTCAACGCCTTCGGCCGCGTCTACCAGGTGCGCGCGCAGGCCGACCAGCAGTACCGCGTCGAGCGCGACGATATCCTGGCGCTCAAGGTCCGCTCGGCAACCGGCGCGCTGGTACCATTGGGCACGCTGGTCGAGATCAAGGACACGGCGGGTCCCTCGCTCGTCCAGCATTATAATATGTATGTCTCCGTTCCCCTGCAGGGCAACGCCGCACCCGGCGTCTCGACCGGCAGCGCGCTCAACACGATGGAGGGCGTTGCCGCAAGCATCCTGCCGGCCGGCACGACCTTCGAATGGACGGAAATCGCCTATCAGGAAAAGAACACTGGCAACACTGCGATCTATATCTTCGCGCTCTCGGTCATCTTCGTCTTCCTGGCGCTGTCGGCCCAGTATGAAAGCTGGGTCCTGCCGCTGGCGATCATCCTGATCGTGCCCTTGGCGATCCTTGCCGCCCTGATCGGCGTGCATCTGCGCGGGATGGACAACAATATCCTGACGCAGATCGGCCTGATTGTGCTGATAGGCCTTGCGGCCAAGAACGCGATCCTGATCGTCGAGTTCGCGAGACAGGCGGAAGAAGAAGGAAAGACGGCGATCGAGGCTGCCATCGAGGCCAGCCACCTGCGCCTGCGCCCGATCCTGATGACCGCCTTCGCCTTCATCTTCGGCGTCGTGCCGCTGATGATCGCGACCGGCCCCGGCGCAGAAATGCGCCAGTCGCTCGGCACCGCCGTGTTCTCCGGCATGCTGGGCGTGACAATCTTCGGCCTGTTCCTGACGCCGGTCTTCTATGTGGTGCTGCGCGCCCGCTACCGGCGCAAGCCGGCAGTCACCGCGCCGCCACCGGCGCAGGCCGAAGAAGCCGCGCAGTAAGGGATCAGGAGGGGCGCCGCTGCAATCCGCGGCGCTTCAGCCCCTCGCCGGAAAACAGCCTGCGCAGCGGCTTTTCGACCAGCTCGTAAGCTCCGACACCGACGATCGTGCCGCCGGCGATGGCGCCGAGCAGCGTCAGCCCGCCGCCGATGACGAGGATCTCAGCCGCCTTGACGGCGACCGAAATCGCCAGCGTGTGCCACAGATAGATCGAGTAGGACGCATCGCCGAGATAGGTCAGGACAGGTACGCGGCCGATGCTGCCGCCGGTTTCCAGCGACACCATGCCGAAGACCAGCGCCATGGCCAGCGGCCCGCAGATGGATTCATCGAACTCCGCACCCATCAGATAGATCGCCGCAAAGCCGCAAAGTGCTGCGCCGATGCAGGCAAGCCCGAGGCTCGTTCCCGCCACCTTCCGCCGGATCCACAATTCGGCGATGAAGACGCCGCCGAGGAATTCGAGGATGATCGGCCGCGTATAGGTCGCAAGTGCTGCCGAGGACGGATGGGTCAGCAGCCCGGCAACGAAGAACAGACCGAAGACGGCGGCAAGAAAGACAAGCCGCCACTGACGCGGCAGGAACAGCGCGCCGGCAAACAGCACATAGAAGAACATCTCGAAATTCAGCGTCCAGCCCTGCACCAGCACCGGCCAGATTTCACCATTGCTCGGCGAGCGCACCGGAATGAAGAAAAGCGATCCGAGCAGATGTCCGGCGCTGAGCTGCAGGTTCGGGAAAAGCCCGGCGAGCGCGCCCGCCACCATGATCCCGGTCACCAGCCAATAGGAGGGCGCGATGCGCTTGATACGATCGAGCAGGAAGCGCTGCGGCGTAACCGGCCGCCGGTCGCTGATCACCCACATGATGAAGCCTGAAATTACGAAGAACACATCAACCCCAGCCGCACCGATGGCGAAATGGCCGCCGGTCCGTTCGGCGGCATGGAACACCACGACGGCAAGCGCTGCAAAGGCACGCAAATACTGGATCCCGTAGAGGGTCTTCATGCAGTTTCCTCAAGATGCCGCGAGAAGCGGCGGGCAATGAAATGGATCAGGAATGGGCGGCAGGCATGGTTTCGTAGCGCCGCAGTTCGGCCATCGCCGAGCGCTGCCGCGCGCCGACCAGTTTTCCGGCACAGAAATAAAGAAGGAAGGTGCCGACATTATAAGGTGTGAGCACATCGATCTCGACGAAGGAGCGCACCGTCAGCAGCACCGCAAGCCCGAGCAGCAGATAGGACTCGTCGTTGCGCACGTCCTCGATCAGCCGCCGCAGGTGCCCCCAGAGCATCGCGAGCATCGTCGCCGCCAGGATGAGCACCCCGGTCAGCCCGAGTTCGACGGCCGTCTCGATATAGGTGTTGTGGAAATGGAAGCCGCTGCGCGAGCCGATGAAGAACTCTTCCCAGAGACGTTCCGGTTCCGAGAAGCCCTGGACCCAATAGGCCTGATAGCCGATGCCGAAGGCCGGGTGCCGCGTCCAGGCCTCGATCCCCTGCTGCCAGAGATAGGTGCGCCCCGTCAGCGTCGAATCCTTGCCGAACAGGCCGAGGACCAGATCGACGACGCCGAGATAGACGCTCGCGACAGCGAGAATGATCGCCGCCACGCCACCGCCGATCACCAGCAGCTTGCGCTGCTGCGGCGACAGCATCAGCACGATGCGGATGCCGACCAGGAGTGCGACGATGACGGCCGTTGTCAGCACCGAAGTCGCGGATTGCGAGGCAAGCAGGCAGTAAGCGGCCATCAGACCGGCAGCGGCAGAGACCATCGCCCATATCCGCCGCTCGCCATAGATAAAGACGGCGGCAAAGGCGAAGATAATGCCGAGCGAAGCATAGAAGCCGAGCTGGTTCTTGGAGGCGAAGGCGCCGACGAAGCTGTAGGTGCCGTCGAGCGGATCATATTCGTAATAGCCGAACAGGATCGAATAGAGCAGCACGACCGCCGCCCCGGCAACGCCGCCGAGCGTCAGCGTCCTGACATCGATGGTGCGAACCGCGATCAGCGCGCAGAGCACCTGCGTCAGATACTGGATGCTGGCGCGCATCGAGACGCTCGGCACCTGCGACCAGAAGACCGAGAGAAAGGCGAAGACGGCGAAGGCATAGAGCCAGACGAACTTGCTGTGACTGCCGAGCACCTTCTTGTAGTCGACGGCGATCAGCGGCAGCCAGAGCGCATAGTAAAGCAGGATCGCCGCCTGCCCGAAACGGATCGAATAGGCAAAGCAGAACATCGAGAGCGCGACCGCCGGGATGGCATAGGCCGCGTTCACGCCTGGAATGATCAGTGCCGATTTGGCGATCCGCATTGCGGTCTCCGCTTCTATCGCATCGCGACCCCGGCCGTGACCTTGATCAGGTCTCCCGGCTCGAGGGCCATGTTCTCCTGCACCGGGATTTCCTTCGACTGCCCGCCGACATCGCGGACGATCGAATAGTTGATGTTCGCGGCGTTTTCAGGGTCGAAGCGCGCGGCGTCGCTCGACTGCGACAGCGCCTCCGACATCAGCGCATCGCTGGTGGAAAGCTTGAGGTTCAGCGTATCCAGCTCGGATTCGGTATCCTGCAGCTCCTGGGCCAGCTTGGCGTCCCAGTCGTTGCGCAGCGTGATCTCGTCCTGATTGGCCTTGCTGATATCCTGCTTGGCCTTCAGCGAATTGGTGTCGATATCGAGAAGTGTCGCCTCGATATCGGCGGCGCGCTGTTCGGCGGTCAGCTTGCGGGCGCTGAGAGCCAGCCCCTTTTCGGCCAGGTTTTCGATCTTGTCGCGATCTTCCTTGGCGAGTTCGAGCTGACGCGTCTGCGTCTCGGTCTTCTTGGCCAGGGATTCGATTTCGGCCTGCAGCAGCGCCTTCAGGTCGTCGAGCGCCTGGAGCTGCAGCGTCAGCCGCTTCTTGCGCGTGTCCTTCAAGGCCACTTCGCTGGCCATCAATGCCTTACCCTCCGGCAGATCCTTGAGTTCCGGCGGCATGTCGATGGCATCGCTGTTCTGCGTCTCGGCCTGCAGCCGGGCGCGCCGCGCGATGAGGCGGTTCTTTTCCGAAGTGTAGACGACGGCATCGCCCTTGGCGTTGATGAAATCACGCGCAAAGCGCTGGCCGGCGTCGGCACGGCGAAGTCCGCCCGCAAGGCTCACGGCTTTGACCACCGTGAGATTGGGCGCGAACGGATATTCGCCGGGCTTTTCGACATCGCCGGTGAGAAAGACAGGGCGGAACTCGGCCAGTTCGACGGATGCCGAGGGCCGATCCTTGAGCCCGAACTGCTTCTGCAGCGCCAGCCCGATTTCCTGCGCGATCGCGTCCGTCGTCTTTCCAGAGGCTGGGAGGTCGCCAATGAACGGCAGCGACAGGCTGCCCGATGGACCGATCGAGTAATCACCGCTGACCACGGACCAATCGCGGATCGCGCCTTCCGCCGTCTGCCATTCGGCAACGCGGATGCGCAGCTTGTCCATCGTGCCGAGTTGATAATCGGCGGCGCTGGCAAGCCCCGATGAGCCGATCAAAACACCAAGGCCCGCAACGATTGCGAGACCTGAAGCAATGGACCGGCGCGCCGTGAGGCGGTGAAAAAGGAATTCTTTCATTCAGTCTTCCTCGTGAATTTGCACGGCAAGCCATAGGGGCAGCACCGTGCGAACGTGTCGAGTTGTGGGAGCGGCGTTAGTAGCTGCCGCGCTGCATGCAGACGGCAGGAATCGTCCGGGCGATGATCATGACGTCACGCGTCAGAGACCAGTTTTCGACATAGTGGGTGTCGAAGGCGACACGCGTGGCATAGGAGACGTCGTTGCGTCCGCTGATCTGCCACAGGCCGGTGAGGCCAGGACGTGCCTGAAGATAGAAGACGGCCGAAGACTCATAGAGCTCCAGTTCGTCACGCACGACGGGACGCGGCCCGACGACGCTCATTTCGCCGCGAATGATATTGATGAGCTGCGGCAGCTCATCGAGGCTGAGCTTGCGAAGCACGCTGCCGACCGCGGTAACACGCGGATCGTCCTGCAGCTTGCGGGTCGCACGCCACTCTTCCATTGCCTTCGGATTGTTACGCAGGTGTTCCTGCAGCAACCGGTCGCCATCGACCGCCATGGTGCGGAACTTCAGGCAACGGAATTCCTGTCCATTATGACCGATGCGGCGATGACCATAGAAGGCCGGGCCCTTGTCGGTTAGTTTGACGAGCAGCATCACCATCAAGAAGATCGGGCTCAGAAACACGAGCCCCAGTGATGCAGCGGTGACATCGAATGCGCGCTTCATGATCCCGCCGGTCGGCGGAAACACGTTTGCATGAACCACGCCAAAGAATGGCGTACTGTCCGATCTCGTCGCAGACTTCATAGAGTTAACTCCACTTATGTTTGCCGTTTGGTCGGTAGTCTCAGCCGCTGAGGTAGCGCTGACAGGTTCGGAGTGTATGGGTGGATTTTGTTTTTTTAAGCCACAATTTGAAGACGGGTCTGTAACAGGGCCCTTTTGGAAACCGTGTTCACTTTTTCCGTCCGTTAGGATTAGCTCAAATGGATATGCAGAGCATGCAATGTTTCCGACTAAGTCGGATGCACTGCACTAAAGAGGGAAGAGTTTGCTTTGCATTGCAACAAGATTGAAGAACAAGTCCTTTTCGGGAATGCAGGCAGCATTAGCGAAAAGGGTGCGGCCACTATCGCGAGTACCGTATTGTTATTTGCGCGCAGCCCAATTTATTGCAGCGCACCATTAGTTTCGCACCGCACACTCAAATCGTTTTAGATGAAATCTTTGTAATAAAAGTTGAACGCATAAGCGCCTCAGGCGTTGTTCCGGAGATGCAAATGTGGCGCGATTCGGGGCGTGCAATGTCTCATTCAAGGCAACCTTGAGTAAATTTGCACCCCGCCCGTGCCGCCCGGACTGCAAATCACATGGTTACCGCCCAATCGGCGTTTTTAGGCAAAGCGAGGAGGAAACCTTAAGCCGCATACTGTAGAAAACCTGCAACGCCGGACAAAAGATTAGCGGTACTAATGCTTTCGTTCTGTTGAAACTCAGAGCCTGCTAAAATATATCGAGTAAAGGGACCTTAGGAGGCGCCCGAGTTCAATGACTGTTCATTGGACCAACCCTCCTAAAGGGAGGCAACGTCATGTATGCACCTCGCGTTTTCGTTAGCATGATCGGCGCACTCGCCGTCTTTGCCGTGGCAACCTATATGTTGAACGGTTCTCTGACGACGACGCTCATACAAACGGCGATCTGTGCGGTTCTCCTGCAGCTCGGCTACTTCGGTGGCGTGATCTTCATGGTCTGGAAGGAAGCCAAGGCGCGCAACGCCTCTTCCGCAGGCATTGCACCGTCCATGGCGCCGGCGCGCGACGACAAGGACAAGCTGCCCGTCAGCCCCTTCAACAATTCCGAGCCGTTCAACCGCTGAACGGACAGGCCGGCCTATGCTGCCGGACCGCGCGTAACATCTTTTGAAGACCTCCCGCATTGCCCCCGCCGCCGTGGCGTCCTAACTGTTGCGCCAACAACGGAGGGCACGACGTGGTTGCAAGCGTATGCGTGATCATCGCCGCGAAGAACGCGGCCGATACGATCGGAATGGCCGTCAGCTCGGCGTTACGCGAGAAGGAAGTGGCCGAAGTCGTCGTCATCGACGACGGCTCCAGCGATGGTACGGCCGATACGGCGCGCGCCGCCGATGATGCGAGCGGGCGGCTGAACGTCGTTTCCTTCGAAAAGAATCGCGGGCCTTCTGCCGCCCGCAATCATGCGATCGAAATTTCCTCGGCACCCTTGATCGCCATCCTCGATGCCGACGACTTCTTCTTCGAGGGCCGCTTCAGCCGCATGCTGGCGGAAGACGACTGGGACTTCGTCGCCGACAACATCGCCTTCGTCGATTCGGAAACGGTGATGCTGGCGCCGGAGCGGCTGGACAGCTTCCCTGATCGCCCGCTCTTCCTCGATCTCGTCGCCTTCATCGACGGCAACATCTCCAAGCGCGGCGTCCGCCGCGGCGAGATCGGCTTCCTGAAGCCGGTGATGCGCCGGTCCTTCCTCGATGCGCACAAGCTGCGCTACCGCGAGGAGATGCGGCTCGGTGAGGATTACGAGCTCTATGTCCGGGCGCTCGCCAATGGCGCCCGCTACAAGGTGATCCATTCCTGTGGTTACGGTGCGGTCGTGCGTGGCAATTCGCTGAGCGGCAGCCACCGTACCGACGATATCCGCAAGCTGTACGAAGCCGACCGCGCGATCCTGGCCAGCTGCAAGCTGACACCAGAGGGTGAAGCGGCGGTGCGCCGCCACGAAAGCCATGTGCGCGGCAAATATGAGCTCCGCCACTTCCTCGACGTCAAGAAGCAAGCTGGCCCCGGCGCCGCACTCGGCTATGCGCTGGCGAACCCTGCAGCCGTGCCGGCGATCGCCTGCGGCATCTTCATGGACAAGACCGAGCGCTTCCGCAGCCCCGGCGGCGCAGAGATGGCCACGAAGGGTGCCGGCGGCCTGCGCTACCTGCTCCCCTCGCCCGCCGACTGACGGCTATTTCGAGAATTTTCCGCCCGCGAGCTGGAAGGCGCTGGCAAGCAGCGCCGGGTCGCGGCGCGCCCAGTGCAGCAGCAGGCGAAAGTCCGGCATGCGCGCCTTGCGCACCCGCTTCGCCTGGCTCCACAGCGCCTGCTTGCGCGCCCGCGTCTTGTAATCCTTGATCGTCTGGATTTCCTTCGGCCGCGCCGCAAAGCGCGCTTCCAGCCGGTCGAGCGCCATCCAGGTGATGAACTGCTGCTTCAAAAACTGCGGCGAGTCGTTGTCGACCCCGTGGAAAATGTTGATCCCCTCGCCGCGCAGCGCACCGGCCTCGCCGCAAAGCAGCACCTGACGCGCGGCCAGCATGCAGTCGCAGAAGAACAGCACGTCCTCGGCGGCAAGCCTGAGCGCCGCGTCGAAGCGCACGGTCTCGATCAGCGGCCGGCCGATCACCATGCAGGACATGTGCAGGAAGGCCCAGTTCTTCAGCATCACGCCGGCAATATCCGGTAGCTCGATGATCAGTGGCGCATCCGAAAGCCGGTGCGCGCCCTCTCTGACCTCCAGATCGGCGATGCCGAAGTGATAATCGAATTCCTCGCCGCCATGGATCGAGGCCCAATAGCAGTCGCCGTCGAAACGCTGCATCGCCGCATAGGCGTTCTGCAGATGATCCGGCGTCCAGATATCATCCGAATCGAGAAAGGCGGCATAGCGGCTGGCCGAAGGCACATTGTCGAGCCCGGTATTGCGCGCCCCGCCCGGCCCGGCATTCTCCTGGCGGATCACGGTGATTTTCGCCCGCTCTTCCGCCCCCAGCGGCTTCAGCTCGTCCTCGGCCGGATAGGGTGAGTGGTCATCGACGACAAGGACATCGAAATCCCGGTAGCTCTGCGCGAAGACAGAGGCCAGCGCCCGGCGCAGGATGCCGTCCTCACGCTGGTAAAACGGGATGATGATCGTGAAGGTCGCCATTCTTTCTCCTGACAGGCCGAAGCGGTGAGTGCGAATCTAGCGCCCGTCACCCGCACGGCAAGTTGTTGCGCCGCAGCATGATGAAGCGCATTCCGGCCGAAATTTGTCAAAGGCGGATTATCGGAACACCAGTGCTGGCTGTGCCGAATAGACCCATTTGGGGGTGACGAAGACACATTTCGGCCTCAATCGGAGGCCGCGTTCTGTAACAAACCACAGAATGTCCTTCACCAAATGAGAAAAACTTTTCCATGCGGATCACGCTTCGCAACAGGCGCAAACGTTTTATGATCATTTTCGGAAATACATTGGCGCAAAGGGCGCTCAAGCGTTTCTGCAACTGATTTCCCGGTCTGCGACACGCCATGGTAGCCGCAATTTCGCACCGTTACAAAACGGGACCGGCGATCACTTTTGCTGCAGTGCCATATTTTCTTCCGCCAAAACGCTCTAGCTTTTCGTCTGCGGGCCAGAGTCTGCTCTTTGAAACGGCTGCAAGGGGAGGTGCAGCTCCAACAGGGGTGACAGATAAAGTGAACGTAGACGCCAACGTATCCTCGCGGATCAATCTGATGCGCATCGTGCTCATTTCGGGCATTGTGTTCGTCCACATACCATTCGACCCTGCGAATACGCCGTTCAACGGAAACTACGGTTTCTTCGACTGGCTGCGGGTGTTCCTGAGCGAAGCGCTCTTCCGTGTCGGGGTCCCGTGCCTCAGCGCCATTTCCGGCTACCTGCTGTTTCGCGGCGGGATGGAAGGCTTCAACTACACCAAGACGGTGCGCACCAAGGCGCAGACCGTGTTCCTGCCGTTCCTGATCTGGAACACGCTGTTTTTCATTGCCGTGCTGGCGATCCTGGCGATCGGCATCGGCGACGGCTATGTCATCAGCCCCTATGAATCGACCTTCCGCGAATTGCTGAGCCAGCTGTTTGCTGCCGAAACCTTTCCGGCGAATATCCCGCTCTACTTCCTGCGCGATCTCTTCGTCTGCATCCTGATCTCGCCGATCCTTGCCTGGCTGGTGCGCCGTATCCCGCTGATCACGCTGTCGTCGCTGCTGCTGCTGGCGCTGATTCCGGAGCTGCCGCTCTACATCGTCATCAAGCGCTCGATCCTGTTCAGCTTCACCTTCGGCATCTATGCCAGCCTCTACAAGCTTGACATCAAGGCGCTCGACCGCTTCGCGCCGCTGGGCGTAGCACTGCTGCTCGGCGCCTCGGCGCTGCTGGCGACGGCGATCTACGCGACCGGCCCGTCGATGCCCGACTGGGTGGAGTTGTCGCGCAATGCCTTGGCGATCGGCGGCGCTGCCGGCTTCTGGATGCTCTCGGCCCTGCTCATCAAGACCCCGCTCGGCCAGCTGTTGTCGAAGACCGGGAGCCTCAGCTTCTGGATCTTCTGCGCCCATTATCCGCTGCTCGTCTTCCTCTTCATGGTCTGGGGCAAGACCGGCGTCGATTTCTACCCCTTGTTCTTCGGCGGCTGCCTGCTGGTGCTTTTCCCGCTGCTCGTTCTCACGAACGGCTTCGTGCGCAGCAACTCCCCGAAATCCTACGCCGTCCTGACCGGCGGCCGGACCAAGAAAGGTCCGCAATCCCCATCCCGCCGGGATATCCCGGCTGATTTCGTTCCACAGCGAAGGTGACACATGACGACGAAAATCGCCCATGCTCGACGGCTTTGCCTGAGTTTTACGATCATTGGTGCCGGCCTCGCCGGCGCCCTTCCCGCGTCTGCCCAGCAGGCTGCAGGCACATCCTTCGTCGATGAGTTCGACAAGATCGACCGCAGCGTCTGGTACATTTCCGACGGCTGGAACAACGGCCCGCATCAGAACTGCACCTGGTCGAAGGATCAGGTGAAGATCGATAACGGCAAGCTCGAACTCGGCTTTGCCCAGGGCAAGTCGAAGGACCGCAACTACCAGTGCGGCGAGATCCAGACCAAGAAGCGCTTCAGCTACGGCACCTATGAGGCCCGCATCAAGACCGCGACCGGCTCCGGCCTGAACTCGGCCTTCTTCACCTATATCGGCCCGGCCGACAAGCAGCAGCACGACGAGATCGATTTCGAAGTGCTCGGCAAGGACAGCTCGACCGTTCAGGTGAACCAGTACATCAAGGCCAAGGGCGGCAACGAGAAGCTGGTGCCGGTCGGTAAGTCCGCCGATCAGGATTTCAACGATTACGCCTTCGTCTGGGAGCCGAACCGGCTGCGCTATTACCTGAACGGCAAGCTGGTGCAGGACGTCACCGACCCCAGCAAGATCCCGCAGAGCCCGCAGAAGATCTTCTTCAGCCTCTGGGGCACCGACACGCTTGCCGGCTGGATGGGCAAGTTCGCCTACACCCAGCCGACCACGATGCAGATCGACCGGATCGCCTACACGGCGCCCGGCGACAAATGCCAGTTCCCGGAATCGATAGCCTGCACGCTGAATTGAGCAGGCAGGCTGACTGCCTGAGACTTGCCTGCCTCACCCCCGAAACGGACTCCGGCCAATGCCGGTCTACGCACAGGAGCCTTGATGCTGAAAGTCCTTTACCTGGTGCATGATCTGGCCGATCCGGCCGTGCGCCGCCGCGTGCTGATGCTGACCGAGGGCGGCGCTGCCGTGACCCTCGCCGGCTTTCGCCGCGGCGACAATGCACTGGCCGAGGTCAGCGGCGTGACACCGATCGAGCTGGGCAAAACAGCCGACGGCAGGTTCGGTCAGCGCATCGGCGCGGTCTTCAATGCAGCAATCCGTCTGCGCGGACTGTTGAAGGGCGTCGAGCGTCCGGATGTCATCATCGGCCGCAATCTGGAAGCATTGGCCGTTGCCGATCGCGCCAGCGCGCTCTTCGGTGGTGTCCCGGTTGTCTATGAATGCCTTGATATCCATCGGCTTCTGTCGAACGAGGGTACGCCGGGCAAGATGCTGCGCCGGGCCGAGGCGCATTTCGGCCGCAGGGCCAAGCTGCTGATCACCAGCTCACCGGCCTTCATCGCCAATTATTTCGCCACCAAATCGGCCATCAAGGCGCCGGTCATGCTGCTGGAAAACAAGGTTCTGGCGCTGGACGGCATGCCGCAGGCAGCCTCGCTGCGCCTGCCGCCCGCCGATGGAGAGCCTTGGAAGATAGGCTGGTTCGGCGCGCTCCGCTGCCGCAAATCTCTGGAACTGCTTGCCGATTTCACCCGCCGCATGGAAGGCCGGGTCGAGGTCATCCTGCGCGGACGCCCCGCCTATTCCGAATTCGAGGATTTCGATGGCTTCATTGCCAATGAGCCCTACTTGAGCTTCCGCGGCCCCTACAAGAACCCGGAGGATCTCGCCAGCATCTACGGCGAGGTGCATTTCTCCTGGGCGATCGATTTCTTTGAGGAGGGCCTGAATTCCAGCTGGCTGCTGCCGAACCGGCTCTATGAGGGCTGCCTTTACGGCAGCGTGCCGCTCAGCGTCGCCGGCACCGAAACCAGCCGCTTCCTCGCCGGCAAGCAGCTCGGCCTGTCGCTGAACGAACCAACAGCCAATGCGCTGCAGGCCATGTTCGAAGGCCTGACGGCTGAGCGCTACGGCGGGCTGGCCTCCGCAGTCGCCGATACCGGCAGGCACACATGGATGGCCGATCGCGGAGATTGCCGCGCGCTTATCGAAACACTTGCCAATCTCGTTCCGGCTGCCGCTGAGGGGCGCGCCGGTTCCGTTCCCAAAGCTCCCGCAGCTCAAGAAGGGTTGACTGCCATGAAGACTGATGTCCGTACCAGCGTCTCCAGCCTCATCATCATTCCCTGCCTGAATGAAGCCAAGCATATCGAGCCGCTGATCGAAAAGCTCGATCCGGCGCTCGACGACCTCAATGCCCGGATCGTCGTTGCCGATGGCGGCAGCACAGACGGCACGCGCGAGATCGTCGCCCGCATCAGCGAGGCGGATCACCGCGTCATCCTGCTCGACAATCCGCGCCGGCTGCAAAGCGCCGCGATCAATCTCGCCGTCAGCACCTTCGGCCGCGACTACGAATATTTCATCCGCATCGACGCCCATGGCGATTATCCGGACGACTACTGCCAGCGCCTCGTCGAGGAAGCGCAGGATACGGAAGCCGATTCCGTCGTCGTCGCCATGGAAACTGTCGGCTTCGGCATGTTCCAGAAGGCGACTGCCTTCGCCCAGAACTCCAAGCTCGGCAATGGCGGCTCCAAGCATCGCGAGGGTGCCGAGGGCCATTGGACCGATCACGGCCATCACGCGCTGATGCGCGTCAACGCCTTCGAGACCGTCGGCGGCTACGATGAGAGCTTCAGCCATAATGAGGACGCGGAATTGGACTACCGTCTGAAAAAGGCGGGGTTCGGCATCTGGATGACAGACAAGACGCGGATGATCTATTATCCGCGTTCGAGCGTCAAAACGCTCTTCCGGCAATATCTCGGCTACGGCCGGGGGCGCGCCAAGAACATCCTGAAGCATGGCAATATGCCGAAGCTTCGCCAGATGCTGCCGCTTGCAGTCGTGCCGGTCTTCATCGGTGCATTTCTTGCCGTGCTGAATTGGATCGCCGTGATTCCCTTCAGCCTCTGGGCAATCGCCTGCGTCGGCTACGGCTTCTGGATGGCCGTCGGCCAGCGCAATCCTTACGGGCCGCTCGCGGCCCTCTCGGCCATGGTGATGCATTTCGCCTGGTCGGCCGGTTTCTGGATGGAGCTCCTGAGCTTCCGCAACCGGAAGGTCTCCTGATGAAGGATCAGATCATGCAGATCGACATTGGTGTTTGCACATACCGGCGCGCGTCGCTGGACGAGGCCCTGCTTTCGCTGGCCATGCTCGCTGTGCCCGAGAATGTGCGCCTGCGCATCATCGTTGCCGATAACGATCAGACGCCGAGCGCTAGAGGCCGCGTAGAAGCACTTCGCTCGACCATTCCGCACCCGATCGCCTATGTGCACTGCCCGGCCTCGAACATCTCGATCGCCCGCAACGCATGCCTGGAAAACGCCACCGGCAATTATCTCGCCTTCATCGATGACGACGAGGATGCCTCGGAAAACTGGCTGGTCGAGCTGCTGCATACCGCTGAAAAGACCACGGCGGATGCCGTGCTCGGCCCGGTCCGCAGCGTCTATGCGCAGACAGCACCCGCCTGGATGCGCGAGGGCGATTTCCATTCCACCCTACCCGTCTGGGTCGATGGCGAGATCCGCACCGGTTATACCTGCAACGTGCTGCTGCGCCTTTCCTCCCGCCATGTCGAGGGCCGCCGCTTCAATCTCGCGCTCGGCAAGACCGGTGGCGAGGATACGGAATTCTTCAGCTACCTGCATCGGGAAGGCGGCAAGATCGCCTTTGCCCCTGAAGCGCATGTCTACGAGCCGGTTCCGGAAAACCGCGCCGACCTCTCCTGGCTGGCAAAGCGCCGCTTCCGCTTCGGCCAGACGCATGGCCGCCTGCTGCAGGAAAACAGCAAGGGTCTGAGCCGCGTGAAGGCCATCGGCATTGCCTCGGCCAAGGCCAGCTACTGCCTGGGCGTTGCCGCCCTCTGCATCCTCGTGCCGGTCCCGCGCTATCGCTATGCACTGCGCGGCACGATGCATATCGGCGTCGTCAGCGGTCTGCTCGGCGTTCGCGAAATCCGCCAATATGGCGCTGTCGAGGGGGCCGCATGAGCGAAAAGCTGCCCGATATCAGCTTTATCATTGCAGCCTACAATGCTGCCGAAACGCTGGACAAGGCGATCGGCAGCGCATTGGCGCAGGTGGGTGTCAGCGTCGAAGTCATCGTCGCCGACGATTGCTCGACGGATGCGACCCGCGCCGTCGCCGCTGCTTACGGCGGCAATGTCCGCATGATCGCGCTCGAGAGGAACGGTGGCCCCTCCGCCGCCCGCAACGCGGCGATCAGCGCAGCCCGCGGGCGCTGGCTTGCGACACTCGATGCCGACGACACGATCGAACCGGATCGCCTGCTGCGCATGATCACCCGCGCCGAAGCTGCGGGTGCTCAGATCGCCGTGGACAACATGCGGGTGATCCGCGCCGACGGAACGCTGCCCGAAACCATGTTTTCACCGGCCGCTCTGGCGGCAACGCCGATGCTGACGCTGCCGGCATTCATCCGCTCCAACGCGCTGTTTCGCAGCGAGCACAATTTCGGCTACCTGAAGCCCGTTTTCGAGCGCGCCTTCATCGAGCGCCATCATCTGCGTTTCGACGAAAATCTCCGGATCGGCGAAGACTATCTCTTCCTCGCGTCCGCCATGGCGCTCGGCGCCACCTGCGTCATCGAGCCCGAGCCGGGCTACAATTATCATATCCGCGAAGGATCGATTTCGCGGATTCTCGATATCAGGCACATCGAGGCGATGATGGAAGGCGACCGCCGGTTTCTATCGCGCCACAACCTCGACGCTGCAGCCACGGCCGCCCAGACGTTTCGCACCCGCAGCCTCCGGCAGGCGCATGCCTTTCTTGAACTCGTGGATGGCATCAAGCAGCGCTCCCTCTCCCGGGCGCTTCGTGCCGCCTGGCGCGATCCGCTGGCCATCGCTCATCTCAGAATGCCAATCGCAATCCGTTTGAACCGCATGACGGCAGCCCTTCGCGGCGCTGCTATCCGGAATTCGGAAGTCACAGTCACAGGCGGCGCTTCGCGCTCGCGCAAAGGATAAGAGCCCATGAACCAACGAAACCTGACCCTGCACAGCACAGTCCCGAAGGCCCCTGACGATAGCGACAGCTTTATCGACATCGATCGCCTGATCGCCATTGTGATCCGCCGGGCTGGTTCGATTGCGCTCTGCGTTGCGGCGCTGGTGGCACTCGCCAGCGTCTATCTGCTGTTCGCCACGCCGCAATATACCTCGATGACGCAGATCCTGCTGGATGACAGCATGACCAAATATGCCGAGGATCAGGCGCCGGCCGCCAGCTCCCAGCAGGTGGACATGCAGATCGCCAGCGCCGTCGAAATCCTGAAATCGACCGAACTGGCGCTGCGCGTCGTCGATGCGCAGAACCTGTCGGAAAACCAGACGATCCTCGACACCGGCCAGGGCCCCGTCGATCTCGTGAAATCCGGCCTCAAGGTCGTCGTCAGCGCATTGACGCCCGGTGGCCCGCCGGTTTCGGACGATGATGCCAAGGAAGGCCGCCGCCAGAAGGCCGCCGCCATGCTGCAGCAGGCGCTGAACGTGTCCCGCGTCACCCGCAGCTCGGTGATCGCCGTCTCGTTCCGCTCGACGGACAGGATGCTCGCCGCCCGGATTACCAAGGCCTATGCCGACGCCTATCTCAACGACACGCTGAACGCCAATTTCGATGCCACCGAGCGCGCCTCTGTCTGGCTGCAGGAGCGCCTTGCCGACCTGCGCAACCGTTCGCAGGTGGCCGCCCTCGAAGTTGCCAAGTTCAAGACCGAGAATGGGCTGACCTCGGCGAACGGCGAACTGATGTCCGAGCAGCAGCTGGCCGACCTCAACAAGCAGCTGATCGTCTCGCAGGCCGATACCGCCAGCGCTTCGGCCCGCTACAACCAGTTCAAGTCGATCGTCGATCAAGGCCCGGACGGCGCCGTCAACAATGCGGCGATCTCCTCCGGCCAGACCGACAATTCGGTTATCCAGGATCTGCGCACGCGCTACATCTCGGTTAGCCGCCGCGAAGCCGAGATCACCACCAATTTCGGCGCCGACCATCCGCAGGCTGTCCAGCTTCGTACGGAAAAGGCCGATCTCACGCGCCAGATCTTCCAGGAACTGCAGCAGCTGACCTCCAGCTACCGCAACGAATTCGAAGTCGCCCGCACACGCGAGGCGTCGCTGCGCCAGAACATCGAGCACCTGACCGGCAAGAATTCGGAGTCCAACAAGTCGATCGTTCAGCTCAACGATCTGGAACAGCGCGCAACGGCGCTGAAGACGCTCTACGAATCCTATCTCGCCCGTTACGAGCAGGCCTCGCAGCAGCAGTCCTTCCCGATAGCCAAGGCACGCGTGATCTCTGAAGCCGGTGTCCCGGCCTCGCCTTCCAGCCCGAAGAAGACCATGACGCTCGGTCTCGCCATCGTGCTCGGCCTGATGGCCGGTGGCGCACTGACCGCTTTCCAGGAATTCCGCGAACGCTTCTTCCGTGTCGAAGGCGATGTACGCACCATCCTCGGCCTCAAGTTCCTCGGGTACCTGCCGCTGGTCGGCAAGCCGCCGAAGGAGCGCAAGGTGTTCAAACCGCGCAAGGAGCCCCTACCGCAGCCGGTCGAGACAGCGGCCGATGACGGAGCCAGCTTCGAGCGCATCATGCGCATCGTTCTGGAAGCGCCGCGCTCGGTCTTTGCCGAAACGCTGCGCAATGCCAAGCTTGCCAGCGACGTCATGTTCCAGGGCAAGTCCGACCGTGTCATCGGCGTCGTCTCCGCTCTCCCCGGCGAAGGCAAGTCCACGACTGCTGCCAACTTCGCGGCACTGCTGGCATCCAGCGGCAAGCGCACGCTGCTGATCGACGCCGACTTGCGCAATCCCGGCCTGACCCGCATGCTGAAACAGCCGCCGCAAAAGGGTCTGGTCGAGGCCGTGCTCGGCGAAATCCCCTGGGCCAGCGCCGTCAAGGTCGACAACCGCACCAAGCTCGCCATCCTGCCGGTCGTGTCCAACGACAACCTGATGCATACGAGCGAGCTGCTGGCGTCGCAGGGCATGTTCAACCTGATGGAAAACGCCCGCAAGATGTTCGACTACGTCGTCGTCGATCTGGCGCCGCTTGGTCCTGTCATCGACGCCAAGGCCTTTGCGCCGCAGGTCGATGGCTTCCTCTTCGTCACCGAATGGGGCCAGACACCGACGACGGTGGTGCGCGACATCCTGAATGCCGAGCCACAGATCAAGCAGAAGATCCTCGGCGTTATCCTCAACAAGACGGATATGTCGGAGCTCAGCAAATTCAGCAACTTCGGCGGCACCGAACGCTACCGCCAGAAATATGTGAGCTATTATACCGACGAGATCCCGAAGAAGCCGGAACCGGCTGAAACGAACGCCTGATCAGGTGGAGAAAAGGTGGACCTGACCGCGCCAGAACCGGGCGACGGTCAGTCTGCCTGTCTTGAACGCCCGCGTATCGAGATTGAGGCGCATTGCCTCGATCTCCGGCTCCTCGACCGGCGTATGGCCGTGGACGACAAGCTTCGGCAGCGGCTTCATGGCCTGGAAAAAGCGCTCGCGGATGAAGACGAGATCTTCGTCGCTTTGCCGCTCCAGCGGCAGTGTCGGATCGATGCCGGCGTGGACGAAGAGAATATCCGGCGTATCCGCATAGATCGGCATTTCCCGCAGGAAATCGATATGCGGCTTCGGCAGCGACTGGCGGATGAAGGTATCCAGCTTCGAGGCCGTCGGAAAAATCAGCGGCAGATGCTCGGGATCGAGACCGTAGGAGCGCAGCAGTGCATCGGCGCCCATCCGCATCCATTCGGCATAGGAAATCTTGCCGTCGATATAGTCGAGCATCATGATCTCGTGATTGCCGGTCAGGCAGATCCGGTCGAAATTCTCCGGCGGCGGCATCATCAGATGCGAGATCACCTGGGCCGACGACGGCCCGCGGTCAATATAGTCCCCAAGCGTGATGAGCAGCTTGCGGCCCGGAAGACGCGCCGCATCCCTGATGATCGTGTGCTCTGCCATCTCCAGCAGGTCGTGGCGGCCGTGGATATCCCCGATCGCATAGATCGGCATATCGCCGGGGTCGAACTGGAGGCGCTGCCGGGATGGCGATGACATGGTCCTAACCTCACGGTCGTCGTCTGCGAATGAATGAGCCATAGTCGATCCCGCGCTGTGCTGGAAGCCGTGAAGTGCGAATTGTGAGCTTTACGAAATAGTTAGGCAAAAGGCTGCGGCTGGCAAGCTGGTAGAAAAATTCAAACCGTACCGATTTTGTAGAAAATGCGGCCTTATCAACAAGGATGGGATCGATCACTCATACGGACATCAGGAAGAGAATGACCGATGGGAACAGTATCGCAATTGCACGACCGGTTGAGACCGGCCGCACACCGGATCGAGAGCGAGGAAGAAGCGGTCGCCGCAGCGCGCCGCCTTGCCGCCGATTTCAGGCGCCAGTCGAGCGAACGCGACATCAATCGCATCCTCCCCTATTCCGAACTCGACTCGCTGTCGCTCTCGGGACTGACGGCGATCACCGTGCCTCCCGAATATGAAGGTCTCGACGTCAGCAACGCGCTGCTGGCGGAGATCGTCGCGATCATCGCCGAGGGAGATGCCTCGATCGGCGAATGCCTGGCAGTCCATTTCGCGGCTTTGGAGGGTTTGCGGCAGCACGCTGGCGACGATCTCAAGCGCCCGCTGTTCACTCGCGCTTTGGCGGGAGACCGCTTTGCCGAAGCAAGCTTCGACACCGATGCTGTTACCGCCCTTCCCCTCGGCCACCGCATCAATGGCCGCAGCCGGCAGGCAACAGCTGTGCTTTTTGCCGACTGGCTGGCGATCTCGACCCCCGGCAACAACCTTCTGCTTTATCTTGCCCGCAGCAGCGAAGGCCTGCAGGTAATCGACAGTTGGGACGGCTTTGGCCAGCGCACCAACGGCACCGCGGCTTTGATCGCTGAGAATGTTCAGACCAATGCAGATGCCGCTGTCAGCCAAGAGGCACCGGCCGTTGCGATCGCCTCGCTGCTGCATGCCGGCGTTGATCTCGGCATTGCCCGCGCCGTTCTGTCGGAATTGCAGGAAGCCGAAATCATGCCGCCGGCCGCAGGCGGGCTGATTGTCGGCATCGAAGCCGCGGCAGCCCTCCTGGAGCGGGCCGGACACAGGCTCGATATCGCCCAGATCAATTCAGGGACGGCGATCACCGAGGCGGCGTTTTCCGCCACCGCCGCGCAGGCGCATTCAAGCGAACTGGCATTACGCACCGCCGCCGCCATTTTCGAGATCGCAAAAGGTGACGTGGGCGGCATCGGCCGCAACCTTGACCGGCACTGGCGCAACGCCCGCATCCGGGCGCTCGGCGGCAAGCTCGCAGGCCTGCATGCGAAAGCAGTCGCCTATTATGGCCCTAACTGGGAAATCTGATCAGCCGGCCGCCGAAACCGGCAGAACCTCGGCGACGTCGGCATCGCCCAGCTTGCCATCCTTGGCGACGAACTGTTCCAGCGTCATGTTGTCGAGGATATCGGCAATTGCGTCGCGAACCTCGGTCATCGACCGGCGGACATGACAGGTCTCGGGATCCGAACAGTCGTCGCAGGCTTCATAAGCCGTGCGGCTGGCGCAGCGGATCGGTGCCAGCGGACCGTCGAGCGTACGGATGACATGGCCGATTCGAATTTCCGATGCCGGACGCGACAGCGAGTAACCGCCGCCCGGTCCCTTTTTCGAGCGCAGGATGCCGACATTGCGAAGCTCGAGCAGGATCGTATCGAGGAACTTCTTCGGGATGTTGTTGCGCGCCGCGACGTCGTTGATGAACGCCGTCTCTCCGGGCGCCAGCCTGGCCAGATCGACCAGCGCCTTCAGCCCGTATTTTCCCTTTTTCGTCAGCATCTTCGATAGCCCTGCAGTATTCGCGCCATTATGCCTTCTTCTATTGTCAAATAACGCCGAAACCATGGGCGCGCAATGAAATAGCCAGCTTTTATATAGGTTACATCGGATTCCTGCGCAGAGTGCCGCCTTTTTCGCACAGGCGACGGCAGGATCCAGCCGTTTCTGTTTTATTTT
This sequence comes from Rhizobium sp. 01N424, assembly GCF_056399485.1. Lineage (NCBI taxonomy): Bacteria > Pseudomonadati > Pseudomonadota > Alphaproteobacteria > Hyphomicrobiales > Rhizobiaceae > Rhizobium > Rhizobium sp. 01N424. The sequence continues at coordinate 45,495 of NZ_JBFTRK010000018.1, forward strand.
CAATATCAAAGGCCTTGCTTCGCAGCTGCAGCATGCCCATATCTGCGTTTTCAGATCATCAATTTGTGTCGTTTTGGCAACAGGGGTCCGCAACAGCGTGACCTAACCGTATCTCAGCTTGATACGGTTAGGCTGATGTGCGATCCAATACTCGCGGGTTGCCGCTTTCCCCTGAGGGGATTCGACAAAACTGGGATGGGTTTTTGACGCTGGTTTCTCGGCGCGATCTCCTGCGCCCGATTGAAAAAGGAACTGCTATGAACATTCGTTCTATTCTCATTGGTTCGGCGGCTGCGCTGAGCTCGGTGTCCGGCGCATACGCGGCCGACGCCATTGTTGCAGCTGAGCCGGAAGCTGTTGAATACGTTCGCGTTTGCGACGCTTACGGCACTGGCTACTTCTACATTCCGGGCACCGAAACCTGCCTCAAGATCGGTGGCTACCTCCGCTTCGACGTCGGCTTCGGCTTCGGCGATGCTTACAAGAACAACTCGAACGAAGACTGGTCTTCCCGTACCCGCGCTCACGTCGCCTTCGACGCCAAGAGCGACACGGAATACGGCACACTGACGAGCCGTATCGTTCTTGAAGCCAACAACCGTCCGGTTGCTACAGGTGCAAGCGGCATCACCGCAGAAAGCTCGACGACCCTCGGTGGCGTTTCCACCGGCACGATCATCGACCAGGCCTACATCGATATCGCTGGCCTGCGCGTTGGTAAGTTCACCAGCTGGTGGGACGACGACTTCTCGGGCGAAACCGATGCAATGGCGAACGTGACGAACACGAACGCTGTTCGCTATCAGTATGACGCTGGCGATTTCTACGCAGGCGTAGCGCTCGAAGAACTCGGCGGCAACGACGGCACCTTCACCCGCAGCTCGTCCTTCGTTGGCGGCACGGACGAGCGTGGCAACACCCTCGGCGTTGACGCTTCGGTCGGCGGCAAGTTCTCGAACTTCACCTGGGCTGTCTACGGCGGCTATGACGCTGGCAACCAGGAAGGCGCCGTCACGGCTCGTATCGGTGCAGACGTTGGCCCAGGCAAGGCTGAAGTTGCAGTCATCTGGTCGAGCGGTCTCGGCGATGCCGGCAACGGCGGCAACGCTTACTACGCAAACGGCGAATGGACGGTCGTTGCTCAGTACGCTCTGAAGGCAACCGACAAGTTCACCATCACCCCGGCAGCTCAGTACACCAACAACATCGTAACCGATGCTGACGGCAGCTGGGATGACGGCAGCATGTGGCGCGCCGGCGTGACCCTCGACTACCAGGTCGTTGAAAACCTGAATGCCAAGCTGACCGCGACCTACGTCAAGGAAGACTACGGCAATCAGACGGTTGACGGTAAGGGCGATGCCGACTGGGTTGAAGGCTTCTTCCGCCTGCAGCGCGACTTCTAATGAATTGACGTGCGGTTAGAGACGCACGTCAAGTGATCTGGTTGACCTCCGATCACAGTGAAGAAGCCCGGATTTCCCTCCGGGCTTCTTTTTTATTTGGAGTTTTTAGGAGTGGGTTGCGGCGCTAAGATCGCTGCGATCGAGTGCGCTGATCTGCTCGATGCAATCCTGCACGGTGACACCTTTCAGCACGCCTGCGACGGCGCTGTCGGCCTGCGCACTCAGCTGATCCGATACAGCGCCGATATTGCGGGTGACCGAGCAGATCGAGGGAATGCCTCCCCTTGCCGACCAGGCCTTCTGCTCCGGCAGCACGCTGCCATGAATGTCGAGAAGCTTGATGTCAGGTGCCGGCCTTGCAAGGCGTATCCCACCGTTGACCCCGTCGCTGGAGACGAGGATGCCGGATTTCGACAGAGTCGAGACGATTTTTCTGACAAAACTGGGGTTCGTGTCGAGACTGACGGCCAATAACGGGCTCGTCGTGCGAACGCCCGCGGCCTCGTTGACCGCGACCGTCACTACGATTTGCAGCGCTGTCGGAAACCGTGTGTCACTCATCAATTGTGACATACCGCCGAAACAGCAAAAAATCTAGAACCACTATCGCCGATTGCTGTGAATCGGCGAGTTGCAGTTGCTAGTGGCCGCGGTCGGCCACTTCAAAACTCGTGCCTTCCCCGGTCCCAAGCAAATCGGCGAGCGTCGAAGAGAGGTCAATGCCATCGAGGTCGGCAATGGCTGCCGTGCGGGCCTTGTCGATCAGAGCATCATAGAGATAATCGAAGCTTGTCTTCGGCAGCTTGCGGGCCGGCGTGACGGCGGCATAAATTTCGGCAAGCGAGACCATGCGCGGCGACCGGGCAAGCCGGTAACCTTCATCATCGCCGCTGACAATATCTGCGAACTTCAAAAGGCCGAGGATCGCATCGGCGTCATGCTCGGCTATGCCGCCAATCCGGCAAATCTTGCGGTGCGGCGTCGTGCGCGACTGCGCCTGATTATAGGCAATAGCCAGAACGATGCGCAGCGCCGTCCTGAAAGTTTGGCTCGGCATCACGTCGCTTTCCTCCGTCTCCCGCGTATCGGGATAGGAGGCGATGCCGAAGAGGGTTTTAAACAACTCGGGGCAAGGTGTGGTCATGGTGTGTATCGGCTGTAATTTCTTGGGAGGAATTATCAAAGCAGGATCGCCGCGTATGCGCCTGGGAGGAATTGGCGCCGCGGAGGATGAAATGGAGAGGGTTATCCGTATTGTTGTCAGGATCGACGGCCGTGCGTTCGCCGTACGGTCGTCTCGTCGCTCGCACAGCGCAATCGGCCAGTCGCGATATATCACGACGCTATCTGTAACGGCTGTTCCGGAGATTTTCCATCCCCGTAACTGGAACACACTGTCCAAAAAATGTGATTAATCCAGGCGTAAATTAGTCAGCACAAATGGGTGCAAGGCATAATCCCGCGAGGTTTCGGCGCCTTGGGGAATAAGAGCACCAGATGTCTGGACGCGGTCTACCGCGTCCAGACGGATCCTATCGATCAGACGAGATCGAAACGGTCGGCGTTCATCACCTTGTTCCAGGCGGCAACGAAGTCCTTGACGAACTTCGCCTTGGCGTCTGCCTGGCCATAGACTTCGGCGATGGCGCGCAGCTGCGAATGCGAGCCGAAGATCAGGTCGACGCGCGTGCCGGTCCACTTGAATTCGCCGGTCTTGCGGTCGCGGCCTTCATAAACGCCGTCCTTGCCGGGAGCCGGAGCCCACTGCGTGCCCATATCGAGCAGGTTGACGAAGAAGTCGTTGGAGAGCGTTTCCGGGCGCGACGTGAAGACGCCATGCTCGGGAGCACCGGCCTTCAGCACACGCAGACCACCGATGAGAACGGTCATCTCAGGCGCCGTCAGCGTCAGCAGCTGGGCACGGTCGACGAGCGCTTCTTCGGCCTTGAGGAACTGCTTGCGCTTGCCGTTGACATAGTTCCGGAACGCGTCAGCGCGTGGCTCCAGCGCTGCGAAGGAAGCAGCGTCGGTCTGTGCATCGGACGCATCGGTGCGGCCCGGCGTGAACGGCACGTTGACGGACTGGCCGCCGGCCTTCGCGGCCTTTTCCACACCTGCAGCACCGGCCAGCACGATCAGGTCGGCCAGCGAGAGCTTCTTGCCGCTGTTCTGGGCGGCGTTGAACTCCTTCTGGATGCCTTCGAGAACGCCGAGAACCTTGGCAAGCTGGGCCGGCTGGTTGGCTTCCCAATCCTTCTGCGGCGCAAGACGGACGCGCGCACCATTGGCACCGCCGCGCTTGTCGGAACCGCGGAAGCTCGAGGCGGACGCCCAAGCGGTGGAAACCAGCTCCTGCACGGAAAGACCGGTCGAGAGAACTTTCTCCTTCAGAGCGGCGATGTCCGCATCGTCGATCAACTTGTGATCGACGGCCGGAACGACATCCTGCCAGATCAGATCTTCAGCCGGAACATCCGGGCCGAGATAGCGGGCTTTCGGGCCCATGTCGCGGTGCGTCAGCTTGAACCAGGCGCGAGCGAACGCGTCGGCAAACTCGGCCGGATTTTCCAGGAAGCGGCGCGAGATCTTTTCGTAGATCGGGTCGAAACGCAGCGCTAGGTCACTGGTCAGCATCGTCGGGCGATGCTTCTTCGACGCGTCGAAAGCATCAGGAACCGAAGCTTCGGCGGTCTTCGCCACCCACTGCTTGGCGCCTGCCGGGCTGGTGGTCAGCTCCCATTCGAAGCCGAAGAGGTTTTCGAAGAAAAAGTTGCTCCACTGCGTCGGCGTCTGCGTCCAGGTGACTTCGAGACCGCTGCCGATCGTGTCGCCTGCCCGGCCAGTGCCGAACTTGCTGTTCCAGCCAATCCCCTGATCTTCGATCGCGCCGCCTTCCGGCTCGACACCGACGAGCGACGGATCACCCGCGCCGTGAGTCTTGCCGAAGGTGTGGCCGCCAGCGATCAGCGCCACGGTTTCTTCGTCATTCATCGCCATGCGGGCGAAAGTGTCGCGAATGTCGCGTGCCGACGCGAGCGGATCCGGATTGCCGTTCGGGCCTTCCGGGTTGACGTAGATGAGACCCATCTGCACAGCACCGAGCGGCTCTGCCAGCTCGCGTTCGCCGCTGTAGCGCTCGTCGCCGAGCCATGTGCCTTCAGGACCCCAATAGAGTTCTTCCGGCTCCCAGACGTCGGCACGGCCACCGGCAAAGCCGAAGGTCTTGAAACCCATCGACTCAAGCGCAACGTTGCCGGTCAGGATCAGAAGGTCGGCCCAGGAAATGCTGTTGCCGTATTTCTGCTTGATCGGCCACAGGAGACGGCGGGCCTTGTCGAGGTTGACGTTGTCAGGCCAGCTGTTGAGCGGGGCAAAGCGCTGCTGCCCTTGACCGGCGCCGCCGCGGCCGTCAGTGATGCGGTAGGTACCGGCGCTATGCCAGGCCATGCGGATGAACAGGCCGCCATAGTGACCGAAGTCGGCCGGCCACCATTCCTGCGAATCGGTCATCAGCGCGTGAAGGTCCTGCTTCAGCGCTTCGAGATCGAGCTTCTTGAACTCTTCGGCATAGTTGAAGCCTTCACCCATCGGGTCGGAGCGGACGGAATGGCCATGCAGCATCTGCACGTTGAGCTGGTTCGGCCACCATTCGCGATTGCCTCTGGCGCGCGGCGTGTTACCGCCGTGCGGGACGGGACATTTGCCTGCGCTGTCGGGTTTCTGGTCGTCCATGACGTTCTCCTTGAATTATTCGATGATCTGCCGTCGACAGGGAGGGGCCGTGCCATCTGGCCGGCTGAGCGCCTCGGCGCCTCCTCCCTTACCCTCTTCTTATCGGAAGCATGTGATAAATTTAAGTTGGATTTACTGATTGCCGCGATAAGATAAAGTTATGAATAACCTGACATTGAGACAGCTGCGCTATTTCGAGGCGCTCGCCCGCCACGGCCGTTTCCGCCTTGCCGCGGATGCCTGCGCCATCTCGCAGCCGGCGCTCTCGATGCAGATCAAGGAGCTCGAGGAAGAGCTTGGAAACGATCTCTTCGAACGCAGCGCCCGCGAGGTGAAGCTCACCGCCTTCGGCCAGATGTTCGCCTCCCGCGCTCATGACATTTTACGTGCCGTCGATGAGCTCGGCGATCTCGCCCGCGCATCGCGCGATCCGTTTCTGGCGCGTTTGAGGATCGGCATTATCCCGACCGTTGCGCCCTATCTGCTTCCGGCAATCATAAACGATCTGAACGCCACATTCGACGGGATTCAGATCGACGTGCGCGAGACACAGACCGCAAAGCTCGTGCAGGAGCTGTCACGAGGCGATCTCGATCTGGCGATCGTCGCCCTCCCGGTCTCGGAACCGTCGCTGGCCGAACTGAAACTGTTCGACGAGGAATTCGTGCTCGTCCGCCGTCTGGAAGATGAAGGCCGCCCGGTTCCCGACCGCGACATGCTGCGCGAAATGCGGCTGCTGCTGCTCGAGGAAGGCCATTGCTTCCGCGAACAGGCACTGTCCTTCTGCCGCATCGGCCAGGCGCGGCCGCGGGAAATCATGGAAGGCAGCTCGCTCTCCACGCTGGTCCAGATGGTCGGCGCCGGCATCGGGGTCACGCTGATCCCGGAAATGGCCGTCCCAATCGAAACCCGCTCGGCGCAAGTCTCGATCGCCCGCTTCCAGTCGCCCCGGCCATCACGCACCATCGGCATGATCTGGCGCAACTCGACCCCGCTGGTCAGGCAACTGATGGAAATCGGCGAGGTGATCAGGAGGTCTGCGGGGAGTGCGCAGAGGCAGCATCACGCCGAGGCGTGAAGGCGCTTCGCTTGGAAGCGACGCTCCCGCCCGGAGCCCCGAAGGGTCGGATGAGGGGGCCACGAGCACGGCATTTCCCTCGTCTTGTGGCGAGCATAGCAATGAGGGAGAGTTCAACGAACCCTCCCCTTAATCAACCTCAAGCAGCAGGCTGCTTCGTCTTGCGCAGATACGGCAGCACCGTGTCGAACGAACCAAACCGCGTGATCGCATCCTCATTGGAGACCGCGGCCGTGATGATCACGTCGTCGCCCTGCTGCCAGTTGGCGGGCGTCGCGACCTGATGCTTGGCGGTCAGCTGGATGGAATCGATGGCGCGCAGGATCTCCGCGAAGTTGCGGCCTGTCGTCATCGGATAGGTGAGAACAAGCTTGATCTTCTTGTCTGGGCCGATCACGAAGACCGAGCGCACAGTCGCGTTATCCGCCGGCGTGCGGCCTTCCGAGCTCTCGCCGGCGCCGGCCGGCAGCATATCGTAGAGCTTGGCGACCTTCAGATCCTTGTCGCCGATCAGCGGATACTCGACCTCGAAGCCGGTCGCCGTCTTGATATCGCCCTTCCACTTGGCGTGGCTTTCGACCGGATCGACCGAGATGCCGATGATCTTGACGCCGCGCTGGCGGAATTCGCCCTCGAGTCCGGCCATGGCACCGAGTTCCGTGGTGCAGACAGGCGTGAAGTTCTTCGGATGCGAGAACAGCACCGCCCAGCCATTGCCGATCCAGTCATGAAACTGGATAGGACCCTGGCTGGTGTCAGCACTGAAATCCGGGGCGACGTCATTGATGCGCAGGCTCATGGAATGGGACCTTTATGAAGATGGTGGCAGCCAGGGGCTGGGAATGCCTCATGCCTGACAGGGTGAAATATCCGCCGCTACGCTAGAGGAACTTCCCGCTCCAGTGAATGCCTTTTCGGCGGGATTTTGCTCAGATGCCGCGTCTTTGTTTTCAGCGTTTCGAACAGCCGGTAGCCGCCCGGCCAGCGGCCGTATCCGCTGGCGACATTGATGTGCCCGGCGAGCCCGGCATTGCGCAGATCGCTGCCCCAGAGCCTGGAGAACAGCGTCAGCCGCTCAAGCGACATGTAATGATCGTTGAGGCTGCCGACGAGCATGCTTGGAAACGGCAGCCATTCCGTCGGCATGGTGCCGAAACCGATCTGGCCGGGATGCAGCTTGTCGGTAACCTTGAGATCGCAAGGGGCGACGAGCAGCGCGCCCTTGACGCGCCGGGCCGCCGGCCGTCCGGCCAGACGGGCTGCCAGCAGGCAACCGAGGCTGTGGGCGACGATGAAGGCGTCGCCCGCCCGCTCCAGCTCCGTTTCCAGAGCTTCCAGCCATGGGGTGACGCGCGGATGATCCCAGTCTTCCTGCTGAACCAGACGGCTCTCGGGGTGATCCTTGAGCCAGGCGCTCTGCCAATGCGCCTCTTCCGATCCGAAAAGTCCGGGAACGATAAGTACCGGCGTCATGTCGTCTCCGATCTAGAGAATGCCGAACGTGATGGCAAAAAGCAGAGCAAAGGAGAGTGCCGCGGCAGCCGGTGCGGCTAGATCGGCGCTGCTGCGCAGGATCCGGCCGGACGGTGAAAGCGGCGCCGGACGGCGGTCGTCGAAAACGGCCATGCCAGCCTCCTCAATACCAAGGCCCGGAAGCCGGGGTCCAATAGTAGAATTCATAGTCGCGGGCGCTGGGCTCCCGGTCGCCTTCGGAAAGCAGCGCCGCATCGAGCGGCCGCGGATGGCTGAGCGCCTGCCGCAGGATCGACAGGATTTCGAATACAAGCCTCATAACCCGGTTCTCCTCATGAGATCGTCAGATCGACTGGTTGCGCCTTGCATTGGCAAGCAGGTCTTCGGCACGGGCCACCGGGCCGAAAAGCATCAGCAGGCGGTTCTGTTCACGGACCGGAAGCCGGTAGCGGCGGGAAAAATCGAAGACGTTCCAGAGCTCGTCCGCCATCCGCAAACCCAAGCCAGCGCCGCCCATGACGTTACTCCGCGGCTTGAAGGTTGCGGCGCGAGGCCGGGAAGAAGGCCGCCAGTTCATCGACAACGGCGCCGATCCGGCCGGACAACGGTTCCGACGAGACCTTGTAGTCGGTGAAATCACGATCCGAAGCGTAGACGGCCGTCGGCAGCGTGTGGGCCATGAAGAAACCGAACAGCGGGCGCAGCTGATGCTCGACCATCAGCGCATGCCGGTCACCGCCACCGGTCGCAGTGATGATCACAGGCTTGGAGCGCAGCTCATGCGGCTCGATCAGATCGATCAGATGCTTGAAGTGACCGGGATAGGAGCCCTTGTAGGTCGGCGAGCCGACCACCAGCACGTCGGCATTGACGATATCGTCAATGACGGTGGCAGCCTGCGCATCAAGCTCCTTACGCGACAGCGACGAACCAAGCGACGGACCGACGTCGTGCAAGTCGTAGACCTTCATCGAGAAACCATAGCTTTCAGCCGCCAAACCGGCGATATGGTCGACGAGCGCGTAGGTCTTGGACGGGCGGCTGAAGCTGCCGGCGATTCCCACGAGGCGAAGGGGCATGTCTCTCTCCTTTAATCTTGCGCCAAATATTCTCTATAAATTTAGTGCACTAAAGGAATGGAATTCCATTCTGAAGAGCGGCAGGGAAATTCGATCCCTCAGGTTGAGCTTTGTCCGGGATGGCAATGAGCCGCAGGCGAACAAGCGCCAAAACGGTGTGAAAAGGCGTCTCTATCAGTCAGCCTGCAACAGCTTGCGCTGCAACTCGGCTGCGACGAAGACCGAATGCTCGGTCACCTGCGGCAGGCCCATCAGTTCGCCGAAGGTACCACGCGCCAGCGGCCCGCCGATCAGCAGCGACGGTTCGGCGTCGCCTGCCCGGCCGATCGCCTCGCAACGATCGTTGCAGGCGATGCCCAGCCCCGTCGGATCGAGCTCCAGCCAGCCGGCCTCGGCCAGCTCGCTGAGCCAGAGCTGGCTCTGCAGGATGCCGCCATGCGCCGGCCCCGTGGTCACCACCACGGCGTCGAAGGTCTTCGCCAGCGTGCTGCCGTTGCGAAGCCTCAGCGTGACGCCGATCTCTTCGCCATCACGTTCGGCATCACGAACCGACGCGGCGAGCACCGAAAGCCGCCCCTCGCCGATTGCCTGATCGAGAGCCTCCTCCACCTGCGGAGCGATCCGGAAGCGATGCACATCCCAGAAGGGACGCAGATGCCGGACGATGCGCTGCCGCTCGGCAAGCGCAAGCCCCTGCCAGATCTGCCGTCCATGGCCGCGCACCTCGTCGATGACGGCGTGCCAGCTGATGCCCGCCCTATCCGCCTCGGCAATCGCCCGGCGAATGCTCTTCAGCAGCTGCGAGGCGGTCTTCGCGGGTTGCGCCGTGGAATCACCGAACGGCTCCTGCGCCACCGCGGCATGGCCGCGTGACCGCAAGCCGCGCCGGGAAGCGGAGACGATCTCGCCGTGGTGACCGGCAAGCGAAAGCGATGCGACGATATCTGCCGCCGTCAGACCATTGCCGACGATCAGCACACGGTCATCAGGGCGGATCGCATCGAGCGCGCCTGCGGCCGTCGGATCGGCAACATATCGCGGATGACCGGCGAGTGCGGCCTGCAGCCCGCGGGGTGCGGACGGTGCGGGATGCGTCGTGGCGACCACCAGATAGTCGGCGCGGGTCTCCGCACCGGCACTGTCGGAAATAACCCACTTATCCGATGTCTTCTCGACACCGGTCACCGACGCGCGCCTGTGGATGATCCTGCCCTCGTCAACGAGCGGCTGCACACGGGCGGCAATATAGGCGCCGAAAAGGCTGCGCTTCGGAAAGAGGCTGCCATCGGAGCGAACAGCCCGCGGATCGCCGGCAACGCCATCGGTGGCGGCGATCCAGTCGAGAAAATCTTCCGGCCTATCGGGAAACAGGCTCATGCGGGCGGCGGGCACATTGATGCGGTGCGCCGCATCCGCCGTGTCGTAGGCGAGCCCGCGGCCAAGCTCCTCGCGCGGTTCGAAGACGATGATATCGGCCTGCCCGGGTGCAAGCGCTTGCGCAAGATGATAGGCGGCACCGGCGCCGGATACGCCCCCGCCAATAATTGCCACGACCTTGGAAAGACCGCCACCGCTGTTCATCACGTTATCGTACCTGGATCATTCACTGCTGCAATCCGCAATAAGGCGGATCATCATTCCGCACAACCAATATACTCTATAAAAAATGTGGAATTTTATTCGGCAAGCCCTGCCGCTTTCGCAAGAGTTTTTCCGGCCTGCATTCGAGAAGAGACACCCGTGCTTCGAAGGCGCGCCCGCGATCTGACATGCTTTTGGCTGTTTAGAGATCAATTCTCATCATCAAGACGGGACAATAATATGAACAAGACTTTCTCCACGCTCGCCCTGACGCGCCGCGCAGGCCTTGCAGCGCTCGCCGTTTCCGCCGTCGCGTTGGCAACCTTTGCCGCACCGCTTCCTTCGGTTGCAGCCGACAAATCCATCAAGGTCGGCATCATGAGCGGCGAGGACGAAGACGTCTGGCGCGTCGTGACCGCCGAAGCTGCCAAGAAGGGTCTCAAGATCGAGACCATCGCCTTCAACGACTACACGCAGCCGAACGAAGCACTGGAGCGCGGAGAAGTCGATGCCAACGCCTTCCAGCACCAGCCCTACCTCGACAACCAGATCAAGACGCACGGCTACCATATCGTTCGCGTCGGCTATACCGGCGTCTGGCCGATCGGCCTCTACACCAAGAAGTACAAGACGATCGCCGAGATTCCAGAAGGCGCCATCATCGGCGTGCCGAACGACCCATCGAACGAAGGCCGTGCGCTGCGCGTGCTGCAGAACGAGGGCCTGATCAAGCTCAAGGACGGCACCGGCATTCTCGCCACCCTCGCCGATGTCACCGAGAACCCTAAGAAGCTCGAGATCAAGGAACTCGACGCCGGCATCGTCGGCCGCTCGATCGACGATCTCGACGGCGCCGTCGTCAATACCGACTGGGCGCTGAAGAGCGGTCTGTCGCCGAAGGAGCGCATCGCGCAGGAGCCGATCGCCGACAACCCCTACCGCAACTTCATCGCCGTCAAGGAAGACAACAAGGACGCCGATTGGGTGAAGGCGCTGGTTTCGGCCTATCAGAACGACACCGTCAAGGCCGAGTTCGACAAGGTCTACAAAGGAACGGGCCTGAGCGCCTACTAAGTCAAAATTCGCGCTGGGGGAAAGGCGCGAATCCAAGGCGGTCCGGACGTCAATCGTCCGGGCCGCCTTGGGCATTTCTGAAGGAAAGACAATGAATTCATACGTGTCCGCCCCGGCGATCGGGGCGAAGCAGGAAACAGCGGCCGATGTCGTCCGGCTGGTCGACGTCAAGCGCCGCTTCGGCGAGACGCCCGCACTCGACGGCATTTCGCTGACGGTCAGGAAAGGCGAAATCTTCGGCATCATCGGCCGCAGCGGCGCCGGCAAATCGACGCTGATCCGCTGCCTGAATGGTTTGGAGCGGGCCGATAGCGGCGAAATCCATATCGAGGGCCGCGATATCACCGGCCTTCCGGAAAGCGCGCTTCAGCCGCTGCGCCGCCGGATCGGCATGATCTTCCAGCATTTCAATCTGCTGTCGTCGAAGACGGTCGAGGAAAACATCGCCCTGCCGCTGAAAATCGAAGGCGTGGCGAAGGCCGAACGCTTGAAGCGGGCGCGCGAGCTGCTCGATCTCGTCGGTCTCGCAGACAAGGCGAAGGCCTATCCCTCATCGCTGTCGGGCGGCCAGAAGCAGCGCGTCGGCATCGCCCGCGCGCTCGCAGCCCGCCCGGCGCTGCTTCTCTCCGACGAAGCGACATCCGCACTCGATCCGGAAACCACCCGCTCGATCCTAGCGCTGCTGAAGGACATCAACCGCAAGCTCGGCCTGACGGTGGTGCTGATCACCCACGAAATGGAAGTGATCCGCGGTATTGCCGATCGCGTCGCCGTCATCGACGCTGGCCGGATCGTCGAGGAAGGCCAGGTCTGGTCGGTCTTCGGCAATCCGCAGAGCACGATCACGAAGAGCCTGCTCGGCAGCATCCGCCCGCAGCTTCCGGAACATATCGCCGCAAGGCTTTCGCCCGAGATTGGGACCGAAGCGATCCTCAGCGTCGATCTCGCCGGACCGGAGGCACAGGGTGCCCTGTTCGCCGATCTTTCGGCAGCACTCCCGCATTCCTTCCGCCTCGTCCATGGCGGCATCGATCACATTCAAAACCAGCCGGTGGCGCGCTTCTTCATCGCCGTCCCGGCCCGCGATCCCGGCCTCAAGGACAAGGTCGAACAATTTCTGACGGCCCGCTCGGCGCGGGTGGAGGTACTCGGCTATGACACCGATCATGCTTGACCTGCTCTTGCGGTCGCTCTGGGAAACAATCCTGATGACCGCCGCATCCGGCATCATCTCGCTGGCCGCCGGCCTGCCGCTCGGCCTGGCGCTGGTGCTGACGGCCCGCGGCGGCATTGCCGAGAACCGTTGGATCAACAGCGTCCTCGGTGCCGTCATCAACGGTTTCCGCTCGGTGCCCTTCATCATCCTGCTCGTGGCGCTGATCCCGCTGACGCGGCTGATCGTCGGCACCGCACTCGGCACCTGGGCAGCGATCGTGCCGCTGGCGATCGCCGCGACGCCTTACTATGCCCGCATCGCCGAAGTGTCGCTGCGCGAAGTCGACCGCGGCCTGATCGACGCCGTCCGCGCCATGGGCGGCAACCGCTGGACGATCATCCGCGAGGTGCTGGTGCCCGAAGCCCTGCCCGGCATCGTCGCCGGCTTCACGGTAACGCTGGTGACCTTGATCGGCGCCTCGGCCATGGCCGGTGCGATCGGTGCCGGCGGCCTCGGCGATCTGGCGATCCGCTACGGCTACCAGCGCTTCGAGACATCGGTAATGATCGCCGTCGTCATCGTCCTCATCGTCTTGGTCTGCGGCATCCAGTGGCTCGGCGACCGGCTGGTGGAGCGGCTGGATCACCGCTGAGACTTAGCCAGATGTCAGAGGGCGCGCCGGGCAGCCGGCGCACCCTCTCGCTCACTCGATCCGCCCCAAGCAGGAGTTCAGCTCGCTAAGCTTTGAGAGCAGCAAACCCATCTCGTCGGTGCGATCTTGCGACAGGCGGCGATGCCGCCGCTGCGTTCCCAGAAGTCCAGCATCTGCGGGCCGAGATCGCAGGCCTCGCAACCGCGAGCCAGAGCAGCTCTACTCTGGCGTCAAAACTTGAACAGCCTAACGCTTTATCGCGCGAAGAGCGGCCAAGACTTCCCCTGCGACAGTCTTCCAGGTGCGCAGCCGGGGCTTGGCCTCCGCTATCTGCTGCCGCAAGCTTTCGCGGTACGATGTATCCTGCATCAACTTATCGACCAGCGCTGCAAGCGCATCCGGATCATCCGGATCGAAATAGAGACCCAGGTCACCGCAAACTTCGCGAAGGACCGGGGCGGTCGAGCAGATCGCCGGCGTTCCGCACCATAGTGCTTCACCGGCAGGCAGCCCCCAGCCTTCTATCCGGCTAGGAACCACCACCGCGAGGGCATTGGTATACAGACGGACGAGATCGGTCTGATTGGGGTTCTTGGCAAAAATGATATGATCGCGAATTGGGCGCAACGCGGCCTGCTCAGCATAGCGCTTAAGTCTCTTCCGGGGAGCGCCGGCAAGAACAAGATTGGGAACTTCACGGCCGGCTTCCTTCATCCGCAGCAGCGCGTTAAACACCACCTCGATATTCTTGCGGCCAAGATTAACCCCCACGGAAAGCAGGTAAGGTGCCGCAGGCAGGCTGATTTCCGGAGCCTCGACACCATCAGGACAATGGTGAACCAGCGGGACGACCGCGACCGGCCCCGGTTTCGGCAGCATTCTTGCCGCAGCAAAGCGTCCCAGTTCGTCCCTTGTGAATTCGGAATTGGCGAGGATCAGTTTCGACCGCTCGATAACGAAGCGATTGTCCCGCAGGAAATTGCGGTCGAAACGACGGAACCTCTTTGTGGCCCCATTATGCAATGGCATAAAGTCATGAAGCAGCGGCACGACGGCCGCCTTGGATCCCGCAGTCTTCAGTGCCTTGATCATGTCGACGATCAACTTCGGCCGCCCCGCCGAAACGAACAACCCATCCTGGATATCGATCTTCGAAAGGCTACTTGCGTTCTTCTCCCAGAGCCGTTTGTTGCGCCTTGATGCCATCGAGATATTGAGCAGATGAGCAATGCCCGACAGCAGAAACGCTCCGCCGTAATATGTCCGAAACCAGCGCTGCCCGACATTCTCAGGCAAATCAAATACCACCGTGCCATCGTCGGCCCTGTGCCATTTCACTTCGTAAAAGCATCGCGTGCCGAAAGAAAAAACAACGAAGCGGATATTCTCATCAAGTGGAGCGGCCTCTTTGCCGACCTCGACAACCGTCCGGGCAATGCCATAATTTTGGATGCGCCGAGCCGAAGCAGACAGCAGAGCTTCTGTAACATCGAAGAAAACGGTATCTTGCGGCATCAGGTGCACTCGTTCTGCGGGCGTTTTGCTCGGACCATATCGCTTGTCAGAGCGAACAAGAAGCCGAGCAACAAACTGAAATAATGCAGGTAGAAATCGAGACTTAGAAAAGAATCGAAGACCATCGCTATGCCCCAAAGCCCGGTGACAGACAACGTCAAAACTGCTCGGTTAACGGGTGGAAGGCCATAGGAGAGCAGATAAGGCGTAAATAAGAACAGCAAGCCAAAACATAAGAAGACCATCCCCCCAGTCACCAGCCACGACAGATACTGATTGTGGTTATGCTCGAAACCAAACCGATCTTGAATGATCGACCGAAGTGACAGTGCACCGTGACCAAAGAAAGGCGCTTCGCGAATAGCTTTTATTGAAACAGCCCACATATCCAGACGCAGCGTTATCGAAGGATCACCAGACCGTTGGGCTGCTGCGCGCTCCGCTTCAGCGCGCAACGCAACGCCTTGGCCCTCACTGGTTTCAATCCGAACTGCGGTTCCGGGCTTGGCGCCATTTGTCGGCGCTTCCGCATCGATCGCATAAGCGTTGCCAAAAATATCGAAAACGGCTGGAAGCCTCCCAAAACTATTGCATCCCGTTACGGCTTGGACTGGCAGGCAGAGCAACATCCCAACAGCTGCCGACGCCAAGAGCTCAGTTGTTGTGGGAAGTGCGGCCCGAAACTTTCGTGACAGGCGCAACAGCATAAATGTTGCAAGCACTCCAAACTGTGCCACAGCGACACCGCGTGAGCCCGTGTAGCCGAGTACGACAACGATGCTGAGCGAGATCAGCGCAAGGCGTAGGAAACGCGCGCGTCTCGATGAATCCTCCCAGTCAAGCAGCAACAGGAAGGCCAGAGTCGTGAAGATAACCGCAGGAATAAACGGCCAAGCTGCTTCCGCACGTATGCGGCAGTCATCCCGGATGCCGAGAAACATGTAACCGCTGAGCACAGCGAAGGCAGCGACAAGCGACCAAGGAGCGACAACATGAAAGCGACCATACAAATTCTTGATCTGCAGGCCGCGCAGAAAGCCAATCGCGAGCATAGCAATTGCGATCGCATAGAGTTCCAAATCTGGGTTACGCGGCGGCTTCTCGCCGGCTTGAAGACCTTGATAGAAGACTAAAAGCAGAAGGCAGAAAGCAAAATAACCTGCGGTTGGCAACGCAAAGCGCAGGATTGCGCTGCGCGAGCTTGCGTAATCAGATTTGTTCCAGAAGATCGCAATCGGCACGACGCCGACGACAACCAAATAAGGCACTATCTTGCCGGCAAGGAAAAGCGCGAACACCAAACCGACGATGAACCCATCGTCCAGAACTGCCCGCACCTTGGAAAACATAGCCGCCTCACATGCCAATATTCAGGAGCCGGAACTGCATTGTCCAGCATCGGTTGCGATGCAAATAAGCTGCATCGCCGCAGTGTGGCAAGCATTGTTTTCAAAACCCGGGCAGCAACCGAAAGTACATATTGACGGTCGAAATCTCATCCGGCATCAGAAACCGCTAGCTCGATCTCGATGCTCGAAGACAAGCCGGCCGCCAACACATCCTGTCGCTGCTATTTACGGAGCGGAATTTCTCATCTCGCCCTGCCCATGGCGTCCTTACCAATAAAAATACGATACTGATCTTTCGAGAACACAGACGCTTCTGGAATGGCGACCTGATGGGTTATGCGGTCCAGTTTAAGCTTTCGATTTCTGTTTCGATGCTTACTTTAGCGCGGCATCACCCTTTCCCTTGCCGATTACCGAGCCTAGAATCATGGCGATGTCGTGCCAGAGGCTGGCGGTCTCAACATACTCGGCATCGGCGACCGCGAGTTTTTCCGGGGTCGACATGTCAATGCCCGCGATTTGCGCCAGACCAGTGATGCCCGGGCGAACAGCAAATACACCCCTGGCTCTGCGCGCCGCGATGACATCAGACTGGCTCGGCAGGCAGGGCCGCGGGCCTACAAGGCTCATTTCACCTTTAAGCACGTTAACGAGCTGCGGCAACTCATCGAGCTTGTAGGCACGGAGCGTCTTGCCGATTGGCGTGATCCAGGCTTCTGCGGCATCATGAGAACCTACGTTTGGTGTGCCTGCCGCCATCGTCCTGAACTTCAGGCACGTAAATGGAACCTCGCCTCGTCCCACTCTCTGTTGACGAAAGAACGCGCCGCCGGGCGATGAGTGCCGGACCGCGACAGTGAGCACAAGCAGAACGGGGGACAGAACGACCAAGCCGCCCGCCGCCGCACAAAAATCAAATGCCCTCTTGATCCGTTGGTTGAACTTGCTTGTCATATCACTCCTCGACATATTGTGCGAGGTCAAGCGTTCGTGACAGCGCGTCGCCCATCTCAAATGGCGGTGTCCAGCCAAGGCGGCGGTTGGTTTCGGAGATGTCGACCTCTAGCGAGCGCGTAAGACGATGGACCAGTTCGCGTTTTCCCGTAGCGCTCCCCACGAGCTCCAACAGTGCCGGCGGAAACGGCAGCAGCGAGGTCGACGAGCCGGTTGCCGCCGCAATCATGCGCACCAGTTCGGGCGTAGATGGGCTCTTCCGGTCGGCAACCATGAACGTCCGGCCTGCAGCATCCGGATGGGTTGCTGTGGCCACGATCAGATCGGTCAAGTTCTCAAGATACACCATCGAGCGGCGGTTATCGATTGAAGCGAAGGGTAGCGGCAAGCCGCGTTGCACCAGCCGCACAAGTGCCTGGAAGCTTCCGCGCATACCGGGGCCGTAGACCAAGGGAGATCGAATGACGGCGATTTCCATTTTCGTGCTGTTGTTAAGGGGGATGAGCCTCTGTTCGGCTTCAAGCTTGGTTCGGCCGTAATCACTTTGCGGAGCAGGGTTACCCGCAGCCGTGAAGGGTTTGCCCCTGGCCGTCTCCTCGCCGTTCGCCTTGATCGAGCTGAGAAAGACAAACCTTCTGACACCGGCAGCCGCTGCCTGACGCGCAAGATTAATGGTCCCCTCAACATTCACCGATCGATACTCGGCGAGAACCGCTGGCGAGCCTTCGACAACGTTTTGATTAACGGCCGCTAGATGGATGATGACATCAATACCTTCCAGGGCGGCAGACCAGTCGGTCTCGCCGTGAATGTCGCCAACAGACACGAGACCTGCGCTTCTGCTCGTGCCACGAAACGGAAGCGCGCGTTGCTGCAAAGTGCGCAAAAGCCCCCGACCGACGAAGCCAGAGGAGCCGGTTACGAGAAACATCTCAGCCTCCGGCATCTACCTTCTTGCGAGTTGGAAAACGTCATTGAGAAACCTCCTGCCGGAGTGCGACGAGATCAACTACACGGTCCATAGGACTATATCCCGGCACCAAATCGCTCAGTGCCGTCTTCAGTCGCCTGGCGTCACCATCCTGCGCGAATTGCGAGAGTGTCTCAAGTTTGCCCGACAGTAGCGACCAGTTAAGGAATTGTTCGCGCGCACGCCAGATCTTGAGGTGGTCCGTAGCCTCCGGATTGTCGTTGATCAGCAGCTCTTCGTACAATTTCTCACCCGGTCGCAAGCCTGTCGTCACGATGCTAATGTCGCCGCCCGGGTTTTGCCCGTCCTGGACGGTCAGGCCGGACAGCTCAACCATGCGACGCGCAAGATCGATGATCTTGACCGGCTCGCCCATATCGAGCAGGTAGACATCGCCGCCGGTTGCCATCGCGCCCGCCTGGATAACAAGCTGTGCGGCTTCCGGCACAGTCATGAAAAAGCGCGTGATCTCCTCGTGCGTCAGTGTGATCGGTCCACCCCGGCTGATCTGTTGTCGGAAGAGCGGCACGACGGAACCGGACGATCCCAGCACGTTGCCGAAGCGTACCATGGAGAAGGTCGTGGGCCCGCGCTCCTCGGCGAGCGCCTGCAGAATCATTTCGGCCAACCGCTTCGTCGCGCCCATGACATTGGTCGGCCTGACGGCTTTGTCCGTGCTGACCAGGATCATGCGCTCGACGCCGGCTGCCAGGGCGGCCTTCGACACTGTCAGCGTTCCAAAGACATTTGTCTTCACGCCTTCGGCGGGGTTCTGCTCCACCAGCGGCACATGCTTGTAGGCTGCAGCATGATAGACCGTGGCAGGCTTCCAGGTCTGGATGATCGTATTGATGCGATGCTCGTCGCAAACATCGGCAAGTAGAGGAACAATCGGAAATGACGGCTCCACATCCTCGCCGGCCAATTCACCCTGAAGAGAGTAGATGCCGAACTCGTTCTGATCCAAAAGCAGGAGCGCCTTGGGACTCAGCCTTGCAATCTCGCGACACAACTGACTGCCGATGGAGCCGGCGGCGCCCGTGACTAGGACGATCCGATCGCGAACGTTATGTTCCAGCAATCCGGTATTCGGTTTGACGGCCGTGCGCCCCAGAAGGTCCTCGACATCCAGGTCTTGAAGATCCGTCAACTGTGCCTGACCGGTTGCCAGCGCGCTGATATCGGGAACCGTCCGCACGGCGACCTTCGCCGAGCGTAGGCGCTCGATGATTTCGTTGCGCCGGCTGCGATCGATTTGTGGAAGAGCGAGAAGAACCGTCTTGACTTCGAGATCCCCGCACACCTTCTCGATCTTATCGGGGCTGTAGATCTTCACGCCATTGAGCGACATGCCCTTCAGGCCCTTATCATCATCAAGGAAGCCGACGACCTTGAACTCGGCGGAATGTCCCAAAGCGCTCACGAGCTGCCGCCCCTGCGAGCCGGCGCCATAGACCAGAGTGCGGATCGGCGCGGCCTCACTGAGGATTTCGCTATAGGCGTCGTAGAGGAAATAGCGCGCCACAAAGCGCGATAGACCGACGGTGAGCAACAGCAGCATCGGCTGCAATATTCCAACCGTGCGTGGTACGGTCGGCACGCTTATGATGGTGAAGATGACCATATAGACGAGACCGTAGATCAGCACGCACTTGATGATCGTCGAAAAGGCGGCCCAGCCCATGAAGCGGAAGATCGCCCGATAAAGTCCGAACGTAATGAACAATGGCAACGCGATGACCAGCGATATCGGGATCGTCAAGAATTGGACACCCGAGAGCGCGTACCAATCGTTGAAACGAAAGCAGAATGCGATCCACACGGTCAGGATGCACAGACAAGCATCAAATAGCAGCGCGATCACCCGTTTCGCCGGCCGCGGAAACGCAAGTATAAGCTGTGTGGATTTATCAAACATCAGTGGGCTCCGTCGCAAGCCTTAAAGAAGCAAGCGAGCGTGAACCGGCGAAGCGGGCTGGAGAGAGATAGCGACATGCTTTTGCCAATACCAGCCACGGGTCGCTGAGGAAAATCCATCATCACTGCTCGCCTGATTACGTTGTCGATCGGAAATTTAGAAGCGAAAAAGCATTACAGAGGCATACCTAAGCTCACGCGCTAAAGGCCGGAAGGGCACGCCGTCAAGCAACGTCAAAAAAACAGCTCCTTGATCTAAACTCGGAATGGTCAATAGGTCGTTGCATTTCCCTTTTCAAGGACGATCTTCGGAAGTGCCCCCCTTGGTCGCAGAGACCGGATCAAAAAGATCTTAATAGAGATAGTGTCTTACAAGCTTTCGTGCGGGAGTTCGGATGCACGCACCAAGCATCCAGGCTTCAGCGGAAACGATTGATCGTTGGCCAGCCGCCGGCATCTACCAGAATGGGTGAATGCTAGCTCCAAAACTCCGCGACACGACAGAACTTCGAAGCCGTTTCCTCGTCTACTCGCTTTAATGTTTTCAGCGCAAAAGACCGACCTTTCGCTGCGTGCGCCCAAATTTTATTGTCGCCCGTCGGCGCGAAGATATGCCGAAGCCAAGGCCAGCGTAGGAGAATGGTTTAAGAGCCGCTACGCTTTCAGGGTTCTCATTGACAGTAATTTGGACAAGACGACCCAGACCACCAAGCCGAGCATGTCGACAACTATGGAGTGCTTGCGCCCTGCAGTCTTCTTGTCCAAGGGGCAGCCCACAATCCCGCCGCCTTCAATCGGAGACTCTGACTGTCGACTCCCTAGCCGATAAGCCTTCTTCCCTTTTAGGTCTAGTGTCTGCAAAACGAGATTGTCGGTGATTCTCCATTGGCAGTCGACCGACACGATACGAAGCAATGCCTCCTAAAGTATTGTTTGTGCGGTCGACGTGCTTGCGTGGCATCGACACGGCAGAGCGAACAGTAAAAACTCGCTCCTTCGGACTTGTCGGATCACGCTGATATACTCAGGGAAGCCTTTCTAATTTTTGTTCGCCAATTCGCTGGGCGCAATGGCGCAGATAGGCGATTAAACTGGCAAAGCCCATACACTTCAGCTTACGTCCCACCTTGCATAAAAGCGCTCAAGCCAGGCCCGCACAGTCTATCCCTTTCGACGGACCTTCGGAGAAGCGCCGTAATTCAATGCTTTGTCGGTGATTTTTCTAATAAACTCCGGTTCGCACGTTTTGGACAGCTTGTCGGCAAACATAATATGCGTCTGCGCAAACACCGTTTTCAATTATCCGGCGATGTGCTTTTTGTTTGTAGGAATTGGGAATTGTCATTCCCAATTCCTATCGGCCAGACCTTATTCTTGAGACAGCAACGCCCCCTAAGAGGCTTTCGCCAGATTGCCCGTTTACGATCAGCTTGGCGTAAAGAGCGAGATGCGTTTCCGCCACGGGTTGGATCCCGAAGCGTTCCAAAGCTAACTTCCTGCCTTCCCCACCCATCATGTTGTGGGTGTCCTCATCGACCAGCAGCCGTTTGATTCCTTCGGCTAGCGAAGCGCTGTCGCGCACCTTGACCAGCAGATCCGGATGGCCCGGAAGGATCGCATGGCGGTAACCAGGTACGTCCGAGGTAACGATTGCCTTCCCGCAGGCTGCGGCTTCCAGCAGGATCTTCGGCATGCCTTTCCTGTAGGAAGGAAGAACGACGATATCTGCGTCGCCAATCGCCTCAGCCATGTCGCTGCGGGATCCCCACAATTCAACGATGCACTCAGACTGCCAACTATCGAGCGTCTCGGTCGCCAGCGAAGTCACATCTTCCGGATCCGGCGAACCCACCAGGACGACGCGCACCCAGCCGGGTCCTATGTCCGGATCCGCCAGCAGCAGCTTGGCCGCTTCGGCAAACTCCCTGGCCCCTTTGTCTTTCAGCAGACGCGTGGCGAGCATGGCCACGAGCTTGCCATGCCGTTCGGTGTATCGGGTATGGAACAGATCCGTGTCTGCACCCGAACCGGAATCAACGTGATCGCATCGTCGGAAAGCCACGTCAGAACACCCAGCGTAACGTCAATATCGCACTGATAAACGAATTGAGCCTTACCTTCCACCTTATCGATATCGATACGATGGAGGTACTCGAAGCATCCGGTACCAAATGGAATTTTCTGCCCTTGAGGCCTGGCCTCGTCGGCGGTCACCGGCATCGGCGTCGATCCTTATTACCTCGCCCACAAGGCGCAGGAGGTTGGCTACCATCCTGAAGTCATTCTGGCAGGCCGCCTCAATGACAGCATCGGGGCATTCGTGGCAGGCAATGCCCTCAAGCTGATGCTGCAGAGAAAGCTGCCAGTTACGAACGGCAAGGTTATTGGACTCGGCCTGACTTTCAAGGAAGATTGCCCCAACGTTTACAACACCAAGGTGGGGGATATCGTTCGAGGACTGGAGGACTATGGCATCGCCGTCAACGTCTATGATCCCTGGATCGATATCGAAGAGGCGAGACACGAGTAAGGGCTTGCATGCCTGCGTGAGCTGCCGTCCATTGCGGATTACAGTGCCGCGATTGTTGCTGTTGGACACAGCCAGTTCAAGACTTTGGGTATCGATGGCATTCGAGCGCTGGCAAGGTCGGGAGCACCAGTACTTGATGTGAAGTCTATCTTCCCAAGAGAGTCGATCGATTGGCACCTCTGAAACGTTGACTTGCGGCGAAACCGGTCGACAGGAAGGCGTGGGGAGGCGCCGCTCCAAGTCCTGCCGCGAAATGTTCCACGTCATGCGCCATTCTCAGAACCTGGAAACGGTCAACACCTACGAGGGCACGCATGACGTCCACGCTTTGATCCTGGGCCGGGCGCAGACCGGCATCCAGGCGTTCTTCTAGGGAATAGAGTTGAACGCAAAATACCCGCTTAA
>NZ_JBFTRK010000019.1:0-52783 GCF_056399485.1 Rhizobium sp. 01N424
ATGGCGGCGAGCGCCACTTTTGCCTTGAAAGCCGGGCTATGGTTCCGGCGCGGTCGTCTCGTCATGGTATCTCCTGTTCCTGGCATCTAAGCCGAAGTCAGGTAGAAATTCCACTTATCCCCGCTGTGCAGATTTCCCGAGCCAGCTCTAGACGCGGATCATGCGGGCCACATAGCCGAAGTCGTAGATGACCAGGACCGCGACCGGCAGCACGAACTGGTAGGGTACCGCCCAGCCGCCATCGCTGTTGAGCGGGCTGGTCCCCGGCAGGATCGGCCAGAGGATCACGAAAAGCGTCACCAGGAAAACGCCTGAGGCAAATTCCGGAATGGAGGTGAAGGTGATGCAGATGACCGACAGTGTCCGGTCAAGCACGCCGCCCTCTTTCAGTCCCGACAGGATACCGAAGTTGATCGATAGCGGAACGATCAGCAGGAAGGCCAGTCCGGCGAGGATCGCGGTATTGCCAAGGCGATCCCAGATGACGTCGTTGACAGGCAGTTTGTTCAGCGTCGAATAACCGAAATTACCGAAATACTGGGCACCGCGGGGGTCTTTGAAGTTCAGGCCGGTTGCCGGATCCTGGAGCGGATCGGGGATTGCCCCGACGAGCACGCCAAGCCAGCGGCCGTAGCGTACCAGCAACGGATCATTGGCCTTCAGTTTCTGCGACAGCAGGTCAACCTGCTGCTGGGTGGCGAAAGGACCCAGCGACTTGCGTGCCACGCTGCCGGGAGTGAACTCGCAGACGGCGAAAACGAGGAACGAAGCGCAGAGCATGGTCACCACCATCATCGCCAGACGCTTGAGAAGGAAATTCGCCATAGCCGGAGCAATCCGAATGTCCGGGCCTAACGCCCGACCGCGCGAACGCGGCCGGGCCACCAGCCGGGAGGTTAAGCCGAGATCGCGTACTGGTGCGCGAAGATGTACTGCGAAGGATGGAGCTCGAAGCCCTTGACCTTCTTGTCCATGACGGTCGAGAAGACACGCCAGAAAGGCTGAACGATCGGCCCGTCGTCCTGCATGATCGCCTCGATCTTCGCCATCACCTTGCTGCGTTCCTTCGGGTCGAGAATGCCTTCGGCCTCGGTCAGCAGCTTGTCGAAATCCGCGTTGGAATAATTGGATTCATTCCATGCGGCGTTCGAGCGGTAGGCGAGCGACAGCGTCATGATGGCCAGCGGCCGGTGACCCCAGGCTGTCAGGCTGAACGGCGACGTCGTCCAGACTTCCCAATACTGGGCGCTCGGCAGAGCCTTGATATTGACCTTGACCCCGATGTCCTTGAACTGCTCGGCAAGGACCTGCGCCGTATTCAGCTCCCAGATCGGGTCCGGGCGCGTCGTCATGTCGAATTCGAAACCGTCCGGGTAGCCCGCATCGGCCAGAAGCTTCTTGGCCTTCTCGACGTCGCGCGGATATTTCGGCAGTGCAGCGTATTCGGGATGCGAGGGCGCGACATGGTGATCCTCGGCCGGAACGCCGGCGCCGAGAAGTGCTGTCTGGATGACCTTGTCGCGGTCGATCGCATAGCGCATGGCCTGGCGAACGCGCTTGTCCTTGAACTGCTCGATATCGGGGTGCATACGGGCGACGACAGTCTGTGTCGTCTCGACCTGATAGACGCCGACATGCGGGAAGTTCTTCATCGCATTGATCTGGACCGCATCGGCTTCCGACAGGCCATCGACCTGCTTTGAGGCCATCGCGGCAATGCCGGCGCCCGGATTGTCGCCGAGGTCGACATATTCGAACGTGTCGAGATAGGGACCCGTGCCCCAGTAATCGCTGCGAGCCTTGTACTTGGCACCCTTGCCGACGACGTATTCGGTGATGGCGAAGGGACCCGTGCCGTTCGCATCAGCGCCGAACGCACCGTTTTCTTCCGGATCGATGATGAACATCGGGTAGTGATAGAGGTGCTCGGGCACGGCGATCTGCGGCGAGGAACAGTTGAGGCGAACGGTGTGATCGTCGACCTTCTCGATGGCGTTGTCGGCCCAGAGCTTGCTCGACTTCTTCGGATTGCCCTTCTCGTCCTTCTCGCCGGTTTCGTATTCTTGGACGAGGTAGCCGGTGAAGAGGCCAAGCATCGAAGAGCCGATTGCCGGATCGCAGACTCGCTTTAGATTCCAGACGACGTCGTCGGCCGTTAGAGGACGGCCCTTGCGCCACTTGATGTCCTTGCGAAGGTGCAGCGTCCAGGTCTTCAGGTCGTCACTCACTTCCCATTTCTCAAGAAGATAGGGATGCGTGATGTTGTTGCGGTCGGTCAGGGTAAGGTACTCGCAGACCTGGCGGATGACGTTCGACTTTTCGGCGAAGTCGGCCAGATGCGGATCCTTGATTTCCATGCAGCGCATGCCGATGCGCAGGTTGCCGCCCTTCGGCATGTCGTCCGCGCGAGCGGCGTCGCCGGGCATCGCCACACCGGCGAGAGAATAGGCGGCTGCGGCCGACACACCGAGCAGCGTTGCCTTACGAAGGAATTCCCGGCGGCCGATAGACCCGCCGGTCATCTGTTCGACCAGGGTCGGAATATAGGGATGCTGATTCTTGTCCACTGCAGTGGTCTCCTGTTGGCGCCTAGCTGTTCCAAGTATTTTCGGTAGGACCGACAGGACGTCTTCGCCCGTCCGGGACCTGCGGGCTTTTTGCCCGTCAACCAGGCCGTAGCCAAGATGGATATCCGCACGTCCAGAGCCACGATAACCAACACGGTTTCACTGAACCATTTCCACGCCTGGGCTATCTGAACGCCGATCAACTGTCAGGCCATCTCCATTCCACTCGCAAACATCGTCGGCTGCTCCTGCGAGCAACCAATAACTTAGACTACCGCCACGCCGTAGGCCCGCTCATAGGGCTGCCCCTTGCGCAACACCGCCCAGGCGATACGCGCGAGCTTGTTTGCCAGAGCCACGATCACGACATTGCGCTGGATGCCGCGGGACAACATCGTCTGGAGCCATCGCCCGATCGGCGTGTCACTCTGACTGAGCGTGTGCATTGCCGCTCGAGCGCCGTGGACCAACAACGTTCGCAGATAGGTGTTGCCGCGCTTTGTTATCCCAAGCAGACGCGCTTTGCCTCCGGTGGTGAACTGTCGTGGCACAAGCCCCAACCATGCTCCCAGATCTCGGGCATGCTTAAAACTGCCGGCGTCACCTATTGCGGCAACAAGCGCCGTGGCGTTGAGCACGCCGATGCCTGGAATCGATGTCAGGCGGCGCATTGCGCTGTTCTGCCTGGCGAGCGATACGAACTCTGCGTTCAAGGCCTCGACCTTCTCGTCAAGCATTCGCCATTCGTTCCGCAATTCGATGACCAAGTTGCGGATGCGCGGAGATAGCATCTCATCAGCTTCGGCAAGGAGACCGTCCAGAGCGCGCTCGAACTTCACGCGGCCTGCGGCGAATATGAGACCTCTCTCCAGAAGAACGGCACGCAGCTGATTGATCAAGGTCGTTCGCTCCGCAACCAGCCGTGATCGAACCCGATGCAACGTCTGAATATCCAACTGTTCCTGGCTCTTTAGTTCGACAAACCGCATCGTCGGGCRAGATGCCGCCTCGGCAATGGCCTCGGCATCTCTGTCGTCATTCTTCTGCGCCTTTACATAAGGACGGACGTATTCCGGCGACATCAGCCGGACCTCATGACCTTTCGAGGTAAAGAGCCGGCCAAGATGGTGAGCACCGCAGCATGCCTCCATCGCGATAACACAGGTTGGAAGCTTCTCGACGAATTCGATCAATGTTTGCCGCCGCATAGTTCGACGGGCAACCACTGCGCCGTGGGCATCTACACCAACGACGCTGCAGCTATTCTTTCCGATATCGATACCCAGTATGGAGATCTGCATGGTTAGGCTCCTTCCCTTCAAGAAAACGACATCATACTCGATGTCCTCGGAAGGGCGGGCCATCCCATAACCAACAAACAGGGCTATGCAGATCCGTTATAACGGGGGAACCTGGGACGAGAGCGGCCTCAACGAGCATACCGTGATGGCGCGATATGGTCCTGCGATATCAACGTCCATGCCTGATCTTTGGCCTCCCATTGGTTGGTGCGAGACCACTTCATGAGACGCAGGTCACATTCGGCTTGAGGCCGAATGCTGGGCGACGGTCACGCCAGCAGACGTATCAGGCCACGATCAGCAACGTTACTTACGCGATTACAGTGACCATCAATCCTCGGAAGGCGAGCGTCACGCAGCGGTACTTGTCGCGAGCGATCGCCGACAGGATATCGGCATTGTCGAGATACTCGGCAAAGAGGTAACGCTGGTCGTGGCGCCCAGCGGCCTCCCAGAAAACCTGCCGATGCTTGCCCCCGGGTCTGGAAAGGCGCTTGCGTAGATCCGGCCAAAGCGACGCCCTGACGGAATCGTTTCGATATCGAGCGGCTGACGCTCGAAACCAGCAGGCGGCTTGACACCCGCCATTTATCGAAAGTCACCGCGGGCAATGCCCTCAACTGCAGCAATCACGTCGCTATCATGGCGCCGCTTCAGGGCGTCGAGCCCGGTACGACCGTCAAGAGCGCCGTGGGGCGAAGCAAGAAAGTGGTAAACGGCCCAAGCACCCGCCAGAATCGCGTGCAATTTTGGAAGTGCGGCATAGGGCCGGCGTCTTGATCAAGCTGCCAAGCCGGGAAACGGAACCCTCGCTTGGCGCCGTCCAGGCCAAGCACCTGGCCGTTTTGACGCTTTGTATTGACCGCGACCTGCGAAACGCCAAGAAGATCGGCGTCGGCGCTCAGCATGTCGCCCTCGCTGAGGATCTCTGGCGACGGCCTCGCTGTCGCGCGGCGGACAAGGATGCCTGGAGTTCGTCGTTCGGTTCGCCAGCGTCTTCGAGCGGAAACGGACTGTCACCAGCCAGCGGGTCTTCCTCGACGATCGAAATCGTCTGCGCGCCAGCGCGCGGATCCACGACGACCCGGAAACTTACCTTATGGCCAGCCTTCTGGCTCAACTGTAACGCCTTGGTGCACTGATTGAGCAGGGCTTTTTCGAAATCGGCCTTGCGGGGAAGCTTCATCGATAGCGCGATGTTTGGAGTTTCGCTTGCAGAGGTTTTCGTGAGGGGCATGACAATCCACCTTTCGAAAGCAAGGTAAACGTCGTTATGAACTCGTCAAGTTCGTTAAATTGGTAAAGAAACCCGGCCGCAGTATCCAGGCAATTGCGTTTAGCAAGGAGCCTACGCCTTGAACGGAATTCGAACCGCAGGCCCCTTGATCGTGGCTGACGCGTTAAGGAATCAAGTCGTTGCCCGCGAGTCCGGCATATTGGCTTCTTGCTTACGGTACGCTAATCGCATACCATGGATGTGACGGGAAGAAGGATCTTACGATGACGACGGTCGAGAAGATTACCATTGCACTCACACCTGAGATGGCGGGATTTGTGCGAAGTGCGGTCGATGCTGGCGAATATGCGTCGACTAGCGAAGCCATCCGCGACGCCGTGCGTGAGTGGAAGGAACGAAGGGATTTGCTTGGCTATACAGTCGAGGATCTGCGAGCGCTTGTCCATGAGGGCATCGACAGCGGTCCGAGTTCGCGGTCCACGATGGCAGAGGTGAAAGCTGCCGCGCGCCATCGATTTGAATCTTCACGACGCGAAAGCTAACTATGCTTTCTATTGTCCGCACGGATCGTGCCGATGAGGACCTGATAGAAATCTGGTCCTACATTGCCGTTGAAAACATAGTCGCAGCTGATCGAGTTCTCGATGCGATTGAGGCGCGCTGGCAGCATCTCGCACGGCACCCGTACTCGGGAATGGCGCGCGACGACATTGCCCCGGGTATTCGGCATCTGGTCTCAGGCGATTATCTAACTCTTTACCGGCTCACCGGCGGCGCAGTCGAAATCATCCGCGTGCTGCACGGGCGCCGGAAGATTTCCTCCCAAGTCGTTGTTTAAGTGGTGGCCTGTTAGCGCGGCTACGGGCACGAAACCACCCAAGCGACATCGCACGCGTAGCATAACGCGTATTTATGGCACTTCTTGGTTTGGCGCCCGGCTGACATGTCCGATCCCATCGCCGCAACGGGGCCACGACACTCCCGCTGACGCGTCAGATTCGCCTTGGCGTAACCGAGTTTCCTAACATCTGCTCCAGAGGCCAGTAGGACGTGCCCGGATCCTTCCAGTCCGCGTTCATAGTGATGTTGCCACCTGTGATTTCGCAAGGTCGGCAATGGCGTGAAGATCCTCCCCAGGCAGCGAGCCCACCAGGCTGAATCCCATTCCATTGTTCGCCCAGCTCCAACCTTTGACACTGGCGTCCGAGCTTGCCAGCATCGGTTTGTCCTGGTCGACCTTCATCCGCCGGGTCAACATGACAAGTCGACTTCCCTTGTCATTGTCGTACATCAGCATCAGTCCCGGACCATGAGCAGTCGGGATCACCCGTCCCCCCATCAGGCGGTATCCGGATCTGCTCAGGTCCGGTAGGACGGTCTGTGCGCCAAGCGTCTCGGAGGCTAGTTGCTTGAGACTGTCGGTCCCGTCGAACCGAACCTCGACCGGACGAACCTTGTCCGGAGCAAAGACGCCATAGCTGGCGGATGCCTCCTGCGCGAGCGCCACAACGCCTTCCGTTGCGGAAAGGGAAAGACCCTTCATAGTCCAGCCCCCGGTCGCGCCAATCGCGAGAATAACCGCCGCCGCCGCGGCCATCCGCCAAAACGGCTGCGCTGTGTTCGCCGGACGGTTTGCAGCAATGTTTGCGAGATTGAGCCGACTGGGTATCGGTTCGCGTGCGACAGGATCGAGGGTCTCCCTCAGGACAGACGATTGCTTCTCGTAGACGGCAACCCGAATGGATGCCTCGGGATTGGTCAGGAGGTATTCGGCGACTTCGCCGCGACGTTCGGGAGACAGTGCCTTGTCGACGTAGGCTTGCAGATCGTCTTCCGTTATGGGTTTCCTGGTCACTTGACCCTCCTGAGATGGGAACCGCCAACTCTTACGCCGGTCGGAGAGCTTTCGAGAAGTATACGTAACTGTTCACGGGCGCGGGACAATCTGGACATCACGGTACCAACGGGAACGCCGAGTACGTTGGCCGCCTCGGCGTATGAGAGATCCTCGACGGATATGAGCAGGAGAACGCTTCTATGATCGGGCGGCAAAAGCTCGATGGCAGACATGACTTCGTTGCCATAGACCGTCTGCTCTTGCGTAGCTTGGCTTGCCCCGCTCGCCTCAGGCATGTCCTCGAGAGGTACCATGTTTCCGCGGCGAGACTTCTGCCGCAGACGGTTCACGGCGAGATTGTGCAGGATGGCAAAGACCCACGAGCGCGCGTTGTCGTCACGGCGACGGCTCCAGTTCGCGACGACCCGTTCAAGGCAGTCCTGCACGATGTCGTCGGAAGCCTCGACGTCTCCAAGAAGACCTCGGGCGTAGCGGCGGAGCGCCGGAATGATCGGCTCCACTTGCAACAGCATGTCGTCCATCAGGGTTCTCCAGATAGGCGACCCGCATAGCATGCGAGTCGCCTTGTAAGCTACTATTCGGCCTGGACCTGCACGATATCGCCAAGCTTGCCATCGACCGAGGATGCGACAACCAGATACTGCCGCTCCTCCTTGTGCTTGGATTCAACGATCTGCCTGATGGGCCCGACCGCGTTGACGATCGCCGAGCCGGCCGGGTTCGTCATGAAGTTCGACAGACCCTGGAGCGGACCCGAGCCATCCGGATTGCTGGACAGAGCCAGGACGTAGGGCTTCTTCGGATCGAGGCCCGTGACGGATGCCTGGAGAACCTGTGTCAGTCCCTGGTCGAACAGCGTGACGGTGGTTGGCGTGTCCTTTGATGCTTTCGAACCCTTAGCGGCAAGTTTTAGATGAGCGGCTTCGCCTGCCTTGCCGAGTGGTACCAGATTTGCCAGGCCATCGCCCTCCGGTACGGCGTTCGGGATATAGGCGACCGCCTGCGGCGCCTGACCGATCGGGATGTTGGCGATGACCCTGTTGGTCAGTGTGTCGATGACCGCGAACTGGTCGGCGTTTTCCAGTCCGACAAAGACGCGGGTGCCGTCGCCCGATGGCCATATGCCGTGCGGCAGGGTTCCAACAGGAATGGTTGCAACCTGCTCAAAGTTGTCGGTGCGGAACACCTTCACCTCGTTGAGCCCGCCAACAGTCACATAGGCGAAGCTGCCATTCTTGTTGGTGACAAGATTGACGTGGTTGGTGATCGGGCCGGTATCGAGCGTCTTGATCAGGTCGAAGGGTGCCCGCGCGTTGAAGACCTGCGTCTTGCCGACATCCTTCAGCGTGAACCAGACCTGCTTTCCATTCGGCGATGCGGCGATGTTGGGGCAGAAAGGGCTTTCTTGCTTCACATGCCCAACGATCTGGTGGTCGGCGACGGACACCACGACAGTCTCCGGGTTAAAGGACGAGCAGATATAGCCGTACTTCCCGTCCGGCGAGAAAATCTGCATGCCGGGACCCGATGGCACCTTGATCTGCGTCTTCTCCTGGAACGTCGAGGCGTCGATCACTGAAATATAGTCCTCGCCGCGAACCGTTACCCACACTTCCTTGCCGTCGGGGGTGAAGAAAGCCTCATGCGGCGAACGGCCGACATAAGTCGTGTGCTTCACTGCATTCGTGGCGGTGTCGATGAAGGTCACTGAGTTCGAGCCGATGGAAACGACAGCGAGCGTCTTGTGGTCAGGCGAGAAGCCCATCCCATGAACCAGCACCTGGCCCTTGTAGAGTGGGCTGAGGTTGCCGGGCTGCGGATCGCCGAGCTTGATGACGCCGAGCAGCTTGTTGGTCGATGGGTCGCTAACGGAAACGGTGTTGGAAAATTGCTCTGCCGCATAGACGCGATCTTTGCCGCTGATCGGGACGTCAGGATCGGATGTCGCACCGGGAGCCTGGCCGGCAAACGCGGAAATGGGCGCAAGGATGCTGCCCGCCAACAGAGTGGCGGCGATAGATGCTCGGATGTTCATGTTGTTTGCCTCTTCAGTTACATTTTCATGTTCGGGTCCATGCCTTTCATGGACGCTGCTGGGCCGGTATCCGGTGCCACCTGCGTTGGGACGGCGGCGGATGGGGGAAGCGGATCGCCAATCGCAAGCTTCATGGCCGCGATCTCCTGTTGCTGATCCACGATGATTTCCTGCGCGATGCGCTTGAGCTGTTCCTTCTTGCCGTACTTCAGCATAGCCAGCGCCATGTCGATCGCGCCCTGGTGATGAGGCGTCATCATCGCAACGAAATCGCGATCGACGTCGCCGCTGGGCTTGACCTCCATATCGGCCATCATCTTGTCCATCGCGGCATTGTTCTCATCGAGATAGGCCTTCTCGGAGGCGATTTCGGAGCCGCTTACGTCATGGGTGTGCGGGGATGCATCCTCAGCGTGGGAAATCGAAGTGCCAAGAGCGAGGAGCCACAGAACTGTACATGTGGCGGTCAGGCGCGGGATCGGTACGTTCATCATCGTTTCCTTTGTTGGTTGATGTCGGTAGACAACGGGGGGGACAATCTATTCCAAAGACATCGGGAAAATTTTCAGGAAGGGTCCTGGAGCCCGAATGACGCGACCAGCGCTATCGCGAAAAGGCCAAGCACCACCTCCGCCGACGTGCCTATGACCAGCCAGTATCTGGATGAGATCGGATCGACCCTAAGCCTGGGCACGACCAGGTACCGGTTGACCATGGCGATGCCGGTCATCGAGAAGACGGTGCAGACCTTCACGATCACCGCGAGCTGATATTGCGACGCGGAGTTCGCCGGCAGTCCGCCGAGCGTAAGGATCGTATTGGTAAGACCCGATACCAGCGTGAGAGCGACCGCCGCATGGCCCAGAATTGAAAACTTCCGCATGGAAGCTATCGCGTCGCGCGCAAGGCCGTGGCCCGCCGACATTCGCAGTAAAAATGCAAATGGCACGAGCGCACCAATCCAGGCGCAGGCAGACAAGGCGTGAATGGCATCAACGACCATGTGCGCAAGCGACTGGCTCGCGTGGCCGGTAGCGGCGAGTGAAGCGATCGCAAGACCGGAAAGCACCACAGTTGCACATTCGCGGCCGAGGAATGCCGCTGCAACCATCGTCAGGCAGATGATCGCGTGCAGCAAGGAGAACTTTCCGACGTCGGTATTGGTGAGCACGGCGGCAAGATCTTGACTACTATCAATTGCCGTCCAGTCTCCTTCGATCAAAGCCGTCTGTATCGGAACGGAAAGAATCGCGCTGGAAGCAGCAGAAACACAGGCAAGCTTCAGCTGAATCCGCATCGAGCCCTTTAGCGCGGGTCTACTGGCTCCGACCGCGACCCACATCATGCCGCCCGCGCCCCAAACGAAAACGAGTGATGTGTCGTTCAGAAAGCGTTCAATCGCGAGAGCCGTTTCCGGGCTCATGGCTTCACGACAAAACTGTAGGACCCTGACGTCGCATGCCCGTCTCTCGATAGAACATGCCAGCGAACGTCGTAGGATCCGCTCACCAGAGCGCTTGCCGGTACTCTCACAATCGAGGCGCCATCTCCCTCCACGGTTTTCGCCAGTGGCACCTCCTCACCGCCCGACGCTAAAAGCGTGACATCCGAGAACGATGGTTCCAGATCTTCTGTGAAGTGAAGTTCGATCTGTGCCGGCGATGCTTTTACGGTTGCTCCTTCAGAGGGGTCGGAAGACTTGAGGTGTGCGTGCGCCCAGGCTGGGCTGCAAGGGAACGATGAGCAGAGCAGCCCCAAGGCAATCATCAGTGTTCTGGTCATGCAGGATCTCCAGGTCGAGGCGTAATGCAGACGTAGACAACGTGGTTGGAGATCTATTCCGTATCCGAACAAAGAAAGTCAGAGCTTGGCGAGGTCTGGCGTTGCTCAAGATTGCCCGCCTGATGTCGATGGTCAGCGAACCAGACAGTCCAAATGCATCGCGGGCGTGCGGGAGCTCAAGCCCATAGAAAAAAGCAAATCCGAAATGACGGACGCGGGCTTCGCCGAAGCCCAAGGGTTGACCCGATCAGGGTTCTTGGTTCGAGCTGCCAAGCATGAGATCGGCCATGCAAACGACGACTATAATGGCGACTACTCATAGACGCGGCTAGGAGCCTAAGTGGCAGATCGTCTCGCTCATGCTTTTTATGATCGCCAGACCTCCGCTCTTTGCGGCGTCAACAACGTTAGCGGCAGCGTCCCAAGCCGGGTAAATAATGAGCAGCGCGGCAGCCATCGCGCACGAATGCTGTCCGACTGTTAGTGCCGCTGCAACCCACAACACCGAAAAAGCTGCCCGCGAAAAGTAACACTGCTTCAGCCAGTGTTCGTTGACGCTTGCAACCTAGCGATCTTGATTGTTTGACATTGTTATCTTTCACTTTCTCGACTGATGAAATTGGTCACGCGGGTCTGTCAGAAGAAGCCGACATGTTTGCCGAATGCGGTGTTCTCGTCCCATTCACTTTGCCCAATCCGCTCTAGCGGTGGCAATTGCGAGTTCGTTGGACGGTTTGCTGTGATTTGCTGCCGCCTGCGTTCCGATGTTAAATTGAGCAAGCAGTTGAAATAGGCGTCGGCTTCAGAAGCCAGCTTATGGGCCGCTGCGGTCGACTGTTCTACCATTGCCGCGTTCTGTCGCGTGCCCTGATCCATCGTATTAACGGATGTGTTAATCTCTTTGAGACCTGTCGCCTGCTACTTGGAAGCTTCCACGATCGCACTGACATTGCCATCAACTTGCTGGACCTGGACGACAATTTCCTCCAGCGCTTCCGAAGGGCCGGCGACAATGACGAATTCGGCATCGGCGATATCGATCGAAACCCCGTGCAGGATAAGCAGGGCGCCGTAGGATTTGTGGACGTTGCGTATGCCCACGCCTCGGCTCTGAGCCGGATATTGTCCTTGGTAGCGACGAAAACACGTCGCGGTCGAGCCCGGACGCCCTCAGGGCACGGCCGAAGGTGATCTCCGTACCGTTGCTCTGCGCTGTACCAAGATGCCGGTAACCGATCCCGATGCCTGACAGCAAAGCCGAGAGCCCCTGGTCGCCCAAGCGGTCGTACGTACCGAGGCCAGCATAGCGAGAACAATCAGTACTGGAATCACGAAGGCAAGTCCCGTCAATTAGCGGAGACTGGGAGCGCAAGGCGGCGCGTCAATTGTTTTTGGCCGGGGCCAGTCGCCGCAGCAGCATGGTCCAGGCCCGCATGCCGAGCTTGAAATTCGCGAGCCGGAAGAATTCGTTCGGCGCGTGATAGTCCTCGTCGCTCGTCGAGAAGGAGAAGAAGATCGCGGCACAACCGAGATGCTGGCGGAAGGCGCTGCCGATCGGGATCGTGGCGCCCATCGCAACCCGCAGCGGCTTCTGGCCGAGCAACTCGCCCAGGACCTCTTCCGAAATCTTCAGCGCCGGCAGGTCAGGATCGACGAAATCGGCTTCACTGCCCGGACCGTGGCGATGCACCTCGAGCTGGAAACCCTTCGGCAAGTGCTTCTGTAGATGACGGGTGATCGCCGCGATCACCACAGCCGGCTTCTGCCCTGCGACCAGGCGGCAGGTGATCTTGGCGCCGGCCGTGTTCGGAATGACCGTCTTGGTGCCCTTGCCCTGATAGCCGCCCCAGATGCCGTTGAACTCCAGCGTCGGCTCCAGCCACTGGCGGATCAGCAATTCGCGGCCGGTATCGATCGGATCGCCACTGGCAACGCCGATCTCCTGGTAATAGGCGGCGCTGTCGAAATTCGACGCATCGATTGCCGTCAGGATGCGCGGATCGGGCGGTGTGACGCCGTCGAGAAAACCCTCGACGCTGACACGGCCATCCGGACCGTGCATCGAGGCGAGCAGCGCCGACAAGGCGGCGATCGGGTTTGGCGCGCTTCCGCCGTGACGGCCGGAATGCAGATCCTTGGCGGCACCGGTCACCGACACATCGAGCGCCGCAAGGCCGCGGCTGGCGACCGTGATCGACGGCTTGTCCGGCCGCCACATGGCGCCATCGGCCGAGAGCACCAGATCGCAGCGGAGCTTGTCGCGATATTTGGCGAGCGTCGGCGCAAATTGCGGACTGCCGGATTCTTCCTCGCCCTCGATCAGCACCTTCAGATTGACCGGCAACCGGCCCTCGACGCGCATGAAGGCCTCGGCAACGAGGATCGGGATCAAGAGCGGCCCCTTGTCGTCGGACACGCCCCGGGCATAGAGCCTGCCATCGCGCTCATCCGGCTCGAAGGGCGGCGTTTGCCATTTCTCCAGCGGTTCCGGCGGCTGGACGTCGTAGTGGCCGTAGACGAGGTATGTCGGCAGCGCGGGATCCCCCAGGATTTCGCCATAGACGGCCGGATGGCCGCCGGTTTCCAGCATCTCGACGGAGGAAAAGCCCGCTTTCCGCAACCGGTCCGCGACAAAGGCTGCCGCGTGGCGGATGCCTTCGATGAAAGCCGGATCGGTGCTGACGCTCGGAATGCGGCAGAAGGCCTTAAGGTCTTCGACGGCCGCCGGATAATGCTCTTCCAGATAGGCCTCGACGCTCATTTGCCGCCGTCCACGCTGATCACCTGACCGGAAACCCAGCCGGCATAATCCGAGGCGAAGAACATCACCATTGCGGCAATGTCTTCTGGCACGCCGAGGCGCTTCAGGGCGATGTTCTGCAACAGCCGTGCCTGCCCCTCCTCGCCCATCGCGTCCCATTGGCGTTCCGTCGTCGGATTGGAGCGGACGAAGCCGGGGGCGACGTTGTTGACGGTGATACCCCACGGGCCGAGTTCATGCGCCAGCTGCCGCGTCAGTCCGATCTGCCCCGCCTTGGCGCTGGCATATGCCTGGATGCCGGTCAGCGAAATGCCGAGGCCGGCGCCGCTGGAGATATTGATGATCCGTCCCGACTTGCGCCTTTTCATGACAGGCGCGACTGCCTGCGACATGAAGAAGGCGCCTGACAGATTGACGTCGAAGATCGTCTGCCAGTCGCTTTCCGAGATTTCCTCGATCGGCCTTCCGACCTGACCGCGCACGCCGCCGGCATTGTTGACGAGGATATCGACATCGCCGAACTTCGGCACCAGCGCCTGGACATCGGTGCGGTTGCCGACATCGAGCACATGAGCGGTCGTCCTGTCGCCGCAGAGCTTCATCGTTTCGGCAAGGCCCGCCACGTTGACGTCGCAGACATGGACACGCGCGCCGCAGCTCGCGAACCCTTGCGCGATCGAGCGGCCGAAGCCGTGCGCCGCACCGGTGACGACAACTGTTTTTCCGTCGAAGGAGATGTTCATGCCACCCTCGCAAGCTCTTCGATATTGTCCATCGACAGCGGCCGCTTGCCGTCCTCGATCTCGTGAATCATCTCGATGACGCGGGCCGCAAGCGGTGTCGGAACGCGCGATTCTTCGCCGATCTCGACGACCGGCAGCACCTGCGCATCGACCTCGGTCTTGCGCTTGCGCACCGCCAGATCGCGCCAGATGCCGGAATGGGACTTGGCCGATTTCCGATTATGAACAGACATATCGTCGAAGGATTTGTCCGTCTGCTCGGGCGTTGCCAGTGGCCCGAACGCGGCCGGATCGAAGCCGTCGAAGGCTTCCGGGCGGATATTGTTGATGGCGGCGACCGTCGCCACTTCGAGCGCCAGTTTGCGCAAGACCGGGCGGGCAATCGGATCATCCAGCACGTCGGCGATGCTGTCATTGGTCAGCGCGGTGCCGAACAGCAGCGCGCCGTAGATCAGCTTGCCCCAGAGGAAGCCCCAGATATTGTTTGTGATCAGGGCCCTCGGCTCGAACTGTTTCATCAGGTCGTAGATGTCCTCGGCGCGATCCGTAAACCGCCCGTCGAGTTCGCCGATCACCACGGCGCCGTGGCCGCTATATTGCACGACGCCGGGCTCCAGATAGTCGGCGCCGAAATTGACGAAGCAGCCGATCACCCGGTTTTCGCCGGTGATGCGCGAGATCACCCTTTCGTTGAGGCCGTTCTGCGCCGAGACGACGTAGCCGTCTGAGCCCAGATGCTGGACCAGCATCTTCGCCGCCGCTTCCGTGTGATGCGCCTTCACGCACAGGAATGTCCTGCCGTAGGTGCCGGTGAGTTCCTCCGGCAGATAGGCCTTGGCCCGCACGACATCCTCGAAGATCGGACCGACGATCTTCAGCCCTTTCATATTGATGGCATCGACATGGTCCTTGACGTTGTCGACGAATATTACCTCGTGGCCGGCCCGGAGAAAGGCGGCGCCGAGCGTGCCGCCAATGGCGCCAGCGCCCCAGATCAGGATTGGATCGCTCACGCCCAGCCTCCCTCGAGAAGCGCGCGCGTCTCTTCGACCGCCACATTCCATATCGCCTGCATTTCCTCATCCGGCCGCTCGTAATAGCCGCCGAAGTTGCCATCGCCGAGATAGGCCTTCACCGCATCCGGCGGCATCACCCGCATGCGGGCCAAATCGATCATCGGCTTCTGCTGCGTCGGTTGCTTGACGCCTTCGAGACGCGTCCAGGGGAAATTCTCCATCCAGGAGGCATGCGAGGCGACCGTATCGATCTCCTGCACCTTGGCGAAGGTCTTCGGCGAGTTCCACCAGTTGTGGAATTTCACCGCAGTATCCGGATTATCGGCCATCCACTCGATCGCCATGCTGCCCGCCGGCTGGTTGCCGCCATGGCCGTTGACGATCAGGATACGGCGAAAACCCTGCAGCCTCAGGCCATCGAGAATGTCGCGCACCAGCCGGATATAGGTTTCCTGGCGGATGCTGATCGTGCCGGGATAGGAGAGAAAGTACGGCGTAATGCCATAGGCAACGACCGGGAAGACGGGAATGCCGAGCGGCGCTGCCGCATCGGCCGCGACCTTCTCGGACAGGATGGAATCGACCGAAAGCGACAGGCCGGCATGCTGCTCGGTACTGCCGAGCGGCAGGATCGCTCGGTCATCGGTCTTCAGATAGGCTTCGATCTGCTGCCAGTTGGACTCCGATACTCTCATCGCATCTGCCTTTCCTAGACCTTCGCGTCGGCTTCGTTCCGTGTCGGGCTTTCCTCGCCCTGCGCCTGCACGCTGGCCGCGCGGATGATCGGCACGATCACCCGCTCGATATCGGCAGTATCGGGGGCATGGCGGTATTCGATGGCCTGCGCGCCCTCGGGCAGCAGGCCGGTGACGCTTTCGGCGCCGGATGCATAGATGACGACGGAGACCTTCGAGAGCAGATCTTCCAGTCCCGCCGCCTCCAGCGTCGTCGCGGCAATTTCGCTGACATGCGGGGCGAAGCGCTGCACGCCAGTCTTCATGATCGGCAGGAAATCCGGGAAGCGCGAAATGACGGCGATCGAGGCCAGTGAATCCAGCGAAGCGAGCGCCCGGCGCGTCTCTTCCGACGGCGTGAAGCTGATCGTCACCACCTTGGTATTGGCGACCAGTGTCGCCACTTCGCGGTGGCGGTTTGCGAAAGTAACCGCAAGATCGGCAGAATTCGCACGTGCCTTGGCCGCCGGATCGCGCTCGATCGCCGAGACCGTCAGCGGTTCGACCGTCACATCGCGGCCGAGGCGCGCGGCGATGAACCGCGCATAGCTTGCCGTCGCGTCCTGAAAAATGCCGATCATGACGATCCGCAGCCGCGGACCGATGCTGTCGCGGTAAAACGCCCTTGCATTGACGAGTGACACCAGATCGGCGGTGCGGATGCCAAGCCGCTGGCTCTCGTCGATCAGCTGGTCGATATGCAGATGCAAGTCGCTGGTATCGGCGCGGGCTGCCAGCCGTGCCTGGTGACTGTCGCTGACGAAAGTACCGGAACCGGGGCGCGTATCGATCAGCCCCGCAGCCTTGAGATCAGCATAGACCTGGCTGACCGTCATCGGCGCCACACCGACCTTCTCGGCCAGCTCTCTGACCGAAGGCAGGGCCTCGCCGGGCGCCAGTTCGCCGCAGGCGATACCGTATTCGATAAGCCCCTGAAGCTGCGTGCGCAGCGGAACTGGCAAATCCCGGTCGATGAAGAAATCCATGAGATACGTTCGGCTAGCTGTTCTATTTATATATAACGGTTAGCTCGAAATCCGCTTGCAGGCAAGTGAAGCGTCTTAGGGTTGTCGCATAAAAACTGGTTGACAGTCATTTTGCTGCGTGAAATCGTTATAGCCAATAATAACAGTCAGACTAGATATAAAAGGGGAATGCCATGAGAATGATCGCTCGGGCGGCCATTGCCGCTGCAGTTTTGCTAAGCACCGGGGTTTCTGCATTTGCCCTGGAGCGCGGCGGCACAATGACCTACGGCCGCTATGCTGACAGCCTGTTCCTCGATCCGGTGCTGAACGACGCCAACGTCGATATCTGGATCCTCTCCAACCTCTACGACACGCTGCTGCTGCCGACGGATGACGGCAAGGGTGTGCAGCCGGGTCTCGCCAGCGACTACAAGCTTGCCGACGACGGCATGAGCGTGACGCTGACCCTGCGCGACGGCATCAAGTTCTCCGACGGCTCGCCGATCACCCCGGAAGACGTCGCTTGGTCGCTGAAGAGAGCCTCTAAGAAGGACAACGGCATCTGGGGCTTCATGATCGAGTCCATCGATGATGTGACGACGGAAGGCGACAAGACCGTCACGGTCAAGCTCAAGCATCCCGATCCCGCCATCCTGGCGGCGCTGACCGTGTTCAACACCGGTATCCTGCCGAAGAAGGCTTTCGAGGCCTCGCCCGGCGCGACCGAGGAAGAAAAGGCCAAGGCCTTTGCCGAGCATCCCGTCGGCTCCGGCCCGTTCATGCTGAAATCCTGGGATCGCGGCTCCAGCATGAAGCTGGTGCGCAACGAATATTACTGGGGCAAGGGCGAGGACGGCAAACCGCTGCCCTATCTCGACGGTATCGATTTCGAGCTGATCCCCGATGACGCGACCCGCATCCTGAAGCTGACCTCGGGCGAGATCGACGGCGCCGAATTCATTCCCTACTCCCGCGTCGAAGAACTGAAATCGGCTGGCAATCTCGACATGGAGCTCTTCCCCTCGACCCGCGTCGAATACATTACGCTCAACGTGCGCCCGCAACTCGCCGGCAAGGACAATCCGCTGTCCAACGTCAAGGTTCGCCAGGCGATGAACTATGCCGTCAACAAGGATGCGATCATCCAGATCGTCACCCATGGCGTCGGTACGCCTCAGACTTCGTACATGTCGACGGCCACTCCGCTGCATGTCGGCGATAAGCCGCTCTATCCCTATGATCTCGAAAAGGCGAAGAGCCTGATGAAGGAAGCCGGCTTCGAAAACGGTTTCTCGACCAGCATCCTCGTGCTCGCCGGCAATCAGGATGAAGTCGGGATCTCCACGGCGCTGCAGCAGATGTGGGCGCAGATCGGCATCAAGCTCGAATTGCAGCAGGTCGACAACCCGACCCGCACCCAGCAATATCGCGACGGCACCTTCGTGATGCGCAACGCCGCCTGGACCGACGATATCGCCGATCCGAACGAGATCACCTCCTACTTCGTCTATTCCAAGACGATCGACGCGCTTCATACCGGCTGGAAGAACGATGAGGCCGACCTGCTGTTCGAAGCGTCGCAGAAGGAAATGGATCCCAAGAAGCGCGCCGAGCAATATGCGAAGATGCAGGAGATCTACAACGATCAGGGGCCGATCGTTTCGCTCTATGAGACGCCCTATCCGGTCGCTCTGAGCAAGAAGGTTCACGGCTTCCTGCAGATCCCGCTTGGCAACAACATCTTCGCCAAGACCTGGAAGGACAAGTAAAGCCTGACCCAGCCTGCTGCGCGGGCCTCAGTGCGAGGCCCGCGGCCTTTTTCGACCAGAGGAAGACCAGGAGCGGCTATTGCCCCTTTTCAGTTTTATTATCCGCCGCATACTGCAGATGATCCCGACGGTGATCTTCATTCTCATCGTCACTTTCGTTCTTGTGCGCCTGTTGCCCGGCGATCCGGCCAGCGCCATGATCGGCGACCGCGCCCTTGATGCCGATGTCGAGCGCATCAATCGGCAGCTCGGCCTCGATCAGCCGCTGCCGATCCAGTTTCTCTATTACGTCGAGCGCATTTTCACCGGTGATCTCGGCAACTCGATCGGCCTCAAGGTCTCCGTCATGTC
The DNA here is from genome assembly GCF_056399485.1 of Rhizobium sp. 01N424. Lineage (NCBI taxonomy): Bacteria > Pseudomonadati > Pseudomonadota > Alphaproteobacteria > Hyphomicrobiales > Rhizobiaceae > Rhizobium > Rhizobium sp. 01N424. The sequence continues at coordinate 19,123 of NZ_JBFTRK010000019.1, forward strand.
GCTGATCCTGCAGCGCCTGCCAGTCACCCTGATGCTCACCCTGATGTCGGCAGTGATCGCCCTCGTCCTTGCCGTGCCGCTTGCCTTCGTCGCGGCGCTGAAGCGCGAGCAGCTTCCCGACAGCATCATCCGCGGCACTTTCCAGGTCGGCCTATCGATGCCGGTCTTCTATGTCGGCATCATATTGCTGACCGTATTTGCCGCCCAGCTGAAGATCTTTCCGGTCGGCGGCTATGGAGAGACCTTCGGCGACCGCCTCTATCATCTCTTCCTGCCGGCGCTGACGCTGGCACTGAGTTTTGCCGCCGTGCTGATGCGCAATCTGCGCGCCTCGATCATCGGCGTCATGAATGCCGAATATGTCGATTTCGCCACCGCAAAGGGCCTGCGCTCGCGCGTGATCCTCACACGCCATATCCTGCGCAATGCGCTAATCTCCACGGTGACGCTGTTCGGCCTGCAGATCGGCTCGCTGTTTGGCGGCGCCGTCATCACGGAGACCGTCTTTGCCGTCCCCGGCGCCGGCCGCCTCTTGATCGACAGTATCTACGGCCGCGACTATCCGGTGCTGCAGGGCCTGACGATCGCGCTTGCCATCCTGGTCTCGCTAACCTTCCTGGTCACCGACATCGTCCAGGCCTGGCTCGACCCGAGGATAGCCCGATGAGTGCCGAAGCGGCCAAAGCCGCCCGCCCCACGCTCCGCTGGCGCAAACTCCCCCGCTCGCTGATCTCCGGCGGCATCATTCTCGGTCTCAGCCTGATCCTGGCGATCTGGCCGTCGCTCTTGGCCCCCTACGATCCCGTCGCCTTCGACTACAACGCGCTGCTGAAGCCGCCGAGCTGGGCGCATCCCTTCGGCACTGACAGCTTTGGCCGGGATGTGCTGTCGCGCGTCATCCACGCCTATACGCTCGATATGCAGATCGCCCTCTTCGCCACCATCGGGCCGTTCATCTTCGGAACCATCATCGGCGCCTTTATCGGCTATGTCGGCGGCATCTGGGAGGCGATCTTCGGGCGCATCGTCGATGCGACGATCACCTTCCCGTTCCTCGTGCTCGTCATTGCCATTGTCTCGGTGCTCGGCCCCGGTCTCGGCAACATGTATGTCGCCGTCGGCGTCGTCGGCTGGGTCTTCTATGCCCGTCTCGTCGCCTCCGAAATCAAGGTGCAGAAGCGGCTCGACTATGCCGATGCCGGCAGGGTCATGGGCTACGCGCCGCTGCGCATCGTCTTTCGTCATCTGCTGCCGAACGCCATCACGCCAGCGATCGTTTACTGGATGACCGACATGGCGCTCGCCATCCTGCTCGGTTCCAGCCTTGGGTATCTAGGCCTCGGGGCGCAACCGCCGGCGGCCGAATGGGGCGTGCAGATCGCCGACGGCAAGAACTTCATGAACACCGCCTGGTGGATTTCGGTCTTCCCCGGCGTCGCGATCGTCATCACCGGCCTCGGTTTCAGTCTGGCCGGGGACGGTGTTGCCGAACTGTTGAGGGTCAGACGATGATGGGCGCAGCCAGCGCAAACAGCGGGCTGATCGTCCGCGGCCTGACGACCACTTTTGATACACCGCGCGGCCAGGCAATCGCCGCCGCCGATGTCGATTTCGACGTGGCACCCGGCGAAGTCGTCGGCCTCGTCGGCGAATCCGGCTCCGGCAAGAGCGTCACGCTGCGCTCGATCATGCGACTGATCCGCGAGCCCGGCCATGTCAGCGGCCGTGTCGAGTGGCACGGGCGCGATCTCGTCGCCATGCCGGCCGAGGAACTGCGCAAGGTGCGTGGCGGCGAGATCGCCATGATCTTTCAGGAGCCGATGACGGCACTCAATCCGGTTCTGCCCGTCGGCGTGCAGATCGAGGAGAACCTCGTTGCCCATACGACGCTCAATGCCCGCGACCGGAAAGCACGCGCGCTGGAACTGATGAACATCGTCGGCATCCCCGCCGCCGAGCGGCGCCTGCAGGAATATCCGCATCAGTTCTCCGGCGGTATGCGCCAGCGCGCCATGATCGCCATCGCGCTTGCCTGCTCCCCCAAGCTGCTGCTCGCCGACGAGCCGACGACCGCGCTCGACGTCACCATCCAGGACCAGATTCTCAAACTGCTGCTCGATCTGCGCGACCGTCTGTCGATGAGCGTCGTGCTCGTCACCCACGATCTCGGCGTCGTCGCCGCCACCTGCGACCGGATGGCGGTGATGTATGCCGGGCGGATCGTCGAGACCGGCACGGTGACCGATGTCTTCAGCAAGCCACACCATCCCTATACGCGCGGCCTGCTCGGTTCCGTGCCGCGCTCGGGTGCTGCGCGCACCGTTCTGCAATCGATCGAAGGTACKCCGCCGAGCCTCACCAACCTGCCCGAAGGATGCGCCTTCCATCCGCGCTGCACCTTCGCGACCGACCTGTGTCGCAAGGAACGGCCGCCGCTGGAGACTGTCGGCGAACCCGGACGGGCTGTCGCCTGTTTCCATCACCTCCAAGTGGCAGCAGCGGAGGCGATCCTGTGAACGCGACACTTCCTATCCTGTCAATCGACAGCATCTCCAAGCGCTTCGCAGGCCCCTACTCGCTGACGCGACGGCTTCAGGGCAAGCCGCCGTTTGCTGTCCAGGCACTGCGCGACGTGACGCTCGAAATCCATCGTGGCGAGACGCTTGGCATCGTCGGTGAATCCGGCTGCGGCAAGTCCACCCTCGCCCGCTGCCTCGTGCGGCTCCATGAGCCGGATGGCGGCGCGATCCGCTTCGAGGGCAAGGATATCGCCCGCCTGCGCGGCGGTGACCGGCGCGCCTTCAACCGCCGTGTGCAGATGATCTTTCAGGATCCCTACGGCTCGCTAAACCCGCGCATGACCGTATCGCAGATTTTGGGTGAAGCGCTTTCGGTCCACAAGATGCGCCCGAAGGCGGAAATCCCGCACCGCATCGCCGAACTGCTGGAACTGGTCCGGTTGCCGCAGGATGCCGCCGGCCGCTACCCGCACGAATTCTCCGGCGGCCAGCGCCAGCGCATCGGCATCGCCCGGGCGCTTGCCGTCGAGCCTGAGGTGATCGTGGCGGACGAGCTGGTCTCGGCACTCGATGTCTCGGTGCAGGCACAGGTCGTCAATCTGCTGCTGCAATTGCAGGAACAGCTGCACCTGACCGTCGTCTTCGTCGCCCATGATCTGAGACTGGTGCGCCACATCTCGCATCGTGTCGCGGTGATGTATCTCGGACAGGTCGTTGAGGTCAGCACTTCGGAAGCGCTGTTCACCGCCCCGCGCCATCCCTATTCGAAGGCGCTGCTCGATGCCGCACCCGAGCTCGATCCATCGCGCCGCAGCCGCGCGGTTGCTGCGCGCGGCGAACTGCCGAGCCCGCTCGACGTGCCGCCCGGCTGCGCCTTCGCCAGCCGCTGTCCGCACGCCTTCGACCGCTGCCGGATCGAGCGCCCGCTTTTGACGCCCCGCGGGCTTGGCCAGTTGGCCGCCTGCCACCTCGAGGATTTCGGCGCCGTTCCGGCGCAATAAGGATTTGAGACGATGACCTATGCCAGCTTCGAAAGCGAAATCGCCAGGATCAACGACGTGCTCTGCGCCGTGAACCTCTTGACCTGGGATGCCCGCACCATGATGCCGCCGGGCGGCGTCGATGCCCGCGGCAAGCAAATCGCCACGCTGGTCGGGCTCGCCCGCGATCTCGCGACCGGCGATAGCCTCCAGCGCGCCATCGAGGATGCCCGCTCAGAGCTCAAGGGGGCAGCATACGGCGATCACCGCAAGCTGGCTGTCGAGCAGGCGGCCGAGGCGATCGGCACTCTCGCGCGCATCCCGGCAAAACTGGTCAGCGACGCCGCCGAGCTGAAGACCGTTGCCCAGGCTGCCTGGAGCAGGGCCCGCGCCTCCAATGACTTCGCGGCCTTCGCGCCGATGCTGGAACGGACCATGGAGATGCAGCGCGAGATCGCTGCGTCAATTGGCTATGCCGAGCATCCCTATGATGCGCTTGTCGGCACCTACGAGCCCGGTATGACCTGGTCGCGGTTGCGCACGATCTATGGCGAACTGGGTGATGGCTTGCTGCCGCTGCTCGCACGCGCCAAGGAAGCCAAGGTCCGCTCCGAAATTCTCGACCGTGCCTACCCGGTGGAGAAACAGCGCACCTTCTCCAGCCTGATCTCCAGCCGCTTCGGCTATGACTTCGACCGAGGCCGTCTCGACGACACCGTCCACCCCTTCGAGATCTCCTTCACCCGCTCGGATGTCCGCATCACCGGCCGCTTCCGCGAGAGCTGGCTGCCCGGCGGCCTCTTCGCCGTCTGGCACGAGGCCGGGCACGGCATCTATGAGCAGGGTATCGCCGAGGAGTTCAACCGCTCCGTCTTCACGACCGATTTCGTCAATCTCTACGCCGTCGGCGGCACCAGTTTCGGTACGCATGAATCGCAGTCGCGCCTCTGGGAAAATCGCGTAGGCCGCTCGCGCCGGTTCTGGGAGCTGAACTTCGCCGATCTGCAGAAAACCTTCCCCGATCAACTCGCCGACGTGACTGCGGAGGACTTCTGGCGGGCCGTCAACGCCGCCCGCCCCGGCTTCATCCGCGTCGAGGCTGATGAGCTGACCTATGACATGCACATCATGCTGCGCTCAGAGATAGAGGCCGGACTGATGGATGGCGAAATCCGTGTCGGCGATCTTCCCGCGATCTGGCGGGAGAAGATCAAGTTCTATCTCGGCCTTGAGGTGCCCTCCGACACGCTCGGCGTACTGCAGGACGTCCACTGGTCCTCGGGCATGGTCGGCTCCTTCCCGACCTATACGATCGGCAACATCATGTCGTCGCAGTTCTTCGCCGCCGCCAGCAAGGAGAAGGCGATTGCCGATGGGCTGGAGACTGGCGATTACCTGCCGTTGAAGACGTGGCTGAATGAGAACATCCATCAGTTCGGCCGCTCGAAGAGCGCCAGCCAATTGTTGCGGGACGCGACAGGATCGGACCTCTCGACCAAGGCCTATATCGCCGACCTCGCCCGCAAGGTCGACGATCTCACAGCCTGATGGTCAGTCGTATTTCGATAGGAAGCCAGAGACGGTGGCGAGGCAAAGCTCCTTTTCCTCGACATGCGGCATATGGCTGGAATGCTCGAAGAGCACCCATTCGCAGCTCCTGACGCGGTCGACATAGGGCTTGACGACCAGCGGCGTCGCCTCGTCGTATTTGCCTGATATCAGCAGTGTCGGCGCCTCGATCAGCGGCAAGCGATCCTCGATGGTCCAGTCCTTCATCGTGCCGATGACATGGAATTCGGTTGGGCCATTCATGTTGCGATAAACGGTATTGTCCTCGTCCATCGCCGCGAAGGTGCGGGCCACATCGTCTGGCCAGGGCGTCACGCGGCAAACATGGCGGTCATAGAAGACACGCGAGGCGGCAATATATTCTGGGTCAGTGATCGTCCCGGCGTCTTCATGCTTCAGCAGCGTATCCTGCACATCCTGCGGCAGCTCTTGGCGCAACCGGTTGGCCTCGGCGACCCAGGTATGCATGTTGGCCGGCGAATTGGCGATGACCAGCGCCTTCAGCCCCTTCGGTTGGCGGACCGCATGTTCGGCACCGAGCATGCCGCCCCAGCTTTGGCCGAGAAAGGCATAGCGATCCTGTATGCCAAGATGTTTCAAGAGCGCATCGAGTTCTTCGAGGAAGAGCGCCGGGGTCCAAAAATCCGGCCCCTTGTCCGGCAGCCGCGTCGAATGGCCGTTGCCGAGCTGGTCGTAGTGGATCACCGCGCGGCCATCGAGGGCGGCGATGCCCTTGAAGGAATCGACATAGTCGTGTGTGCAGCCCGGGCCACCGTGGGCAACGACGAGCGGTAGCTTTCCGCTATCGAGCGAACCGGTGATGCGGTACCAGGTGCGGTATTCGCGAAAGGGCAGATAGGCTTCTGTCGTCTGAACGGCGGCCACTGGCGTCTCCATCTGGGGCAATGATGGAAAAAGCATAGCGTCGCCGCAAAGCCGAAGGCAGCTATCAGAAGTTATAGGATGGACGCTCGTCGAGAAGCCGGTAATGCGTGGCGCGCACGACCGCCTGTGTACGGTTGCGGGCGCCGAGCTTCTTGGCCGCGGCGTTCAGATGCATGACCACCGTCGGCACAGAGCGGTCGATGATCCGTGAGATCTCCTTGGCCGATAGTCCCTCCGCCGAATAGCGCAAACATTCCCGCTCACGCACCGTCAGCCGGATCTTGCCGACGCTGCGCGCCTCGGCATCGAACAGCGAGAAGGCCGCCTCGTGGAAGACATGGGCCAGCAGGTTAAAATCGGCGATATAGCGCAGGGCATGCCGCTCGAAATCGCCGTTGGCGCCGTAGCGGATCCCGGTCACCGTGGCATAGTCACCGCCGGGCATATGCACGGGCACCGTCACTCCCGTCGACATGTCCCGCTCGCTGAGATAGCGCGTCACAGGCGCCGTGTCGTCGCTCATGAAGCGGCTGATCGGCGTGTCGGCGTCCGCGTTATAGTTCCAATAGAACGGGGCGGAGGTGCGCAACGCCACCTGCTGTACCGGATCGATGCGGAAATAGCCGCGGTCGAACCAGTATTCCCGCATATCCTCGGAGATGTTGCGCAGCTTCAGCAACGAGGGGATCATCACCGCGCCGTCAAGATCATAGGGAACCGGCGTGTAATCGTAGATCAGCGCCTCGAAGCCGAGCTGCTTCATGGCCTCGAAAACCTGGTCGATCCGCCCCTCCAAGGTCTGGTGGGCTGAGAATTGCCGTCTGATCGTGCCGATCTCGTCAAGCATGGCAGGCTCCATCGGTGGCTCACACCTATCACTTCTTATAGCTGGCAAAGACTGCGGTTTAAGATAAAAATTTAGCCATGCCCAATTATTGAGCAAGCGAAATCTTCTGCCGGAGCGGTCAATGTGGCGTGAAATCGAGCCTGAGGCGCGACATGAAATTGAGGTCGACGGCCATAAGGTCGTCGCCTACAGCTTCGGCGGCGGAAGCGAAACGGTTTTCTGCCTGAATGGCGGCCCCGGCCTGCCCTGCGATTATCTCCGCGAAGCCCATTCCTGCCTCATCGACCAGGGCTACCGCGTCGTCGCCTTCGACCAGCTCGGAACCGGCTCGTCCGATCGCCCGGCAGATCCGTCACTCTGGACGATCGGCCGCTATGTCGAGGAGACCGAAACCGTACGCAAGGCGCTCGGCCTCGGCAAGGTTCACATGCTCGGCCACTCCTGGGGCGGCTGGCTGGCGATCGACTATGCGCTGACTTATCCCGAAAATCTCCAGACGCTGATCCTCGAAGATACTGTCGCCGACATGCCGCATCTGATCCTGGAGCTGGAGCGGCTGCGCGCCGCGCTCGGCCCGGAAACGGTGTCGATGATGCAGAAGCACGAGGCGCAAGGCACCTACAATCACCCCGAATATCTGGCTGCCGTCACGATCCTCAACTATCGCCACGTCTGCCGTCTTCCGGAATGGCCGGCACCCGTTCGCCGCTCGCTCGACGACTGGAACATGGGTCCCTACGAGACGATGCAGGGCCCGAACGAGTTTCTCTATATCGGCAACCTGAAGGACTGGAACCGCATTCCCGATCTGTCGCGCGTGACCGTGCCCGTTCTGATCACCACCGGCGAGCATGACGAACTGACGCCGGCCTGCGCGCTGCGGATGAAGCTCGCGCTGCCGAATGCCGAGCTCAAGGTCTTCGCCAATGCCAGCCACATGCCCTTTTACGAGAACCCGCAGGATTATTATCCGGCGCTCACCGATTTCCTGTCGCGGCATGGGGCAAGCTGATGCAGTGTAGGGAGATCGAAGCCCGGCCAAGACAGGGGGGCCAGCGCCGCCATGCATCGTTATAAATTCATATTGACCCGTCCATTTCAGTTTCTGCCTGTTATTTTCGGCATTAGCATTATCACTTTCATTCTCGTGCGCCTGATCCCCGGAGATCCGGCCCGCAATATTCTCGGCACCCGCGCCACACCGACCGCCCTTGCCAATATCCGCGCCCAATACGGCCTCGATCAGCCGATGTGGCTGCAATATTTCTATTTCCTGAAGAACCTCGCCAATGGCGAGATGGGCAAGTCTATCCTCTACAAGATCGACGTCCTGCCACTGATCGCCACCCGCATCGAGCCGACGATCGCACTGGTGCTGACCAGCGTCATCTTGTCGATCCTGATCGCTGTGCCGATGTCCGCGATCGCCGCCCGCAATGCCGGCGGTGCGCCCGATCATGCGGTGCGCGTCATCTCCACCTTCGGGATCGGCTTTCCGCCCTTCTGGCTCGGCCTGATGCTGATCATTCTCTTCAGCGTCGAACTCGGCGTCCTGCCGGTATCGGGCTACGGCACCACGCTCGGCGACAAGCTTTCGCATCTGATTTTACCGGCATTGACTGTGGCCTTGTCGCTGTCGACGGTGCTGACCCGCAGCCTGCGCTCGGAGATGATCGAATCCCTGAAGTCCGACGTCGCGACCGCCGCCCGCGCCCGTGGCATGCCTGAAAGCATCGTCTTCTGGCGCCATGTGCTGCCCAATTCTCTGGTGCCGACCATCAATCTTCTCGCCGTCAACATCGGCTGGCTGATCGGCGGCACCGTGGTGGTCGAGAGCGTCTTTGCGCTGCCCGGCATGGGCCAGCTCCTGGTCCGCGCCATCTTCTCGCGTGACTACATGGTCGTCCAGGGCGTGGCCATGACTTTTGCGTGTGCCACCGTCCTCGTCAATTTCCTGGCCGACATCGTCACCGTCGCCGTCGATCCGCGGGTAAAACTATGAGCATCGGCACTCTTTCCCCACAACCGATCGCCTGGCGCCGCTTTTTCGGCCGCCGCCTGACGCTTGTGATTGGCGCCGGTGTCCTCCTGTTCTTCCTGCTTCTGGCGCTCGGAGCTCCCATCATCGCGCCCTATGACCCGATCCTGCAGAATGCCGATGCGCGGCTGCAGTCGCCGTCATTGGCGCATCTGTTCGGCACGGACAATTTCGGCCGCGACATCCTCTCGCGCGTCATCTGGGGTACCCGCATCGACCTGCAGATCGCTGTCATCGGCGTGCTATTTCCGTTCCTGATCGGCACGACGGTCGGCACCATCGCCGGCTTCTTCGGCGGTATCGTCGATGCCATCTTCATGCGCATCGTCGATATCATCCTCGCCTTCCCGTTCCTGGTGCTGATGCTGTCGATCATCGCCATTCTCGGGCCGGGGCTCAGCAGCTTCTACATCGCCATGGCGCTGGTGGGCTGGGTTTCCTATGCCCGCCTGATCCGGGCGCAGATGCTGGTGCTGAAGAGCTCCGACTATGCGGTCGCCGCCGTCAGCCTCGGCTTCAGCCGTTTCAGGATCATGTTCCGTCACCTGCTGCCGAACGCCATTGCGGGTTCGATCGTCTTCTCGATGTCGGATGCCACGCTGGTACTGCTCAGCGGTGCGGCGGTCAGCTATCTCGGCCTTGGCGTACAGCCGCCCCTCGCGGAATGGGGCGTCATGGTCGCCGAGGGACAGAGCTTCATCACCACGGCATGGTGGATCACGCTCTTCCCCGGACTTTCGATCGTCTGCCTCGCCTTTGGTTTCAGCATGCTGGGTGATGCGCTCGGCGAACTTCTTGGAGTTCACGAATGAGCGCCTCGGTCCTTTCCGTCCGCGACCTGACGGTCAAGGTCCATCTCGACGGCGGTACGCGGACCCTGATTGACGGTGTCTCCCTCGACCTTGCCAAGGGTGAAATCCTCGGCCTCGTCGGCGAAAGCGGCTCCGGCAAGAGCCTGCTTTGCCGCTCGCTGGTGCGGCTGATGCCGTCGTCACTGATCAAGATCGAGCAGGGTACGGTCCTTCTCGAGGGCCGCGATCTGACGGCGGTCAGCGATGCCGAAATGCTTCAGGTGCGCGGCGGCGAGATCGGCATGATCTTCCAGAACCCGACGAGCCACCTGGACCCGGTGATGCGCATCGGCGACCAGATTGCCGAGGGCATCCGCTATCACCAGCGGCTTGGCGCCAGGGAAGCGCGAACCGCTGCCGTCGAGATCCTGACCCAGGTCGGCTTTCCCGATCCGATCAGGCAATATGACAGCTATCCGCACGAATTTTCGGGCGGCATGCGCCAGCGCGCCATGATCGGCGTGGCGCTCTCCTGCAACCCTAAGATCCTGATCGCCGATGAGCCGACGACGGCCCTTGATGTGACGATACAGGCACAAATCCTGAAGCTGCTGCTAGAGATACGCGAAAAGCGCGGCCTGTCGATCATCCTCATCACCCACGACCTCGGCATCGTCGCCCAGACCTGCGACCGCATTGCCGTGATGCGCAACGGCAAGCTTCTCGAACAAGGCCCGAAGCGGACGATCCTGTCGCGGCCGCAGGATCCCTACACGATCAACCTGATCCACAGTCATCCCTCGATGCCCGACGAGGCGGCTTCGCCGGCAACCGCGGCCGCGCCCGCGGAAGCAACCGTCCGGCCGCTGCTCGAAATCGATGATCTGCATGTGCGCTTCAGGATCGGCGGCAGCCTGTTCAAGGCAGGGAACAAAACAATCAGCGCCGTAGCCGGCGTCTCGCTTCGCGTGATGCCCGGCGAAACAATCGGTATCGTCGGGGAGTCCGGCAGCGGCAAGAGCACGCTGGCCCGCGCGGTCCTTGGTCTCACCCCGATCTCTTCTGGCCATGTTTCCTTCGATGGCATCAACCTGGCGCAGCAGCGCACGGCCGGTCTCGCCAAGCTGCGCCGCGAGGCGGCCATGGTCTTCCAGGACCCTTATAACGCGCTGAACCCGCGTCTGACCGTCGGCCAGATGCTGGGCGAAGTGCTGAAGGTTCAGGGCAAGGTGCCGGCGGCGGACATTCCGGCGCGGATCGGCGAGTTGCTCGATCTCGTCGGGCTCGATCGTGAATTTGCAAACCGCAAGCCGCGCAGCATGAGCGGCGGTCAGTGCCAGCGTGCCGGTATCGCCCGGGCGCTGGCGGTCGATCCGAAACTCGTCATCGCCGATGAATGCGTCGCTGCACTCGACGTGACGATCCAGGCGCAGATCATCGCGCTGTTTCGCGAACTGACGGCGAAGATGAACCTGACGCTGATGTTCATTGCCCACGACCTTGCGATCGTCCGCAATCTCTGCGAACGCGTCGTCGTCATGTATCACGGCGAGATCGTGGAGGAGGGCCTCTCTGAAGAGGTCTTCGCCCGGCCGAAACATCCCTATACCGCGGCGCTCATTGCTGCCATTCCCGACATCGATCCCGACAGGCCGCTTCTTGGCGGCTCCAGCGCCGGGGAAGACATGCCATCGATGCCGGTTCAGCCTGCCAAACGCATACCATAACAAAGAAGGGAACAAGCACATGATCAACAGGTGGAAATCAATCGGGCTCGCCGCATTCATCGCCGGCCTGTCGCTGACGGCAAGCTATGCCGAAGCAGCCGGCGTTCTGACCATCGGCCGCCGCGAAGACTCGACGACCTTCGATCCGATCAAGACGGCCCAGAACATCGACAATTGGGTGTTCTCCAACGTCTATGACGTCCTGATCCGCGTCGACAAGACCGGCACCAAGCTGGAGCCCGGCCTTGCAGAAAGCTGGACCGCCTCGGAAGACGGCCTGACCTATGTCTTCAAGATCCGCGACGCCAAGTTCTCCGACGGCTCACCGCTGACGGCCGAGGACGCTGCCTTCAGCCTGCTGCGCATCCGCGACGATCCGGCATCGCTTTGGAGCGACAGCTACAAGGTGATCGATACCGCAGTCGCCACCGATCCGCACACGCTGACGATAAAGCTGAAGAACCCCTCGGCGCCGTTTCTGTCGACGCTGGCACTGCCGAACGCCTCAGTGATCTCCAAGGCAGGCATGGAATCGCTGGGGCCTGACGCCTATGCCGAAAAGCCGATCGCCTCAGGTGCCTTCACCGTCGATGAATGGCGCCGCGGCGACCGCATCATCCTGAAGAAGAACCCGAACTTCTGGCAGGCCGACCGCGTCAAGCTCGATGGCGTCGAGTGGATTTCGGTGCCTGACGACAACACCCGCATGCTGAACGTCCAGGCCGGTCAGCTCGATGCGGCGATCTTCGTGCCCTTCTCGCGCGTCGAGGAGATGAAGAAGGATGCCAACCTCAACGTCCTGATCGATCCGTCCACCCGCGAAGATCACTTGCTGATCAACCACGCGCATGGCGATCTCGGCAAGAAGGAAGTTCGCCAGGCGCTCGATCTCGCCATCGACAAGAAGGCGATCGTCGATGCCGTCACCTTCGGCCAGGGCAATGTCGCCAATTCCTACATCCCGAAGGGCGCTCTCTACTACTACGCCGACAACCTGCAGCGCCCTTACGACCCTGAAAAGGCGAAGAAGATGCTGGCCGATGCCGGCGTTTCCAACCTGACGCTGAACTACCTGATCCGCGCGGGCGACGAAGTGGATGAGCAGACGGCGGTTCTGGTGCAGCAGCAGCTCGCCAAGGCCGGTATCACCGCCAATCTGCAGAAGGTCGATCCGAGCCAGGAATGGGATATGACGGTCGCCGGTGACTACGACATCTCGGTCAACTACTGGACCAACGACATCCTCGACCCGGACCAGAAGACCACCTTCGTGCTCGGCCACGACTCCAACAACAACTACTCGACCAACTACAAGAACGAGGCCGTGAAGGAGCTGGTCGCCAAGGCCCGCCTGGAGCTCGATCCGAAGAAGCGCGAGCAAATGTATGTCGACCTGCAGAAGACGGCGAAGGACGACGTCAACTGGATCGACCTCTACTACAGCCCCTACATCAACGTGGCGCGCAAGAATGTCGAGAACTTCTACCAGAACCCGCTCGGCCGCTTCTTCCTGGAAGATACGGTCAAGAACTGAGCCTTTGATCTGACGACTGTTCCGCCGCCTTGGGGCGGCGGAATCTTTTCCCCGAAGGAGAACGGCAATGGCCCCGGATGAAATCGCCTTCGTGAGCGTTACCGAACTCGGCCGCGCCTATCGCGCCGGAACGCTGTCGCCGGTCGATGTCATCAGCGCCAGTCTTCAGCGGCTGGACGCGCTGGAGCCAAGCCTCAATGCCGTTGCCCAACGGCTGGATGCCTCGGCGATCGCCGAGGCCGAAGAGGCCGCGGCAGACCTCCAAGCCGGCAAGGATCGCGGCCCGCTGCACGGCATTCCCGTTGCCATCAAGGATCTGATCGAGGTCGAGGGGGCGCTGACCGGCTATGGCAGCAAGGTGCGCCCGCCCGCTCTGGCAAGTGCCGACGCCCTTCTGGTAAAGCGGCTGCGGGAGGCCGGTGCGATCATCTTCTGCAAGGCCAACCTCTTGGAATATGCCTACGGCATCGCCCATCCCGAGATCGGCCAGACCAACAATCCACACGACACCGGACGCACCTCCGGCGGCTCCAGCGGCGGGTCGGCGGCGCTGGTTGCAGCCGGAATTGTGCCACTTGCGATCGGCACGGATACCGGCGGCTCGATCCGTATCCCGGCCTCCTATTGTGGCATTTCCGGGCTGAAGCCGAGCTTCGATCTGGTGCCGCTCGACGGCGTCTTCCCGCTGTCCGGGACCCTCGACCATGCCGGACCGCTCGCCCGCGACGTTACCGATACGACGCTGCTGCTCGAAGCGCTGAGCGGCAGACCCATGCCGCTGACGCCGCCATCGCTGTCAGGTGTGAGGATCGGCGCCGTCCGCTTCCACTGCGAAAGCCCGGAGCTGACCCCGGCAGTCGCCGCAAATCTGGCCTGGGCGCTTGAGCGCCTTGCTGCGGCCGGCGCCGTCGTCAAGCCGATCGATATTCCTGAACTGTCCCGCGCCAATTCCGAGCTCCGCCGCATCATCCTGCCGGAAGCCTCCGTCATCCACTCGCCGCTCCATGCCGAGAACCCGGCTGGTTACGCACCGCGCACGCGAGCGCAGGTCGAGGCCGGTTTTGAAGCCAAAGCCATCGACTATCTCCAGGCACAGAACTTTCGCATCGAGTTGCGCCATGCCGTCGAGACCGCCTTTAGCGACGTGGACGTACTGATCGGCCCGAGCGTCCCCTTCCCTTCCCCGGTCGAGGACCCTGAATTCACCGAGGATGGCGAGGAAGGCGAGATGCTCTCAAGCGGCTTCGCCAACATGACCGGCCAACCGTCGCTCAGTGTACCCTCCGGCATGGACGGCCACTTGCCGCTCGGCCTGCAACTGACCGGGCCGCTCGGCGCGGATCACCGGCTGTTACAGCTCGCGCTCGGCGTCGAGGCAGCGCTCGCAGCGTGGCGGAAGCCGTCTCTCGCCTAAACGTAGAACTGCACCGCCGGCTCCGGCGGGCCAGTACTGTAATCGAGCGCGGCGCCGCGGGTGAGGCCGAGCACCGCGTGCTTGGTAGCGGTATAGGTCGTCAGACCAGCAATGACGTTGACCGCCGACATTGAGCCCATATTGACGATGCGACCATGGCCCTGCTTCAGCATCTGATCGATCTCGGCGCGCATCGATAGCCACACACCACGCACACTGACATCGAAGAGCTTGTCATAAGTATTGGAAGGCTGCTCTGCCAGCGGCTTTCAATTCTGCGTCAGGCCGGCGTTGTTGAACGCGAAGTCGAGCTGGCCGTATCCCGATACGGTACGTGCGATCACGTTCTTGACCTGGTCTTCGTTGCTGACGTCAGTCGCAACGAAGGTCGCGATGCCACCCGCGCCGCGGATTTTTGCGACGGTCTCTTCCCCGGCCTTCGCGTTGATATCCGAAACAACCACCTTTGCACCTTGTTTGGCAAAGGCCATAGCCGTGACCTGGCCGATACCCGATTCCGCACCTGTCACAAGGGCAACCTTATCTTTGAATTCGTTGTAGTGAGGCATCGGGTGTTTCCTTCAGCTGGATTGGGAGAGGTTACGAGTGTGCCGGCGCCGAAACGCGATATGGCGAGTAGTCGATGTAGCCCTTCGCTCCGCCGGTGTAGTAGGTGGTGCGATGTGCCGGGTTGAGCGGCCAGTTGTTGGGAGAGCGCGCGACAAGGTCGGGGTTGGCAAGCAGGCCTGACCGAACCCGGCCATATCAATGACGCCATTGACGATAAGTTCTTCCGCCTTTGCCTTTGTCATACCGCCATCGAGGAGGATTGCTGTGTTTGGAGCGACGGAGCGCCATTTGATCAGCAGTTCCTTTAACTAACACCGGCAGCACTTCACGGAGGCATACCCCGAGATAGAACTCGACCTCGATATCAACGACCGGTTCGTTGATGTCATTGAACAGGGTTTTGATGCGGTCATACGCTCTGGCGAACTCAAGGACAGTCGGCTGCTGCACCGCAAGCTCGGCGACTTCTCGTGGATGTTTGTCGCATCACCGAGCTATATCGAGAGCTACGGCGCGCCCCAAAACGCAGCGGACCTCGCTCAGCATCGTTGCATTCGGCATCGCTATCCAGAAACCGGACGGCTGATGCCCTGGCCGGTCGGGCAGGATGTGGAGGCGTCGACAGTTCCAACGACAATTTCCGCGACCATGATGGATCACATTCTCGCTCTGGCGGAACGGGGACGCGGTATTGCTTACCTGCCGAGCTTTGCTGTTTCGAGACAGCTCGCCCAAGGCACTCTTAGGGAACTGCTGGAGGACCAAAAGAGCACGACTGGGTCCCTCAATCTTCTCTGGCCTACAAGCCGCTATCCATTGCCAAAGGTACGCGCCTTTGTGGATTTCATGGCCGCGGAGCATGGGCGGAAATTGGCTCGAGAGCAGTTATGACCATAGACCCGGGTCCAAAGCTTTGAAGGCCATTACCGGCAAAGGAGCGTCTTCAGTGACCAGTTCGTACCAGCCATTGCTCTTCAAGGGATTCGAACTCGCTACCTGAAAGTCCCAAGGATAGCATAATGCTGAATATCCATGATATTGTCCTCTATCATGGACATAACCAGCTCATTGGTTAATTGGACATCGTTTGTTGTCGTCCCGCGTCGGATGACACCGCCATCCACAGGCCAAGGGTCGCGGCAACTCCGCCGATTAGGAAGACTGATGGATATCCTGCGTGATCAGCTAGTACCCCAGCGATCGGGCCAGTAGCCCCGTAGGCGAGATCCTGAAAAGCGGCGAACCCTCCGATAGCAGTGCCACGCAGATGTGCGGGGATCCGCTTCACCACTTCAGATCCCATGGACGGAAACACCATCGAGCAACCAATGCCGGTCAGAGACGCGCCCGCAAATGCCGTGTAAGGTCCCGGCGCGAGCCATATCAAAAACTGCCCACACGCTTCCACGACAAGCGAGAGGGCCGCGACGCGCCTGCCCCCGATCCTGTCGGGCAAGTGACCGCAAATCAAACGCATCGCAACAAAGCCCACGCCGAAGAAACTCAGACCCAGCCCTGCGTTTGACCACCCTTGGCTAAGGAAATAGAGTGGGAAAAATGCGCCCAAAGCGGCGAAGCCAATGCCTTGCAATCCGACGGCAGCTCCCGGGCGCCAGATCCGCCCAACAATCCTCCAGATGGATTCTCTTGGCCCGGCATGAGGTTGAACGGCAGGAAGCCAATGGATCGCAACAAGCCCAATGAGGGGGAGCACTGTACAGGCGATCATCAGCCCAAAAAAACCTGCGTGCTCGAGAAGCGCCAGCCCAAGGGGCCCGCCTGCAGCAAACGCCCCATACATGCCCATACCGACAAGAGAAATTACCCTGCCGGAACGCGCCGGCCCCATGAGACCAATGGCCCAGCTCATCATGCCGACCAGGGCCACGCTCTCACCGAGACCCAGCAGCAACCTGCCGGCAATGAGGACGCCATAGCTTGCTGAAACTGGTAAGCCTGGCAGGGCCGCCGCAAGGCAGATCAAGCCAGACGCAGCGTAGACCACAAGGCCACGCTGCATGGTGAGTTTGCCACCGATTTTGTCGGACCACGCACCGGCGCGCCCCCGTGTCAGGATTGTTGAAAGAAAAGCGATCCCGACTGCGAGGCCGCCCCAGGCATTGCCAAAGCCGAGCGTCTCTACCACGTGAACCGGCACTGCAGGCAGTGACATGGCAACAGTAAGATAGGAGAGAAAAAGGGCGGTGGTCAGGCCGATCACACGGCGCGTAGCCAGGTCAGGCCGGTCTGTTGACGTCATGGGACGCACTCCTCTTGAGTTTGAAGTGCGTTGATTGACGTGAACGCTTACGGCAAACGCCGGCCAGGAGCCGAGCTGCAAGTGGCTTGAAACGGATCGGGCGATCAACCCTGGCCGAGAATGGGGGCGTCGTAATGCTTCGCGTACTCGTTCTCGATTGCGGGGATGATTTTCTCGATCATGAAATAGAAGCTCCAGAACTTCGTCTCACGCAGATCGTTGACCGCGCCGTTGTAGTCTTCCAGGCTGGCTACGGTCCAAACCATGACGTCGGTGCAGTCGGCAGTGAATGCCTCGGAGTCGTAGAATGCCATCCGGGCACCCGGGTGACGGGCGAGGATCGGATCGAGGACCTCTCTGCCGAAGGCAAATCGTCCGTTGTCGCCGTGAGGCGGCAAGGCGAGCCATTCCGGCGTCGTTTTGATCAGCCAGAAGAAGGTCATCGGATTCGTCGTAAGGTCGTATTTTGAACTGATGTCCGTCATGCCGTATCTCTCGTGTTGATATTTGCGCCACGCTTCAAGCGCGAAGAATTGGCTTCAGGTTTTGTTCGCAGAATGCGCGGAAGCTGGTGGAACCGGTGTTGTCCGGGGTGCGCATAGCGACGTTGTCGATCCCTTCGTCCTTGGCGCGATACATATCGACATAGCCCTGGGCGACCGACTCGCTCGTGCCTCGATCGAGAAATTGCTGCTTAAATTGCTCATACGAGATCTGCTGGTAGCGGACCGGGCGACCTGTCACGTCCGAGATGATCGCCGCTTGATCATCGAAGGAGAGGTCCTCAGGGCCTAACACAGGCACTTCCTTTTGTCCGGTCCAGGAGGGATCCGAAAGGAGACGTACCGCCGCTTCTGCCATGTCGCTTGTTGCGGTAAACCGCAGCTTCTGATCGCCGCGAATAGGGCTAAAGAACATCCCCTTGTCCTTCATGACCCCTGCCTGTCTGGCAGTGTTCTCCATGAACGACGGCATCGCCAAAGCGCGAAACGCCGCCCCGGTGTCCATCATCAGGTTGTCCATCTCAATGGAGGCCGTAACGGTCCCAGCGCGATCCTGCCAAGGCGTCCCACGACCAAGAGCCGTTACGGACAGAACGCGTGTAACGTCATGACGACGGATCGCAGTTGCGGCAGGACCTGCAAAATCGACATAGGCCTCCTTCAGCGTCTGCTTCCACGGCGGCGGGGCAAGCCAGAAGATCGCATCAGCGCCCTCGAAGCCTCGATCGACGACCGAGGCGTCGCCATGTGACCCCTCGACGATCTCTGCGCGGTCGCGGACGGTGCTGCTCAGCCGCGAGGCGTCACGAACGATCAGTCGAAGAGTCTCGCCTGCCTCGATGAGAGCTTCAACAACCTTGGAGCTGATTTGACTGGTGGGAGCGGTGATAACGATCATAGATAGTATCCTTTTGTCATTTGATGGTAAGTGGCTGGGGTCAGCCAGGAACCCGGATTGCGTCAGAGACGGATCGACAGTTCGATGTCCTCGGCGAACGGCACAGACAGGTAAGGGCCGCCGGGCAAACGCACGCGTGCCAGATATTCAGGGCAGTAGTCGGCATTATCAGCGACCACCAGCGCGCCAGGGCGCAGGCGAGCTTCCACCAGATCCAGTATTTCCGGATACAGAGATTTTGCCCCGTCCAGCAGCAGGAGGTCGATCGAATCGGGGAGATCGGCGCTCAATGTCTTGAGAGCATCACCTTCGCGAATTTCGACTAGATCAATCAGTCCGCCTTCGGTCAGATGTCGTGTCGCCCCTGCCACCTTGGAAGGCTCGAACTCACTGGTGATGAGGCGCCCGCCACCGTTGTCGCGGAGAGCAGCCGCTAGGTACAGCGCGGAAATACCGAAAGACGTACCGAATTCGACAATGTTCTTTGCTCGCGAACTGCGCGCCAGCATGTAGAGAAGCATGCCGGCCTCGCGCGAGACCGGAAGCCACAGATCTTTCATCAGGGAATAAAATTCCATGTATTCCTTCTTGCTCTTCAGGAGACGGTCCCGTTCACTGCGTGAAAGCTTGCTAGTGGCCGGGCTGGTGGCCTTGTCGGCCTCGGCAAAGAGGCGGTCGAGTAAGGGTGCTACCTTCGAATTTTCCAAAGTGGTCATTGCAGTCCAATCTTTTGCGAATTGCGTTTTCGTTGAGAACAAAATACGATTAATTCGTCGCATTTATCAATTCGCGTTAGAATGAACCCCGATGAGTGACCGCCCAAAGCATTCTATTTCCTCGCGAAAGAGCCCCAAACAGGCTCGGTCGAGTGTTCTTGTATCGACGATTTTGGAAGCCGCTGTTCGCGTTCTTGCAGAGGAAGGCGCTCAGCGTTTTACAACTGCACGTGTGGCCGAGAAAGCGGGGGTGAGCGTCGGCTCGCTCTACCAGTATTTTCCAAACAAGGCTTCGATCCTGTTTCGACTGCAAAGCGACGAGTGGAAGCAGACCACCGAGCAGTGGCGAACGATCCTTGGCGACAGGTCACGTCCACCCCTCGCCCGCCTCCGCCACCTGGTCGACACCTTCATCAGGTCGGAGTTCGAGGAAGCATCACTGCGCGTTGCACTCGACGACGCCGCGCCACTCTATCGGGATGCGCCAGAGGCACAGGAGATCCACAACGAAGGCGATCTTATCGTCGAAGCATTCATGCGCGAGGTGCTGCCAGATATTTCAGAGAAAGCGCGGCAACTTTCGGGAGAACTAATCATCATGACGATGACGTCCGTTGGAAAAGAGCTTTCAGAAACATCGCGGACCGACGCTGAGATTACGGCATTTGCGGATCAAATGTCCGACATGCTTTGTTCTTATCTACAGAATGTCGAGCGCGGCGGGGCATGAACACACGCAATATTCTTAAGAAGATGTCCGAATTGGCTGGATCAAGACGGCAACTACCGCCTTGAAGGGAGTCGAACCGTCGACCCGAGAGTTGCGGAACACTGGAGACGCCATTTCTTGGGCTTACCAAACCGCGCTTGCACACCACATCTCTGCTCAAGGGGGATCTGGAAAGTTGGAGAAGAAGGGATCCGATTGTGCCTAGTAACGTCGCAAAAGTCCTCGCCCCGCCTGTCGCTCCAGGCGACGGGAGATGACGAGACGAAGCATATCAGCGATACGCCGACGCTGAGCGCGCGTGTGACCATCTCATGGCACCGCTTCCTTCCGGAGTGCAGGGTGTGGCCACAGGATTGCTGCAGAGAGCAGAGCGTAGACCAGCGCCTCCCCGACATACACGATCCGGGTGGCGAAGGATTCAGCGGCACTTCCCGGAATCGGCGATACGCCCAGCCCGAAGAGGATGAGGAAAATGGTGAGGGCGCCGGCGAAAAGTGGAGCATCCTTCGCGCGACCAGACGCACGACCGCCCAGAATCAAGACGACGATAAGGACTATAAGGAAGATGGATAGCAGATTGGGACGCAGGCTGAGGAGGGTGTAGGCGATCGACGCGAGAACGCCCCCGAAGAGATTGACGACGACGAGTCCGACTGCCGTTCGGCTGCTTGCCGCGATGTCGAGCTGCCCGAGAAGCGACGCCACGGTGATTGGGATCACTGCCGCCGCCGTCAGGTTGTCGCTCGTCAGACAGGCCACCACGGCAATAAGAAGAATGATCGTGTTCGCCAGTGCCCGGCGGAGAGACGGTGGCCGGACGAGCGGCGGACCGGCATCGGCGTCCACTCCATCGGGTTCGGGAAAGATCGCGTGGGCAAGCCACATGAGGATCGTCCCTGACAGGACCCCTGTGACGAGAATGGACAGAATGGAACCGGCAAGCTCCTTGTTCAAAATGCCGAGCAGCGGAACGATGATTGCCACGACCAGCACTAGGAAGACTGCCGCACCGCCCTTCCCTGCTGACTGAGCCAGGAAGCAGGAGAAATAGGTAAGCCCGAGCAGCAGCAGAAACGGCGCGGGCCGATCACCGAGCACGCTTGTCACCGCCATCATCGCGAGCCCGGCGACAAGGATGACAGCCGCAGCGCCAACCGTCTTGCCAAAGGGTAGCGGACGCGAGCTCGCCAGCAGAAACTGTGCAGCGAACAACGGGCCCAGAAACGACACAACGGCGCCGGAATAGACCGCGAAGGTGAATCCAACTGACACCGCAAACGCGACGCGTAGTCCCTTCCGTTTGGACTGATCGGCCCCGGCGTTCAGATCAGTTGACATAGGTCAGAACCGACATTGTGCGGATCCAGAAAGATCCCCATGCATTCGTCACGGGATTGTCGCCGGTGTAGATGACCACCGTCGCTTGCGAGCCATATCTCACGCCGCCTTTCGGCCGGGCCTCTTCTGCGATGTTCAGTCGAACGGGAAAACGTTGCGCTTCCTTGACCCAGCCACTGTCGCTCCTGATCGTCGGCAACCCCGTGCTCGGATCGACTCCTCCCCCCTGGGATACGCCGTAACCGACGCTCTCGACGGTTGCCGCGTACAATTTACCAGGAAGCGCGTCGAACAGGATCTCGGCCGGGTTACCGACCGCCACCTTCTCAAGGCTGTTCTCCTTGAATGCGGCGCTGATCCAGATGGTCCCGACGTCGATGAATGTCATTTCCGGTTGTCCAGCGGCAACAACCTTGCCGACCGTGAGCTGGAGGTTGGTAACGACGCCCGCGGCTGGAGCCTTCACAGTCGTGTGCACGAGGTCGAGCCTGGCCTTTTCGAGACCGGCGAGCGCCGTGCGAAGCTGAGGGTTGTCGTTTCCGGCCGGACCGAGCTGTTCTCTTGCCTTGGCGAGGTCGGCCTGCGCGCCCGAGACGGATGCTTCTGCCTGATCGTAGGCAGACTTGGCCGTATCGAAGCGCGCTTTGGAAAAGACGCCGCGCTTCACGAGCTCGGACGCCCGAGCGTACTGGTCTCGAAGGTTGTCGCGGTCAGCCTGGATCTGTACCAGCTTGGCTTGCGCGGCGTCCACGGCGGCGGTCGAAGCGCCGATAGATTGTCCGACGCTGGCGAGTGCCGCTTCGGCCTCGGCAACAGCGAGTTCATATCGTTCCGGATCGATCCGAAAGAGAACCTGGTCGGCCTCTACCCGAGAGTTGTCGGCGACGCCCACTTCAACGACCCGTCCGGTGACCTCCGGCGCGATCCCAACGACGTAGGCCTGAACCTGAGCTTGCGCTGTCGAGGGCGTGCGCCGCTCCATAAAGACGGAGAGCACGAACAAGACCGCCGCGATGAGGACGACGACGAGGGCCACATTGCGTAACGGGCTAGGTGGAGCAGGAGGATTCACGGGCTGGGTCACGATTTCGGGTTCCACGGTATTCTTCTTTCTAAAACGCGTTACGAGAGGGCTACGATAGTCGTTAGCTGATGGGCCGGAGGGACGGCGGGTGAAGAGAAAACGTCTTCCCGTCGAGCGCTTCCTCGACCTCCTTTGCAAGCCAAGCGATCAATTCCTCATACTCCTCGCAACGGCCATTACGGGCGGGATCTGTCGAGGATTGCCAATGGGACAATTCCCTCTTAGCTTCGGTGAGGTCTGCGCATATTTCGCGGAAGGTCTCGTCCCGCGAGGCGAGCTCGTCTATCGCCTTGGCCCGAAGCGGGAACAACAGCCTCACGGCCGCCACGCTTTCATCCATCGTCGACTCCATTCCGCAGTGCATGAGATCATCTCGATCGGGCGTGCCGGTCGGCAATTCTTCAGCGAGCATGTTCGTGGAAGACGAGTGGTTCGTGCAGTATGTTACTGTATCATACATGCTCCGGGACGCCTTGCCGGGCTCGCCAATTGTTCGATCTGGCTGAAATCCGCCCGCTTTCAAGACGCAAACGAAAGCCCCGTATCATTTGAACCAGCCACGTTTCTGCGGCCGCCAATGGCAAAAACTGGGATGTAACTTACCCGATGTTACACGTAACCAACTTGGTGTTCGGCTAGCTTCTGGGCGACCAGGATCCTCGCTTCGTACAAAGCCCGAGAGCCGGTCTGGGCCGAAGCTGCGGGGCATTGGAATTGAACAGAACGAACACAGCCGTTGACCGCATTCGCGCGATTATTCTTGTTGTTGCGTCGGTAGCTGTCACATCATGCGGCGGCCATCCCAAGAACGTGCTCATTCCAGTCGCCGACACTTCGCCGCAATCGACGAAGGTCGACATGCTGGTGACAACGACAAGGAGCCGCTCCACAATCCGGGGCGAAATGTTCTCGGGCGAACGCGCCCTTATTCCGGCTTTTGCCGACATCACAGTTTCCATTCCACCCGCCAGCGTGCGGAAAGTCGGGGAAGTCGCCTGGCCCAAACGGCTGCCATCCAACCCTTCGACGGACTTCGCCACACTCAAGGCCGACGAAATCACGCGCGACGATGCCCGCAAATGGCTCAGCGCTTCGGTCAGGAAGAGCCGCGACGGAAGCGTCCTGGTGTTCATCCACGGCTTCAACAACCGCTTCGAAGACTCAGTCTATCGATTTGCCCAGATCGTACAGGACTCCGGAGTCCACAGCGCACCGGTGCTCGTCACCTGGCCGTCGCGCGGCAGTCTGCTCGCCTACGGCTACGACAGGGAAAGCACGAACTACACGCGCAATGCGTTGGAGACACTTTTCCAATATCTCGCCAAAGATCCGGAGGTGAAGGAGGTTTCCATCCTTGCACACTCGATGGGGAATTGGCTGGCACTGGAAGCGCTGCGGCAGATGGCGATCCGCAACGGCCGCCTTCCCGCCAAGTTCGAGAACGTGATGCTCGCCTCCCCGGACGTCGATGTCGACGTCTTCCGCCAGCAGATCGTCGACATGGGCAAGCAGCACCCGAAGTTCACGTTATTCGTCTCGCGGGACGACCGCGCACTCGCAGTCTCGCGCCGGGTTTGGGGCGACGTCGCAAGGCTCGGCGCGATCGATCCGGAACAGGCGCCTTTCAAGAAGGAACTTGCCGACAGTCAGATCACGGTGATCGATCTCACCAAGGTCAAGGCGGGAGACAGTCTGAACCACGGCAAGTTTGCAGAGTCTCCAGAAGTCGTTCGCCTCATCGGCGCGCGGATTTCCGATGGGCAGACGCTGACCGACAGCAATGTCGGCCTCGGCGACACAATCCTTGCGGCGACAACCAACACGGCCGCCGCGGCCGGCAGCGCCGCCGGACTGATCCTCGCCGCTCCGGTCGCGATCGTCGACCCCAACACCAGGGATAACTACGCCGCTGAAGTAGAGGGCTTCACTGGGGCTTCCGGCCCGAAGGCGAAGACGACCTGCGGGAGCGACGACCCCTCACCCACGACGTGCAGACGATAGCCGCCCGGCCGCCCGTGTTCAAAAAAATCAGGATGTAAGATGCGCGTTTTTTCGAAGCAGTCGCCGGTAAGGACCATCATTCAGGTCGTGACGCTCCTTGGGGTCATGTCGTGGTGTGTGGTGCCGGTGGCGGCGCAGGTTGCCTCGCCAACCCCCTCCCAGACGACGGTGCCCCCGGAAAGCGTCAGACAATTCGCCGAGCTTCTCAATAAGCCAGAGGTTCAGTCCTGGCTGCGCGAACAGGTGAACTTGCCTGCTCTTGCCGCGCCTGCTTTGGTCGAACAAGCGGGCGATAACGCCTCCTTTGCCGAGGCGACGATGCGCCTTCGCGGACACGTGGCCGGCCTTCTCGCCGGGGCGCGAACGTTTCCATCGGAGGCCGTGCGCGGCGCCGCCCTTCTTGAGCGGGACGTCGAAACGAATGGCGGGACGCGACCAATCTTCCTGGTGATCGCCTTCGTCGCAGCCGGACTGGTGACACAATGGCTCTTCCGGTGGATCACGACCGGATGGCGTGCGTGGATGGCGCGAGCCTCTGTCTTGACAGCTCGCGAGCGGATCGTCACCGTCGTCTCCAATTTGATCTGGGCGGCCGGCTACGTTCTGTCCTTCGGGCTAGGAAGCATCGGCTTCTTCCTCCTTTTCCAATGGCCACCCATCATCAGGGAAGTTGTCGTCGGCTACCTGTTCGCCGTCGTCGTCTTTCGCCTGGCAAGTGCTCTGTTCGACGTGTTGCTTGCACCGGACCGGATGGTACAAAACCAGTTCCGCCTGGTTCCTGTTTCAGACGACGCCGCCCGCTTCTGGACGCAACGCCTGAGCTATGCCGCTGGCTGGTATGCCTTCGGCTGGGTGACCATCCGTCTGCTTGGTACCCTCGGCTTTTCCCTACCCTCCCAACAGCTCGTTGCCTACGCGCTCGGGCTCATCCTGCTCGTCATTGCCATCGAAGCCGTCTGGCGGCGTCCGGTGGTGGCCGACCCGATCGATCAGCCACGCCATGTCGGCGTTCGCGCCCGACACTGGTTGTGGACCGCTTACTTCATCGGCGTCTGGCTACTGTGGGTGGTCGGGGCGATGAAGCTTTTCTGGGTAGCGCTTGTCTGCGCTGCACTTCCAGGAGCGGTCGCCCTCACTAAGGCCTCGGTGAACAATCTCTTGCGCTCATCCGATCACGTTGAAGACGGTCACAAGCGAGGCACTGTCATATCCGTGGTGGTCGAGCGCGGCATCCGGGCGGCGCTCATTGTCGGAGCAATCCTGCTGCTCGCCGAAGTGCTGGAGGTTCGTCTGACCGCGATGACGATGCAGGATAGCCCTGCCTTGCGCCTCGTGCGTGGCGCTTTGAGCGCCGGTATCATTCTGCTGGTCGTGGACCTTGCATGGAATGTCGTGAAAGTGCTGATCGACCGGAGGCTCGGCGACACCGAGGCAGCGCTGGAATTCGGTAGCGAACGGGAGCGGCGCCGTACCCGCTTAAGAACCTTGCTACCGATCCTGCGCAACTTCGTCATGATCCTGCTTGCCGTCGTCGCCGTCATGATGGCGCTGTCTGCCCTTGGCGTGGAGATCGGGCCATTGATCGCCGGTGCGGGCGTCGTTGGCGTGGCGATCGGCTTCGGCGCCCAGACGGTGGTCAAGGACATCATCAGCGGAATGTTCTACCTGCTCGACGACGCCTTCAGGGTTGGCGAATACATCCAGAGCGGCAGCTACAAGGGAACGGTCGAGTCGTTTAGCTTGAGATCGGTGAAGCTCAGGCACCAGCGTGGTGCAGTCTATATCGTGCCCTTCAGTGAACTTGGGGCAGTCCAGAACATGAGCCGCGACTGGGCGATCGAGAAGATGACGATCACCGTCACCTACGACGCCGACATCGAGAAGGCCCGCAAGATCATCAAGAAGATCGGGCTTGAGCTGTTCGAGGATCCCGAGTTCAAGCCGATCACGATCGAGCCCTTGAAGATGCAGGGGATCGACAGCCTGGGTGATTCCGGACTTCTCCTGCGGATGAAGGTGATGACGCTTCCCGGCCAGCAATTCACGCTGAAGCGCCGTGCGCTGCGGATGATCCATCAGGCTTTCAACGATAACGGAATCAGGATCGCCGTGCCGACCGTACAGGTTTCCGGCGGGAAGGACGACGGTGCCGCCGCTGCCGCCCAGCAGGCACTGTCGACGCACAATGCGGCGATCGCTGCGGGAACTCAGTGAGTTTGTGCCAGACGAATGAAGAGAACCGGAGGAACTGAAATGAGAATGTTTACAATTCTAAGTCACATGATCGCGGCCCTGGCCGCGATCATGTTGGTCTTTGCACCCGTGTTGGTGCCGTCCACCGCCGAAGCGCGCCGCGGCGTCGCGGCATGTGGTCCGAGAGGCTGCGCTGCGGCAGCGTGCGGTCCTCGTGGATGTGCGGCGGCCGGGCGGACAAGACCGGCATACCGTCCTGCCCAGCGCCCCGCCGTGCGGCCGGCATATCGCCCGGCCCGGCGAGGGGTCGTCGTCGTCGCCCCCCGCCGTTACTGGCGTCCGGGAGCGGCCATTGCCGCCGGCGCTGCTATCGGCTTCGTCGCTGGTGCCGCCGCCGTATCGCTGGCAGGCACCCCACCACAGCCCGGCCAGTGCTGGTACTACACCTCTCCTGCCAAGACGACGGGCTTCTGGGACGTCTGCCCCCGCTGAGGGTGTCCGCCCATACTGCCCTTCCCGCGGAGCTGGGAAGGATTCTGAGATCATCAAAAAACAGAGGGCACCATGGACTTCACCATTATCGATGCGACGCTCGTCGGCAAACTCTTGCTTCTACTTCTGATCGGCATGGGGCCGAAAATCGCCCTGGTGCCGTTTCTCGAGAAGACCCATGCGTTTAACACGGAAACCAAGATCCGCATAGGACGCCAGATGGTTCTGACGGCGCTGGTCACGGCCTTGATCCTGTTCGCCACGGGCGCACTGCTGATGCGTCTGCTGCATATCACGGGTGGTGCCGTGGCCGTGGCTGGAGGCATTATCCTTGCCCTGATCGCCATCAAGATGGCATCGGGCCCGACGGAAAAGCCGCACGGGGAACTGGAGGCACCTGTTGACCCGGACAAGCTCGCCGTGTTTCCGTTGGCGGTTCCCTACCTGCTCAATCCAGTTGGCATCACGGTCATCATTCTCGCTTCGGGCGAAGTGGTGTCGATCGCCAGCGCGGCGCTGGTTACCGGATTGATCCTCATCGTCGGCGCGTTCGACTATCTGGTGTTCACGAATATAGACAAGCTTGCCAAGCGGATGAGACCGGCAAGCATGGTGGTGTCGGAGGTCGTATTCGGGATCCTGCTCACTGCCGTGGCGATCCAGTTGATCGTCAGCGGGCTCGGCAATCTTGGAATCATCACGCCGCCGGCCGCCCATTGACGGACATGGACGAGAACACGTTCGGGGTGTAGGTTCTCTGCCAACGCAACGTTGACATGGCAGCTCCAGGGTAAGAGCGGGTGCACCATTCTGACAGCGTTGATGGAGGGGTCTATGACAACATCGACGCGAGGTGACGTTCCGTGTGCCGACGACATTCTGGCGCAGCTTGAACGCGTCACGGCCAGCCCGGAGTTCCCTGGAGGCAGCCGGGCGGCGACGTTCCTGCGCTATGTCGTCGGAGAGACGCTCGCTGGGAGAAGCGGCCGGATAAAAGGCTACTCGATCGCCATCGAAGTGTTCGGTCGCGACGATAAGTTCACTCAGGAAGATCCCGTCGTCCGCATGGAGGCGGGGCGTCTGCGTCGGTTGCTCGAGCGCTACTATCTCGTGAGCGGAAAGAACGATCCTGTCAGGATCGACGTGCCGAAGGGTGGCTACGTCCCGGCCTTCTCTTGGAACACCGAAGCCTCGGGCGTGATCGAGATAGCACAGGCGGCCGTTCTCCCATTGGCTTCGAGCGCGCCATGGTGGCGCACCAGACGAACAGCGTTTGCTTTGGTCGCAGCCGGATTGGCAGTCTTCGGGGCGGTTGCCACCGGGGGTCTCACCCTTCGTTCCCGAGCCCCATTGGAAGGCGACCCCTTCCCGGACCGCCCTTCCCTCGTCGTCGCCCCTTTCGCAAACCTCGGCGATGGACCTACCGCTCAGCTCTACACGGTCGGGCTCACGGAAGAACTGCTGACGGCGCTACCGCGATTCAAGGAGATCAAGGTGTTTGGTCGCGAGACATCGAAGTCCCTTGCGCCCGACGTGGACCCATCTACCGTCCGCGACGAACTCGGCGCCCGATATATCCTGGCAGGCGGCGTCCGCGCTTCTGGCAGCCGGTTGCGTGTCACCGCCCGTCTCATCGATACGACTAACGACGAGATCGTCTGGTCGCAGGATTACGATAACGACGTCGGCTCCAGCGACCTTTTTGCCATCCTGTCTGACGTCGCAAGAAGGGTGGCTACAACGATCGCCCAGCCCTATGGAATAATGGCCCAGGTCGAGGCGTCCAGCCCACCACCGAATGATCTAGGGAGCTACGAATGCACCCTCCGCTTTTACAATTATCGTGCCGAACTGAGCGCCGAGGCGCATGCTGCCGTCCGAGAATGCCTGGAGAGTGCAGTGGCACGCCATCCGACCTACGCTACCGCATGGGCGATGCTATCGATTATCTATCTTGATGAGGACCGATTTAGGTTTAATCCTCAGCCAAGGCAAGATGGTCCGCTGCAACGCGCCCTCCGGGCGGCAAAGCGTTCGACACAGCTCGACCCGGGCAATACCCGCGGCCTTCAAGCGCTGATGATGGCACTGTACTTCGACAGGCGGCCAGACGAAGCAATTCGGGCGGGAGAGCAAGCCCTGGCAACAAACTCGAACGACACTGAACTTATGGGTGAGTTCGGCACGCGGCTTGCGTTAAGCGGGCAGTGGCAACGGGGAGCCGATATGCTCGATCAAGCCATAAGGCTTAATCCGGGAGGCGGCGGATTTTATCACGGCACGCGCGCCCTTGCTGCGTACATGCTTCACGACAACAAAACCGCTCTAAGGGAAATTGAACTGGCGGATATGCAAAAATTTCCGCTCTATCACGCCGTTGCGGCAGTCATATACGGTGAGGTCGGCAGAATGGATGATGCCAATCGCGCGAGGATTGAGTTCGTTCGCATGCGACCAGACTTTCCGGCGCGCATTGTTGAGGAATTATCGATGCGGAATGTTCAGCCCAGCGACGCAGCGCGCCTCACAGCTGGGCTGCGGCGGGTGGGCATGCAGATCCCGCAAGATATAACGGGTGACACTGGTTTCGTGGTTTCTCGCTGACTATCGGGTTGGTGGAGCGATACATCCCCGGCCCAGGGTTATGCTGCAGTGTGCATCATGCCAAATGGTAAACGCTATTTGACCAGCGCGGTGCTTGGCGATGATGCCTTCCAGTCCAAGCGACCGGGCGTTTTTCAGGATTTCGGCGCCGTCACCCAGCACCTCCTCGGAAAGTTGGATCGCACCAACCGCACCATCGAGCAGATCTGTCAGCAGATGCCGGCGGACCCAAAGTTCGATCTTAGTCAGATCGTCCCTGTCGAAATACAAAAGATCGAAGGCAAAAAGGACGGATTCCGTCGAAGCCCGTTTGCCGCCGCGCCCGCCGAGCGAGCGCTGCAACGCTCCGAAGTCGGACCGGCCCTGGGCATTGAGAACGACGGCTTCCCCATCCAGGATGGCGGTCCCGACCCCGAGCTGTTTGGCAGCTGCCGCAATCGTCGGAAACCGATGCGTCCAGTCGTGACCGCCACGGGTGATGATGCGGACGCCCTTCGGCTCGATATGGATGGCGAGCCGATAGCCGTCCCATTGGTACTGTAAAGTTAGCGGCTACGGAAGAAAGTGCTGCCCTCCGTTGTGGCCTATGCGGCCTGTAGGCGTGCGATTTCATTCCACATCTGCATGGCTGCTGTTCTCAGTTCACGGTGATGGTTGGATGGAATATCGTGGCGGGGAATGTAAAAGAGATTGGCGACCGGATCATGCATAGACGCGAAGCGCTGGAGATGTCGGGGCGACTTGAAGCCCTTCATAATTTGCTCTCGCCGCCGCGTCGGTTGATGGGAATTCTCCGCCCGGTTATTCAGGCCTTTGTGGGATCGATGTTCAACGCCAGGCATGATGTCGCGCTTTTGCCGCGCCGTAAGATCGCAGCTTGTCGGTGATCATCACGCGAGGTGATCGTCCCTGTGCTTTCAAAAGCTTTCGCATCAGGCGTTTGGCGGCGTTGGTATTGCGGCGGCTCTGAACCAGCACATCGAGGACGAAGCCATAGCCAATGCTTCTTGCCGCCAATGGAAATCACGACCTCATCAAGGTGCCATTTGTCGCCAAGCCGACCGGCGGAACGCCTACGGATTTCGCCAGCAAAGTGCTGACCAAATTTCTCGACCCAAAGGCGCACGGTCTGGTGCGAACTGTGATCCCCCGCGCTGCCAGCAGATCCTCGACCATCCGCAAACTGAGCGGGAAACGGAGATAGAGCCACACGGCGTGGGCAATCACTTCAGCCGGGAACCGGTGGCGACGATAAAGGCGATCACGAGCGACTTGGGTCATGCTGAAACATCGCACAGCCCGATCCCCGAGATGTTAAGTTTACGGTGCCGGGGTGGGCCTTTCGTTCGCCCCAGGACAGGGCGGCGGGGGGACTCAAGCGGTCGCCGTGGCCTAAAGTGATTAGCAGTGGAACGTTGCGCTTCGGCTTGAACCAGCGCATAACGATGGTCATCGAGGCCAACCTTTCACGGGCGGCTCCGACTGGAAGTGACCCAGCTTCCGCCCCAACCTGAAAGGACGAGCCATGTTTGGTTACGTCCGAACCCGCCACCGAAAGCCCCAAGGAATGTCAATCGTCGAAGGAAACTTCGACGGCTCGCTTCCTAAGAGGAATCACGGCCCACGAACTCTGTCTAGCCTTCACTTCCTGATGTACGGGGAAGGAATCGGGAGCGACAGAGATCTCCTCAAAATTGCGCGAGCCAACTGAAGACGCGACGTTAGGCCTGACCTGACGACAATCACTTTCGACCGCGTCGAAAGCAGCGTGAGTTCTGAGTACGGCTCACGCTGCAGTACCTCTCTAGCTGGTAATAGGGAAAAGAGGCTATGTGTCCCACAGGCGAAGAACAGCAAATACTGAGGCTTATACTGAAGAGGGCAGATTACGCGACGTCGGCAATACAAGCCGCCGATGGTGATGCGCATCTCGCGGAAGTCACTATAATCCGTCGAATTGAAGCGGCAACGATCCCAACTGTGAATTATCCAGCCTCCAAAAGCCAACGATCGAAACCTGATTCTGCTGCTCTTTCCGCTTGGGAGAGCGAGGGAGGCTCGGTGCGGTTTCCGAAGCGAAAATCTAATGCGGAGCGCACGGTCTAAGTCACGTTGTTCAACTCAGCTTGTACGAAGGCATCGTGCTCGACTTGCGTCCCGACACCAGATCGATGGAAAGGCTAAAGAAGATCGGCCCGCCGCTGTCTGCATCTCTGCCGGAGCTCAGTTCGAATGTTCCCGGCTCCCACCAGAATGGGCGCTTCTCCAACAACGACCATGCATGGATCCGTTCGCTGCGCCGCTCGCGAGTGTCCGCCAGTTCGTCGAAGCGGCCCTGAACCAGCACACTTTTCCACATTCTGTCCTTCTCCATCTCTTCGACCTGAAGGCAGGCATAGGGGACTGTTCGAAGGTGGTCGACCTTTTGTCCGGGCATCGAGAACAGGAAGACTTTTCGCGAGTCATACGCGTAGTGGACCGGAACGACATACGGATACTTATTACCCATGCTCCCGAGATGGCCAAACGTGTGGTTTGCCAGGAACTCGATGCACGTGTCGTCGCTCATTTCCGTCAGTTCCATCTTAGCATCCGCCTTTGCTGAGGTACTGCTAACGTCACGACTCGAAGCCCAGCGCAGCTTCGATCCTTTTCACGCGATCGGTGATAAGGCGCCTGCGCTCGTAAAGCCGCATCAGCAGTTCATTGTCCAAGTCCAACGGCTTCCCGCTGCCATGCAAACTCCTGACAACCATTTCCTGGATAGCTACCCGGTCATCGACCTTCGCTGATTTTCCTAGAGCAAAGATGAGGTCTTTTCGGTGGTACCGTGCTCGCTTCATGCGCTTTGCTACCAATCATTTTATGATGCGCCAGCCCAGAGATCCGATTGGTCGCGCTAACCAAATCAGCGCGGCCCCGCACTTCTACAGAGCCAAAGGCTCAATCTTGGTCACGGAACGATGGCGATATCCGTGAAAGGCTGAGATCCAGCCATCTGCCGTAAAGACAAATGTCGCCGCGTCCAATCTGATCGCCCTTGATTCCCAGTTGTCGAATTCGAGCTTTAGGCGGTCAAGATCGTAGGACGAAAAGCTGCCGTTGTGATCCAATCGCTCAGGAAGGGACATAACCTTTTTCCCCTTGTTTGGGGCGAGAGGGCCGCGCTCTCAATCGGCAGCGCCCGTTCAATGGCTGCCGAGAATTTCACCGTGCTCTTATTGATAAACAATGGCAAATCAATTCGTTGAAACTCTCCGAGCCTGCAGTTGATCGCGTGACTTCCTTTGCGACGTGGATGGTGGCTGCCCTTAGTCTTTATCACCGGTGCCGGAGCTTCCGAAAAGCTTGGCAATGACTGCATCGACCTGAAGCACTGCGAGGTCGCGGTTGTCCGCGCATATCTTGATGCCGATTATTTTCCACCTGTTAGCAGCCCTGAGGGATTGTGTAAGCAGCTCGTGAAGGCACTCTTCTGCCTCGGCGCGGGCGTCCTCGAAGGAGTCGAATTCGCCACCTTCTTTGTCCTCGACGGTGTGGTCACATGCAAAACGTGGAAATGGTACCGCACAGCCACCACTCCTCGCGAGAGAGAACAGGAGATCACGGATGGGGCACGGGCTCCTGGCGATCGATGCCTGGGTTCAAAATGGTTTGAGGCATGAGTCGCTTACGAACACAAAGGTGCGGTCTATGTTCCTCAGTCTCGTAAAGAAATGTCCGGTAACAGACATTTGGCAATCAACGCTCAGAGCTGGCTCGGGAAATCTGCACAGCGGGGATAAGTGGAAATTCTGCCTGACTTCGGCTTAGATGCCGGGAACAGGAGATACCATGACGAGACGACCGCGCCGGAACCATAGCCCGGCTTTCAAGGCAAAAGTGGCGCTCGCCGCCATTCGAGGCGAGCAGACGCTGGTGGAACTGTCCCAGCAGTTTGACGTGCACGCCAACCAGATCAAGCAGTG
>NZ_JBFTRK010000020.1:0-52266 GCF_056399485.1 Rhizobium sp. 01N424
GTAACGCGGGGTGGAGCAGCCCGGTAGCTCGTCAGGCTCATAACCTGAAGGCCGCAGGTTCAAATCCTGCCCCCGCAACCAAATCTTTCCTAGACGATAAAACCACAGAATAGACAGAACCCGCGTTAAGCGGGTATTTTGCGTTCAACCTTAGTGTGAGCGGACGGCACGCGGGATTGGGCGGGGAAGAAATGAAGTAGGCCAAAAAGCCGAAGACTTTACCGCTCGCCATGTCTCACGACGCAATCTTCACGACAGTATATTTACGTGCTAATGTAAACCTGCAGTGATAGATTTTGATCATGCCCTGCGTGGCGACAGTTTGTCAGGCCAGCGTTATTTCATCGGCCCCGCCACGTATCTGCATATATCCAGATAATTTCTTCCTCGGGGAGGGAGCCATGGGGAAATTTGCGGCCTTTCTGGCGAATATTCTGCATATCATATTCGCGTTTTCAGCGAGCAGGTCTTTCGGCCTTCTTGTCTTGTCCGCGATGTGCCTTGCGGCCGGCGCAACTTACGCGCAGCAGCCGACTGATGCCCAGCGGAATGCGGTCCGGTCGGCGTGCCGGTCCGATTTCATTGCGCAATGTTCGGGTGTGACGCCCGGGGGCATGGAGGCGTTGAATTGCCTTCAGCAGCATGATGCATCGCTCTCCAAGGCCTGCCGCGACGCGATCTCGGCTTTGGGCGGGACGAAGAGGAAATCGACCGATGCGGCGCCGGCGCAAACGCCGGCGGTCCAGGCAGCCACAGCTGCAGCTCCGGCCGTTTCACCAAAACAGACTGCGCAGCCCACGGAGGCGCAGCGCGATGCGATCAAATCGGCCTGCCGCTCGGATTTCATGGCGCAGTGCTCGGGTGTGACGCCGGGTGGAGCGCAGGCGCTTGCCTGCCTGCAGCAGCATAATGCGGCGCTTTCGCCATCCTGTCAGGCCGCCATTGGCGCGATTGGAGGAAACGGATCGTCTCTTCCTGCTGCCAATACAGCCAAGGCGGTCGGCGGTGCTGGAGCGATGGCAGCGATGCCCATGGCGTCATTCACGCCGCGCGAGGAACTGATTGTTCTCCGGCGCACCTGCGGGCCGGATTTCCGGGCGCTTTGCCGCTCCGTGCCGCTCGGTGGCGGCCGTGGGGTCAATTGTCTGCGGGATAACTTTCAACGGCTATCGCCGACATGTCAGCGGGTGCTGACCAGCGGCCTATAGCTTCGCGATCTTCAGACGTTCCCATTGCCGTGGAGGGGAGATGGGAGTGGTGTACTCTATTCAT
The DNA here is from genome assembly GCF_056399485.1 of Rhizobium sp. 01N424. Lineage (NCBI taxonomy): Bacteria > Pseudomonadati > Pseudomonadota > Alphaproteobacteria > Hyphomicrobiales > Rhizobiaceae > Rhizobium > Rhizobium sp. 01N424. The sequence goes on from NZ_JBFTRK010000020.1 coordinate 1,273, forward strand.
GATTCCCAAACCTGGCGACCGCTCGCGGCTGCGCATCGCCTGCATCGATAATGCTGAAATTTCATCCATTCTCTGATCTTGCAGATCGCCGGTAGGATTCTCGCTGAAGGGCACCTGTCCGGGGACTTGGGGATCAACATGATCGAAGGGAAGGCATTGCAATGTCATCGGTTCCCCATTTCAGAACGCTCCGTCATCTGCTCGTCTGCAGCTCCTTTGCCGCCAGCCTGATGCTGCCCGCGACGGCTGCCGCCGACGATGCGAAAGATATCCTGAAGTCCATGTCGGACTATTTGGCGGGGCAGAAGGCGATATCGTTCAGCTACCAATCGTCGATCGAAGCGGTAACGCCTGACTTCGAGAAGCTGCAGTTCGTCAGTTCGGGAACTGCGAGCCTGGCACGGCCGGACAAGCTGCGGGTCACCAGAACCGGCGGATTTGCCGATGTCGATGTCAGTTTTGACGGGACGACRCTGACGGTGCACGGCAAGAACCTCGATGCCTATGCCAGTATCGAGGCCAAGGGCTCGGTGGACGAACTGTTCGAGCGGTTGGCGGATGCGGGTATCGAGGCGCCGGGGGCCGATCTGCTGTCGGCTCATGTTTTCGACATCCTGATGACCGACGTAACGGATGCCAAGCATATTTCCAGCGCTTATGTCGGTGGGGTCGAATGCGAATATCTGACGTTCCGCACGCCCGAGATCGACTGGCAGATCTGGATACAGTCGGGCGCCAAGCCTGTGCCGCGGCGCTATGTCATCACCAGCAAGCATGTCGGGCAGGCGCCGCAATACACGCTGGAGATCAGCGATTTCAAGAGCGGGCCGGATGTGGCCAAGGCGTCCTATGCAATCGAGATTCCGAAAAGCGCCAAGAAGGTCGATCTCAGCGAATTGCAGTCGCTCGATGAACTGCCCACACCCACCCAACCGGGAGACAGCAAATGAGATATCCGAAATCCCTGCTTGTTGCCGGGCTGACCGGCGCCTTTCTCCTTGCCGACGCTCATGTCGAGCCCGGCGGATGGGTACCGTTATCGCTCAGCTTTGGCACGCCCGCCAACGCCGTGATCGGCCGGCCGTTGACCCCGCTTTCCTACGCTGGCGTTGCGCGCAGGACGACGCGGCGCGTGGTGACGAGGACAACGACGACGATTGCCGTCTTGCCCGCGGGCTGCGTCTACGGCGCCTATTACGGTGGCTATTATTACAGGTGTGGATCCGGCTATTACGCCAAGAGCGGCGGCGTCTATGTGCGCGTCGTCGTTCAATAGAGCGAAGCGCTGATCACTCTGCCGCCTGCGGCGCCGTACTCGTGCGCCGCTTTCTGTATTCCTCGAACCGTTGCAGCACCACATAGAACGACGGAACGAAGAGAACGGCAAGGCAGGTCGAGGCGATCATGCCGCTGAAAACCGATATGCCGATCGACTTGCGGGCCGATGCGCCGGCGCCGCTCGCCAGCACCAGCGGCAGGACGCCGAGGATGAAGGCGAAGGATGTCATCAGGATCGGCCGGAAGCGAAGGCGTGCGGCCTCGACCGCGGCCTCGAGGATTTCCATGCCCTCAGCCCGCTTCTCGCGCGCATATTCGACGATCAGGATCGCGTTTTTCGATGCGAGCGCGATCAGCAGGATCAGGCCGATCTGCGTGTAGAGATTGTTGGCAACACCGGCGGCACTTAGCGCGCCGACCGTTCCGAGAAGCGCCAGCGGCACCGCCAGCAATACGGCGAGTGGCAGGATCCAGCTCTCATATTGCCCGGCAAGCACGAAATAGACGAGCAGCATGGCAAGCGCGAAAACGAAGTAGATCTGCCCGCCGACGGTTTTCTCCTGATAGGAGAGGGCTGTCCACTCGTAGCCTGCACCGGGCGGCAATGTCCTGTCGGCGATCTGCTCCATGACATCGAGCGACTGCCCCGAACTAAATCCGGCGGCAGCCCCGCCGACGATGGTGGCGGTCGGATAGAGGTTATAGAGGCTGATCAGCGACGGCCCCTGAACGCTCTTAACGTCGACGACAGTGCCGAGCGGCACCATCGTGCCGTCGCCAGCCTTGACCTTCAGGTTGCGGATATCGTCGGGGCGAACGCGGAATTCCGGCGCTGCCTGCGCATAGACCTGGAAGGTTCGTCCGAACTTGTTGAACTGGGTGACGTAGCTCGATCCGACATAGCCTGACAGTGCTGAAAACACCTGCCCGACGGTGATGCCGAGCGTCTCGGCCTTGATGCGATCGACCGACACCGAAAGCTGGGGTACGCCCGCGCGAAACGAAGTGCTCAGCCGCTGCAGCGACGATTGGGCATTGCCGTTGCTGACGATGGTATCGGCCATGCTCTGCAGCAGCGGATAGTCGAAATTGCCGTTGCGGATTTCCACCTGCATGGTGAAGCCGTTGGCATTGCCGATGCCCTGGATCGGCGGCGGCACGACGACGAGGGTCTTCGCCTTCAAGACATCCGACAGTGCGCCGTTCAGGTGCTCGTAGATCGACAGCAGGTCCTGTCCCTTTTCCTTGCCCCTGACATCCCAGTCCTTCAGCACGACATAGGCGACACCGGCATTCGGCAGGCTGGCGCTGTTGTCGAGGATCGATATGCCGCTGATCGTCAATACCTGATCGACGCCCGGCGTTTGCTGCGCGATCTTGCCGACCTCCGCCATCACGGCGTCGGTGCGCTCCTTCGAGGCGCCGTCGGGCAGCTGCGCGCTGATCAGAACATAGCCCTGATCCTCGAGCGGCAAAAATGCCGTCGGCAGGCGGGTAAGCCCCCAGATGGCGACGCCGATCAGCGCCAGCGCGAAAAGAACGGCAATGGCGCTGTGATGGATCATGTTGCCGATCAGTTTCGCATAGCCGTTCTCGGCCTTGTCGTAGACCTTGTTGAAACCGCGATAGAAGAAATTGCGTTTTTCGGGAGGCACCGGCGTACGCAGCCACAAGGCGCATTGCGTTGGTTTCAGCGTCATGGCGTTGATGGCGCTGATGAGCGCCGTGGCGGCGATGACCAATGCGAACTGCTTGTAGAGCTGCCCTGTCAGCCCCGGAAGGAAGGCGGCAGGAATGAACACCGCCATCAGCACCAGCGTGATGCCGATAACAGGGCCGAAGAGCTCGTCCATCGCCTTTTCGGCCGCCTTCTTCCCGGGCATCCCCTCCTCGATATGGCGGGCAACACCTTCGACGATGACGATGGCGTCATCGACGACGATGCCGATCGCCAGCACTATGGCGAAGAGCGTCGAGAGATTGACGGTGAAGCCGAGCGCCGCCATGGCCGCAAAGGCGCCGATGATCGTCACCGGCACCGTCGTCGCCGGAACCAGCATCGCCCGCCAATCCTGCAGGAAGACGAGAATAACGATCAGCACGAGAACGCCGGCTTCGATCAGCGTGACATAGACCTCATCGATCGAGGCCTTCACGAACTTGGTCGTATCGAATGGCACGGTATAGGCGAGACCGGGGGGAAAGCCTTTCGAAAGCTCGGTCATCTTCGCCGCGACATCCTTGGCGACGTCGATGGCGTTGGCCTCGGGAAGCTGGAAGATGCCGATACCGGCCGCCGGCCGCCCGTTCTGCATGAAGGACTGGCTGTAGGTCTGCGCACCCAGCTCGACGCGGCCGATATCGCGAATGCGGGTGATCCGGCCTCCACTCTGGTCGTCGACCTTGATGATGATGTTCTCGTAGTCGATGGCGTCGTTCAGCCTGCCGTTGACATTGAGCGTGTATTGGAAGTCCTGACCGGCAGGCACCGGCGGAATGCCGACCTGACCGGCGGTCACCTCCTGGCTTTGCTGCTGCACCACGTTGATGACATCCTGCGGTGTCAGCCCGCGGGATTGCAGCAATCCGGGGTTCATCCAGATCCGCATCGCATATTGGCCGGCGCCGAACACAGCCACGTTGCCGACGCCGGGCAGGCGGGCGAGCTCGTTCTGCAGATTGATGACGGCATAGTTGGAAAGGAAGAGACTGTCGTATCGGCCGTCAGGCGATGTCAGGCTGACGAATTCGAGGATCGAGGTCGATTTCTTTTGCGTCGTGACGCCCTGCAGCTGAACCGCGTCCGGCAGCGAGGACATGGCGATCGCCACGCGGTTCTGTACCAAAACCTGCGCCTGATCGGGATCGGTGCCGATTGCGAAGGTAACGGTCAGCGAATAGGTGCCGTCGCTGGCGCTCGTCGACTGCATGTAGAGCATGTTCTGAACGCCGTTGACCTGCTGCTCGATCGGCAGTGCCACGGTGTCGATCAGGGTCTTGGCGCTGGCGCCGGGATAGCGGGTCGAAACCTGCACGGTCGGCGGCACGACATTCGGATATTGTGCCACCGGCAGCTGGAACAGCGCAACGGCGCCGATGAGAACGAAAACCAGCGCCAGGACATTGGCGAGAACCGGCCGCTCGATGAAGAAGCGCGAGATCATGCCATCCTCCTCCGCTGAGCTGACGATGCCGGGCGCGGGCTCATTGCGCGACAGCCTGGGGTGCGGTAGCGGCTGACGCCTCTGCCGCTGGAACGTCCATCGTCACCTTTTCAGGCGCCACCTTGTTGCCCGGAATCGCCTGCTGGATTCCTTCGATCACCACCAGGTCTTCAGCACTGAGGCCGGATTCGATAACGCGCAGGCGGCCCTCGCTCTGGCCGGTCTTTACGGTTTTCTGCTCAATCGTATCGTCCTTGCCGACAACCAATACGTAGCTGCCCTGCTGGTTGGTGCCGATCGCATCGTCCCGAACCAGAAGCGCCTTGTCCTGATGGCCAACAGGCACACGAACGCGAACGAAGAGGCCCGGGATAAGGGCATGGTCCTTGTTGTCGATGATCCCGCGCACGGTCAGCGTGCCCGTCGCCGCATCGACCTGTGGCGCCGCATAGTCGAGATGGCCCTTGAAAGGATAGCTGGTCTCGCCCTGCAGGCCGATTTCGAACGGGATGGCGGGAAGATCTGTCTGCTTGAAGGTCCTGCCCTGAGCGGCCATACCCTGCTTGATCAACAGCACCTGCGTCTCGCTAATGCTGAAATTGGTATAGATCGGATCCGTCTGGACGATCGTCGCCAGCGTCGTCGGGCCGGATACACCGACCAGCGTGCCGACATCGACGAGATGCGCTGTCACTGTGCCATCGAACGGCGCCTCGACCTTGGTGTATCCGAGGTTGATTTTGGCGAGATCGAGACTCGCTTGGGCATTGAGGATCGCTGCGTTCGATTGGTCGAGCGTTGCCTTGGCGCTGTCGAGTGCCGTCTGCGTTCCGACCTTCTGGGCGCTGAGATTGACCTGACGCGTATATTCCTGATTGGCGCCGACCTGTGCGGCCTGCGACGAAGCGAGCGTTGCCTGCGCCTGGTCGACCTGCGCCTGATAGGTGTTGCTCTGGATGCCGAAGAGCTGCGTGCCCTTGGTCACCATCATACCGTCGCGATAGTCGATGGTTTCGACGAACCCTTGGACGCGGGCTTCGATATCGACCGATTTGAACGCCGCCGTGTTGCCGGTCAGTTCGAAATATTGGGTTACATTCTGCTGCAGCGGCGGTGCCACATGCACTTTTGCCGGCGGCGGGGCAACATAGGTGTTGCTGCCGCTGTCGCATGCTGCAAGGCCCGTCGCGCATAAAGCCGCGGCGAACAATTGCAGACCTCGAGACCCCCCCTCACGCATCCTGTCACCTCATAATTTACGAGTTGCAGTCCTCATGCGCGTCCCTTTGCAGCCTACCGGTTGCAAGGTTCAAAGCTGCCACAATATGAAGCCGCATTTTGAAGAATTGCAATAGCCCTCGATTGCACAGGAAGGACGGCATCAGGCTAAGACCAAAGGGCTAGGCCGCGCGGACTTTCCGATAGGTCAATGCGCAGGCGATCACGAGGGCCACTGCGGTCGCGATGGCGATGAGAACGTGCCGGTGAAGCGGCAGATGGCCAAAAATCTGTTCGATGCCTTGTCCGAAGAGATAGCCGATGGCGGTGAAGACCGTTCCCCAGATCACGGCCGCGGCGGCATTGACGGCCATGAATTTCGCGRCCGGGACATCGGACATGCCGATCGCAACCGGGCTGATCGTCCGCAATCCGTAGATGAAGCGAAATGCGAAGATGAAGCTCGCAGGGTGGCGCTCCAGAAGCTGGGTAGCGCGCTGAAAGGCCGGTCTCCCGGCGATTTTCTGGATTCGCGGCCAGCGCCGCGCATGGCGGCCGGTGAAGAAAAACAGCTGGTCGGCGATGAAGGAACCGGAGCTCGCAGCAATGGCTGCCTCCCAGAACGTCATGAGGTGGCGATGCGAAAACACGCCACCCAGAATGACGATCGTCTCCCCTTCTATCCCGGCGCCAAGAAAGACTGCCAGCAAGCCGTATTTCGCAATCAGAAGCTCGAAAGTCATTGCTGCAGGCTCCTGCCGTTGCGGCTTATTGCTGGAAGATCAGCAGGACGTAGGCCAGGAAAAGCACCAGATGGACGGCTCCCTGCATCATGTGGGTCCGGCCGCTGGCAAACGTGATCATACTGACGGCAAGCGTCAAGGTCAGCATCACCAGATCGCTGCCTTCGAGACCCAAGGTGATGGGATGACTGGTTAGATGGGCAACGAGCAGCATCGCCGGCACTGTCAGGCCGATGGTCGAAAGCACGGAGCCGAGAAAGATGTTGACCGAGCGCTGCAGGTTGTTGGCGATCGAGGCGCGAACGGCGCTGAGCGCCTCCGGCGTTGCTACCAGCACTGCCATGATGATGCCGCCCAGAGCGGCGGGCGCGTGCACGGTCTCGATGATGTAGTCGATCGGCCGTGCCAGTTGTTCGACGAGAAAGACCACCGGCGCCATATAGGCGAAGAGCAACACGGCATGGAGCAGGATCGTGCTCTTCTGCGCTGCGCCATCGCGCTTCTCATGCCGCGGTTCGCTGCCATCGGTGAAATAGCGGTGATGGCGTCCTGCCTGGAGCATCAAGAACACGCCGTAGAGGCCAACCGAAATGACAACCAGGATCATCTGCCTTGGCGTCGAGGCCTGGCTGCCGTCGGTATGAAGAAAACTCGGCAGGATCAGGCTTAGCGCCGCCAACGGCACGATGAGACCGAGATAAGCGTTTGCGCCCTGCATGTTGTGCGACTGCTCCGGACGCCGCCAGCCACCAACCAGAAGCGACAGGCCCACCATGCCGTTCAGGATGATCATGACCACGGCAAAGAGCGTGTCGCGGGCGAGCGTTGGATTGTTCGCCCCGTGGATCATCACGGCCGAGATGGCCATGACTTCGATCGAGGTGATTGCCAGCGTGAGGATCAGCGTGCCGTAGGGCTCGCCGAGCTGTTCTGCCAGATGATCGGCGTGCCGTACCACCGACAGCGCCGAGCCAAGAACCGCCGCAAAGAGCCAGAAGAAGACCAGCACGAACCCGGCCGGACTGGACATCTGTGCAAACAGAGGCTCGCCGAAACCGAGGATGATGGCGCTGGTCAGCAGCCCGACCGCAAGAAACCATTCCCGGCGCAGGAGGCGCGACATGCTGAAGGATGGGATGGTGAGACTGTTCGTCATGGCCGCGGCAGCCGTTCAGGGATATGCCGCCGCCGAATGATCATCAACGCCATCAACTCTCCCAACCCGGCCGCCCGCCTCTTGCGCACCGATCCTCGCTAAACCTCGCCGCAGATTACATCTGTTTGCGATTTTCAGCGAGGGCAGTTTGCAGCTGCGCTCAGGTCAGATCAGCCGGCGCAGGTCAGGCTGTCCGCAGACTGTACCCGTTCACCGCGTCAAGCATCTCGCGGACCTTGCGGCGCTCGGCTTCCAGTTCCTGCATCAAAGCCTGATTCTGCTCGGTCAGTTTCCGGGACTGGCTCACCAGATCGCGGATATTGGCGAAGTTGATTCTCCGGCCGAGGGGCGCCACCAGCGCCGAGGCGTTGGGTTGCAGATTGATGCCAGTGACGGAACTATGGAAGCGGAGATCGGCAACGTAGTAGTCGATGATCGTCTGAGCAGCCACGTCGTATCCCAGATGCTCGAAGGTCTGGAAGATCAAGTCGCCGATCTTATCCTTGGTATCGGAAGTGGGAGGCGCCACGCCGCGCATGTCCGAGAGCAGGTCCCACAATGCGCGGAAAATCAGGTAGCCGAATTCGATCGGCTGGTCATAGGACCATTCGAGGTCGATGAAGCGCTGCTGTTCACCGACGATCAGGTTGCGCGGAATGGCGTCGAGCAGCGAGCCCGGGATCAGATCCGTCAAGGCTGAGGGTGCCGGATGGCCCATGCCGGCAAGGTGCTGTGCCAGCGCCTCGCGCCAGACGCCGATCCAATTTGCCAGATGAGCGGCGGACCATCCATCCTGCAGCAGGCACCGCTTGCCGATGTCGCGCCACAGCAGTCCGTTCTCGAAACTCTCGTTCTCGAGATTGATCTTCAACGGCCTACCGGCATCATCCTCGGAAGGCTTGAGTGCCTCGCGCTCGACCACCAGTTCATTGCCCTTGCGGACGAACCGCACCAGCTTCTGGTAATGGGCTTCTCGCCCGCCGGTGAAATGCGTCGCCATGACATCATGTGCGGGGATAGCCTGATCCGAGGACACGAGAAGGAACGAGTTCGCGAGGTCGCCCTGAAGACCGTTTCGAGCAATCACATCCCAGGCGAGGTCCTGCTCGAACGCGAGAAGGCTCGGCCGCTGCGGGTCGGTATTGACGGCGCTGCGGATCAGCGACGAAAAGTCGGTCGGCAGGTCGGCATCAAGTGCCTCGTCGTTCAGCACGAAGCGGGGCAGCTTGTAGTCCGGGAAGGGGAACCAGTATTTCTGATGCGGCAGGCCGGCAGCCCTGACGCGGTGCGACAGCTCGCGCTTGCCGAAGGTGACAGGCCCCGTCTGCGTATACTGGTCCTCGACACCGACCATCGGCCGCGACAGGTGATCCTCGGGGAAGCCTGCGAGATACTTGAGGCCTATCTGGTTTTCGATGGCGATGATCAGCTGACCGCCGGGCTCGAGGAAGGACCGGGCTTTTGCCAGCATGTGATCGATCGCGTCCTGGCCTGCTTCCGCGCCGAAGAAGACGCGGGCATATTCCAGCACGCCGATCAGCGTCACCGTCGCGAACTTCTGCTGTACCTCGAAATGCTGCAGCGGCTCGGCGAGTACGGTGACATTCGGAAGGTCACGGCATCTCTCGGCGATCGTGTTTGCGCGGCGCGCACTGCCCTCAAGCGCGAGAACGGTGTGGCCTTCCTCACCCAGGAAGCGGGTGATCGCGCCGCAGCCGGCGCCGATCTCGAGGATAGGTCCGCGCAGCATATGCTTGATCGGACGGAAGAGATTGGCTCGTATCGGGCTGAGATGGTAGTTCGACGGCCAGTCGGAGATCGCGCCTGCGAGCTCTTTCGAGAAGAGCGAGGTATCGGTCGCCGACTGCATGATATTCAGAATACGCGTTTCGGATGCGTCGCCATCGTTATAGCGAAAAGCGCCTCGGGCGTCCTGATATGTCCAGATTTTACCGTTCTTGCGGTAACCCGATGCCTGTAAGAGGTCTTGCATGTCTTCTCCATTACGGCCGTGCTGATTCTGACGGGTGATGGGAAACCAGTGGCACGACAGGCTGGATTGAGGCTGACGAAGGCCCCGTCCAGAACGAGTGGTGTCCATTGCAAGATGATAGACTTCCATGTCCATTATCTTGCGGCGGCCAACTGCAACGCAAAAGAGCCCGGATCGACGGGCTCTTTCGTTGTTTTCAGCTGAAACTTCAGCTTCTGATCGTCGCCTTGCCTTCTTCGACGAGCCGCTGCGCAGCCTCGGCGGGCGTGGTTCGTTCGAAGGCGAGTTCATCGGCGATCGGGCGGAACAGGCGTTGGTCGAACTCCGTCGATCCCAATGGCGCCGGTGCCGGATAGTCGCCGACCTGGTCCTTCAGAAGATCCACGTATTTGACCGCTGCCTGCTCCGTCGGGTTGAGATTCGGCAGGATCGCCTGGCGCACGGCCGGCGACATCGGTACGCCGCGCTCGACGCCGAGGATCTTACCAGCATCAGGGTCGTTGACGAAGAAATCGATGAACTTGGCCGCAGCTTCGCCATTCTTCGTCGTCGCGCCGACGCTCCAGATCAGTGCCGGGCGATAGTAGTGGCCGGAAGGTCCGCCCTTCTTCTCGCGTGGCAGCGTGGTTATCGCCAGCTTGTTTTTGGAGATCAGCTGGTAGCCGACGAGCTGGTTGGAATAGGCCATGYCCATAGCCGACTTGCCGAGTGCCAGCGCGTTGGTATCTATGGTGTTCTGGTCGAGTGTCTGCACGTCGGCAGCGACCGTGCCACCTTTCTTGCGCAGATCCTCCCAGAAGCTGTACCACTCCTTGGCATCGTCGACGCCGAAGCCGAGCTTGCCGTCAGCATAAAGGCTCTTGCCGCGCTGGCGCAGCCAGGCATCGAAGACATAGGTATAGCGGGCACCGTAGGGACCGCCCCAATAATTATCCTTGCCGCCGGCCTTGGTGAGCTCGACGGCAAGCTTGGCATATTCGTCCCAGGTCAGATCCGTCGTCGGAAGCGGCAGGCCCGCCTTTTCGAATACGGCTTGGTCGAAGAACAGCGCAAAGGAATTCAGCCCAAGGCCGATGCCATAGAGCTTGTTGTCGACAGTCGTCAGCTTCAGCATGTCCTTGCCGAACGCATCGACCTTCAGCGTCGATGGGACGAACTCGTCGAGAGCAAGGCAGGCGCCGCGCTTGGAATAATCGGAAATCGTTCCCGGCTCGAGCTGGAAGACGTCGGCGATGGCGCGGCCGGCCATCTGCGTCGCCAGTTTCGTCCAGTAGCCGTCGCCGCTCATGGATTCGCCAACGATTTTCACACCTGGCGTCTTGCCTTCATAAAGCTTGGCAACGTCGAGTGTCCGCTTGGCGCGATCGTTCGATCCCCACCACATGGCGCGTAGCTCTGTGCCCTCTGCATATGCGGGGATGGCGCTTCCGGCGCCGAAGGCAAGCCCGGTGGCGACGCCAGCCGAACCCATCAGAAATGTCCGTCGATTGATCTGCATGATGTTCCTCCTTGTGCCTGCCCCTCGCCGTCCTCCAACATCTGAGGGCAATGCGGCGAAGACTACGCAAAAAAAATAAACTTGCAAGAAATTATATAACAATTGCAAATTTGCATTATTTGCATAAGATCGGGCCATGAACGAAATGAAACCCAAACGGCCGCGGCAGGCCGATATCGCAACGGCGGCCGGCGTGTCCGTTTCCACGGTTTCTCGCGTGCTCGCCAATGAGCCGGGTATCAGCGGCAATGTGCGCGAGCATATTCTGCGGGTGGCCGCCGAATATGGCTATCAGCCGAGGTCCACGGTCGAGCCGCCGCCCGGCGGGTTGGCGCTGATCGCCAGCGACGGGGTTACGGGCGGGCTCAGCGTTTTCTACGAAGCGATCGTCGAAGGGCTGCGGGCGAGCGCTCTGGAAGCCGGGATGGCTTTCGAAGTCCGGCTCATCCGGGAGGACCGCGCCACGCCCGAGGTTGTTCGCAGCTACATGACGACGGCGCGGGCCGAGGGGCTCTTTCTTGTCGGTATCGATCCGAGCGATGCGCTTCGCGGCTGGATAGAGGCGGAGAAAGTGCCGGTGGTGCTCGTCAACGGAACGGATCCCCGCCTGCAGATCGACGGCGTGTCGCCGTCGAATTTCTTCGGTGCCTATCAGGCAGCCGAGCGTCTGCTCGCTGCCGGACATCGCAAGATCCTTCACTTCACCGGATTGCATCGCCATACGATCCGCGAACGCGTTCGCGGCTTCGATGCGGCTGTCGCCGTTCATGGCGGCGAGCGGCGACTAGTGTCGATGGGATTTCAGGGTAGCGCCTCGCGTGAGGCGCATGAGCTGATGGCCGCAGTTCTCGTGGAAAACAAGGGTTTTACCGCCGCCTTCTGCATGAACGATTTCGTCGCCGTCGGCGTCCTCGAAGCCGTCACCGAAGCGGGCCTTCGCGTTCCCGAAGACTTTGCGATCGTCGGTTTCGACGATCTCCCCTGTGCGATGATGACCAACCCACCGCTGTCGACGATGCATGTCGACCGGGCCGCAATCGGCCGTGAGGCGATTGCCTTGATGATAGCCCGCTTCCGCGACAGGACGGCTCCTGCGCGCCATGTATGCCATGCGGTCGTCCCGGTTGCCGGGGGGACTGTGCCAGATGCAAGAATCGATGAGTGATGCAGATGACCTATGATCCGGCCAGCGCCAATCCGCTCGCAGGCAATCCTCTCCAGACGCGCAGCGACATGAGCCGCGCCCTTCATGATCTCTTCAATCCGCTGCTTCCCTATTTTTCCGAGGGCAACGCGCGTGTCAGGCTCGATGGCGCGGGCGCACATTTCGACCGGGCGGCCGCTGATCTTGAAGGTTTTGCCCGGCCTCTCTGGGGCCTGGCGCCACTTGGCGCCGGAAAAGGCGACTTCGCCCATTGGCAGCGTTTCACCGACGGTATCGCCAACGGCACCGATCCCGATCACCCGGAATATTGGGGCACGGTCGGGGGGCGCGATCAGCGGATGGTGGAACTTGCGGCTCTGGGCTTTGCCATCGCGCTGGTGCCGGAGAAGATCTGGGAGCCGCTCGATACCGCCCAGCGCGCCAATGTTATCGCCTATCTCAAGCATGCCCGCCAATTCGATTATGCCGACAACAACTGGAAATTCTTCCGCATCTTCGTCGACATCGCACTCGATCGCGTCGGGGCCGATTTCGATCGCAGCTTGACGAAGCAATATCTCGAAGAGCTCGAAGGCTTCTATGTTGGTGATGGCTGGTACCGCGATGGCAACGTTCGCCGCGTCGATCACTACATCCCCTTCGCCATGCATTTCTACGGGCTGATCTATTCGAAGCTCGTCGATGACGACTATGCGAAGCGCTACCGGGAACGGGCCCTGCTCTTTGCCCGGGATTTCCGGCATTGGTTTGCCGATGATGGCGCGACCATCCCCTTCGGCCGCAGCCTCACCTACCGTTTCGCCTGCGCAGGCTTCTGGTCGGCGCTTGCGTTTGCGGATCTGGAAGCGCTTCCGTGGGGCGAGGTCAAGCATCTCTGCCTGCAGCATCTGCGCTGGTGGCGGGACAAACCGATGACCAATCGCGACGGTATTCTGTCGATCGGCTTCGGCTATCCGAATTTGCTGATGTCCGAGAGCTATAATTCGGCCGGTTCGCCATACTGGGCGTTCAAGGCTTTCCTGCCGCTGGCGATCCCGGAAGATCATCCGTTCTGGACGGTGAAAGAGGTGGTACCGGCCGCCGCACCTGTCACACCGCAGCGCCATCCCGGCATGGTGATCATGCACACCGGCGAAGATGCGGTGGCCCTGTCATCGGGGCAGGAAAATCTTCAGATGCGGTTTGGTACCGAAAAATACGCCAAATTCGCATATTCGGCCCGCTATGGCTTCAGCGTCGAAGCCGACGAGCGGAGTTTTGCCGGCGCCACCTTCGATTCGGCGCTGGCTTTCAGCGATGACGGCTTTCACTATCGCGTCCGTGAAACCAACACGATGGCGAAGATTGCCGGCGACGTGCTCTATGCAAAATGGTCGCCTTTCAAGGAGGTCAGCGTCGAAACCTGGCTCGTTCCGGCGGCACCTTGGCATATTCGCGTTCATCGCATCCAGTCGCCGCGTGCGTTGCAGATTGCCGAGGGCGGTTTTGCGATTGCTAAGCAGGATTTCGACCGCGATACGCTCGAAACCGCTGCCGGCCAGGCCTACGCCATTGGCGAAGCTGACTTCTCCGGCATCGCTGATCTCGGCTCCAGCATCGAGCGCCACGGCTTCGTGCAAAAGGCGTTGCCGAATACCAACATGATGGTTGCCAAGACCCTGGTGCCACAGCTGCGCGGTGAAGTTCCTGCGGGCGAGACCGTGTTGTTCACGGCCGTGATAGCCACGGGTGACCGGCAGGCTGTGTCGGGGGCATGGCGCACGCCGCCTGAACGGCCGGATTTGTCTTCGCTGGAAGCGATCGTCGCCAAGGAAGGCATCACGGTCAGCGCCATCGAGGCGCCAGGGCAAATGCCATGAGACAAACAGGTATTGCGCTTGCCATGCAGCCCGGGCAGCGGACGGAGCATGTTCTCCCTGATGCCTTGCTCGACCGGCTGGAACAGCTCGGTGTCCTGCTCGACCGGAATCCGCTCGAGAATTTCAGCGATGAGCGCGCCAGGCGCATCCTTGCCGAAACCGAAATCCTGATCACCGGCTGGGGCGCGCCTCATGTTGGTGCCGATGTGCTTTCGGCCGCGAAAGGGATGAAACTTGTGGCCCATGCCGCCGGCACGGTCAAAGGCATCATCGGCGAGGAGGTCTTCAGATCAGGTGTGCAGGTCACCCATGCGGCGGAGGCCAATGCCATTCCCGTCGCGGAATTCACCCTTGCGGCGATAGTGTTTGCCGGCAAGCAGGTCTTTCGCTTCCGGGACTACTACACGGATGACCGGAACCGCGAGCGGACCTATCCGATGCAGCGGCTGGCGATCGGCAACTACGGCCGGACGGTCGGCATCATCGGCGCTTCGCGGATCGGGCGGCGGGTGATCGATCTGCTGAAATCCTTCGAATTCAAGATCCTGCTTTTCGATCCGACATTGAGCACAGCGCAATGCGCAGAGCTGGGCGCTGAAAAATGCGACCTCGATACGCTGATGCGCATGTCGGATATCGTCTCTCTTCATGCGCCGTCGCTTCCATCGACCCGCCACATGATCGATGCGTCGAAGCTGGCGCTGATGAAGGATGGCGCGACGCTGATCAACACGGCGCGTGGCGCGATCATCGATGAGGCGGCATTGCTGGCGACGCTGGCCACCGGCCGTATCGACGCAATCATCGACGTCACCGATCCGGAGATTCCAGAGACGAGTTCGGCATTCTACGACCTGCCGAACGTGTTCCTCACGCCGCATATCGCCGGCGCGGTCGGATTGGAGCGTTCCAGACTTGGCGCAATGGCCGTCGATGAGATCGAGCGCTTTCTGAAGGGTGAGCCGCTGCTCTACACATTGACGCTGGCCGATCTCGACCGGCTCGCTTAGGTTCTGCATCAACATATGGCGTCAAAAGCGCCAGCTTCACAAGAACTGGCGCTTGAATTTTATTAGCCGGCTTTTACGCTATTCGGCGAACCGTCATTGGCGAGCTCCGGCATCAGGTCGGCAAGCGTCACCACCTTGCCCGTGCGCGAACTCTCCAGTGCTGCAATCCCGCAGAGAACAGACATCGCCCCGGCGCGCGTACCGGCGCGCTGATGCAGTCCATCTTCCATGCCGGGCTTGAAGATCATGTTGCGCATCCGGTCGTCACCACCGTAATGCCCGCCGGACGAATGTGGAACGACGATGCGTTCGAGCGCTTCCTTGCCATTGGGGAAATTGCGGATCAGCAGGATCTCGTCCTCCTTCTTCACCTCCCATGGCTGCGTTTCATGCTGGCGAACCTCGATCCGGCCCTTGGTGCCGTTGAACGCCAGATGATGACCCTCGATCGGCTGGAAGGTGTTCAGCGAGTAGGAGACATGCACGTTGTTGCGGTAGCGGATGCTGACCACCATCGTATCGGGTATGTCGATATCCTCGCGGAAGACGCAGCCGTCGCGGAAGTAACCGTCGATCTTCGAGGGGTCTTCGTAAAGCGTGTCCAGGAACGGATCTGCCTCAAGGTCGAGATAGTAATCGCAGTCGGCAGTGTGAGGACAGAGCTTGCAGCGCGGGCCGCTGAAGGGGCCCTTGCGGCCGTAATTCTGCAGATCGGCAAAGGATGTGACGGCTTCGGGATCGCTGTCGAGATACCAGTTCAGCAGGTCGAAATGGTGTGTCGCCTTGTGGACGAAGAGGCTGCCCGAATTCTCGGTATAGGCATGCCAGCGGCGGAAATAATCGGCGCCGTGCTTGGTGTTCAGGTACCAATGAAAATCGACGGAGGTGACGCGGCCGATCTCGCCGGAGTTCAGTAGCTCCTTGATGCGCGCTGCCGTCGGCGAATAGCGGTAGTTGAACGAAACATCGACGCGCTGGCCTGTCCGCTTCTCGGCGTCCATGATCCGCCGGATCTTGTCGACCGCCGTCGTCATCGGCTTTTCGGTGATCACGTCGATCCCGGCCTCGAGCGCCCGCACGACGATCGCATCATGCGTATGATCAGGCGTACAGACGATCACGAGGTCGGGCTTGACCTCCTTCAGCATCGCATCGATGTCGTCATAGATCGGGGCGTTGCTGCCGATCATCGTGCGCGCCCGCTCGCCGCGCAGTGAATTCTTCTCGACGATAGCGACGAGATCCACATGCTCGCGCCACCCGGCGAGCAGATCTTTCCCCCACATCGTGGTCCCGCGATTGCCGGTCCCTATCAGTGCAAAACGGCGCTTCTCCATCGAATGATCCTCCTTCATACGTGCTGAAACGAATATATCCAATTAAACCAGGCAGCAGCCATGATACCGGTCGACGCAGGTGGCGATGACCTCCTCCGCCGGGCGCTTCCACCAGTTGTCTGCCGAAAAGATCTCGACCTCCTGCGCGCCGAAGAAGCCCGCCTTCTCGATCATCCGCCTGATGCCTTTGAGATCGATCACGCCGTCGCCCATCATGCCGCGGTCGGTCAGCATGTCCTTGGTCGGCACCAGCCAATCGCAGATATGATGCGCGAAGATGCGCTTCATCTGCCCGGCGCGCGCGATCTGCTCGGCGAGTTCCGGATCCCACCAGACGTGATAGACGTCGATCGCGACGCCGACATCGGTACCGAGCAGTTCGCACATGTCGAGCGCCTGGCGCAGGGTGTTCACACAGGAGCGGTCGGCGGCATACATCGGGTGCAGTGGCTCGATCGCCAGCGGCACGCCCGAGGCTTTCGCATGCGGCAGAACGGCGGCGATGCCGTCCGAAACCATCTGCCGGGCAGCACCGATATCCCGCGATCCGCCCGCCAATCCACCGACAACGAGCACCAGGCAATCGGCGCCAAGCGCAGCGGCCTCGTCGATCGCTCGTCGGTTGTCGTCGAGGTTTTTCTGCCAATCGCGGTCATTCGCCGCCGGAAAGAAGCCCCCTCGGCAAAGGCCGGTCAGCTTCAGGCCGTTCGATTTCACGATGCGGACGGCTTCGTCGAGACCGGCCTTGGCGACCTGATCGCGCCAGGGCGCGATCTTGGTGATGCCGTGCTTCAGGCAGAGATCGACGGCTTCGGCAAAGCCGCATTGCTCGCGGATCGTTGCGAGATTGATCGAAAGTCCTTCGACCTGCATGTCATGTCCTCCCTGCCTGATGGGTCACTGTACGCCGTGAACGGCGAGCACCTGCTTCATGCGGGTGACCGCGAGATCGGGATCGGCGAGCACCCGCGCCTTGTCGGCCAGCCGGAACAGTTCGGCGAGATGCGTCAGAGACCTTGTGCTTTGCTGTCCGCCGACCATCACGAAATGGTCCTGCAGCCCGTTCAGATAGGCAAGGAACACCACACCGGTCTTGTAGAAGCGGGTCGGCGCCTTGAAGATGTGGCGCGACAGCGGAACGGTCGGGTCGAGCAGATCGAAAAACTCGTTGTTGCTGTGGCGCCCGAGCGCATCCATTGCCGCCGAAGCCGCCGGTGCGATCGCATCGAAAATGCCGAGCAGGGCGTCCGAATGCCCCTCTTCGTCGCCGGCGATCAGTTCGGCATAGTTGAAGTCGTCGCCGGTATACATGCGCACCGCCTTGGGCAACTGGCGGCGCATCGCCACTTCCTTCTCCTTCGAAAGCAGCGAAATCTTGATGCCATCGACCTTTGCGGCATTGGCTTCGATTACCTGAAGGCAAGTGGACATTGCCTTGATGTGGTCGTCATTGCCCCAATAGCCGGCGAGCGCCGGATCGAACATTTCGCCGAGCCAATGGATGATCACGGGTTCCTTGACCTGGCGAAGGATGCGGTCATAGACCCGGATATAGTCGTCCGGGCCCTTGGCGACGGCGGCCAGCGCCCGGCTTGCCATCAGGATGATGCGCCCGCCTTCCGCCTCGACGGCCTCGATCTGCTCCTCGTAAGCCCGGATGATCGTATCAATGGTCACATCAGGGCCGGGCGTCAGATGATCGGTGCCGGCGCCGCAGGCAATCAGCGCGTCCTTTCGGGTGCGTGCCTCGCGCAACGCCCGGCGGATCAGCTCGCGGGCCTCAGGCCAGCCGAGGCCCATGCCGCGCTGAGCCGTATCCATCGCCTCGGCAACGCCGAGACCGAGATCCCAGAGCCGGTGGCGGAACGCAAGCGTCCGTTCCCAGTCGATCGCCGGTGTCAGCCACGGGTCGTTGTCTTGAAGCGGATCGGCCACCACATGGGCCGCCGCATAGACGACGCGCGGAAAATCCTTGGCATCGCGCTTCTTCACTTCGATCGGCACGCCGGTCAGCTGATAGGGCGCGATCTTGCCGTCTAGCGGGAGATTGATCGTTCTTGCCATGATCAGAATTCCAGCCGGGGAACGTCAAGCCAGCGGCGTTCGGCCCACGACTTGAGGCCGAGTTCGGCGAGCTGCACGCCCTTGGCGCCAGCCTCCATGCCATAGGGCCACGGCGCATCTTCGGCGACATGGCGCAGGAACATTTCCCACTGCGCCTTGAAGCCGTTGTCGAAGACCTGCGTATCCGGCACCTCGTCCCAGGTCTTGTAGAAGTCGATCGTCTGTGGCTGGTCGGGATTCCAGACCGGCTTCGGCGTGTTGACGCGGTGCTGGGTCCAGCATTTCGTTAACCCCGCGACCGCGGAACCATGCGTGCCGTCGACCTGGAACGTTACGAGGTCGTCGCGGCGGACGCGAACCGCCCACGACGAGTTGATCTGCGCGATCACCCCGCCTTCAAGTTCGAAGGTCGCGTAGGCGGCGTCGTCGGTATCGCAAGGATAGGTCTTGCCCTTTTCGTCGACGCGGCTGCCGATATGGGTGGCACCGAGGCAGGAGACGGATTTCACTTCGCCGAAGAGATTGTCGAGCACGTAGCGCCAGTGGCACAGCATATCGAGGATGATGCCGCCGCCGTCGCCCTTGCGGTAGTTCCAGGACGGACGCTGTGCCGGAACGCCCCAATCGCCCTCGAACACCCAGTAACCAAACTCGCCGCGCACCGAGAGAATCTTGCCGAAGAAGCCGGAATCGCGCAGCAGCGCCAGCTTGCGCAGCCCCGGCAGGAACAGCTTGTCCTGAACGACGCCGTGCTTGAGCCCGGAAGAGCGGGCCTTCCGGGCAAGATCGACCGCAACCTGCAGGTCGTCGGAAATCGGCTTCTCGCAATAGACATGCTTGCCGGCATCAAGCGCCCGGGACAGCAGCTCGGCACGCATCAGCGTCGTGCCGGCGTCGAAGAAAATATGGTCGTCGGGGTTGGCAAGTGCGGCGTCAAGGTCGGTCGACCAGCGCTTAATGTTATGCTTCTTCGCCAGCTCTTCCATCTTGTCGCGGTTGCGGCCGACAATGATCGGATCGATCTCCAGCCGTTCCCCCGATTTCAGCAGAAGGCCGCCCTGATCGCGGATGGCCAGGATCGATCGCACCAGGTGCTGATTGTATCCCATGCGGCCTGTAACGCCGTGCAAAATGATCCCGAGACGTGCCATTTGTTCCTCCCTGCCAATCGTTTTCCGGCAGGGAGCGGGCTTGGCCCAGCCCTCCCAAGCCAGTAACTAAACAGTTACTTGATGGCAGAAGGAAACCGGACCTGTCAATAGGCAAATCCGTTTCGGCTTCTCAGCGCTTGATGGAGGCGAGCGTCACATGGACGATATGGCGCTCCCAGATGTCCAGATTCGTGGCCTCGATCAGGGGGCGGCCGAAGATGGTCGAGAGCGTGTACTGGTTGGAAAGATAGAAATATCCGAGCGATGCGATCGTCAGATAGACATGCAGCGGATCGGCCGTCTCGATGAAGACGCCTTCCTTTTTGCCGCGTTCAAGCACCTGGGCCAGTTCGCCGATCAGATGCGAGTGAAGCTCCTTCAGCCGCACCGATTGGCGCAGCCAGCGGGCGCGATGCAGATTTTCCGTTCCGAGCAGGCTGAGGAATTCCGGATGCTGTAGGAAATAGCGCCAGGTGAAGAGCGCGAGTTCCGTGATGCCTTCTTCCGGATTTCGGTCGCCGATATGCAGTGCGCGTTCGGCGGTGCGGATACCGACATAGGCTTCTTCGAGCACACGCAGGTACAGCTGCTCCTTGTCGCCGAAATAGTGGTAGAGCATCCGCTTGTTGGTGCCGGCACGTTCGGCGATCGCATCGACGCGGGCGCCGCCCATGCCGTTCTCGGCAAATTCCTGCGTTGCCGCCTCAAGGATCGCCGCCTTGGTCCGTTCGGGGTCGCGCTGAAGCACGCGCTCGCCGCTGGCGCGCTTCGGCTTTTTCTTGTCCCCAGTCTGGCCAGTATCGTTCATCGGCTTATCTCCCCAGACGCTAATGTTGCGCTCATAAGGCTTCGGTGCGAGCTTGTACAAGCGAAATTCGAAGAGGAGACCTCGCGAAACCAAGACCGCTTGACAGGCTTCGTGCTTGTCCATAGCTTGTAACCAATTAGTTATTTGTTGCAAGAGAAACCAGCAAGGAGCGTGTGGAGGCGCTCCCCAAGGGAGGAGGAAAAACAGATGACATTCAGCATTAATAGACGTGGGTTCATGGCGGGAGGGGCTTCGCTGCTCGCGCTTTCGGGTATGGGTGCCCCTGCATTTGCGCAGGACGCCCGTCTCCGGCTGATCTGGTGGGGCTCTCAGCCCCGCGCAGACCGCACCAACAAGGTGTCGGATCTCTACAAGGCCAAGAATTCCGGTGTTTCGATTACCGGCGAATTCCTGGGCTGGGGCGATTACTGGCAGAAGCTCGCGACCCAGGTCGCCGGCAAGAACGCCCCTGACGTGATCCAGATGGATTACCGCTATATCGTCGAATATGCCCGGCGCGGCGCTCTTGCTCCGCTGGAATCCTACATGCCCTCGAAACTGCAGCTCGGCGATTTCGATCCGGCGCAGATCGAAGGCGGCAAGGTTGACGGCCATCTCTATGGCATCAGCCTCGGCGCGAACTCGGCAGCAACTGTTATCAACACCGTTGCGTTGCAGGAAGCTGGCGTCGAAGCCCCGAACAACAAGACGACTTGGGAAGAACTCGGCAAGATCGGCGCCGAAATCACCAAGGCCGGCAAGCGCAAGGGCTTCTTCGGCTTTGCCGACGGTAGCGGCGCCGAGCCGCTCTTCGAAAACTACGTTCGCCAGCGCGGCAAGGCGCTGTACACGGCGGATTCGAAGATCGCCTTTGGCGTTGAAGATGCGTCTGAATGGTTCGACATGTGGGCGAAGTTCCGTGAGGCCGGTGCCTGTGTGCCGCCTGATGTTCAGGCGCTCTACAAGGATACGATCGACACCGCCCCGCTGACGATGGGCAAGGCTGCGATCGATTACGCGCACAGCAACCAGTTCGTCGGCTTCCAGGCCGTCGTCAAGGACAAGCTGACGCTCAGCAACTACCCGCGCGTCACCGCGGACTCGAAGGGCGGCCACTACCGTAAGCCATCGATGTTCTTCTCGGTGTCGGCGCAGTCCAAGGTCCTCGATCAGGCCGTCGATTACGTCAACTTCTTCGTCATGAATCCCGATGCCGCCAAGGTGCTCGACGTCGAGCGCGGCATTCCGGAATCGAAGTCGATGCGTGATGTCGTCGCCGGTACGCTCGATGATGTCGGCAAGATCCCGCTGAACTACGTGGCCAATCTTGGCGATCTCGCCGGTCCGTTGCCGCCACCGCCGCCGACAGGTGCAGGTGAAGGTCAGACGGTTCTGCGTCAGCTCGCCGAGCAGGTTGCCTTCGGTCAGGTAACCCCTGCCGATGCCGGCAAGCAGCTCGTGGATGAAATTACGCGCGTCCTCGCGCGGGGTTGAACCACATGAACAATGCGATGCGCACAACGGCCGACGGAGCCGTGACGGTGGAACGTTACCAGGGAGCAGTGGCAGACAGCCGCCTCAGGCGGCTGTGGAATGCCAATGCTCCAGGCTATCTCTTCCTGCTGCCCTGGCTCCTGGGTTTTTTCGGGCTGACGCTCGGCCCCGCCCTGATTTCTCTCTACCTGTCGTTCACGGACTTCGACATGTTGAGAGCGCCGGGCTGGGTCGGCACGGACAACTATGTGCGCATCGCCACCGCCGATCCGAAATTCGCCGCGGCGATGAAGGTGACGCTGACCTATGTCGTGCTCTCCGTCCCCTTCAAGCTCACTTTTGCGCTGATGGTGGCAATGGCACTGAACCGGGGCATTCGCGGTCTTCCTGTTTACCGCGCCATTTTCTATCTGCCCTCGCTGCTTGGCGGCAGCGTCGCCATCGCAGTTCTCTGGCGGCAGCTTTTCGCCAGTGACGGCCTAGTCAACGCGGCGCTGGCACAGTTCGGCATTCAGGGTCCGAGCTGGATCTCGCATCCGAGCTATTCGATCTACACGCTGGTGGCGCTGTCCGTCTGGCAGTTCGGCTCGCCGATGATCATCTTCCTCGCCGGTCTGCGCCAGATCCCGCAGGATATGTATGAGGCGGCCAGCCTCGACGGCGCCTCGACATTCCGCCAGTTCTACAAGATCACCCTGCCGCTTCTGACGCCCGTCATTTTCTTCAATGCCGTGGTGCAGACGATCGAAGCCTTCAAGGCTTTCACGCCTGCCTTCATCATCTCAGGCGGCACCGGCGGTCCGATCAATTCGACGCTGTTCTATACGCTCTATCTCTACCAGGAAGCCTTCGGCAATTTCCGCATGGGCTACGCTTCGGCACTCGCGTGGATCCTGGTGGTCATCATCGCGATCTTCACCGCCTTCTCGTTCCTGTCCTCGCGCTATTGGGTTCACTACGATGACTGAGATGACCGCTGCAGTTACCGCGGCCAGGCCGCCATCCGACATTAACAAGCGCAGCCTGCCGGGTTCGATCGTCGTCCATGCCCTGCTGATCGGTGCGTCGCTGCTGATGCTCTATCCGCTGCTCTGGATGCTCTCGGCCTCCGTGCGCCCGGAAAACGAGATCTTCTCGTCGACCTCGATTATTCCGTCATCGATCGATTTCGCGTCCTACGTGCGCGGCTGGACCGGCCTCGATATCAGCTTCGGGCGCTTCTTCTGGAATTCGCTGGTCATCTCGCTGCTGACGGTGACCGGCAATGTCATCGCCTGCTCGCTGACGGCTTTCGCCTTCGCGCGTCTCCGCTTTGCCGGCCGGAATTTCTGGTTCGCGATCATGCTCGGCACGCTGATGATCCCGTATCACGTAACGCTGATCCCGCAATATGTGCTGTTTCTCAACCTCGGCTGGGTCAACACCATCCTGCCGCTGGTCGTGCCGAAGTTCCTCGCCAGCGACGCCTTCTTCATCTTTCTCATGGTGCAGTTCTTCCGCGGCATTCCGCGCGAACTCGATGAAGCGGCGATGATGGATGGCTGCAGCGCCTGGCGGATCTACTGGAAGATCATGCTGCCGCTGTCGCTGCCGGTGCTGGCAACGGCTGCCATCTTCTCCTTCATCTGGACCTGGGACGATTTCTTCGGGCCGCTGATCTATCTGAACGACATGAACACCTACACGATCCAGCTCGGCCTGCGCACCTTCGTCGACTCGACCAGCGCATCGGACTGGGGTGGCCTGTTCGCCATGTCGACGCTGACGCTGGTGCCGGTGTTCTTCTTCTTCCTGTTCTTCCAGCGCCTGCTGATCGAGGGCATCGCTACAACAGGCATGAAGCGCTGATGCCGATGGGAAAGAGTGACATGAGCATCAAGACTGTTGCCATCGTCGGCTGCGGTATCGGGCGTTCGCATATCGTCGAGGGCTATCTGCCGCATCCTGATCGCTTCAAGGTCGCAGCGATCTGCGACCTGAACGAGGAACGGCTGAAGACCGTCGGTGACGAATTCGGCATCGAGCGCCGCACCACGTCCTTCGACGAGCTTCTGGCGGACGACGGTATCGACATCATCGATATCTGCACGCCGCCTGGCATCCACAAGGAGCAGGTGATCGCAGCCCTTGCTGCTGGAAAGCACGTCGTCTGCGAAAAGCCGCTGACGGGATCGCTGGCTGGCGTCGACGAGATCATGCGTGCCGAGAAGACGGCCAGGGGCACGCTGATGCCGATCTTCCAGTATCGCTACGGCGATGGCATCGAGCAGGCGAAGCGCATCGTAGATGCCGGCATTGCAGGCAAGTTCTATATGGGTTCGGTTGAGACCTTCTGGCTGCGCAAACCCGAATATTACGCCGTGCCTTGGCGCGGCAAATGGGCGACCGAGCTTGGCGGTGTGCTGGTCACGCATGCGCTGCACCTGCATGATATGCTCTTCCATCTTGCTGGCCCGGCTGCGCGCGTCTTCGGCCGTGTTGCTACACGCGTCAACGATATCGAGGTCGAAGACTGTGCCTCGGTGAGCCTTGAGATGCACAACGGCGCCTTCGTGTCGCTCTCGTGCACGCTCGGCTCCCAGCAGGAAATCAGCCGCCTCCGGCTGCATTTCGAAAACGTCACGTTCGAGAGCAATCACGAACCCTACTCGCCGGGCAAAGGCCCCTGGCAGATCATCGCCGCAAATGATGACGTGCAGGCGCAGGTCGACAAAGCGCTCGCCGACTGGCAGCCGGTGGCGCCGCGCTTCAACACGCAGATGGTCCGCTTCCACGACTATCTCAGTGGCAGTGGGCCGCTGCCGGTGACATCGGCGGATGCGCGCCGCGCTCTGGAGCTGGTGACGGCAATCTATCAATCCTCGGACAGCGGAGCTGACGTTGCGCTGCCGATCGGGCCGGAGAGCCCCAAATACGCCGACTGGCGTGCAAAAACGCGATAACGGGATCAGGAGAGGATTTGGGAAGATGGCAACGAGTGTCGTTCTTCAAAAGGTCGAGAAGCGCTACGGTTCCTTGGATGTCATTCATGGCATCGACCTGACGATCGATCCCGGTGAGTTCACCGTCTTCGTCGGCCCGTCCGGCTGTGGCAAGTCCACGCTGCTGCGGATGATAGCCGGGCTCGAGGAGATTTCCGGCGGCGCGCTGCTTCTGGACAACGAGCGCATGAACGAGGTCGCGCCGGCAAAGCGCGGGATCGCTATGGTGTTCCAGTCCTATGCGCTTTATCCGCATATGTCGGTCTACAAGAATCTGGCTTTCGGGCTGGAGACAGCCGGCTACAAGAAGGCCGAAATCGAGCCGAAGGTGCGCCGCGCCGCCGAGATTCTGCAGATCGAAAAGCTGCTGGAACGCAAGCCCAAGGCGCTTTCCGGCGGCCAGCGCCAGCGTGTTGCCATCGGCCGCGCTATTGTCCGGGAGCCGCGCATCTTCCTTTTCGACGAGCCGCTGTCGAACCTCGATGCGGAACTGCGCGTGCAGATGCGCGTCGAGATTTCCCGCCTGCACAGCAGCCTCGGCAATACGATGATCTATGTGACGCACGATCAGGTCGAGGCGATGACCATGGCGGACAAGATCGTCGTCCTGAATTCCGGCCGCATCGAGCAGGTCGGCGCCCCGCTCGACCTCTACAACAACCCGGCCAACCGCTTCGTCGCCGGTTTCATCGGCAGCCCGAAGATGAACTTCCTGAAGGCGAAGATCGAGCAGGTCAGTGATGCCGACACCACCGTCAGTGTCTGCGGCAGTTCGATTCGCCTGCCGCGGCGTCTGAAGGGCTCCGCAGGCCAGGATGTGACATTCGGAATTCGCCCTGAGCATCTCGGCGTTGCCGATGCCGGAACAGCCCTTGCGACCGTCAATGTCGATCTCGTCGAAAATCTCGGCGGCGCCACGATGCTTTACACGACGACGCCGGATGGCCAGCAGCTGACCATCGCTCTCGATGGCCAGCAAAAGGTCGAGCGCGGCACCAATGTGAAGACCTCCTTCGATCCGGCCCGCTGTCACGTCTTCGATGCGTCCGGCGCCACGATCTGACCGGGCCTCTGCTTGACAGCCGATCCTCCTCTGGCCCATCATTTTGAAAATGGGCCACGAGGGGGACAAGCGTGACGCCTGAAGATAGGATTCATGCACTCGGCATCTGGCACGGACCGCTCGAGATCGAACCTATCACCGGCGGCATCACCAACCGCAACTACCTCGTCAGGGATCGCAACACGCGGCGCGTCGTCCGGTTGGGCGATGATATCCCGGTTCATCACATCAACCGCCAGAATGAGCTTGCCGCCAGCATTGCTGCTCATGTCGCTGGTCTTTCGCCCGCCGTCATCCATCATGCGCCCGGTATCCTCGTTCTGGACTTCATCGAATCGCGGGCACTGACCGCGGCTGATCTGCAAGATGAAGCAACATTGCTGCGGACGCTGCCGCTGGTCCGCGCCTGCCACGGCGACATCGCCCGCCACTTCCGCGGCCAGGCGATGATCTTCTGGGTCTTCCACGTTATCCGCGATTATGCCGCAAATCTCGGCACTGCGGGCAGCGCCTATGCGCCGCTTCTGCCAGGTCTGCTAGAAAAGGCCGAGCGTCTGGAAGCTGCGGCCGGCCCCTTCGAAATCGGCTTCGGGCACAACGATCTGCTGGCCGCGAATTTCCTCGATGACGGCAAACGGCTCTGGTTGATCGACTGGGACTATGCCGGCTTCAACACGCCGCTCTTCGATCTCGGCGGCCTTGCCTCGAACAACGAGCTCCCGGAAGCCGCCGAACGGACGATGCTTGAAAGCTATTTCGAAAAGCCGCTGACCCCCGATCTCTGGCGCCGCTACAGCGCGATGAAATGCGCCTCTCTGCTACGCGAGGCACTTTGGAGCATGGTCTCCGAGATCCATTCGACCATCGATTTCGATTATGCTGCCTATACCGCCGAGAATCTCGCGCGCTTCGAGCGCGCCTACAATGCATTTGAACAGGATCAGTAGAATGACGAAGGAATTACCGAAGACGGCGAAGGCCGTGGTCATCGGCGGCGGTATCATCGGCTGCTCGACGGCCTATCACCTCGGCAAGCTCGGCTGGACCGATACCGTGCTGCTCGAGCGCAAGAAGCTGACATCGGGCACGACCTTCCACGCTGCCGGCCTCGTCGGCCAGCTGCGCACCAGCGCCAACATCACCCAGCTGCTCGGCTACTCCGTCGATCTCTACAAGAAGCTTGAAGCGGAAACCGGGCTCGGCACCGGCTGGAAGATGAATGGCGGCCTGAGGCTCGCCTGCAACGAGGAGCGCTGGACCGAGGTCAAGCGCCAGGCAACGACTGCGCAGTCCTTTGGCCTCGAGATGCATCTGCTGACGCCGCAGGAGGCCTTCGATCTCTGGCCGCTGATGACGATTGATGACCTCGTCGGCGCGGCCTATCTCCCGACCGACGGCCAAGCCAACCCTTCGGACATCACTCAGGCGCTTGCCCGTGGCGCCCGCATGGCTGGCGTCTCGATCTTTGAAGACACCGAAGTCATCGATCTCGAAATCGACAAGGGCCGTATCCGCGCCGTCGTCACCGCCAATGGCCGCATCGAATGCGAGCGCGTCGTCGTCTGCGCCGGTCAATGGACGTGCAGTTTCGCGGCGCGCTTCGGCGTCAATGTGCCGCTCGTCTCCGCCGAGCATCAATATCTGATCACCGAATCCTTCGGCGTACCCTCGAACCTGCCGACGCTGCGCGATCCCGATCGTCTGACCTATTACAAGGAAGAGGTTGGCGGTCTGGTCATGGGCGGCTACGAGCCGAACCCGATTCCCTGGGCGACTGGCGGCATTCCCGACGGTTTCCACTACACGCTGCTCGACAGCAATTACGATCATTTCGAGCAGATCATGGAACAGGCGCTGGCCCGCGTTCCCGCTCTCGAAACCGCCGGCGTCAAGCAGCTGCTGAACGGGCCGGAGAGCTTCACGCCTGACGGAAACTTCATTCTCGGCGAAGCGCCGGAACTCAAGAACTTCTTCGTCGGCGCCGGGTTCAACGCCTTCGGCATTGCGTCCGGCGGCGGTGCCGGCATGGCGCTGGCCGAATGGGTGGCGAAGGGAGAGCCGCCCTACGATCTCTGGCCGGTCGATATCCGCCGCTTCGGCCGCCCGCATTTCGACACCGACTGGGTCCGCACCCGCACCCTGGAAGCCTATGGCAAACATTATACGCTGGCCTTCCCCTTCGAAGAGCATTCGAGCGGTCGCCCCTGCCGCAAGTCACCGCTCTACGATCGCCTGAAGGCTCAGGGCGCCTGTTTCGGCGAGAAGCTCGGCTGGGAGCGGCCGAACTGGTTTGCCGATCTCTTCGCCAACGAGGAGCCGAAGGACATCTACAGCTACAACAGGCAGAACTGGTTCGAGGCCGTTGGCCGCGAGCACAAGGCCGTGCGTGAGGCGGCGGTCATCTTCGACCAAACCTCCTTCGCCAAGTTCGTGCTGAAGGGCCGCGATGCCGAAGCAGCGCTCAGCTGGATCGCTTCGAACGATGTGTCAAAGCCTGTCGGCTCGCTTGTCTATACCCAGATGCTGAACGACAAGGGCGGCATCGAATGCGACCTCACCGTCGCCCGCATCGCCGAGAACGAATATTACATCGTCACCGGCACCGGCTTTGCGACCCACGATTTCGACTGGATAGCCCGCAATATTCCTGATGGCATGCAGGCCGAGCTTGTCGATGTCACCTCCGCCTATTCGGTTCTGTCGCTGATGGGCCCGAATGCCCGTTTGGTGCTGGAGAAGGTCACCTCATCGGATGTCTCGAACGCTGCCTTCCCCTTCGGCCGCGTCAAGACCGTCGGCATCGCAGGCTGCCCGGTCAGGGCACTGCGCATCACCTATGTCGGCGAGCTCGGTTACGAGCTGCATGTGCCGGTCGAGTATGCAACGACCGTCTATGATGCGCTGATGGCCGCCGGAAACGGCCTCGGTCTCGTCAACGCCGGCTACCGCACCATCGAAAGCTGCCGCCTGGAAAAGGGCTATCGCGCCTGGGGATCGGATATTGGTCCCGACCATACGCCCGTCGAGGCCGGTCTTGCCTGGGCCGTTAAGAGCAAAAAGAACATCCCGTTCCGTGGCCGCGATGCCGTGGAGCGTCAATTGACGGGTGGCGTCAAGAAGATGCTGGCCTGCTTCGTGCCCGATGACCCTGATATCGTCCTGCTCGGCCGCGAAACCATCTACCGCGATGGAAAACGCGTAGGATGGCTCTCCAGCGGCGGCTTCGGCTACACGATTGGCAAGGCGATTGGCTACGGCTATGTGCGCGACGTTGAGGGCGTGACGGAGGATTTTGTGCTGTCGGGCAAGTACGAGCTCGATGTCGCCCGCGAGCGGGTGCCGTGCTCGGTGTCGCTGAAGCCGTTGTATGATCCCGAGATGAAGAGGGTGAAGGGGTAGGCTGTTGCCTTTGGACACCGGTGGTGCCGCCAATGCTTCCCTCATTCCTGTGCCCTTAGGGCTGCGCCCACGGGACGTCACAGAAATCTAGCCACCGCGCGTCTGCGCGGTGAATGAATCTTTCAGTTGGACGAAGAGTCTTTCCGGCCCAAGTCCTCGGGCCGGCTGGATCCCTGTGACATCCCGTGGGCGCAGCCCTAAGGACACAGGGATGAGGAGGGAGAGGTTGGTGCCCTCTTTTCCTAGATCACCTCAGAACAACGGCAGCCTGTTATCCTGGATCAGAATATCGAGCTTGTTCGCCACATCCTCGGTCCAACCAACATTGTCCGTCAATGCCTTCGGGAACAGCCCCGGCAGCTTGAACAACGCCGCCGAAACGGCCCCACCGTTGCGTGGGATATCAGCGAGCAGCGCCGCAATCTCCTCCGCACGCGGATCTCGCAGCTCGTATGCCTTGCCGTTGCGGTCGACGCCGATGGCGTAGCGCATCCAGGCGGCGACGGCGATGGCGTAGGTCTCGGCCTTGCTGCCGTGGGCCAGTGCCTCGGTTGCCGGCTCCAGCAGCCGCTGCGGCAGCTTCTGCGTTCCGTCCATGGCGATCTGGTAGGTACGGTGGGCTATCGCCTTGTTTGCAAAGCGCGCTATCAGTTCATCGGCATAGTGGTCGAGATCGATGCCGGGGACTGGATCGAGCGTCTCGGCCGCAGCATTCATCTGGCGTCGGGCGAGAGCCGCCAATCCTTCATCTTCCATCACGTCGCGGATATATTCATAGCCGCCTATGTAGCCGAGATAGGCGAGCAGCGAATGCGCGCCGTTCAGCATGCGGAGCTTCATCTTTTCATAGGCCGAGACCTCATCGACCATCAGCACGCCGGCCTTGTCCCATGCAGGGCGGCCGTTGGCGAAATGGTCTTCGATCACCCATTGGGTGAAGGGCTCGGTCTCGATTGCTGCAAGATCTTGCCGTCCTGTCAGCCGCTCGGCATCCGCATAGGTGGCGTCGGTGCTGGCGGGCGTGATGCGGTCGACCATGGTCGAGGGGAAGGGCACATTGGTTTCGATCCAGGTGCGAAGCTCCGGATCGACACGGCCGGCGAAATCGAGGACGAGGCGCTTCAGCACCGCGCCGTTGCTCGGCAGATTATCGCAGCTGAGCGGCGTGAAGGGGGCGATACCCTTGGCGCGGCGGCGGGCAAGGCCTTCGACCAGATAGCCGACGACGCCGCGCGGCGCGTGGCGGTCGGCAAGATCGGCGGCAACATCCGGATGCGTCAGATCAAGTCCGCCGGTACGAACGTCGAGGCCATAGGCCTTTTCCGTCACCGTCAGGCTGACGATGCGGATCGCCGGGTCTTCGAGACGCGACAAGAGCAGCGACGGATCGCGCGGAGCCACATGCGCCTTCAGGATCGGACCGATCACCTCGGCCGGGGTGCCCGACGTATCACGGATCAACACGGTGTAGAGGCCGTTCTGGGCGTTGAGATTATCGGCAACGTCAGGCGTGCGCAGGCTCGCCACCTCGATGCCCCAGTCGCCGCCGTCAGCGGCCAGCGCCGCATCCGTAAACGGCGCGAAATGGGCACGGAAGAAGGCGCCGGGGCCGAGATGCAGGATGCCCGCCTTCAGCGCGCTGCGGTCATAGGCGGGAAGCTTTGCGGTCGGCGCCAGGCCGTTCAGGTCCTTCAGTCGATTGCTCACAGCTTGTAGGCCTTCTTCGCGTTGTCATAGGAGAGTTCGCGCGCGACGATTGCCGCATCTTTCCTGGAGATCCGGTGCTCGGCGGCAAGCTGCGCCAGGAAGCCGCAAACCTCGCGGCGCCAGACGTCGTGGCGGGCGGGGATCGAGAGCAAGGCGCGGGTATCGTCGTTGAAGCCGGCAAGATTTGCAAAGCCGGCGGTCTCGACGACCTGGTCGAGATAGCGGCGGATGCCATTCGGGCTGTCGTGGAACCACCAGGGTGGGCCAATCATCAGGCATTCCCAATGTCCGGCCATCGGCGCCAGCTCGCGCGAATAGGTCGTCTCGTCGAGCGTGAAGAGCAGGATGCGAAGGCCCTGCGAATGGCCGTACTTGGACAGCAACGCATTGAGCCCGCCGATCCAGTCAGTCCGGGTCGGAATATCGGCGCCCATGTTCGGACCGCGGGTCGCAAACAGACCGCTGTCGGTGTTGCGGCGCGAGCCCGCGTGGATCTGCATGACCATTCCGTCTTCGGCCGAAAGCCCGGCCATCTCGGTCATCATCTGACCACGGAACAGCTCGGCATCGGCAGCCGAAAGTGGACCCTTCAATGCCTTGTCGAGAAGCGCCTGCCGCTCGGTGGCCGAGAGATCCGCGGTGAATGCGGTCGGCACGCCGTGGTCGGTCGCTGTGGCGCCGAACTGGCGGAAATAGGCGCGGCGCTTGCGATGCGCGTCGATCATGCCGTCCCATCTGGTGACGTCAGAGCCGGTGATCTCACCGAACTTGATGAGATTGTCGCGGAAGCCAACAGCGTCAGGATCGGTCACGCTGTCAGGGCGGTATGTCGTACGAACCTTACCGATCCAGCCATCCTTCTGCATCTTCTGGTGATGCACCAGCGGATCCAGCGCGCCTTCCGTCGTGGCGATCGTCTCGATGCCGAAGCGCTGATGCAGCGCACGCGGGCGAAACTCGGGCTTGGCGAGCTGCTCGTTGATATGGTCGTAGAGCGCATCGGCATTGTCAGGCGTCAGCGGCTCGGTACAGCCGAGCACGGCCGACATCGCATGATCGACCCAGAGGCTGGACGGCGTGCCGCGGAAGAGATGATATTTGGCAGCGAAAGCGCGCCAGATGTCACGGCCCTTGGCGACAGGCTTGCCATCAAGCCGGGGAACGCCGAGCTCATCGAGCCTTGTGCCGGTGCTGTGCAGCATGCGGAACAGATAATGGTCGGGGATGACGAGCAGCGAGGCGGCATCTTCAAACGGCTTGTCGTCAGCGAACCATGAAGGCTCGGTGTGCCCGTGCGGGCTGACGATCGGCAAAGCGGCGACGGTCTCGTAGAGGTCGCGCGCGATGCTGCGGGTTGCTGGATCGGCCGGAAAAAGCCGGTCCTGGTGAAGAAAGCCGTTTCGTGAATCCATAAGATTTCCTCCCTGATGGGTTAGGGCCTACTCCACGATCAAAGACACGGCAAGGCCCATTAGTAACCAATGAGTTCACTTTAGGAATCGATGCCGGGCGCCCCATTGACGCAGCCGCCGCTATAGGTTTTGGAAGAGCAGCAAACCGGTGGAGAACAACCATGGCCGAAGACATCAGCCGCATTACCCAGCTTGAAGAAGCCTTGGCCCATCAGGCAAAGACCATCGAAGAGCTTTCGGATCAGCTTGCCGAGCAATGGAAAGTGGTCGAACAGACCCGGGCGAAACTGGACCGCTTGACGGAACGCTTCCTGTCGCTCGAAGAGCAATCGCTGGAAGCGCCGGCCGTGACCAAGCCGCCGCATTATTGAATGCCGAAATGAAAAGGGCGCCCGAAGGCGCCCTTTGGATTTTAGAGATTGCCGATGCAGAGATATTTCATCTCGAGGTAATCGTCGGCGCCATGGCGCGAGCCTTCGCGGCCGTTGCCGGATTGTTTGATACCGCCGAAGGGCGCGGTCTCCGTCGACATCAGGCCGGTATTGATCCCAACCATGCCGTATTCGAGCGCCTCCGCAACCTTCCAGACCTTCTTCAGGTCGCCCGCGAAGAAATAGGCGGCGAGGCCGAACTCGGTGTCATTGGCCTGCTGGATGACTTCTTCAACGGTGTCGAAGCGGAAGAGCGGCGCGACCGGGCCGAAGGTCTCTTCCCTGGCGACCTTCATGCCCTTGGCAACGCCCGTGAGTACGGTCGGCGTGAAGAAGGTGCCGGCACCTTCGATACGCTTGCCGCCGGTCAGCACCTTGGCACCCTTGGAGACCGCGTCGCTGACATGGTCCTCGACCTTGGCAAGACCCTGCTCGTCGATCAGCGGGCCGATGGTGATGCCCGAGGTGAAGCCGTCGCCAACCGACATGGCTTCAACCTTGGCAGCCAGCTTGGCCGCGAAGGCATCATAGACGCCTGACTGTACGTAGAGACGGTTGGCGCAGACGCAGGTCTGCCCGGCATTGCGGTACTTCGAAGCGATCGCGCCTTCGACGGCGGCATCGAGATCCGCATCATCAAAGACGATGAAGGGTGCGTTGCCGCCGAGCTCGAGGCTGACCTTCTTGATCTGGTCGGAGCACTGGCGCATCAGGATGCGGCCTACTTCGGTCGAGCCGGTGAAGCTGATCTTGCGCACCTTGTCGTTGCCGCAAAGCTCCTTGCCGATCGCGGGGCCGTCTTCGCCGACGATGACGTTGAAGACACCGGCGGGAACACCGGCCTGTTCGGCGAGAACCGCAAGCGCGATGGCCGAAAGCGGGGTCTGTTCCGCGGGCTTCGA
Source organism: Rhizobium sp. 01N424 (assembly GCF_056399485.1). NCBI lineage: Bacteria > Pseudomonadati > Pseudomonadota > Alphaproteobacteria > Hyphomicrobiales > Rhizobiaceae > Rhizobium > Rhizobium sp. 01N424. Next base: position 35,106 of record NZ_JBFTRK010000020.1, read on the forward strand.
AACGACGGTGCAGCCAACGGCAAGCGCCGGCGCGATCTTGCGGGTGATCATCGCTGCCGGGAAGTTCCAGGGCGTGATCGTGCCGACGACGCCGACCGGCTGCTTGATGACGATCATCCGCTTGTCGTTCGACGGTGCCGGAATGGTTTCGCCGTAGATGCGCTTGGCTTCTTCCGCATACCATTCGATGTAAGCGGCAGCGTAGAGGATCTCGCCGCGCGCTTCGGCAAATGGCTTGCCCATTTCGGCTGTCAGGATCGCCGCCAGCTCGTCGGCATTGGCGACCATCAGGTCGAACCACTTGCGCAGGATGGCGCTGCGGTCCTTGGCGGGTTTTGCCGCCCAGGCTGGCTGGGCTGCATAGGCCGCATCAATCGCCTTGCGGGTGTCGGCAGCGCCCATATCAGGCAGCGAGGCCAGAACTTCGCCGGTGGCCGGGTTCAGGACGTCGAAGGTTTTCGTTGCGCCGCCCTTCGTCCATTCGCCGTTGATGTAGCCGGTGTCGCGCAGGAACGGAGAGGAGAATGGGACGTGTTTGGTCAGTGCGGTCGTGAATGCCATGTCATTTACTCCGAAGGCGGTTACTTGCCCGCGCTTGCTTCAAGAATGGAGGCCTCGAGGATATCGAGCGCTTCGCCGAAGATATTGTCCTGAATGGTGATCGGGGCAAGGAAGCGAATGACGTTTCCGTGCACGCCGCAGGTCAAAAGGATGAGACCTTTTTCCAGCGCGATCAGGCGCACCTTGTTGGCGAATTCGGCGCTCGGCAGCTTGGTGGTCTTGTCGTTGAATTCGACAGCGTTCATGAAGCCCGGGCCGCGGATATCGACAATCTCCGGCGCCTTGTCGCGCAACGATTCCAGACGCTGCTTCAGGCGGCCGCCGAGCTGGTTGGCGCGGTTGCAGAGATCTTCGTCCTTGATGACATCGAGAACGGCATGAGCAGCGGCGATGCCGAGCGGATTGCCGCCATAGGTGCCGCCGAGGCCGCCGGGGCCGGGTGCATCCATGATCTCGGCACGGCCGGTGACGGCAGCGAGCGGAAAGCCGCCGGCGAGGCTCTTCGCCATGGTCATCAGATCAGGAGCGACCTCATGGTGATCCATCGCAAACATCTTGCCGGTACGGGCAAACCCGGTCTGCACTTCGTCGGCAATCAGCAGGATGCCGTGCTGGTCGCAAAGTTCGCGCAGCGCCTTCAGGAAGGCGGCAGGTGCCGCATAGAAACCGCCTTCGCCCTGCACGGGCTCGATGATGATGGCGGCAACACGCTGCGGATCGACATCGGCAGCAAACAGCTTCTTCAAGGCTGCGAGCGACTGCTCGGCGCTGACGCCATGCAGCTCGACCGGGAAGGGCACGTGGAAGACATCGCCAGGCATCGCGCCGAAGCCGACCTTGTAAGGCACGACCTTGCCGGTCAGGGCCATGCCCATGAAGGTACGGCCATGGAAGCCGCCGCCGAAGGCGATGACGGCGGAACGGCCGGTCGCGGAGCGGGCGATCTTCACGGCATTCTCTACGGCTTCCGCACCCGTGGTGACGAAGATCGTCTTCTTGGCGAAGTTGCCGGGCGCCAGCTCGTTCAGGCGTTCGGCAAGATGCACATAGGTTTCGTAGGGCACGACCTGGTGGCAGGTGTGGGTGAAATGGTCGAGCTGGTCCTTGACGGCAGCGATGACGCGCGGATGGCGGTGGCCGGTGTTCAGAACGGCGATGCCAGCGGCGAAATCGATGTAGCGGCGGCCCTCCTTGTCCCAGATTTCGGCATTCTCTGCGCGGTCGGCGTAGATTTGTGTCGTCATGCCGACGCCGCGGGAAATTGCGGCATTCTTCCGGTCCGTAAGGGTGGTCGCGTTCATCTATGCGCTCCTGCGCTCAAAGGGATTGGGAATTGTCTTGCATAAGTTCTGCAAGATATGTAGAAAAGTCCTACATTTTTCCTGCAAGAAATCAAGCGGCATTTTTTGCTTCAAACATCACGCCTTTTGATGGATGCTCACGACCAGAGATTCTGTCGCGGCAGGATGCATAAAGCACCACGGAATCAGGGATTTATTGGCGAATGAACAATAACGGGCCGGTGCGCTACAAGGTCGCCGAGGCAGCGCGGCTGGCGGGAATTTCCGCCTCCACAGTGCGGCTTTGGGAAAGCCAGGGCCTGCTTGTGCCGGATCGTTCGGAGACCGGTCACCGGCAATACAGCGCCGACGACGTCGCGCGGTTGAAGAAGATTTCCTGGTATCGTGTCGAGCGTGGCCTCAACCCGGCCGCGATCCGCGAGGCGCTCGAAAGCGAAGAGCCCTCCGGCGACAATGGCGAGACAGGCGGCGCGTCCGATATCGGCCGCCGGCTCCGCAGCCTTCGCCATGCCGCCGGCAAGACGCTGGATCGGGTCGCTGGCGAGATGGGCATCACGTCATCGACGCTATCGACGCTGGAGCGCACGTCACAGGGTGTGAGCTTCAAGACCCTACATGATCTCGCCGAATATTACGGCACCACCGTTTCGCGCCTCTCGGGCGAAGAAGCCGATGATGCGACGGCGGTCGTCCGTTTCGGCGAATGGCGCACCTGGCCGGAAACCACGCCGGGCGTCACCGTGCAGCTGCTCGCCGAAGGGCGGCGGATGATGGATTGCCACCGTTTCGTGCTGGCGCCCGGCGCCACCAGCGAAGGCGCCTACCGGCATGAGGGCGAGGAATTCATGCATGTCCTGTCGGGCCGCCTGGAGCTGGTTCTCGATTCCGACCAGTTCTTCGATCTGGGCCCCGGAGACTCGCTTTATTTCGAAAGCCGCCGCTATCATTCCTGGCGCAATCGCCATGATGGCGAAACGGTGTTGCTCTGGATCAATACGCCGCCGACCTTCTGAGGTCGAAAGCCGTATCGCCGCCAGCGCCTTTGCGCTATAGCGCCGGAAGAAACACGCGAGGTAAAAGAAGAGCCATGGCCGCCACCATCCGTTATCATGAAGGCGATATCTCCGCGGCGGATGCCGCGCGCTACAAGGGCGCAATCGCGATCGATACCGAGACGTTGGGTCTCGTTCCGCGCCGCGACCGCCTGTGCGTCGTCCAGTTGTCTCCGGGCGACGGCACGGCCGATGTCATCCGTATCGCCTCCGGTCAGAAGGAAGCGCCGAACCTGACGATGATGCTGGCCGATCCGGCCCGCCAGAAGATCTTCCACTATGGCCGCTTCGATATCGCCGTGTTGTTCCACACCTTCGGCGTAACCACGACACCTGTCTTCTGCACCAAGATCGCCTCGCGCCTGTCGCGCACCTATACGGATCGCCACGGCCTGAAGGACAATCTGAAAGAGATGCTGGAGGTCGATATCTCCAAGGCACAGCAATCGTCGGATTGGGCGGCGGCGACGCTCTCGCAGGCACAGCTCGAATATGCAGCGTCCGACGTGCTCCATCTCCATGCGCTGCGCGACAAGCTGACCGAGCGCCTGCTGCGCGATGGCCGATTCGACCACGCCACCGCCTGCTTCGCGTTCTTGCCCACCCGCGCCAAGCTTGATCTTCTCGGCTGGGAAGAGACCGATATTTTCGCCCACAGCTGAGCAACGCGATCTTTGAGAGCCATGATACGGCCGGGCAGGATTGGCATCCTGTCCGGCCGTTAGTTTTTCATTAACGGCCATTCGGTAGAATCATCATCAATTTTTAAGCATTCGTCGGTGCGATGACGCGCCATGCGGACGGGAGGATCTGCGGAAGAATGCGAGGGGTCCGATGAGCGCGACCCTCGTGTGATCTGCTTCGATTGTCACTTGCGAAAGTAGGAGCATGCCATGTTGACTCCGGTTCGTGCAGCGTCAAATACGAGTCTTTCTTCCAACGGACAGGCTGCGGCGATTGTCGCCAGCGGACTTGCACGGTCGATCGTTGCCCCGGCGCCCGGCCAGGCGGTCGAAGGCTCCGATCTGAATTCGGCAATTGCCGGAAAACTTAATCTCCTATTGGCGGCAGCCCGCGAACGCATGTTCGACGCGCTGCTCGATGCCATCAATGCAGCATCCGAGGCCCTGCCGCTGCCGCGTCAGGATGGCGAAACCAATCTTACCTTCGCGTCCCGCCTTGCCGATGTCATCCAGAAGCTGCCTGCGACCCGCATCAACGAGATCGAAACGCAGCTCGCCGCCGATGGGCACACGCTGCCGCTGCGCCTGATCGCCGAAGCACTGAAGAATCCGGCCGGGCCGGAAGCCGCCCGGGTCGTCGCCTATCTGGAGACCGTCCGCTACAAGGATCGCGATCTGGTAGCCCGCGCGGTCGTTCGTTCGTATCGTCAGAACGATGCTTCACCGCTTCGGGCGGAACCACGACCTGACATAGCACTGCACGAAGACAGCGTTCTGCCGGCTCCGAAATCAGGGACCGATGCAGCGCATGAAGCGCAACCGCAGGCGCAAGCCAGACCGGCAGCATTTGCGGCCCAGCCTTCTCCGCTTGCCGGTTTGTCCGATCTACCGGTCGGCGTGATCGAAGAGATTGCCGAAGAGCCGCTGGCCGCCAACGAATTGGCGCAGGCTGTCGCATCGGAAGACCCGGAGCAACCGGAAACGAAAGCGATGGCGCCTGATGCGCCGCAGGTGCTTGAGGAAGCCGAAGCGCCACACGCGCCTCTCGCCAGGGAGCGCGCCGAACCCGATATTCCGAAGATCTGGCCTGCTGTTCTCGCGTCGATCACCGGGGAAGCATCCGAACTGCTGGTCGCCATCATCAACGAACAGGAGACCGCAACGCTTCTCGAGGCCCTGGCGGACGCACCTGAGGATATCGAAGCAGCGCTCGATCAGCCGGCGAGTGATGACATGCACGAAGCGATGGATGGTCCGGACCAGATGGCGAGCGCCAAAGCCGCGCCGGCGGAAGCGGCACGCGCAGCGCCTGCAGCCGATCCGGCCCAGCTCGCTCGCCAGCAGAAGGAGATCGTCGCCCAGCCGCAGATCCTACCGGCCGATCTTGCTGAGATGGTTCAGAAAGCCGGTCTGCTGCGCTCACCCGACGGCGTCGGCTATATCGCTCAGCCCTATCAATTCGCCAAGGATGGCGCCGAACGCCGCGATGGCCAGATGCATCGCAGCGACTATGAAGGCAGTGCGAGCGAAGAAGAGCAGGATGCGCAGTCTGGCGAGGAGCAGCAATCGGCCTCTCAGCAGGAGCAGCGTCCGCAGGGCAGGGTGCCCGCCGATCTTCCCGAGATCGAAGCGCGCCACGAAGAGCCGCCGGCCGCCGACCCTGTCTTCGCGCTCTATCAGCGCATGGTCGGTTGGGAATAACGTTTCTTCAAAAAATCGGGGCAAAGAAAAACCCGCCGGATCGCTCCGGCGGGTTCTTTGTTTCAATGCTTGAAGCGATTACTCGCCGCGGTTCTTCAGAGCCGCGCCAAGGATGTCGCCGAGCGAAGCGCCGGAGTCGGACGAACCGAACTGAGCGACAGCTTCCTTCTCTTCTGCGATTTCCAGAGCCTTGATGGACAGCATGATCTTGCGGTCCTTCTTGGAGAAGTTGGTGACGCGGGCGTCAACAACCTGGCCAACCGAGAAGCGTTCCGGACGCTGGTCGTCGCGGTCGCGTGCGAGATCTGCACGGCGGATGAACGAGGTGATGTCTTCGTGTTCGACGAGCTTCACTTCGATGCCGCCGTCGTTGACTGCGGTGATTTCGCAGGAAACGACTGCATTCTTGCGCAGGTCGCCAGAAGCAGCGGCGTCGCCGACTGCATCCTTGCCGAGCTGCTTGATGCCGAGCGAGATGCGTTCCTTTTCGACGTCAACATCGAGAACGACAGCCTTGACGACATCGCCCTTGTTGAACTCTTCGATGACCTGCTCGCCCGGACGGTTCCAGTCGAGGTCAGAAAGGTGCACCATGCCGTCAACGTCGCCGTCGAGGCCGATGAACAGGCCGAATTCGGTCTTGTTCTTGACTTCGCCTTCGACTTCAGTGCCAGCCGGGTTGTTGCGGGCGAATGCTGCCCACGGATTTTCCAGCGTCTGCTTGAGGCCGAGCGAGATACGGCGCTTGGACGGATCGACTTCGAGAACGACGACTTCGACTTCCTGGCTCGTGGACAGGATCTTGCCGGGATGTACGTTCTTCTTGGTCCAGGACATTTCCGAGATGTGGATCAGGCCTTCGATGCCCGGCTCCAGCTCGACGAACGCACCGTAGTCGGTGATGTTCGTGACGGTACCGGAGATCTTCTTGCCTTCTGGATACTTCGCCTGGATGCCATCCCACGGATCCGACTCGAGCTGCTTCATGCCGAGCGAGATGCGGTGGGTTTCCTGGTTGATGCGGATGATCTGAACCTTGACCTGCTGGCCGATGTTCAGGATTTCCGACGGATGGTTGACGCGGCGCCATGCCATGTCGGTAACGTGCAGCAGGCCGTCGATGCCGCCGAGGTCAACGAACGCACCGTAATCGGTGATGTTCTTGACGACGCCGTCAACAACCTGGCCTTCTTCGAGGTTCTGAACGATTTCAGAACGCTGCTCGGCACGGGATTCTTCCAGAACCGTACGGCGCGAAACCACGATGTTGCCGCGGCGCTTGTCCATCTTGAGGATTTCGAAGGGCTGCGGGTTGTGCATCAGCGGGGAAACGTCGCGGATCGGGCGGATGTCGACCTGAGAACGCGGCAGGAAGGCGATCGCACCGTCGAGATCGACCGTGAAGCCGCCCTTGACCTGGTTGAAGATCACGCCTTCGACGCGCTCGCCAGCTTCGAACTTGGCTTCGAGCTTGATCCAGCTTTCTTCGCGGCGAGCCTTCTCGCGCGACAGAACAGCTTCGCCAAGGGCGTTTTCGATGCGCTCGACGTAAACTTCGACTTCGTCGCCGACCTTCAGCGAACCGTCCTTGGCGCGTGCGCCGAATTCCTTGAGCGCGATGCGGCCTTCGACCTTCAGGCCGACGTCCACAACAGCGACATCCTTTTCGATGCCGGTGACGATGCCCTTGGTGACATAGCCTTCGGCCAGGTCGTTCTTGGCAAAGGACTCTTCGAGAAGGGCCGCGAAATCTTCGCGAGAGGGAGTAGCTACTGACATAAAATCTCCTGCGTGGCCTTCGATAGCTGCAAGGCCCACGTATGCGCCGGTTGGTTCGTGTTGAACAGGCCTGAACCCAGTCCGCCTCCTTAAGGGAAGCAATCCGGCGCTTGGACGGAATTTCAGGCTTTTAAAAAGCGTCCCGCCGCGCAAGGCGCCACCGGACCGCTCGAATTTCAGTTATTTCGGCTCAAGGCCGCATCGATGATCGACTTTGCGGCTTGAAACGCGGCCTCTATACTCATTTCCGACGTATCAAGCAAGTGCGCGTCATCGGCTGGTTTCAAAGGGCTGTCGGCTCGTCCCATGTCGCGTTCGTCGCGCCGCTTCACATCCTCGAAAATCGCCTCGAAATCGGCAGCCGTCCCCTTGGCCGTGATTTCGTCGTAGCGCCGCCTCGCGCGCACCTCGGGCGAAGCCGTCACATAGAGCTTCACCGGAGCACGCGGGCAGACGACGGTACCGATGTCGCGGCCGTCGAGCACCGTTCCCGGCGCCATTCCGGCAAAGCGCTGCTGCGCTTCGACAAGCGCGCGGCGCACCGCAGGCATCACGGCAATCTTCGAGGCGGCTTCGCCGATCTCATGTTTCGAAAGTATATCGCGATCGAGCCCGGCGAGTTCAACCTCGCGGGCGATCTTTTCGGCCACCGCCTCGTCATCGAGCGGCAGGGCGGCATCGATGAGCGCTTTGGCGGTCGCCCGGTAGGTCAGCCCCGTATCGAGGTGGTGGAAGCCGTATTCATCGGCGATCCGGCGCGAAAGCGTACCCTTGCCGGCCGCTGCCGGGCCGTCGATGGCAATCGTGAATGTCGTTTTCAATGGTTTCCTTCCAGCCCGCCGTAGCGCCTGACGAGCTCGATCATGTCTTCCTGGCCGCTTGCCGCGCTCAATCCTGCAGCAACGCCTTCGCGGTCGGCAACGGGGCGGTTCTGACTGACCTTCCATTTGCCTTCAAGCGCCGATATCTCGATTTCGATGCCGATGATGCCCTTCATCTGCGCCCGGATGAAATCGTCGGGCGCATCGTCCACGGCCCATGGCTTCTCGCGGTTGCCCTCATGCTGGCCAGTGAGCGCGTTGATCTGCGACCGCAGCCAGTCCGCATCGTCGATCACCCGGGCGCTGCCGCGCGCCTGAACGATCGCATAGTTCCAGGTCGGCACGACCTTGCCGGTTTCCTGCTTGGTCTTGTACCAGGACGGCGTCACATAGGAGTTGGCGCCCTGGAAGACGGCAAGAATGGGTGCTCCGTCCTGGATGTCGCGCCATTGGCCGTTGGCTTTCGCCAGATGCAGCCGCAACGTCCCTTTTTCTGACGCCGCGGCATCGAGATGGAAAGGGACAGGATTGGCGACCAATCCGCTCGCTCCGGCGGTGATCAGCAGTCCGAGTGGATGGGCGCGGATCAGCTGGTGCTGGGTCGCCAGATCGTCTTCCCGGAAGTGAGGCGGCTGATACATTGGTTTCTCGCCGGTTTCTGTGTCTTCGGCGCTTCCTAACACAATGTTATTTGCCGGTCATCTTGCGATACGAAGTTTCGCTTTGACATCATTGGCCGCAACGATTATGGGGACCGGCTTATAAATTCCGAAAAGAACGCCGGTTTACACGGCACAGCCGAATGTATTCGGCCATTCTCACGAGGCTTATAGTGGCGAAAACGGAACTTGGAACCAAGCGTACCGATCCGGAAACCGGCAAGAAGTTCTACGATCTGAACCGGGATCCGATCGTTTCTCCGTACACCGGCAAATCCTATCCCCTATCCTTCTTCCAGGAAACCTCGGCTGCAGCAGCCGCTGAGGCGGCAAGCGAAGACGACGACGTGCAGGAAGTCGATACCGAGAGCACGGAAGTCGAACTCGTCTCGCTCGAGGACGCCGATGAAGGCGCGAGCGGCGACGACATTCCTGACATGGGCGATGACGACGTCGAGATCGAAGGCGATGACGACGACGATACCTTCCTCGAAGCCGACGAAGACGATGAAGATGACGACATGAGCGACATCATCGGCGTTACCGGCGACGAAGACGAAGTCTGATACGACAGAAATCACGGCCCGGACGACAAAAAATCTCCGGGCCGTTTTTTTAGGCTTGCCATCTGCGAAAACCGCAAGTAATAAGCCGCCACTCCGCCGGGTTAGCCCGCTTCGGAGTATCCCAGGACCGGAAGAAATACCGGACCACCCTGATGGGGCTATAGCTCAGCTGGGAGAGCGCTTGCATGGCATGCAAGAGGTCAGCGGTTCGATCCCGCTTAGCTCCACCAAATCTTCCTTAATTAGTAATTTTTCTTTGAAATCAGTGCTTTACGGCGACGCGGTGCTTTGACGAGTACCCAAATAAGTACCCACGGCGAGTACCCACGGTTCTCAGGTATCAGGGGATATTAACGCAACGAGGTGTAGCTTTTCGAATCAGCATGGGCAAGAATCAGGGGAGCAGCACATGACCTCATTCGGAGAGACGAGCTTAATGTCATGACCACGGGATATGACCCACGAGCTGTCGCCAATCTCATGCTTGACGAAGCTGAGCGGCTTGGCATCAAGCTTACGAACCTGTCCCTCCAGAAGCTCCTTTATTTCGCTCACGGCATTTACCTCATGCAGACCAAGGTGCCTCTTGTGTCGGGGTACTTCGAGGCTTGGCAGTTTGGTCCTGTACACCCAGCAGCCTATCGTGCTTTCAAGGATGCTGGTTCCGCTGCGATCTCATATAGAGCTACCGGGCAAGACCCCCTTACGGGCCAACCCCGGCCGTTGCGGACGCCCGACGATCCCCGGCTAATTGGTTTGCTTCAGCAAGTCTTAAATTCTTATGGGCGAATGCCATCGGGCCGGTTGGTGGACCTGTCTCACGCCAAGGACTCGCCGTGGTGGTATGTCGTCCAGCAAGCTAGGGCAGAAGTTGCGTTCGGCCTACGAATCTCAGATACTGTTATCAGGGACCGATTCCGACATCACAAGATGTCAGTTGGCTCCGAGCCGTTGTCTGGAGATCCGAATGACGATACCCCTTTTGCCTGATACCGATCTGGCGCGAATTGCTCCCCTGCCGGATGACATGAAGCGGGCGGCCCTCAGAAAAATGCGAGCCGGGTTCCCAACATTTTCATATGACCATGTTCGCAAATGCTACGGCGATATCTTCAACATTCAGCCGCCGATGTTCGGTACAGCCGAAGCAACTCCCTTTGCGAAGGTGAAAGAGCGCCTAGAGCGTTCCTGCAAGGCAGGTGACGAGATCACAAACAATCTTCGTATCGCCAAGGCCCTGCACAATTACGCTACTTCAGCTCACATCAAGGGCCGGCACCACGAGTTCTTCCCGCTGGCAATGAGCATGGGCCGCAAGGTAACGTTCTGGCTCCCAATGGTTCTCGCTATCGATGAGCGGCCCTACGCCCTCTTCATTGACCCTCGCCGGAGCACGGGGCTCACCGTTCTCGGGAGGCGCTTTGTGTTCTCTATGATGCACGAGCGCATTCGGGCTGCTGATGAGGACTTTGCCGCTGTTAACCTCGGGATCATCCGTTTCACTGATCATGACGATGGTGAGCGATCTGTGCGCCTCTTCGATGCCAGCGGTATGCGGCTCTATTCGATGGACGAACTGCAAGACATGGTGGCTTCGACCTATACTATGTGGCAGGAAGTTTGCGAGGAGCGTGTGGCTGAAAGCCGGCGCCAGGGGACCGGCACGGGCGGGTTGTTCTAGGCGATCGCTAGAGCGGCGGAGCGTCAAAGCCTCGGTTACGGTCTCTAAAGGCCACAACCTTTTGCATGCTGCCGTCGGGTTCCGGCGGAGATACGCCGTGTTCTGCCTCACCTAGCAGCTTTTCGTTGCGCATGCCCTTGCGGTTGGTATTGCGTTGAGAACCTTGGGCCGCGAGGTGACGCCTGATGCTATCCTCGAAGCACTCGCGGCAACCGAGCTTAGCGGAGGGATTGGCCCGATGCTTGCCGAGCGTCTGGATGAGTGGAAAGAGGAGCTGCTGGCCTTTGTGGAAAAGAACGGCGGGCTTGGCCAACCGTTCTTGCTGAGAATGCGGGCTGAGTGGGGGACAAGCGGCTACGCATGAGCGTAAGACCGCCAAGTTTTAGATGCACCGGGGATACGGAAATTGGACGCTGCATTTCTCTTTGACGCAGGGCGCCTTAGGCGCCATAGCAACTACGCGATAGCCGCCAATACGCTACTCTTTAAGTCCGGTATCCTGCAGCAGTCCGGCCGGCACGTCAAAATGGGCCGAGGGGACGTTCTGGTGGATGAAGCCAGAATATTCAAAAGCGTTTACGCTTCGCCTAAGTGGTCCGAGATAAATGTGCAGCGCTTAAACCAGACATTTGGTCAATCGACAGTTTACACCATTGTGATTCATAATATCACCATGCCAATAGCCATGGCATTGCACAAGAATATGGTCCGGACGAAAGCTTATCTCGGCGCAATGGAGCTCGATTTCTCCTACGGCCCTCATCTTGTATATTTCCGCAGCTATATTGGCACTCAGTACAGGATAATGGGAAGCAAATGCCGCATATTCTATACTATGAGTGATGAGGAGAATTCTTGCTTTGAGAGTGACCTAGACGAGGTAAGACGGTATGGGTTTGATGATGTTGGTTGGGAGGATAGGGGTGCACACGGTACCGTGTTTGATGACTACGACACTCCCGAGCATTTTAGCCAGCTAGCGGTTTTTAAGCGTACGATATCGCAGCTCGCGCCGGATGGTGATGACGGAGCCTCAGACTTCGCATTCATTCTTGAAGACCTGAGCCCTAGGCTATTCTGGACCCTTGCAGCGGCCTTTGAGCGACTACCCCATAGTGACAATGAAGAAGCTATCGCCCAAGCGGCCCTTTCCGGTCGGCGCTTTTTAGAGCAGCTTGCTGATGCCTTGTTCCCGGCGTCAACCGAATTGCATAGGGGGCGGCCTGTGGGACAACCCCAGTATAAAAACCGGCTTTGGGCTTTCATTGCACTGCATGCGCCCGCAGACTTGGCAGTGCGGTGGGGAAAGGAAGTGGACCGCCTCGACAACGAATTCAACGGTGGGCTCCACGGTAGCCGCCAAGGCCCACGTTTAGTCGAAGCTTTCGCGGCTTTGACCGTGCTTACTGGCATCATCCTCCAGCTTAACCCAGACGCAGCGAGAAATCCGTATCACGCCCACTCGCGGAGAATGCTGGAGGTCTTTCAAGACTTCGCAACCGGGATAGTCGAACGCCGCGATAACGCTCTCACATAGTCGGCCAAATGCACGACGTTTTGCCCCGACGCTTGCCACACGGCACGCCATGCGGCCTTATGCTGCCAAGCTCAGGGCCGGCAGTCGGGATATTTTCTCATGAGCGATAATAAGGCGGGCACAAGGTCGCCTGCACGTTCAACTGGAATGTCGGGGTGCAAGATGACACAAAAAATCCGTCGCGCGTCACCGTCTCGATCCCGAAGCGGATACCTAGCTTCCCGATTTCTCCTCGCTGTCACCTTCCGCACTAACATACCAGCGCATCGCGAAGATGCCCGCTACTGCAAGGTCGATGACGAACCAACTTCCGCGATCCAAGTACACCGGAATGAGGGGATTAAACAATAACGCCACCATCGAGAGAATAAGCGCCCACCCATTGAATGCATCCTTCTCCCTGTAGGCTTCCCATGCCAGATATGCCGCGCTCAAAGTGATGGCTAACCGCAAGAAGGAATAGTAGCCGTATGGCAAGGGCAACACCGCAACGGTCAATAAGACCACCGGCACCAAAATGAGATTGTTTCGCATCGGCTCTCCGCGCATTCATCAGCGCAATAATCTTCGTAACCAGAGCCTATTGGCTAGTCGGCCCACAAGCAAGGGTTGATGAGCGTTCACACACTGCGTCCGCAAATTCGGGCTGTGTCGTGGCCAGCAGGGCGGCACCCTATAAAACTAGGGGTCACGCATTTGAGAGGTGATCTACGTGCCAGTTCCCGCGCGATTCCCCCCCCGGTGGGGGGTGACGGGATTGTTTTTGCGGTGAAAGCGGACGGGGCCGGCTGCCATGAACTAGACCAACCCCTTCCGCCACAACACCTGCGGCACGCAACCCTGGCAAAGGTCGAAGGTGCTTATTTCTTGATAAGTTCGCGTAGAGCTTCGATGGTAAGTTCATCACGCTTTCGGTGAAGCATCGCATGACAGTTGGGACATACAGGGACAAGGTCCCTCACCGGGTCGACTTTATGCGATTTGGCACGAGAACCTAGTGATACGCGATGGTGCACATGGATAAAGCCCACACCACGCTCACCATATCGCTCTTCGAAATCAATGTCGCAGACCGAGCATCTCAATCCGTAATGATCAATACAATGCTGCCTGGCCTCCATGTCACGCTCGTAGCGATTGACCTGGACTGGAATTGCCGCACCTTCATCGAATAGCCTATCTCCTGGAATGAGTTCATCCGGAAAAAGAACCTCCTCGATCCGGTTGCGATCTCGTGCCCAATACCTGATAACCTCGCTTCCCCAGTGCAATGGGGCTTCCTCGTATTCGAGTTTATCGACCAAGCCGCGTCGTGACCAATAGTCCAAAACGCGCGATGCGAACGAATAGGCGGTGTACCTCACCTTTGCGCCTTTGCCGCCCGCTCCATAGCGTTTCTCAACCTTTTCCCACAAATTCGGGTGCTTGCTTGCCAATAGGCTAGCGAAATCGGCGGTAGAGAAAGCGCTTAATCCGAAAGCCGCAACCAGTGCAGAAAACTCCGCTTCGGCCACTAGTTGTGCAACTGAAAATTCTTTTGATGTCGTCATTTTGCGCCCCATCCTCCTTCAGCAACGCACCCAGCCTATAACGCCATCCTTCCATAAGTCTCAATAGGCCAAGCCCTTGTGAGTCTCCCCATAAGTCTCCCTAATAGTCTCACACAGCTACCGTATTGACTTTTGATACCAATGGTCTCATTGAAACTGATCCTAGTGAGACTCAAGGGGCTGCGATGACGACTGCAATAATTGGCTATGGCCGCACTTCGACGGCAGACCAGAAGGCTGGCCTGGAAGCTCAAACTCGCGATCTGCGGGCGGCAGGATGCGCCAAAATCTTCACGGAGGAAGTCTCCTCGGTGGCGAACAATCGGCCTGAATTAGAGCGTGCTCTGGATTATGTCCGTGAGGGCGACATTCTGGTCGTCACCAAGCTTGATCGCCTTGCCCGCTCTGTGGCTGACCTCATGGCGATCACGGCGCGGCTCCGAGACAAGGGGGTAGAGTTGCGAATCCTGGCCCTCAACCTCGACACCTCCACACCGACAGGAAAGCTGATGCTAAACCTGTTGGGGTCCATCGCCGAGTTCGAGCGCGAGTTGATGCTGGAGCGACAGAAGGAAGGAATTGCCAAGGCGAAACGGGAAGGAAAATATTCGGGCAGGGCACCGACCGCTAGACGACAAGCCGACAAGGTGCTTGCCCTGAAGCGCGATGGCAAGACTCCCGCCCAGATACAAGCAGAACTCGGTATAAGCCGTGCCAGCTACTTCCGGATTGTAAAGGGCGCCCTGGGCGCGAACGCGGTCAGCACTAGCTAGCTGGTTTCGGCCGCCACCGGACCATCTCGTTTTCGAGAAGGATTTGCCGGACCTGGTCGATTGTCGGTGGAGCAAATTCAATGGCTATTACCTTCAGTTCGGGCATTTCCGGGACTAGGCCGGGTTCAACGTCTACGAAGACGCGGGCACCGCAGCCTGGGAGCGTGCTTGAATAGGCAACGATAGGGCAAACGTCGTTAGCCTGCTCAAAGTCGTGGGGACCGATGCCGGAAATGTCGAGTTTCCATGTATCGTGCGCGATGTTTTTGCGAGAGCCGCCTATCTGCCAAGCGCTATGTGGAGCGTCGCCCTTATCTGTCGGCGGAGCGAAAGTTACCTGCTCAATGTCGATATAGAAATGAGGCGGCAATCCCTCGCCGTCTATGGATGCCGAGATAGAATCCACGCCACTAGAAAGCTCTGGGTATATGCCGGGGTTGACCCTGCGGGCTGATGTTGCAGTGCGCTGAGCGGTCTCCGCCAAGATACGGTAAACGTTCTTCGTCATCCTACTAGCCATCTTGTCTGCGGCGACCTTGAAGGTCTGCTCGTCGGTCACGCATTGCGACCTATCCTCCTGAGCCATCACCTCAAACTTGACGTAGTCCACACAGGCTTGCTTGCGGGTTGCCAGCTCATCGTCGGAGCAGGAGGCTAGAGCTAGTAGAGAAATGCCAACAAGCACTGATGCTCGGGTGGGCCATTGCACACTCATTCGCCACCTCCCGGCTGACCGGCCTGCGCAGGCTGCGGGATTGTCTTGAATGGTCGGTCATCATGCCCCCAGGGTAGGCACTTGGGTCTAACGAGGCTGAAGCCATAGCAGAGCGACATTTCGCCAGTGGTGGTGTCCATTCGAACGATATTGCCGTCAGAGCGGGAAGCGAATTGGTATCTGCCCATCGACCCAAACCTGGTCGCGTTGAGCACCAGAGCGAGGCCGACGAATGCTCCTAGGCTGCTGAGGGCAACGCTCGCGAACAGGGGGAGAGCCCGCTTGTGATGAACTGTTGAAGGGGTAGCCTCCGAGGAAGGTCTAGGGTGACCTGCCACTGAGAATTTCCTCCAGAATGGATTAGAGTCCGGCCTATTAAGGGACGGACGAATGAAGAAGCAGAGATTTACGGAAGAGCAGATTATTGCAGTGCTGAAGGAGCAGGAGGCAGGCGCGAAGGTGGCCGACCTCTGTCGCAAGCACGGGATTTCAGAAGCAACGTTTTATAACTGGAAAGCCAAATTTGGTGGCATGGAAGTCTCCGAGGCAAAGCGGCTGAAGGCGCTCGAGGACGAGAATGCGAGGCTGAAGAAGCTGCTGGCTGAACAGATGCTTGATGCAGCCGCGCTCCGTGAGCTTCTTGCAAAAAAATGGTAGGGCCCGCCGCCCAGCGTGAAGCTGTCACGCATCTGAAGGCCCTCATGGGTCTTTCGGAGCGGCGGGCCTGCCAGATTATATCCGCCGACCGCAAGATGATCCGTTACCGGTCAAGCCGACCGCCGGAGGTTGAACTGCGGACGAAGCTGCGCGATCTCGCCAATGAGCGGCGTCGTTTCGGCTACCGTCGGCTGTTCGTCCTGCTTCGGCGGGACGGAGAGCCGTCCGGGGTCAATCGCATCTACCGGCTCTATCGCGAGGAAGGTCTTTCCGTTCGCAAGCGGAAAGCCCGGCGGCGTGCGGTCGGCACGCGTGCGCCGATCCTGGTTGAAGCGAAGGCCAATGCCCGCTGGTCGCTGGACTTCGTGCATGACCAGTTCGCCTGCGGCCGACGCTTCCGCGTGCTCAACATTGTCGATGACGTGACGCGCGAATGCCTGGCAGCGGTCCCGGACACATCGATCTCTGGTCGACGTGTCGCCCGAGAACTGACGGCGCTGATCGAACGACGCGGCAAGCCTGACATGATTGTCTCCGACAACGGCACCGAATTCACCTCGAATGCCATTCTTGCCTGGTCGAAGGATCACAAGGTCGAGTGGCACTATATCGCGCCGGGAAAGCCAATGCAGAACGGCTATGTCGAGAGTTTCAACGGTCGGATGCGCGACGAGTTGCTCAACGAGAGCCTCTTCTTCGGCCTCGATCATGCCCGCAGCGCCATCGCTGAATGGGCTGAGGATTATAACCATTTCCGGCCGCACTCATCGCTCGGATATCAGACCCCGGCAGACTATGCCGGGACCATCGCCGCAACCGGCTCCAACGCTGCGCAAGATGAAAGCTTCGCGTTTCCGCCGGTTGCTCACACCACGCCACTTGGCGTATTCAAAGCCGCCGAGGCTCTAACCGCCGCTGGATGAAAGTTCAGTAGCAGGTCAAGATGACCGCAATGAAGCTTCAGAAGCTCGTCTACAGAGCTGGCGCGGTTTGTCTGAACAGTTTCGGGCGTTTCGCTAAGTGGATTTCCGCCTCGATTATGCCGCCACCGTCATTGGTGCCAGCGCGTTGAAGTAGGCCTGATCCGGCGTCTTCCGGTCAAGGGATGAATGTGGGCGTCGGCTA
>NZ_JBFTRK010000021.1:0-51075 GCF_056399485.1 Rhizobium sp. 01N424
TCGCCAATGCCGGCATCGTCGTTGTCCACCGCAAAAGCCTCGCCCTGCGGAAGCACCGCCACGTCGAGCCGGTCTTTCGAAACATCGATGCCTACTATCGTCTCCATCTGATCCCATCCTTGCCTAAGCGGGCTTTGCCTGCGCAAGCGGCCCTGGCGACTGTTCGGGTTCAATGGAACGGCGGACGGAGACCCAGGCTCTCCCACGGGCTTGGTGTCCCAAAGGTGCATCGGTCTTCCATCCGCCACCGCGATAGGCATTACAGCCTCGATAGCGGATAAAGGGAAGTTACAAAGGTGCCCGAAGGACGGATGCGGGGGCCGGAGCCTTTATTTCTCCCTCATCCCTGTGCTCGTCACAGGGATCCAGCCAGCCCAAGTCCTTGGGCTGAAAAGACTCTTCCTGCCGCGCCGACGCGCGGCAACTGGATTCCTGTGACGAGCACAGGAATGAGGGTGGAGAGGGGTGTGGCCGTCAACCAACCCCGCGCCCTGAACTAATCGTCCTTCTTGGACCCAACCAGATTGGAGGCCACAAGCGCCATCAAGATCCCGGCCGTCAGAAGCGGCTGCGAGCGGATCAGGCCGATACCGGCGGCGGCTGCGGATTCGAGCGCCAGGCGGCGATCCCTGGCCTGGCGCTTTTCCTGCGCATTCATGATCACCATGGCGATCAGCGCCACTACGGCGATGAACACGGCGCATGCGGCCAGGAACAGGGCTGCCCCGACCGGGCCATAGATTCCCGCAAGCCAGATCGCTCCCGCGGTGACCGCAAGCGCATAGGCCGTCAGCAGGAAAAGCGCGGCGATGGCAATGAAAATACCGTTGCGCTTGGTCCGCGCAACGGTACGGTGAACGCCGTTTCCTACCAGCATACTGAGTAGAGGAAAGAGCATCGAGCCTCCTAGCGGCGGGCGAGGAGGGCAAGGACGAGGCCGAATGCGGCCGCGGCCCCAATCGTCGCAACCGGATGCTTGCGCACCGTGTCGCGCACTTCGGATGCGCCGCGCAGGTAGCCGTCCTGCAGATCGCGCAGCAGGTCTTCACCACGGCCGACGATCTCGTCATAACCTGCAGAGGCCTGATAGCGCAGCTTGTCGGACTGGCGGCGCGAGCTCTTGGCGGCCAGCTTGGTCAGGGCGTCGATCTCGTCGCGGAGATGCTCGATCTGATCTTCGATCGTGCTTTCGATGCTGTGAAGCGTGCCATTGCCCTTGCGGCTGCCGCGAACGGATTGGAGGATGGATGAAGCCATGATTTTCTCCATGTTTTTGGGCGTGCACATGCGCCGCCTGTTTGAAATCACAGGCCGTCACCGTTGCTGTCTTGAAGAAGCGCCCGGCAATGACCCAAATCATCGACACGGAGAACGCGAAAGACTGGGAAAGGTTCCCGGAAAAGCCTCAGAGCGCGCTGTGGGCAAGCACGAAGGGCGTGCCGTCTGATGGCACCTGATTGATGCGCAGCGGGCAGCCGAAGACCGATTGCATGTTCTGATCGGTCAGGACCTCGCGCACGCTGCCTGCGGCTGCCAGCCGCCCGGATTTCATCAGGACGATCTGATCGGCAAAAAGCGCCGTCAGGTTGAGGTCGTGCATGACGGCGATGACACCGCCGCCTGCCTCGCAGAACTGGCGGGCAAGCCGCATGATCGTCAGCTGGTGGCTGATGTCGAGGCTTGAGACGGGTTCGTCGAGCAGCAGCCAGCAGGGCTTGCCGTGAGCCACCGGGTCGGCGATCTGGCAGAGAACGCGGGCGAGCTGCACGCGCTGCTGCTCGCCGCCCGACAGTTCCTGATAGTAGCGGCCCTCGAAACCGTGGAGATCGACGGCACCGAGCGCGCGGGCGGCGGTTTCCTCAGCGCGTTCCGGGTGAAGGTTGATGCCTGTCGTCAGGCCCATGCGGACGATTTCGCGGACGGTGAAGGGAAAGGAGATGGCGCTTGCCTGTGGAAGCACGCCGCGGATGGCCGCGAGCTTCCAGGGTGCCATATCGCGGACTTCGGCGCCGTTGATCTTCACCGATCCCTCGGCGGGCAATTCGCCGGAGACCGCCTTCATCGTCGTCGTCTTGCCGGAGCCGTTGGGACCGGCGATCGCCGTCAGCTCGCCGGCGCGGGCGGTGAAGCTGACGCCGTGGACGATGGTCTTGCCCGACAGATCGACGGAGACGTTGGAAAGCTCGATCATGGAAATGCTCTCAGAGGGCAAGCCGCGAGCGCTGGCGCAGCAGTATCCAGAGGAAGAACGGGCCGCCGACGGCAGCCGTAATGATGCCGATCGGCAGTTCGGCCGGGGCGACGATGGTGCGGGCGAGCACGTCGGCAAAGATCAGCAGCGAACCGCCGAGCAGGGCGGAGGCCGGCAGCAGATAGCGGTGATCGGGTCCGATCACCATGCGCAGTACATGCGGCACGACGATGCCGACGAAGCCGATGCCGCCGCTGACGGCGACCGAGGCGCCTGTTGCTGCGGCCACGGTGACGATAGCGATATTTTTCAGACGCTGAACCGGCACGCCCATGTGGAAGGCGGCTGCCTCGCCAAGCGTGATGGCGTTCAGGCCGCGGGCCATGAAAGGCAGAACGATGTAGGAGGCGAGGATGATCGGCGCGGCTGCGGCGATCTTCATCCAGGTGGCGCCCGCCAACGAGCCCATACCCCAGAATGTCAGGTCGCGGAGTTGCTGGTCGTTGGCCATGTATGTCAGAAGGCCGGTCAGGGCGCCGGTGAGAGCGCCGAGCGCGATACCGGCGAGCAGCATGGTGCCGATGGAGGTCTGGCCGTTACTAGTGGCGACTCTGTAGAGCAGCAGCGTGGTGACGAGACCGCCCCCGAAGGCTGCGAGCGGCAGGGCATAGATGCCGAGCAGATTGAACACCGGCATGGCAATCGAGCCGCCGAGCACGATCATGATCACGGCCCCAAAGCCCGCGCCCGAGGAGACGCCGACCAGGCCGGGATCGGCCAGCGGATTGCGGAACAGGCCCTGCATGACCGCGCCTGACACGGCGAGCGAGCCGCCGACCAGGAAGCCGAGGATGGCACGCGGCATGCGGATATCGAAGATGATGATCCGGTCGCGGGTGGTCAGCGCATCGGCCTGGCCGCCGAGATTGGCCAGCACGTCGAACATCGAAGCATCCGACGCGCCTGTGGTGACCGAGAATAGCAGCGAAAAGACGGAACCGATGACGAGCAGGGCGATGACGAGGGCAGCGATCCGGGTACGATCGCCGACACGGTGGCTTTCGCGCAATGCGGCGATCGAAAACATGGAACGCTTGCCGTCCGTCATCACATCCTGCACTGCCATATCAGCCGCCGTAGATCGCCGTGTTGAGTTCGCGGACGGCACTTGCCGTGCGCGGACCGAAGCCGAGCAGATGCAGGCCGTCCATACGGATGACGGCCTTCTTCTCTGCCGCTGGTGTCAGCGCGATCGCCGGCTGCTTGAACAGATCGTCGTTGGCGGCCGCATGGCCGCCTTCGCGGTCCATCATCAGGATGACGTCGGGCTTGGCCTCGATGATCGACTCGTCGGTCAGCGGCTTGTAGCCCGGGAAGGTGCCGACAGCATTGACGGCACCGGCGAGCTTGATGATGCCATCGGCAGCCGTGCCGGTGCCCGAAGCCATGATCTTGCCGCCCTGCATGCTGAGGATGAAAAGCACGCGCTTGCGCTCGCCCTCCGGACGCTTTTCGGCATCGGTGATCGCGGCATCGAGATCGGCGCCGACCTTGGCTTCGAGCGCCTTGGCCTTGTCCTCGACGCCGAGCAGCGCGCCGACGCGATCGATCTTCTTCAGGATGCCTTCGCGGTCGTAGGTGTTCGGCACCGTCTCGAAGGGAACGCTGGCATTCTTCAGAACCGTCAGCGCTTCCGGCGGGCCGGCGCCCTCGACGGCGATGATCGCCGAGGGATTAACGGCGAGAATGCCTTCAGGCGACAGCGCCCGCATGTAGCCGACATCCGGCAGCTTCATTGCCGCTTCCGGATACATGCTGGTGGAATCGCGGGCGATGATGCGGCCTTCCTCGCCGAGCGCATAGATGATCTCGGTGACGTCGCCGCCGACCGAGACGACGCGCGAGGTGTCGAGCTTCTTCGGTTCAGCGGCATGAGCGGCGCGGACGAAAGAATAGCTGGGCGTGGCGACCGGCGAGGGGATGAGCGGCAGGGCCATGACAGCAGCCGTCAGCGCCAGTTCCCAGAGGCGGATGCGGCGCAGGCTTGAAGGCATTCTCATGATCGGCTCCTTATGCGGCGACGCTTGCCGCGCGCGGCAGGTTTTCCATGATCTCGCGCCAGTCGCCGCGCTCATCCGTGCCTTCCTTCCGCTTGCCGAAGAACTGTATGATCATCTCGCCATTGGCGTCATAGGCCTCGAGCGACGTGACATGGCCATCCTTGGTCGGCTTGCGCACGGCCCAGGTCTCGGCGATGTGGTCCTGACGCAGATGCAGGTGGAAGGTTTCGTCGAGAACGTTGATCCACGGACCCATCGGCTGCACGTTGTGGATCGGGCCGGAATGGATCTGGACGATGCCGTTATTCGCGACGAAGCACATGATCGGCAGGCCTGATTTGACGGAGGCATGCATCATGTCTGCCGTGGCAGTGTTGTCGAGCTTCCAGGCATAGTCGTCGCCGACGGTGCGCACGGCGGCCTGGCGGCCGATCTTCAGGCGCTTCAGCATGCCGAAGAACTCGTGCGTGTCGGTCAGCTTGCTCCAGCTGTCGCGCAGTTCGTTCTGGTTGACTTCGCCGGTTTCATCGGTGCTGAAGCTTGCTTCCTGCTCGACGAATTCCTGCGACTGGTCCTCGAGCGTCAGCTCGGCGACGATGGCGTGATAGGCTTCGACATTGGAGGCCGGGCGCAGGTGGATCTTGTGGACGGCATTGCCAGTCTTGTCGAAATACTGGAGGCTGAGGCGCTCGGTGTCGCCATCCTTCTTGGTGACGGCGAAGGCGTGGGCCCAGCGGCTCGGGAAGACGCGCAGGTCGATGTTTTCGCCGAGAACGATGGCATTGTGCTGGCCGACGCTGATGTTCTCGTAAACGCCGATCTTCTCGTGCACGGCGCTTTCGTTGCGCGACAGGGCCATGACCTCGCCGAGTGTCGCCACGCGCTCCAGAAGCTTGGCGGCGCTGGCATCGATGCGGGTGGCGGAAATGCCGACTTCGGCGGCAACGAGGGCTGCTTCCGAAATCTTCAGCTGAGCGGCGATATCGCGCTCGCGCATCTTCGGATTCTCGGCGCGGAACGCGCGAATTTCGGCCGGTGCCGGTCTGGTGTTCTCGGTCATGGTCTACCCTTACTTATTGAGAATGAGCTTGCCCTGGCGGGTAATTTTCATGCGATAGACCACGCCGTCATGCCGGATCATGATCTCGTTCGCGCCGCGGAAGATGTCTCCGCTTTCGATCGTGCGCACTTCCGCCGCGTCCTTGACGAACGGCGCATGCTTAAAGGTGTCAGGCTTTTCAACCATCATTTCGGTTGGCAATTTCCGCTTTTGCCGCGGCTTGTTTTCCGGCGGCCTAGATACATTTATCTTGACTTTCATAGTCACCATTTTTTAAAGACGCAATAGAAGAGTTATCAACTCAAGTTTTCGAAATCGCATGGAGAAGTGGTGATGGCGGCACGCAGTTTTGCATCGTTTGTGGCGGGCGGATTGATGGTCGTTGGAAGCGTTCTTCCTGCCTATGCACAGGATGCCGCTGCTGCTGCTCCAGCCACTCCGGCCAACGCTCTCGAAGTCGAACTGAACGCGCTGGCGCCATCGCAGAAGGGCTGCATGATGACCTTCGTGGCGCTGAACAAGCTGGCTGCGCCGGTCAACAAGATCTCCTTCGAGCTGGCCTTCTTCAACGACAAGAACGCGGTCGATAAGATCACCGTTCTCGATTTTCGCGATCTGCCCGAGGGCAAGAAGCGCGTGCGCCAGTTCGACATGCCCAACATGAAATGCGAGGCGGTGACCCGCATCATCATCAACGACACGCCGGTTTGTGATGGCCCGGCTGCCGGTGCATGCATGAAGGGTCTCGTCACCCGCTCGCAGATTTCTGTGCCCTTCGAAGGGTAAGACAGACCGCCGGAGATGATTTCCGGCAGGCTTCAGTTTCAAACTGGCCGAGGCAAGGCAGATGGTAGTTTCAGCGAAATCCACATCGCGGCACGCGTTCCTTGCCGAGCAGGATGCCGGCACATCGAACGACAATCTGCCGGGGCTGCATCCCGGACACGAGATGCCGGAACTGCGCAACGCGCCGCGCCAGCCGGCCGCCGAAACCGTCGTTCACTATACTCGCTTTGCCCATATCGGCTCCTTCCCGGAACATGCGCAGGGACCGAAGGCCGGTGCCGCCGACGCTCCGGCGATGGACGCTTCAGCGATCGAAAAGCAGGAGGCTGGCGTCAAACCTGCCAAGCGCAACGTCGTCGTCGCCTGCCTGACGTCCTTTGCCTTCCATGCCATTCTCTTCACCGCGCTGGCCATCGGCTTCGTCGTCGCGCCGCATGAGCCGGAAGAGGAAGCCGGCGAGGCGGTCAGCGTCATCATTCTTGGTGATTCCGAAGCCGACCAGGCCTCGGCTGGCGATCCCGATCTGCAGGTCGAGCCGCAGCCGGAGGAGGTGGTCGCTGAAAGCGTCCAGCCGGAAACCGTGCAGCCGACGGAGGTTCAGCCGACCGAAGTGCAGCCCGAGATGGCGCAGACGGTTGAAGCGCAGCCCGTTCAGCCAACTGAGGAAGTCACACGCGTTTCGCCTGAAACGGTGACTGCTGCCGAGCCCGAGGTTCTGACCTCCAATGTTCCGGCCGAGACATCAGTCGTCCAGCCGATGGCGACCGAGATCCCGGAAGAGGTGAAGCCGGTGGAGCCCGTCGAGACGGCCGAGGCGCTCCCCGATCCTGTTCAGCCCGAGGAAACGCCGACGCCGATCGCCAAGCCGAAGGCGGTGCAGCCGGTCGAGAAGCCCAAGGTCGAGAAGAAAGAGCCGCCGAAGAAGGTGGTGAAGAAGGCTGTGGGATCGCAAGGCGAGAACAAGCAGGATTCGCGCCGCGGGGCCAGCGACGGCGAGGAAGTCGCCAATGCCGACCGGAACTCACGCTCTGCAGGTAGCTCGGGCGGGGCAGGCAGTGCTGCTGTCGCCAACTATCCGGGCAAGGTGCAATCGCGCATTCGCCGCGCCGTGAAGGTGCCGTCCGAATACAAGCGGATGAGGGCGTCGATGAGTGTCAGGGTTCGCCTGACGATCGGCGGCGACGGCTCGCTGAGCGGCCTGTCGGTTGCCCGCAGTTCAGGAATTCCCGAGCTCGATCAGGCGGTTGTCTCCGGTGTTCAGCGCGCTTCGCCCTTCCCGCCGCTGCCGTCCGAATGGGGCAAGCCGAGCTGGACATTCACCCAGGAAGTCCAGGTCACTGGTCGCTGAAATAAATATGATCAAAAGAGTCAACTTTATACTTTACTCTAAAAATCAAGTTTAATAAGGTCCCGCTTGCACACTGGAATCGTGTGACGATCAACGAGCGAACGGGTGGTAAATGGCTCGGAAGGCGAAGAAGGGATCTAACCGGGACATCCGCGTCAGCGCGGATGCGGCAGCGCAGACGCAGCAGCCGTCCGGACGATCCAAATTGGATGGCCGCAGTTTTCTCTATGTCGGCGGCCGGGATTGCCAGGTGGCACATCTTCGCGAAATCGCCAGCAGCTTCGGCGCCGAGCTGATCCACCACGACGGCGGGCTTCGCGAGGCAGTTTCCCGCATCGACACCGTTCTGCCTTCGGTCGACTGCGTGTTCTGCCCGATCGACTGTATCAGCCACGATGCTTGCGTGCGCGTGAAGACCGGCTGCAAGAAATTCGGCAAGGCCTTCATCCCGCTGCGCAGCGGCAGCAAGTCCAGCCTCGAGCGGGCCTTGAACACCATGAACGAACGAGACACCGCCCGATGAAAGACCAGCGCCCTGAGGGCTTCATGATGATCGGCCTGCACAAGCTGGCCGCACAGAACGGCGACGGCCTTGTGCCCGAACTCTACGAGCTCCTGATGAAGAACGCAGAACGCCAGGCCGACTATCCCAATGTCACCGAATTTCCCTACTGGGAAACGCGGATGCCGGGCGTGGAGCCGGAAAAGCCGCTTGGCCGCGAAGCCGCCAACGGCAATAATGTCGTCGCTTTCCCAAGCGGCAAGCGTGCCAAGGGCTGAGGACGGCGCAATGTATATCGCAATGAACCGCTTCAAGGTAACCGAGGGATCGGAAAGCGAATTCGAGGATGTCTGGCGCAACCGCGATTCCAGTCTGTCCACGGTTCCCGGTTTCGTCGAGTTCCGCCTGCTGCGCGGCAAGGCGAATGTGGAAGAGGGCTATACGCTGTTTTCCTCGCATACGCTTTGGGCGAGCGAAGAGGACTTTCTGAACTGGACGAAGTCCGAGAGTTTTCGCGCTGCGCATCGCAATGCCGGTGACCGCAAGGCGATGTACAAGGGGCCGCCAGTTTTCGAAGGTTTTACCGTCGTCGAGGGTATCTGAGACATGGACGATCCGCAGCGCATCGAAGTTCTGCCGATCCTGCCGTCGCTTGATATTGCGGAAACGTTGGCCTTCTACCGCGACCAGCTGGGCTTTGCCGCGACCTATGAGACGGCAGACTATCTGATCGTTCGCCGGCAGGAGATGGAGCTGCATTTCCGGCTGACCGGCAATCGTGCATTTTGCGAAAGCAGCGCCGTCTATCTCCGAGGCGGCCGGATCGGCGCGCTGCACCGGGAATATTCCGAAAAAGCCGTACCAACGCTGACGGCTCTCGATGTCCGGCCGTGGAACATGGAGGAATTCTTCGTCCATGATCCGCATGGCAACCTGCTGCGGTTCGCCCGTATCCCGGGGCGCTGAGGCGTAAAACCGGCCCTGCGGCATGTTTGTCCGGGCAAGGGTTCGCTATGGCCGAGCCCACTTGCCGTGCTATCCTGTCACAATGACCAAGCCGACCCTCTCCCTGCAACTTTTCTCGCTGCGTGAACTCGGATCGCTCGATGCCCAGCTTTCGGCAGCCGCCAGAGCGGGTTTCCAGTCGGTCGAGCCGCTCGGTCATCATCTGCGCGAAGCCGATGATCTCGGTGAGGCGCTTGCCCGGCACGCGCTGACGGCGCCGACAGCCCATATCGGCTTCGAATTCCTGCGCGACGAGCCCGGCCAGGTCACCGGGGCCTGTCAGGCCTGCGGCATCACCCAGCTCTTCGTGCCGCAATCCTCAAGTTTCCTGCCGCCGGAGACCACTGGCGGCTGGCAGCGGCTCGGCGCCGAACTCGGGCGGTTGGCGGAGCAATACAGGCCGCACGGCATTTCCATCGGCTATCACAACATGACGGCGGGCTTTGCGCTGCTGTCGACCGCCCGCTACGGCTTTGAGGTGATGTTCGAAGCGGCGCGCGGCAGCCCGCTCGTCTGGCAGGCCGATATCGCCTGGATGTCCCGCGCCGGCGTCGATCCGGCAGAATGGCTGCAGCGCTATGCCAAGGTGCTGGTCTCGGCGCATGTGAAGGACCGGGCGCCCGAAGGGGCAAACGCCGATGAGGACGGCTGGGCCGATGTCGGCGCCGGCACGCTGATGTGGCCTTCGCTCTGGCGGCTGGCGCTGGCGAAGGGCGCGCGGACACTGGTGGTCGAGCACGACAGTCCGCGCAAACCGTTCGAATTCGCGCAGACGAGTTTTGCCTATCTCAGCCGGTTCATGGCGCATTCGGGGTGAGGGGTTCGCGCGATTATCGAGAAGTTGCGTTGGCGGTTTTTCGTCGATTTCGGATACGCCTGTACTGCGAAACAGCGAGCTATGCGGCGTTGTAAAAAAAGTAGAACAACAAGTTTTGCTTTTATCGAGAGTGTTGAAGCTCCACCAAAACTATGCACTCTCTGAATGGTCATCAGGATCGGCTGGAGGAGACGGCAATGACTGATCAGCAAGGAAACAATCCCTTTGACGGCCCTCAAATGCAGGGGGTGCGCTACGAGCGGGCAGATATGTCGGGCGCCAATTTCGATGGCGTTTATCTCGCTGACGCACGATTTTATGCTGTCCTGACGAAAGCAAAATTCATCGACACCAATTTAGGCGAAGCTGATTTCGACGACGTCAACCTTCAAGCCGCGCGCTTTAATAACGTCAATCTGTCTGGAGCGGCTGTCACCAATGCAAACCTGTCGCGATTGACCATAAGCGGTGCCACATTGGCCAATTCTGACATCAGAGACGCCGATTTGACCGGGATGCGGATCAACGGGATTCTGGTAACCGATCTCTTCGACGCCTATGAAAAGGCGAAATGACGAAGGTCCGTTGTCAGGTCTGAGATGCGTGTAACTCGTTGCGCCGGGGATGAGGGGCGCCGAGTTAAAATCAAATACCCGGAAGCCGCAGCACCATACCCGCACGCCTCTCAGGATCCATGCCGTTCGCGACCTCAGCGTCGAGGATCGCCCGCAGACCCGCAGGCATATGTCCGGCCTCAGGCTCCACGAAGCCCAGCGATCGGTAGAACGGATAATTGAACACCACGAACCGGTCTGTCGTCAGCGCCACGGCGGATAGGCCGCGGCTTCGCGCTGCATCGATCGCAGCCTGTATCAGCAACCGTCCGATGCCCCTGCCTTGCAAGCGGCGGAGCACGTCGACCTCGGCGATGTAAAGCATGCGGCCGATCTCCTCCGCCGCAACGAAACCCACCGGCGTGTCCTCCGCGCCGGCGGCCACGATCAACAGACCATCCGCGAGATAGGCGGCAAGCTGTTCCGAGGATAACGGGTGCGGCTCGCCGGAAAAGGGGACACCGGCGTCGATAAGCGCGGCCACCGCGTCCATTTCGATGGCGCGCAGCGCTTCGAGCTCGCCGGCGCGGGCGTTGCGGATGGTGACGCCGTTCACCGGACCGGCCGGCGCAGGAAGCCGCCGACGGAAATGGCCAGCCAGCCGAGCATCATCGCCCAGCCGCCGGTTGGGGCAGCGTAAGGAAGCAGGCCGTGGCCGGCGAAACGCAAGGAGACGAGATCGCCGGCGAAGAGGGCGGTGCCGATGATCATCAGCAAACCGGCCAGCCAGGCGGTTTTGAGCTTCTCGCCTGCGAGTGCGAGGCCGAGAAGGGCGGGTGCATGCGCCAGGCACATGGCAGACGCCGAGGCCGCGAGGCTGGCATCGCCGCCGCCATGGGCCGCGACTGCGGCCAAGCCGACGCCTGCGACGCCGAAGAGGCCGGCGAAGAGGAAAAAGAACGTCGCGATGCTGTTGTTGCTGATCATGTCGGCGCTATTCCTTGTTCTGCATGTGGAAGGCCAGCCGCTCGATCGGCGGCCAGATGAGGTCGCGAAGTTTGGGATTGGCGATGGTCTCGTCCATCGCCCAGCGGAAGCAGAGCAGCCACTCGTCACGCTCGGCGGGGCCGATTTCGGCGACGAAATGGCGGCTGCGCAGGCGGGGATGGCCGCGCTTGTCGGTGTAAAGCGGCGGGCCGCCGAGATAGCCGGTCAGATATTCGTAGAACTTCTCCTCGCTGCCCGTCAGGCTCGGAGGGTGAACGCCACGCACGTGCCTGGCCTCCGGCAGCGTATCCATCAGCTGGTAAAAGCGATGCGCCAAAGCCTTGACCGTCTCGTCGCCACCGATCGCCTGATAAAGCGTGATCGCCTCTTCCGTCACTGAACCATCCCTCGATACCCCGCAGTCTTCATGCACCGGCACGCATCGGCGCGCAACACGGGAAGACCAAGGCGCGGCATTTCGTCCAAACGCCTGCGATACCAACGCTCCACATCGATTTTAATTGACAAAACCGTCCAGACGGTATTTTTAGAATGCATGGCACTCGCACATCACCGCAAGAAACAACCCGAACTCGTCCGCAGGCAGCTGCTGGATGTCGCCGCACGTCTGGCGACGGAGAGCGGCATGGCGTCGGTGACGCTGGATGCGGTGTCGGGCGCCTCGGGCGTCAGCAAGGGTGGGTTGCTGCATCATTTCCCGACGAAGAATGCGCTGCTCGATGCACTGTTCGAAAGTCTGCTGGAACGCTTCGACGCCGATATCGAGGAGCTGATGCGCCGCGATGCGGTCTCGCACGGCCGCTTCACCCGCGCCTATCTGCTGGCCGTCGCCGATATCCAGAGCGATCGCGACGAATCACGGCACTGGGCGCAGGTGACGATTGCGATGCTCGCCGAGCCTCGGCTTCGCCAGCGCTGGCGCGAATGGGTGCAGGCGCGCGCCGACGAATATGTCGGCACGGATTCTTCCGTCGATGCGCAGATCGTTCGCTTTGCGGCCGATGGCCTCTGGCTCTCCGATACGACCGAGAGCCACGATCTCGGGCTTGCCGAGCGCCGGGCGCTGATCGCGCGCCTGACCGAACTGACCAAGCGATAATTCCAGGGGTAGAAGATCATGAGCCCGGCTGCCGTCTATGCGCTGCTTTTCCTTGCGATCGTGCTCGAAGTGATCGGCACGACGGCGCTGCAGATGTCGCAGCAGTTCACCAAGCTGCTGCCGAGCGCGGTGCTTGTCGTCTGCTATGCGACGGCCTTCTATCTGCTGTCGCTGACGCTGAAATCGATCCCCGTCGGCATCGCCTATGCCATTTGGAGCGCTTTGGGAATCGTGCTGATTTCGGCGGTCGGACTAGTCTATTTCAAGCAGCGTCTCGACCTGCCGGCGATGATCGGGCTTGGTCTCATCATATCGGGCGTTCTCGTCGTCAATCTGTTTTCCAAATCGGTTTCCCATTGATTTTCATGGGCTTGAGCTGCCGTTCCGCGGCATGCCCCGGCGGCTAATTTTCCCCTTTGTCAAATCGCGGCCAAAGGTCTATGTCTTCTTGTGACTTGGAGGAGGCGAGGCGCAGGTTTGTTCAATTTCCCAAAGCGCTTTGAATTCTTCTCGACCCGCCCGTTTTGACAACCCCCGAAGCCTAGAGGAGCACCGGCAATGGCCATTCGTACCGTCGTCTGGGGAGAGAATATTCACGAGAATACCAACGAGATTGTCAGGGGTATCTACCCGGAAGGGATGCACACGACGATTGCCAAGGCGCTGAACAGCGACCCGGCGATCAACGCGACGACGGCGACGCTACAGGAAGCCGAGCATGGATTGCCGCAGTCGCGCCTCGACGAGACCGACGTGCTGCTCTGGTGGGGCCACAAGGATCACGGCGCGGTGTCCGACGAGGTGGTCGAGCGCGTTGCCAAGCGCGTCTGGGAGGGCATGGGTCTTCTCGTTCTGCATTCCGGCCATTTCTCGAAGATCTTCAAGCGGCTGATGGGCACGCCTTGCGCGCTGAAATGGCGCGAGGCGGGTGAGCGCGAGCGGCTGTGGGTGATCAACCCGCGCCATCCGATTGCCGCCGGTCTGGATGAGAATTTCGTCCTCGAGAACGAGGAAATGTATGGCGAGCAGTTTTCCGTTCCGGAGCCGCTGGAAACGGTGTTCATCTCCTGGTTCCAGGGCGGTGAAGTGTTCCGCTCCGGCATGACCTGGCGCCGCGGCGCCGGCAATATCTTCTATTTCCGCCCGGGCCACGAGACCTATCCGACCTATCACGACGCCAACGTCAAGAAGGTGCTGATCAACGGCGTAAAATGGGCGCATAACCCGGCTGGCGCGTTGACTGCCATCCACGATGCCCCAAATGTGCCGGTTGAGAAGGCCCTGGAGCCGATCGAAGAACGCGGCCCGAGACTGCACCAGGCCGGCGAAGCCGGTTACCGCTGAGGAACATCCATGCGACTACTCGTTCTCGGAACGGGCGTGATGGCGAAAAACCAGCTCGACCACTTCACCCGCATTGACGGCGTGACGGTGGTCGGCGCTGTCGATACCGACACCGTCCGCCTTGCGGCATTCGCCGACAAGTTCAACATCGAAAAGCGTTTCCTGACCCTCGACGAAGCGATCGCCTGGGGCGAATTCGATGCGGCGACCAATGTGACGCCCGACAGAATCCACCACCCGACGACCATGGCGCTGATCGCCGCCGGAAAGCACGTCTTCTGCGAAAAGCCGCTGGCGGAGAATTATCCGAAGGCGCTGGAGATGACGGAGGCTGCGGAAGCCGCCGGCGTCATCAACATGGTGAACCTCACCTACCGCAATGTCGCGCCGCTGCAGCGCTCCCGCGAAATGGTGCTGGCTGGCGAGCTCGGCACTATCAAGCATGTCGAGGCGTCCTATCTGCAGAGCTGGCTGGTGTCGCGCGCCTGGGGCGACTGGCGCACGGAATCGACCTGGCTCTGGCGCCTTTCGACCGGCCACGGCTCGAACGGCGTGCTCGGCGATGTCGGCATCCACATTCTCGACTTCGCGGCCTATGGTGCGGCGACCGATATCGACCATGTCTTTGCCCGCCTGAAGACCTTCAACAAGGCGCCGGGCGGCCAGATCGGCGAATATATGCTCGATGCCAATGACAGTTTTACCATGTCGGTCGATTTCGCCAATGGCGCGCTCGGGGTCGTGCATGCCAGCCGCTGGGCGACCGGGCATCTGAATGAGCTGAAACTGCGTATCTACGGCGAGCGTGGCAGCCTCGAGGTCAATCACAATCCGAACGGCTCGTCGCTGCGCGGCTGCTTCGGAGACGATGTCGAGACGGCGACCTGGAAGGATATCGAGGTTCCCGCGGTTCCGACAAACTATCAGCGTTTCGCCGAAGCGGTGATGACCGGCGTCCAGCCGGATCCCAACTTCCGCCATGCCGCCAACCTGCAGAAGGTCATCGACCTCTCGGTCGTCACCGAGCGCGAGCGGCGGGAATTGAAGGTCTGATTTCCGCGCCACAAGCAAAAAAAGCCGCCCGGGTTGAGGGCGGCTTTTCTGTTTCCAGCTTAGGCCTTCGCGTTACTGGATCACCTGCACGACGCGGTGCGTCTCGGGCTCGACGATCACACGCTGGTTGTTGACTACCGTATAGGCGTATTTCGGGTTCTCCGGCACCGGAACGACTTGTACTTCGGCCGGCAGCGGCTTGCCGACGACGATCGGCTGCTGAACGATGACGGCCTGCGGCGGAGCGGGCTGGGCCTCGACATAGGTCACGACTTCGCGCGGCGGCGGATCGATCACGGCACCGGCGACGGCGCCTGCGACACCACCCACGGCAGCGCCGATCGGGCCGCCGACAATCGCACCTGTCACGGCACCACCGGCAGCGCCGGTGACCGCACCGTCAGCCAGCGCATTCGTGGCCAGGGACGACAGCGCCAGTGCGCTGGAGACAAGTAGAACCTTGTACATTGTATTTCTCCTTAGCTCGGTTTGCGGGGGAGAAACGGAGCATCCTATTTGTTGTTCCGCGCAGGGAGTCACGCTTTCCGTGCGGTGGTCATATGGCGTGAGGATCGGGATATGGGGGCCTAGTGCACCCGGTCGGTCTCCGGGGCCGGTACCGGGAAGACCGTGTCGAAGGGGAAGCGGCGGGCTTCGCCGTGGGGGGCGGGCTGCAGGGCGGCGGCCTTGCGGGCGCGCAGTTCCTCCTGGATGATCAGCTCCATGCCAAGCTTGAAATTGCGGGTGCTGAAGCGGGCGGCGTGGGCGCGGATGGCTTGCGGGTCGAACATCGCGGCCTGCGCCTCGAAGCTTTCCACGGCGTCGATGATGGCTTCCGGTGTCTGTTCGTTAAAGAGCATGCCGCTCAGGCCCGGCACCACCGTTTCAAGCGCGCCGCCGCTGCCGAAGGCGATGACCGGCCGGCCGCTGGCCATGGCTTCGACGGGAACGATGCCGAAATCCTCTTCGCCGGGGAAGATCAGGGCGCGGCAGCGGGCAAGTTTTTCCTTCATCACCGGGAAGGGCGTGCGGCCGAGGAAGGTGACGGTCGGGCCGGCAATCGCTTTCAGTGCCGCCAGCTCCTTGCCTTCGCCGATGACGACGAGGTTGCGGCCCATATTGGTGAAGGCGCGCACGGCAAGGTCGATGCGCTTGTAGGACACGAGCTGCCCGGCGCAGAGGTAGAAGTCGCCGATGTCGTCGGAGACGGCATAGTCGTCGACGGCAACGGGGGGGTGGATGACCGTCGCCGAGCGGCCGTAATATTTGCCGATACGCGCCTTGACGTGATGCGAGTTGGCGACGAAGCGGTCGACGCGCAGGCTGGTGCTGACATCCCAGGACCGGAGCAGCGGCGCCATGACGGGCAGCATCATGCGCGAGGCGAGACCGGCCCGGGCGCGATAGACATGATAGTGGTCCCAGATATAGCGCATCGGCGAATGGCAGTAGCAGACATGAGTCGAGTGCGGCGGGGCGATGATGCCCTTGGCGGGGCCTGACTCGCTGGAGATGATCAGGTCGTAGCCGCTGAGATCGAGGCTTTCGAGCGCAAAGGGCATCAGCGGCAGCAGCGACTGATAGTGCTTCACGGCGCCGGGGATCTTCTGCAGGAAGGAGGAGGTAACCTTGTGGCGCTTGATCGTTTCCGACATCCGGCTTTCATCATAGACAAGCGTGAAAATATCCGCGTCCGGATACATGTCGCAGAGCGCTTCGACGACCTTTTCGCCGCCGCGCATGGACACGAGCCAGTAATGTACGATCGCGACGCGCATAATTATCCCCTCAAGTGAAGCGGTGCCATCATCGTTGAGTTCGGTGGCGCGCCCTAGCGCCTTCATCGGCGCTGACCGGCGTCAATTGGGGGTAGGAGCCTAGCCGAAAGCCTTACGCGACCGGGAAACTGGCTCCTCGTGCAGAAGGCCGGATAGCAGGCACGCAAAAGAACCGGAGCGCGTTGGCGCTCCGGCTAGATCTTCGGAGGAATGGGAGATTATTGAGCGAACTCGCGGATCTTGTAGGCAACTTCCGTCCGGTTGGTCGCGTGCAGCTTCTTCATGATATTGCGAATATGCACTTTGACTGTGCTTTCGCAGAGGTTCATCTCGTAAGCGATGATCTTGTTCGACTTGCCGCGGCGAAGTGCATCCGCCACCGACATTTCGCGTGGCGTGAAGGAATGATCGCCGCATTTCGCTGCCGTCGTGCTTGAGGTGATCATCTCCTTGGCGGCGAGCAGACTGCTCGCCGGAACGAAAACGCCACCGGCACGGGCCAGAGCGATTGCCTCGGCGGCAACGCCGATGCCGATATTCGCGGGGATGTAGCCCTTGGCGCCACATTCCAGTGCCTTCAGCACCTGCTGGATTTCGTCGCCCTCTGCGCCGACGATGACAGGTACGGACGGAAATTTCTGCGCCAGCTTGGCAATCTTGTCGCTGACATCCGGTTCGGAGACATGCTTTCCGCCGATCATGTACAGAATCAGCGCCGGTTCGAACCGCATGCGCTTGCGCTGCCACTCCTCGATCGAGGTCGCAGTGATGACCTTGAGATCCTCATCGTATTCGGAAAGGCTTCTGGAAAGGCACTCGCTCTGCAGCGAGCGGGGATCCAGCAGCAGGACATAATCCATCAGCTCTTCCTGGGAATCTGCCCGGGAGGAAACCTGATAATGTCTCATGGAATCGGATGTGCGAAGAGAGATGAGGTGAGCTGTATCAGATCTGATCTGCTCACTCGATGTTGTTAGACCTTCCATTTCACGCCCCTACATTGGTTGAACTCAATACTAAACGTGTAAGAGAAGTAAGCCCGAGAATTATTACTTAGCACTAGGTGCTATGTCTGTTTGAATTCCATGGCTCCGGAATTGATCTCTTGTATGTAAATATGGAGGAAGCCAAATGAGGCGGCATTAACATAGGTTAATGTTCTGTTAAAATATCAGCGTCTGAAATAATTAGCCCAGAAATGGGCGACTAATTACTTTGAACTATCACTTTATCTCGGAATTATCTGCGGTTGTGTAGCGAGGTAACTATCGTCGAATTCAACAAGTTCTTCGAGCTTTCTACGATTGAGAAACTCGACGGTCCCGTTTCTAAACGACAGTAGTCCATTGACCCGAAGATCCTTCAGGACACGGTTGATATGCACCGTGGAGAGGCCGACGGCATCGCCGATATCGGATTGGGTCAGGGGGCACAGGAAGCCATCGAGGCCCGGCCGCTTGCGGTCCGGTCCGATGCGCGCTGCGAGCTCGAGAAGAAGGTGTCCCGTGCGGGCCAGCGCATCGCGGCGGCCGACATTGGCGAGGCGCTCGGACATGCGGGCATGACATCGCATCATCTCGGAGAGAATGATGTTCTGGCCGGTGTTGCTGTCGAGATAGCGGGCCAGAACATGGCCGCTCAGCTCATAGAATTGGACATGGGAAATGGCTTCGATCGTTTCCCGGGCGGTCGCTACCGATGGCGTCCAGATGATGTCGCCGGGAAGGATGAATTCGAGCACGACGCGGGTGCCGTTCGGCAGCGATTTGCAGGACACGGCCCAGCCGCTTACAAGAATAAGCAGCGCCGCCTTCCGGGCTTCGGGGTCGAATACAATATCGCCGTCGTCATACGCGCGGTGAGAACCGCCCGATAACGTGAATCTTTGCCCCTGTATTCTGACCAGCCCAAGATTTTCGTGGTCCGACCCTTCGTATATCGCCACGCCCCGCCTCCAGCAAACTTCGTGGTTTTATTTCCCCTTAGACACCTGTTAACCATTAAATATGAGCACATCGTAACATGAATATTTCATGTTGTCTCGGAATCGGGATTGTTGAAGAGGATAGATTTGCCGGAATGGTTATTTTCAATATTGGTGCAGAATAAATCTCATTTTTATACGTTATGTACCAATTTATTACGTTTTTTGGAGCGGGAAATCGTGTCTGGCCGGTTCAGCCCAAATAAAGTCGCGCACACATTCGTTAGTGCGGACCTGGTCGCAGTCACTTGTTCGTGATGGACCTCGGAAGAGAGCCCTTCCTGATCTGCGCGCATGACCATTGCGGCAATCCCGGCGGGGCTGGTTCCAGCGGCGGCGAAAGCGCCGGAGCGGTTCATTTCACGGAAGAAGCCCTCGACCTTGCCATCCCAGGCAAGGCCCACCGCCGGGATACGCATGGCGTGTGCGGCGATGCAGGCATGCAGCCTGTGGGCGGCGATGACACTGTTTTGCCTGAGGATCGCCAGCAGCTGCTGCGGATCGCGCGGGCGGTCGGCCAGACGCAGCGTCCCGGCGGTGCCGATACCGGCAGCCCTGCAGGACGACAGCACGGTTTCAGCCAGCTTCTGGTCTTCGCCGGCCCCATTCGAAAACAGGGTGACGCGGTAACCGGCGCCGGTCAGATGGCTGATGAGGTCGCGGTAATCGGAGACCGTGGTCAACGGAATGGAGAGCGCCGGGCGCGAAGCGTGTCGTGCCAGGATCTTCGGCTCGGTGACGCAGAGGCCGACGGATTTATGGACGGCAGGAAGATCCCCGGAAACGAGGCTTGCGGCGAGCAGGCCGGGGTCGGGCTCGATCTGCGGCACCGGGCCTGAGGGGAAATATTCCAGCCAGTTGCGATAGGCGAAGCCGTCGCGGACGGAGAGATGTGCAAGGCGGGTGTCCTGCAGCCGCCGGAACAGGCGTTTTGCCGGTTCTGACCAGTGCGGGCCGACGCCGACGGCATAGATGGCAAGGGGCTTTCCCTGCCGTGCAGCGCAATCGAGCAGCGTGCCGACCTTCAGCGGAAAGTTCAGGTCGTCGTCCTGAAACAGATTGCCGCCGCCGAGAATGACGGCATCGGCGGCCGCGATCTTCGCGTCCCAGATGCGGCTGCTTTCGCGCAACTGTTTGGCCAGTGCCTTCGTGACGACGGCGCGTCGCAGCCGTGCGGGGAGGTGGCGCAGGATATTGAGGATCAGGCTGCGGTTCCTGCTGGTGCCGACGGCGGTGCGGCCGGCCAGATCGAGCGTCTCGACCTCTATGCCTTCGGCGCGCAACGTGGTTTCGATGCAGTCGGCCAGCAGGCCGTCTCCAAGGTTCTCACTGTATTTGACGTTGAAGACGACGATTTTCATGAGTGAGCCTGTGCTGCGTCCTGGCTGCTTCGGAAGCGGAAGGCCGGTGCGGTCTGTGCCGGGCGGTTCAGCGCCCGCGGCAGCGTCAGGGCTGCGACGCTACCTGCGAGGATATAGAAGGTGAGGCCGAGATCGTAGACGGTGCCCGAGATGGTGGCCGTCACCAGCACCGCGAAGAAGCCCAGCTTGGCGGCGCGTACGGCGGCGATATCCTCCGGACGTTCGGCATCATGCTGCGGCAAGTGTGCCAGCACGACGGCGAGCGAGAAGATTACGAAGATCGCCGTCCCGGCAACGCCGAGGTTCGACAACAGCACGAGCACGAAGCTCGATGCGCGGGCGCTGCCCAGTCCGGCGCCGAAGCCATAGGTATTGACGAAGCTTTCGTAGGCGACCGAATTCCACATGAACCGCTCGCGGCCCGACTGGCTGTCGGCCTTTGAGAGGACCATTTCGTCGAGGAAGTCATGCAGGCCGGTGGCGAGATCGGGAAGCGCGACAACAACAATGACCGCCAGAAGCGGCAAGGCCGCAGCACCGAGGGTGATCGCCAGTGCGTGGCGGCCGCGGATCGCCCGGATCAGCAGGAACGGCATGATTGCCGCGACGCCGACGAGGGCGGTTGCCGATGTCGAGAGCAGCAGCGAGGTAAGCAGCGCCAGAGAGAGGATACCGGTGATCTTCTTGCGCACGCCATCCAGCCAGAGGCTGGAGACGGCGGCAAACAGCACCAGCGTATAGTCGGCAAAGGCGGATGCTTCCGGGAAGGTTCCGGAAATACGCTTCAGTCCGCCTTTTTCCGAGGCGGTCAGCAGCGCGTAGTTTGCGGTGTGCACGAAGCTCATCAACCATTCGGTATGCGAGTAATAGGTGATGATATCGGCGACGGCGAAGGAGAGGTCGACCACGGTCGTCACGATCAGCGCGGTAACCAGCGAGGTGGCGATGCCTTCGCGGCGGAACCAGGCAAAGGTGCAGGCAAAGCAGAGCAGCCCACCGACGGCATAGACTGACTGGGTGATATTGTTGGACGAGAAGCGCAGCGGCTGCAGCGCGATGAAGCTGCGCGCGCCGACCTGGCGCTCGACGATCATCGTCTCGGCCATGCCCTGGAACAGCCGCGGGAAGAAGACGGCGGTGACCAGCCCGAAGACTGTCAGCGCGAGGAGATAGAATCCGATCCTGGAGGGTGCAAAGGCTGCCAGGATCCGGCCTTCGCCGCAGCTCATCAGCACGCGGATGAAGAAGAAGACCAAGAAGAGATTGGGAACCAGAACAGATGCGCCGCCGAGACCCGACAGGTTGAAGGCGGCGGCAGAACCGAAGACGGTCGAAACGAAGATCAGCAGGAACGACCAGACCGGCGGCATGTAAAGTGCCGCCGCGCCCAATACCAACGTCAGAAATCCCATGATCTGAAAGTGCATGGAAGTCGTTGCCCAGCCCTATTTTCAGAAACAGTAGCATGCAGGAAAGCACCGCGTATTTACGCCCGCGGCTACTTCTTTCGGGCAGGGGCTCGGCCGAACGTGGTTCTTCACCCGGTTTCAGGGTCTGCCTATCGTTGCGCCATGTTCAATATATTCAAGACATCTCGCAACGAGCATTTGACCGGCGGGCGGCGTCCGTTGCTGCTGGCCATGTGCGCGGCTGCGCTCGCTGCAACCACGGCGGCACCGATCTTTGCAGACGACGCGGCGTCCGGCGATACGGGCGACGCTCTCGACCTCGACAAGATGAAGATCACCTTCGCCGACGAGTTCGACGATCTCAGCGTCTCGGCCTGGGGGCCGGGAACGCGCTGGATTGCGCATACGCCGTGGTCGGGAGATTTTGGCGGGGCGCGCTTTGCCAATCCCAAGGAGGGCTTCCCATTCACCATCGATGATGGTGTGCTGCGCATCGAGTCCTCGAAGGACGGCGAGGGCGAATGGCGATCGGGGCTGCTTGCCTCGGTTGATCCAAAAGGCAACGGCTTTGCGCAGCAATACGGCTATTTCGAAACGCGCGCCCAGCTGCCGACCGGTCCCGGTCTGTGGCCGGCCTTTTGGCTGATCGGCAAGGACCGCTCGAAATCGACGGCCGAGATCGACGTCATGGAATATTACGGCGACAAGCCGGACGGTTATTCGTCGACCGTGCATGTCTGGTACAAGACCGGCGAGCATTATTCGAAATTCTCGCGGATCAACGCCTTCCTGAAGGCCAAGCCCGGCGACTTCCATACCTATGGCGTAAAGATCGACCCGAAATACATCCGCATGTATTTCGACAGGAAACTGGTCTGGAAGACCGAGACGCGGCCCGAGCATCAACAGCCGATGTATGTGCTGCTCAACCTCGGTCTCGTCGATAATGTGACGAAAGCCAGTGCACCCGATCCGTCTCATATGTTCGTCGATTACGTGCATGTCTACGGGCTGCCCTGAGCGGCAGCTTGGATAACAGGTCAACAGCACCAGAAATGGATAGCGGGAGCGGCAGAGATGCCGCTCCCGCTGCGTTTTGCCACCAGCGGCAAACCTAATTCTTTCGGCTAGGTCCGGTGCGGCCGCCTAGCCCTTTGCGGCCACTCCTCTACACCCTCTACCGCCAGATGGCGCCGATTTCATCCCAATGATCATCTGGCGGAATCCCTGTGAAATGGGAAGGTCGGCTCACGGATGCCGCTCAGCAGACACCCGCCAGCGGGGTATGAAGGGGAAAAGGCGATGACGGGCCTTGCTTACACAGAAACGGCCGAGACGCAGGACATCGGCCACTACGACAGGGATCGCGGACTGCCGGCGATCGTCCGCGGCCATGCACTCAGAAATCCGGCCGCTACCGCGCTGGTTTTCGGCAACAGCCAGCTGAGCTATGGCGAGCTCGATACCATTTCGGATGCGCTCGCCGTCATGCTCCAGGAGCGCGGCGTGGTGCGCGGCGATGTCGTCGGGCTGCTGCTTCCCCGCAGCCTCGAAACCGTGGTCTGCATGCTGGCCATTCTCAAGGCAGGTGCCGCCTATCTGCCGCTCGATCCGGCCTATCCGGCCGAACACCTCGATTATGTCATTGCCGAATGCGCGCCGAAGATCGTCTTCGCCGAGACGTCCTCGGTTCCGAAGCTGGCGCTGATCCCGGGTCTCGAGACCAAGACGCTGGATGCCCGCGCGGCGATCGCCGACGCTTCGGCCGCGCGCCCTGCCGCTCAGCCGGCCGGCCAGCCCTGCGGCTGCGATGCCGCCTATGTCATGTTTACCTCCGGCTCGACCGGCCGGCCCAAGGGCGTCGTCGTCCCGCATCGCGGCCTCAGCAATCTGATCCTCGATCAGCGCCACAACATCCTCACCACCAAGGATGTGGTGCTGCATGCGCTGACGATCTCCTTCGATGCATCGATGCTGGAAATCTGGAGCGCGCTGCTGAACGGCTGCAAGCTGGTCGGCATGCTGGATGTCAATTTCTCGGTCAGCCGCCTCTGCGAGCTGATCGAAGAGCATGGCGTCACCTTCCACGCCTCGACGCCGGGTCTCTTCAATCTCATGGCCGACTACGGGCAGGAGCGCATGCAGTCGCTGCGCCATGTCATCTATGGCGGCGATGTCGGCTCGGTCACCCATTCGCTGCGCTTCATGCAGTCGCATCCGAACTGCCGCGTCTCGAATGTCTATGGACCGACCGAAGCGACTGTTCTCGTCACCGCCTATTCGATCCCTGCCGACTTCAAGGGCTCGGAATTGCCGATCGGCAAGGCGATCGCCCATACCGAGATCCGCATTCTCGACGACGAGCTCCGCGAAGTCGCCTACGGAACGGAAGGGCAGATCGCGATTGGCGGCGATGGTCTGGCGCTCGGCTATTTCAACCGCCCTGAGCTGACACGCGAGCGTTTCGTCATCGTCGATACGCGCGACGGCCCGGTGCGCTGCTATCTGACCGGCGATCTCGGCACGATGGACGCCGATGGGATGGTCTATTTCCGCGGCCGCCGCGACCGGCAGGTCAAGATCAACGGCAAGCGCATCGAGCTCGACGAGATCGAGACCGCGCTGCGCAGCGATACCAGGCTCGCTGAGGCGGCCGTTGTTTGCCAGGTGATGGGGCCGGAACTGAAGCAGATGATCGCCTATCTCTGCCCGCGCGAGGATCTGCGGGGCAGGGACCAGGAGCTGACGCGGGACGTGATGGCGGCTTTACGCGGCCGGCTGCCTGCCTTCATGATCCCGAATTCTATTGTCGTCATCGATGAGATGCCGCTCACCCGCTCCGGCAAGATCGACCGCTCGAAGCTGCTCGCACCGCCGCCCGAAGCCGTCCCCGGCAGTCTCGACCTGACCGCCAA
Source organism: Rhizobium sp. 01N424 (assembly GCF_056399485.1). Lineage (NCBI taxonomy): Bacteria > Pseudomonadati > Pseudomonadota > Alphaproteobacteria > Hyphomicrobiales > Rhizobiaceae > Rhizobium > Rhizobium sp. 01N424. The sequence goes on from NZ_JBFTRK010000021.1 coordinate 24,275, forward strand.
GAGCGGCGGCGAGGCGATGCTGACGCGGCTGTGGCGCGAGGCGCTCGGCAACAAGCCGGTCGATGCCGACACCAATTTCTTCGATCTCGGCGGCACCTCGCTGCAGCTCATGCAGGTTCATGCGCGGATCGAGGCCGAACTCGGCCGGGCGATCCCGGTCGTCCTGCTCTTCAAACATTCGACGATCCGGGAACTGTCCCGGTTCCTGGACGGCAAACTCGACAGTTCGGCCCGGGGAACCGCCGCAGCCCAGCGCGCCGAGCAACAGCGCAACAATATGGCTCGCTTCCGGAGGAATACGAAATGATGGGGGATCGCGGGGGCGATGCTGACGAAGCCTTGCAGGATGCCGGGCAGATCGCAATTGTCGGGATGTCGGGACGGTTTCCAGGGGCCAAGAACGTCGATGCGTTGTGGCAGCTAGTAACATCCGGCCGGAATGCCTTTTCCAAATTGACGCCGGAAGAACTCGAGGATTCGTTCACGGACGAAGAGCGGGCTCTTCCGAATTTCGTTCCGGCACGGCCGAACCTGACCGATGTCGACATGTTTGATGCCGAGTTCTTTGGGATGTTTCCGAAGGAAGCCGCCGTTACCGACCCCCAGCACCGGATCTTCCTGGAAATCTGCTGGGAAGCGCTCGAGGATGCGGCCTATGATCCGGCCGCCTATGACGGCCTGATCGGCGTTTTTGCTGGCGCTTCGATGTCGACCTATCTGATCAACAACATTCTCCGCGACCGGGCGACGGCCGAGGAAATGACCTCGAACTACCAGATCGGCTTCTACCAGCAGATCGTTGGCTCGCTGAACGATGCGCTGGCGACACGCATCGCCTACAAGCTCGACCTGCATGGTCCGGCCTTCTCGCTGCAATCGGCCTGCTCGACCTCGCTACTCGCCGTATCCCAGGCCTGCCAGAACCTTCTGACCTATAGCTGCGACATGGCGCTGGCAGGTGGCGTGTCGATCACGCTGCCGCAGAAGCGAGGCTACATCTACCAGGAAGGCGGCATGGTATCCGCCGACGGCGTTTGCCGCCCGTTCGATGCCGATGCCACCGGCACCGTATTCGGCAGCGGCGCGGGCGTCGTGGTGCTGAAGCGTCTGGAAGATGCCCAGCGCGACGGCGACGACATCTACGCCGTCATCCGCGGCTATGCCGTCAACAATGATGGCTCGGAGAAGGTCGGCTTCACGGCACCGAGCATCGCCGGTCAGGCGAATGTCATCTCCTCAGCGATCGCCAATGCCGGTGTTGATCCGGAAACGATCGGCTATATCGAATGCCACGGCACGGCCACGCCGCTTGGCGATCCGATCGAATTCGGCGGCCTCAGCGAAGCCTTTTCCGGGATTGCCGGGCACCGGCGCAATGTCGCGCTCGGATCGGTCAAGGGAACGGTCGGCCATCTCGATGCGGCAGCCGGTGTCTGCGGCCTGATCAAGACGGCTCTGGCGCTGAAGAATGCCAAGATCCCGGCGATGCCGAATTTCCGGGCGCCGAACCCGCGCATCGATCTTGCCAACAGCCCGTTCTATATTCTGAGCGAGACGGCTGACTGGCCGGTCTCCGAGACGCCGCGCCGCGCCGGTGTCAGCGCCTTCGGCGTCGGCGGCACCAATGTTCACGTCGTCCTGCAGGAAGCCCCGGTTGCCGAGACGGTGCCGGCGGAGGGACCTTTCATCATCCCGCTTTCGGCCCGTTCGCCGGAGGCGCTTTCGGCGATGCGCGGCAAGCTGCACGCGCATCTTGAAACCCACCCGGACACGGCGCTCGCCGATGTCGCCCACACGCTGCAGAGCGGCCGCCGCACTTTCAATCACCGCAGCGCTTTCGCTGCCGGCAGCCGCGACGATGCGATCGAGCGGCTGAAGTCGGAACGCTATACCTCGATGGTAGCCGAAGACACGGCACCGCCGATAGCCTTCATGTTTCCGGGGCAGGGTGCGCAATATGTCGGCATGGGTGCAGCGCTCTATAGCCGCGAGCCCGAATTCACCCGCTGGATCGACCGCGGCGCCGAGCTGTTGAAGATGTCGCTGAATGCGGATCTGCGCGAATATATCTGCCATTCCGGTGCGGTGACGCAGGCGATGATGGACGAGCAGCGCGAGACGCAGATCGCCCAGCCTTGCCTTTATCTCGTCGAACATGCGCTGGCCCGCCTCTGGATGAGCCGCGGCGTGCGCCCCTTCGCGATGATCGGCCACAGCGTCGGCGAGTTCGTCGCCGCAACGCTTGCCAACGTCATCTCCTTCGAGGACGGCCTTCGCCTGGTCGCCACCCGCGGGCGACTGATGCAGAACCAGCCGCATGGCGCCATGGTTTCGGTCCGCTCCGATGTCGATACGGTCTCGGCCTATCTTCGCGAAGGCGTCGAGATCGCTGCCGTCAATGCGCCGAAGCTCTGCGTCATCTCCGGCACCTTCACAGCCGTCGATGCCGTCTGCGCCTCGCTCGACGGGGCTGGGATCGCCTATAGCCGCCTTCACACCTCGCATGCCTTCCATTCGGCGATGATGGACAATGCCGCCGATGCGCTGCGTGACGAGACGGCGCGGGTGACCTACGGCACGGCGACRCTGCCTTACATCTCCTGCGTCACCGGCGACTGGCAGACCGGCGAACGCGGTACGTCCCCGGACTATTGGGCACGCCACTGCCGCGAAACAGTTCGTTTCTCGGCCGGTCTCGAAACGCTGTGCCGCGGCGTCAAGCCGGTGCTGATGGAAATCGGCCCCGGCCGGGCGCTCTCGACCTTCGCATCGCAGACGCTGCCAAAGGAAGGCGTTGCGACGATCATCCAGTCGCTGCCGGAACATGACCGCGCCGACGCTGCAGCCGAAACGCTCGGCGAAGCCGTCGGCAAGCTCTGGATGGCCGGCTGCAATATCGACTGGCAGGCATGGTCGCATGGCGGCAGCAAAACGCACCTGCCGACTTATCCCTTCCAGCGCAAGCGCCATTGGGTCGATGCGCCTCCTTCCACACGGCGGGCAGCAACAACTGCCCCCGTACAAGCCCAACCAGCAACCGTATCAGCCCCCGCTGCGGTGACGGCATCCGTCGCCGGAGTTCAAGAACTGCAAACGCAACCTACCGGTGAGAGTAAATCCATGACCGTTTCTTCCGTTGTCGATCGTGTTCCTGTTCTCGAAGCCTCGCTGCTTCGGATTTTGAGCGACATCTCGGGTGAGTCGCTCAGTGCGAACGAGACTGCTGCGACCTTCCTCGAACTTGGCTTCGATTCACTGCTGATCGGCCAGTTCGCTCAGAAGGTGGAGCGCGAATACAAGGTCAAGATCTCGTTCCGCGAGTTGCTGAGCAACATCCCGTCGATCGCCGATCTTGCCCGCCATCTGGACCGCGAAATGCCGGCGCAGGCCGCACCTGTTGCCGCTGTTGCTGCAGCCCCCGCCGCAGTAGCCGCACCGGCACCGGTTCAGGCTGCCGCACAGCCGGTGATGATCAGCGCTCCGCCGCTTGCCAATCCGCTCTCTGCCGCACCCGGTACCCTCGAAGCTCTGATGCAGTCCCAGCTGCAGGTGATGCAGTCGCTGTTTGCGCAGCAGATGAGCCTGATGCAGGGCGGCACGGCGCTGGCCGCACCCGCGCCGGTCCAGAGTTTCGCGCCGGCCGCTGCCGCAGCACCACAGCCGGTCGAGGCCGCCCCGGCGCCTTCATCTGCACCCGCTGGCGAAGCCGCGCCCGCCGATGCACCGGTGGAATCCCGGCGCATGAAGCTCTACAAGCCGGGCACGAAGAGCACCGTCAACGAGCTCTCGCCCGAGAAGCGCCAGTTCATCACCGATCTGATCGCGGCATACGAAACCAAGACGCGCCGCTCCAAGTCTTCGACCGCCCGCTACCGCCGCCGTCTCGCCGATCCGCGCACCGCCTCCGGCTTCCGTCCGGAATGGAAGGAAATGGTGTTCCCACTGGTCTGCGACCGCTCCAAGGGTTCGCGCATATGGGATATCGACGGCAACGAATATATCGATCTGGTCAACGGCTTCGGCCAGACGGCCTTCGGTCATGCCCCTGATTTCGTCGTCCGCGCCGTCAAGGACCAGGCCGACGATGGCTTTGCGATCGGACCGCAGACGCCGCTTGCCGGCGAAGTGGCCGACATGATCGCCACACTGACCGGCCATGAGCGCGTCACCTTCTGCAATACCGGCTCGGAAGCGGTGATGGCGGCCATGCGTCTTGCCAGAGCGGTCACCGGCCGCGACAAGATCGTGGTGTTCTCGAATGACTATCATGGCCAGTTCGATGAAGTGCTGGTCAAGGGCCGCAACCGCGCCGACAATCCGACGGCAATTCCGGTTGCCTCGGGCATTCCGGCGGCGTCGGTTTCGAACATGATCGTGCTGCGCTACGGCGCCGCCGAGAGCCTCGAATATATCCGCTCCAACGCAGACGATATCGCTGCCGTCATCATCGAGCCGGTGCAGAGCCGTCATCCGGAACTTCGTCCGGTCGAGTTCGTCCGCTCGCTTCGCCAGATCGCCACCGATGCCGAATTCGCGCTTGTCTTCGACGAAGTCGTCACCGGCTTCCGCGTCGATCCGGGCGGCATGCAGGCCATCTGGGGCATCAAGGGCGACATGGCCACCTATGGCAAGGTCATCGGCGGCGGCATGCCGATCGGTATCCTGACCGGCAGCAGCCGCTTCATGGACGCGCTCGACGGCGGCAACTGGAATTATGGCGATGACTCGGTTCCGATGACGGCACCGACCTTCTTCGCCGGCACCTTCGTCCGCCATCCTCTGGTTCTGGCCGCCATGCGTGCGGTCATCGACCATATCAAGGGCGACGGTGCCATTCTTTATGATTGGGTTGCCGAACGCACCCAGGCGCTGATCGCCGAAATGAACGCCGACCTTGCCAAGCGCGGCATCGGCATTGTCATCCAGGGCTACAAGAGCTGGTTCATCACCGATTTCGGCAGCGAGGATCCACTTGGCTCGCTGATCTACGCCCATATGCGCCTCAACGGCATCCATATCCAGGAGGGTTATCCCTGCTTCCTGACCACGGCGCATGTCGAAGAGGACTTCAACGCGATTGCCGCCGCCTTCCGCAAGAGCCTCGATGCCCTGCAGGGTGTCGGCATCCTAGCGCCGGCGGAGCGCAAGACCAACGGCGCTTCCAACCCGTTCTACAAGTCGGAGACCGAAAGCCAGCCGAAGCTGCAGTCCGCACCGCTGACGGAAGCGCAGAAGGAAGTCTGGCTCGCCGCCCAGGCCGGTGACGAAGCCTCCTGCGCATTCAACGAATCCTTCCTGCTGACGCTGGAAGGCGAGTTCGGCCATGCGATCTTCCAGCAGGCGGTCGATCGTGTCACGGCACGCCATGACGCGCTCAGCATCCGCTTTGCCCGCAGCGGCGAAAGCTTCGAATTCATCCCGAACTTCCGCCTCGAAGTGCCGCTGATCGACATGTCCGGCGACAGCGATCCGGACGCGCGGCTGCAGGAAATTCTCGACGGCGAGGCGCGCACGCCCTTCGATCTGGTCGAGGGCTATCTTGCCCGGGCCGCCATCATCAAGCTGGCCAAGGAGAAGCATGTCTTCGTCTTCACCGGCCACCACATCATCTGCGACGGCTGGTCGCTGAATATCTTCGTCGGCGAGCTGTCGACCGTCTATTCGGCAATCAAGGAAGGCACGGACGTGGCTCTGCCGAAGGCTATGTCCTTCGCCACTTATGCGACGCAATATGCGCCGACCACGGAAAGCTCGGCTGCGACCGAAGCCTTCTGGCTTGATCAGTTCAAGTCCATTCCGGGCCTGCCGGAACTGCCGCTCGACCGTCCGCGCCAGGAACCGCGCACCTTTGCTGGTGGCACCTGCACCGGCTTCATCAACACCAAGCACTACAAGGCGTTGAAGAAGGCCGGGGCGAAGTCGGGGGCGACATTGTTCTCGACGCTGCTTGCCACGCTGCAGGTCATGGTCTCCCGCCTGTCGGGCGAGCAGGATATCGTCATCGCTATCCCATCCGCGGGCCAGACGCTTGCCGGCGACGACGTGCTCTTCGGCCATTGCGTCAATCTTCTGCCGCTTCGCCAGACCGTCGATGCGCATGAAAGCTTCCTGACGCATCTGAAGGCCACCCAGCAGCTGGTGTTCCAGGCTTTCGAAAACCAGGGCTATACCTACGGCACACTGGTCCGGAAGCTCGGCGTCAAGCGTGACGCACGCCGCCTGCCGCTCACTGAAATCCAGTTCAACCTGGAACGTGTTGCCGGCGGCGAGAGCTTCGGCGATCTGAAGGCGCAGATGGCGCCGAATGCCAAGGCCTTCTCCAACTTCGACCTGTTCTTCAACATGATCGAAGGCCGCGAGGGTGTCCGCATCGACGTCGACTACAATGCCGATGTCTTCGACCGCGAAACGGTCGAGCGCTGGATCGGTCATTTCGATACGATGGTCAGTGCGCTGGCCGACGATCTCACGCTGTCGATCGAGAACGTGCCGATGCTGACGGCGGCCGAACGCTCCTGGCTGATCGGCGGGCTCAACGACACGGCCGCGCCCTACGACCAGGAAGAGCTCGCTGTCTCGCTGTTTGCCAAGCGCGCTGCCGAGCAGCCCGATGCAACGGCGGTCCAGTATGGCGCCGAGACGATCAGCTACCGCGACCTTGAGGCCCGCTCAAACGCCCTGGCGCTGGATATCCAGATGGCTGTTCCGCAGCCCGGCCAGCGGGTGGCGCTGCTCTGCGAACGCTCGATCGGCATGGTCGTGGCCCTGCTTGCCATTATGAAATCGGGACATGCCTATGTACCGATGGATCCCGGCCATCCCGTCGAGCGCCTGCGCCAGACGATCGATGCAGCCCGGATCGGCGGCATGGTCTGCGACAGCGACGAGCTGGCGGCTCTGGCATCCGGTGTCCCGGTCATCCGCCTCGACAAGCCGCAGACTGCGTCTATGACGGAGGCGGTCCTAAAAAACTCCGTTGAGGCCGGCGCGGCCGCCTATGTGATCTTCACATCGGGTTCGACCGGCGTGCCGAAGGGCGTCGAAGTCTCGCATGGCGCTCTGGTCAACTTCCTCTTGTCGATGCAGCGCGAGCCTGGCTTCACGGCCGATGACAGCATCGTTGCCGTTACGACGATCTCCTTCGATATCGCGGCGCTGGAGCTCTACCTGCCGTTGATTTCGGGCGGCAAGGTCATCATCGCCGATCGCCAGACGGTTCAGGACGGCTTTGCGCTGGTCGATCTCGTCAACAAGAGCGGCGCGAATGTTCTGCAGGCAACGCCAACCCTCTGGCAGATGCTTGTCGAGGCCGGGCTGAAGAACAAGCCTGCTCTCAAGATGCTTTGCGGTGGCGAACCGCTGCCGAAGGATCTGGCGAAGTCGCTGCTGTCGATCGGCGGTGAGCTCTGGAACATGTACGGCCCGACTGAAACCACCATCTGGTCGTCCGTCCAACAGGTCACCGATGCGGCAAAGCCGATCACCATCGGCCATCCGATCGCCAATACGCAGCTCTACATCCTCGACGATACCGACCAGATCGCACCGATCGGGGTTACCGGTGAGCTCTGCATCGGCGGCGACGGTCTGGCGAACGGCTACTTTGACCGTCTCGACCTGACCGAGAAAGCCTTTGTCCCGGTCGCCTTCGATCAGGGCAAGCCACAGCGTCTCTACAAGACGGGGGATGTCGGCAGGCGTCTGGTGGATGGTTCGCTGCAGCTGCTCGGCCGCCGCGACCAGCAGGTCAAGCTGCGTGGCTTCCGCATCGAGCTCGGCGACATCGAATCCGTCGTCGGCCAGGTCCCGGGGGTTGCGCAATGCGCGGTGGTGGTTGCCGAGAACGACAAGGGCGACAAGTCGCTGGTTGCCTATGTGGTGCCGGCAGCAGGTGCAGGCGAGCCGTCGCCGGCAGAGCTTGCAGCCCATGCCAAGGCCAAGCTGCCGGGCTACATGGTGCCGTCCTTCTGGGTGCCCGAAGCCCAGCTGCCGCAGACGGCCAACGGCAAGCTCGACCGCAAGACCTTGAAGCTGCGTGGCGTGCCGAAGCGTGAGGCGCAGATCATCACCGTGCAGCCGCGCACCGAGATGGAGCGCAAGCTGCTCGCCATCTGGCAGGATGTTCTCAACCTTCCGGATGTCGGCGTCGAGGACAACCTCTATGCGCTCGGCACCGACTCGCTCGCCATCTTCCGCATTGCGGCCCGCATGCTGGATGCCGGCCTGCCGCTTGAAGCCAAGCACCTGCTGCGCCACCCGTCGATCGCCGAACTTGCGGCCTTCGCCGAGCAGCAGGACGTGATGAGCCAGACGGCGGCGCAGTACCACGTCCCTTCACTGAAGGATTTCCGTAATGGCGCACGCCGCGGCTTGGGGAGAGCATGATGAGCGCATTCGAAAAGACACCTGCGCAGCCTGAGGACGGCCAGCAGATCATCGGTGAGTTTCCGTGCACGCAAACGCAGCTGCGCTGCTGGATCCTGAACCAGCTCAATCCCGGCAATCCGGGGCTGAACGTCGCGGTGCGCTGGGAAATCCGCGGCAACTTCAAGGCGGCAACACTGGAAGCGGCGTTCCGCAAGATCATCCAGCGCCATGAAGTGCTGCGCACCAGGATCGTCGAAAAGGACGGCCGTCCCTATCAGCAGGTCGTCGACAGCGTCGACTTCAAGATGCCTGTGATCGATCTGCGCAACATGCCGCCGGAAACCCGCAAGAGCCGCGTGCCGTCGATTGGCGAGGAAACCGCGCGGGTGCCCTTCGATCTCAGCAAGGCGGGGCTCTTCCGCGTCACCCTGCTAATGATGGAAAATGATGTCGGCGTTCTCCTGATCACTGCACATCAGAGCTGCTTCGACGGCTGGTCGATCCGTGTGCTCGGCCGCGAACTGGGCGAGATCGCCTCGGCGATCGATGCCGGACGCCAGCCCGACGTGCCGGAGCTTGCCCTGCAATATGGCGACTACGCGCTGTGGCAGACCGAATATCTGGCGAGCTACGGCTTCGAGACGGAAAGCACCTTCTGGCGTGAAAAGCTGACGGATGCGCCGTATTTCGAAGTCTCTCCCGACCGGCCGCGTGGTCCGGTCAAGACCACCAGCGCCGACCTGATCTCGGTCCTGCAGCCGATGGATTTCGGCGACAAGATCGATGCCGCTGCCCGCAAGGCGCGCGTCTCGCTCTACAGCTACGGCACCGCCGTCATCAGCGCCATGCTGCAGCGGCTGACTGGGGAAAACTGCGTGCTGTTCGGCTCGAACGTCGCGGGACGCGAGGATACCGACCTCGAAAACCTGATCGGCGTCTTCATCAACACGCTGGTCCTGAAATACGACATGGGCGGCGATCCGACCTTCGCCGAACATATCCGTTCGTCGAACGAGATGCTGGAAGGGGTTCTCAACCACCAGCGCATGCCGTTCAACGAACTGGTCGGGATGATCAATCCGCCGCGCGATCCGTCGCGCAATCCGCTGATCTCGGTCAATTTCAACCTGTCCAAGGCTTTCCTCGAAGACCGCCGCTATGGCGAATTCGAGTTGATCAGTGCTCCGTCGCAATCGCCCGGGGTCATCTACGATCTGAGCTTCATGATGGTCGGCCGTCCAAGCGGCTGGCGCATGTCGATCGAATACAACACCGATCTTTTCGACAAGGAAACCATCGAGCTCTTCCTGCGCTATTGGAAGGACACCTACGATGCGGTGCTTGCCAATCCCGACATGCCGCTTTCGGCACTGACGGTGCCGCGCCGCGGGGCTGCTCCGGTTGCGGTTCACCGCTTCGATCCGCATGATGTCGAGGGCGTGCTGCGCGCGCATCCTTCCGTCGGCGAGGCTGCCGTCGTTTCCGGTGGCGGGCAGATCGGCTCGCAGGCGTTCGTCGTTCCGTCGCTGAGCTGCGAGGATGCGCTGGACCGGCTGCCCGCGATCCTGATGCGCCATCTCGAAGCGCATGTCCCCGGCGACAAGCTGCCGAAGGAAATCAGCGTGCTGATGCGGCTTCCGAAGTCGGCCGATGGATCGATCGACCGTTCTGCGGTGCGTCTGCCGGCGTTCGCTCCGGCAAAGGCTGTCCAGGCCGTTGCCACCGCTGGCGCCGCCATGAAGGCTGATCCGGAAAAGATGGCGGCGGTTGCCGCCCTCTGGAAGCAGATCCTCAATGTTCCCGCAGTGACGCCTGAGAGCGATTTCTTCGCGCTTGGCGGTCATTCGCTGCTGGCGCTGCGGATGCTTGCTGCCGTGCGCGAAAAGTTCAACGAAAAGCCGAACCTCGAGCTGCTGTTCCGCGAACCGACGCTCGAGCGGTTCACCGCATCGGTGTTCGGCGTCTCGACGGCGCCTGTGAAGGCAGAGGTTCAAGCTCCTGAAAATCCCTGGGAAATGATCACCTGCAAGCCGGGAACGGGAACGGAAGCGGTCTATACGCTGAATCACCCGTTCCTCTACTACCGGCTGGCAAGCGAGCTGCCGGAAACGGTCGCGGTCTACAACGTCAACATGTTCAACGCGCGGCTCAATGATGCGCTGGAAAGCAAGTCGTTCGAAGAGATTGCCGCCCTTGCCATCGACGCGATGCAGATCCCGCCGCAGGTCACCTCGGTTTCCATCGTCGGCCTCTGCGTCAACGGCGTTCTCGCCTTCGAGATCGCCAGGCAGCTGCGTGAAGCGGGCAAGAACGTGCAGTTCACGGCAATGATCGACGCTTGGGCGCCGGGCTATTTCCGCTCGCAGCCGAAGTTCCGCCAGAAGCGCTGGACGATGGAGCGGCGCGTCAAGCGGTCGATCTACTTCACACAGAAAGTGCTCGGTGGCCGCATGCCTGTCATCGATTACCTGAAGGAGTTCAACGTCACGCTCGGCCTGCTGCGACTCTTCGGCGTCCGCAAGGGCGAATATTCGCCGGAGGAAGTCGCCAATGAGGCGGTGACCGGCCTGCTGGTCCGTGCGTCCAGGCAGTACAAGCCGGCGCAGACGCAGGATCCGTCGATCGTCTTCCTGCGCAGCCAGGCACATCACCCGCGCGCCCGCAAGTTGCGGTTCGGCTGGGGCGAGGCGGTTGCCAAGGATACGGCCTGTGTCGATCTCAGCGGCTGGCATGAGGACTCGCTCAGCAGTGACGGCATCCGTGAACTGGCCTCGGCAATATCGAGGAAACTGCAGTCAGCAGATCAGAAATGACCCGCAACCCGTTGAAACGGAGCGACATCATGGGACAAGACAGACCGCTGAGGATCGGCGTTCTGGCCGGAAGCAAGGACGGGCTGGAAAGCTGGCAGCTGGCCGTGCTCGACCGGATCAAGGCCGACAGCCGTTTCGTGCTCGAGACCGTCATCGTCCACGATCGTCCCGACGGCACGGCGCGGGCGTCGCGCCTGTTCCGGCTGCAATGGCAGATCGAGGACCGGCTTTTTGCGCGCCAGCCCGCCTATCTGCCTGGCAGCTTCCAGGCTGCCGAGCAGCGCTTCGACGTCATGCATGCGATGTCCGACGATGCGGCGCGGGGCAATTATGTCGCGCGGCTCGCGGTCGAACTCGGGCTGGATCTGATCATCCGGATGACACCGGCATCGCTGCCGGCAACGGTGGCGAACCTTCTCCCGTTCGGCGTCTGGTCGTTCAATTTCTCCGACGAATGCTCAGCAGACGGCAGCTGGTTCGGATACCGGGATCTGCTGTCGAAGGCACCGGCGACCGAGCTTATCCTGTCGGCCGACCGCGGCGGGGCGGGCAAATCGACGATTGCCGCCTGTAGTTTCAACATCAAGATTTCAGCAGCCCGCAACACGGCCTTCATCAAGGAGCGTTCGGTGACGCTTTTGATGCGCGAGCTGCGCAAGGCGGCTGCCGGCGAGCTCAACATGGAGCCCGCCCGGGCGCGCAAACCCGCGGGCCCGCCGAAGCTTGCGACGGTGTTGCATTACGGTGCGGCGCTCGGCCTGCATCTTCTCGAACGCGCGGCGGGTGCTGCCGGCCGACGCATGCATCTGCGCGCCGCCGTCTGGACGCTCTATACCGGCCGGGGAAAGATCGACGATTTCGATCCGTCGCAATCGATCGAGGTGCCGCCGACCAAGGACGACATCAAGGCCGACCCCTTTCTCTTCGAGCATGACGGCAATTGCTATCTATTCTACGAATCCTATTCGACCGGCGGTCACAAGGCGCATATCTCGGTCGGACGATTCGAGGGCGACAAGCTCGTTCCTGTCGGTATCGCGCTGAACTGCGAGCACCATCTCTCTTATCCCTACGTCTTTCGCGATGGCGACGACATCTTCATGATGCCGGAGACGCATGCCACCAAACGCATCGAAATCTGGCGCTGCGTCGAGTTTCCGCTGAAATGGGAGCTGCATTCGACGGCGCTCGAAGGGCGGTCCGCCGCGGACAACATGCTGGTCCAGCATGGTGGCAAGTGGTGGTTGTTCAGCAATCTATCCGACTATCACGCCTATGAGGATCACTGCAGCGAGCTCTATATCTACGAGGTCGATGGCCCGGATCTGAAGGGTCTGAAGCCGCACCGGCACAATCCTGTGGTGATCGGCAGCGTCGCGGCCCGCAACGGCGGGCGGATGTTCGAGCGCGGCGGCCATCTCTACCGGCCGTCGCAGCGCAACACCAACGGCGTCTACGGCTATGGCCTGAATATCATGGAGATCGATGAGCTCAGCGAAGATGCCTATCGCGAGCGTTGCGTCCGGGTGATCACGCCCGACTTCAAGGCCGGCCTGCACGGCTGCCATCATTTCGACGAGGCGGGCGGGCGCTACATACTGGACGCGCGGCTGACGGCGTAAAGCTCCTCCAGGCTGCGCCATTGCAGCCGGGAGTTCCTGCCGCCCGTCAATACTGCCAGGGCGCCGGCAAAGCCTGGCGCCGGGGCGAGATTGAAAAGCTTCCAGTTCCGAAGGCCTGATGGATCGGAGTCCAGCCTCTTGAGAAGAGGCATGGCTTCCGTTCCGATAGAGACGTCGAAGGATTGCAGCGGCAGCGACAGGCCTTTGCCATGCGCCTTGACGAAAGCCTCCTTGCGTGTCCAGCAGCGATAGAAGCCGTTCAGGTACTCGTCTTGCGACAAGGCTGCGAGATCGCTGCGCTCCGCATCGGAGAAGCAATAGGCGGCGACGTCTTCCTTTAACGGCGCCTCCTGTTCGATATCGGCGCCAAGCGAATAGCGGTCCGAAACGGCCAGCAGCGCCAGGCTGGCGCTGTGGCTCAGATTGAAATGCAGAACGCCGTGAAGCCCGGTATCGAGACCGGGCTTTCCGTATTCGTTGTAGGTGAAGCGGATGTCCTGCGGCGGCAGGCGCAGATAGTGCGCCAGGATTTCGCGCAGCCGCCCGCGCCCGGCAATGTAGCGGTTGCGGTCCTCGTCGAAGACGAAGGCGGCGGCGCGGGTCCGCTCGTCGCCGCTGAGCAGCCGTTCGAAGCCGTGGACGTCAGGCAGCGGCGGTTCGAGATCGAACAGCCAGAGGTCGATGGTACCGTCGCTGCCAGCCGTCTCAGGTCGCATAGGCGAGCTGTCCGCCGGCCGGACGCTGCTGCACCATCCGCTTGGCAAGATGGGCCATCAGCATCAGCGGATAGTTTTCGCCGAGGCTGATGCGGCAGGTGCGCTTCAGGATGTCGAGCGACTGGGTGCAGGTGTCGCCGCCGTAATCGACGCTCTTGTCGGCCCATTTGTAGGGGTTCATGCCCGGATGGGCGGTGCGTTTCTGCAGGATCGGCTGCCAGTTGGTGAAAACGTGGCGGCTGGAATCGTAGAGGCGGTAGACGCCACGCTTGTGTTCGGCGGCAAAGCGCTTGGCGTCGTCCTCGGTGTCGAACATGACATGCAGGCCGGCGGCATTGCCGACATCGTTATGCGGGCCCACGCGCAGCACGTCGCTGTGCGACAGGATGTCGGTCATCACATCATAGCGCCGGCGCATCTTGGCGATCATCGGATCGAGCTTCTTCAGCTGCACGTTCAGCATCGCGCCCTGGATCTGGTTGGCCTTGAAATTGACGCCGAGGATCGGCGGCTCCTTGATGAATTCGAGATGGCCACGGAACAGCGCGCCGATATCGTGATACATGCGCGCCCGGGCAAAGAGGGTGGCATCGTTGGTGGCGAGAGCGCCGCCTTCGCCGATATTGATGTTCTTGAACTGGTTGAAGCTGTACGCCGCCGCATTGCCGAACGAGCCGGTGCGCTTGCCCTTGTAGGTCAGGCCGACGGCTTGGCAGGCGTCCTCGATGACCAGAAGATTGTGTTCGCGGGCGATCCGCATGATGGCGTCCATGTCGCAGACCATGTTGGCCATGTGAACCGGAATGATCGCCTTGGTCCGCGGCGTGATCTTGCGGACGATATCGGCCGGATCCATGGTCAGCGTCTGGTCGATATCGACAAGCACGGGAACGGCGCCGGCAGCGAGCGGGGCGGCGGCGGTGGCGATCCAGGTATAGGCGGGCACCAGCACCTCGTCGCCGGGGCCGATGCCAGCGGCGGCGATCGCCGAAATCAGCGCTGCGGTGCCGTTACACATGGTCAGCGCATGCGACAGGCCGAACTTCTCGCAGAAGTCGGTTTCGAAACGCTTCAGCGGCCCGCCGGTGTCATCGCTGTAACGGGCGAGCTTGCCTGATAGCATTACCGGCGCAAGCGCCAGCCATTCACGAACTCCGACACGGGCCATCTGCTGAAATCTCCTACGCTCCCAATTCGCGGCGCTCATAGCCGCGCGACACCGAACCTTAAAACGGAGCGCCGGGCCGTTCAGCATATCCTTCCGGCTTAGGAGAGGGTGGCCGGGGGTGGGAGCCTAGCCGAAGTCGGTAGGCGATCTAATCCGCGGGACCTCATTGGACGATTTATGTCGCGGGCGCGGTCTTGCTATCAAAGGGGACGTTATCGAAGGGGAAAAGGCCTTGAGCATTCTCGATCTCAGATCCATGCCCGTGCACACCTTGCTGCAGGTCGATGTCGCCGTCATCGGCGGCGGGCCCGCCGGGCTTACGATCGCGCGCGAGCTGACCGGGAAGGCGGATGTGCTGGTGCTTGACAGTGGCGGCCCGTCCTACGAACCGGGCCCGCAGGCACTGAATGCGGTCGAGAATACCGGTGAACCCTCCGGCGGCCGTCAGGCGCCGGAGGGCCGCGGCTATAACGGCTCTCTTTCCTGGCTGAATGCCATCCCGGCTTTCGAGCTTCGCAACCGCATGCTTGGCGGCAGCACCCATACCTGGATCGGCAAATGCGCCGCCTTCGATGATATGGATTTCGCATTGCGGCCGTGGCTCCGGCTGTCCGGCTGGCCTTTCGAGCGCAATGAATTGATGCCGCATCTCGGCCGTGCCGCCGAACTGCTCAATCTCGGGCCCAACGTCTATGACGAGAAGCTGCACGATCTGCTGCGCACGGCGCCGGAAGAGCTGAGGCTCGACGCCAAGAGCCTGCGCTATTTCTTCTGGCAGTTCAGCCATGAGCGGAAGAAGAGGGGCGAGCCGATGCGCTTTGCCAATGTGGCCCGCGGGTTGGCGCAATCGGGCACGAAGTTCCTGACCAACGCCAATGTCACCGAGATCCGTGCCGAACAGCGCGGTTATCATTCGCTGAGCGTCGCCAGCGCCGAGGGCAACACGGCGACGGTGCGGGCGAAGATGGTGGTGCTCTGCTGCGGCGGCGTCGAGAATGCGCGGCTGCTTCTGGCGTCGAATTCGCTGTCGCCCGCCGGTCTCGGCAACACCCGTGGAACGGTCGGCCGCTATCTCGCCGATCATCCGCGCACGACGCTGATGCGCTTCCGCAAGAGCCGGGATATCGACGCGGTGACACGCCACTTCAATTTCTACGGTTTGAAGCATGGCGGTGCGCCACATTTTTATCTTCGCGGCCTGTCTCTGAGCCCGGCGATCCAGGCGCGGGAAGGGTTGACGAACTGTGCCGCCTATCCGGTGCAGATCCACGCTGCCGACGATCCCTGGGCAGCCCTCAAGCGGCTGGCAAAGGGCGGCGGCAAGAGCGCGCTCGGCGATCTGCTGACGGTCGCCGGTTCCGCCGGCATGGTCGCATCGGGCGCCTATCAGCGACTCGTCAAGATGCGCGGACTGCCGCATCGCTCGGCCGAACTGCGCTTCGACGTGATGGCCGAGCAGCAGCTGGATCCGGAAAGCCGCGTGACGCTGTCCGAGAAGCTCGACCGCTTCGGCAAGCCGATTGCCCGGGTCAACTGGAAGATCGGCGAGACGGAAGTCGAGAGCATTGCGCGATTGGCGCAGACCATTGCCGGCGAGTTCCAGCGGCTCGGGCTGCCGGAGCCGGAGCTTTCCGAATGGATCGCCTCCGGCGACCGGTCGGCAGCGGCCTTCATGGACATGGCCCATCCATCCTGCACGACGCGCATGGGCAGCGATCCGGCGACCAGCGTCGTCGATCGCAACGCGATGGTGCATGGCGTCGATGGTCTCTATGTCGCGGGCAGCTCGGTGTTTCCGACAGCAGGGCACGCGAACCCGACGCTGATGCTGGTGGCACTATCGATGCGGCTTGCCGATCATCTGAGCGAACGGCTTGCCGGCGAGCGGCGGCCGGCCTCCGGCGCACGGCAATCGCGCCAGGTCGTCTGAGGTTCCATTTCGATCTGGAAATGAAGACGCCGCGCAATGCGCGGCGTCTTGGATTCGTGGCGATCCCGTTTAGATCTTGCGGAAGTAGAAGCCGGCACTTTCGCTGGCGCCGAGTTCCGGATGGGTGTCGATCCTGGATGAGAGCGAGGGGATCGCCCAGCGGTCCACCAGCTCGTATCCGAGGCCGGTCACATGATGCATGAACTCGGCTTCATTGCGGATCTGGTAGGGCACCTTGGCAGGCCCGATCTGCTCCAGCGTCACGACGGTCGGCCCCTTGCGCAGGGCGACCTTGTTGAGCAGCAGATGTTTCGGGGCTTGCGGCATGTCGCCGATCAGTTTGCCGAGCGGGATGTCGAGATATTGCATCAGCCCGGAACCGAGAAACAGCGGCGCGGGACCGGCGTCGGCCATGCGGTCGACGAAGGAAAGCCGCGTCAGCTTGTCCTTTTCGGCGAGACGCTGCCCGGCACGGATGATCGACGGCAGGTCGTAGACGACCCAGCGGAAATCGGGACCGAGCGGCAAGTGTGAGCGGAAGGCCCGGTATTTGGTGCCCATGTGGCCGCCGGCATCGACCAGGCTGCCGGTTTCGCGGACCAGATCACGCATCCAAAAGAGCACGGGATAATCCCAGGCGGCGATCTTGCACATCTGCTCGAAGGCGACAGGGGCGATCTCGTCGTGATCGTAGCCGGCAAGTGGGCCGGTACTGGCTGCGGCCAGCGCTTCGGCATAGCTGGAATAGGCGCCGGTGAAGCGGCGCGGGATCGGAAGGAAGTATCGCAGGCGCCCGCTGAGGGCTTGCAATGGCACAATAAGCTTTTCAGCACGCCGCCTTGCTTCGCGCAAAGTCGATGTGCGGCCTTTCAGCGTCACAGTCGTCGTCATCGGCTTTTCCCCGGCCTTGATGGATGGTCACTAAGTCTTGTGTTGATCTTTCACCTCCCAGATCGGAACGACGCCGCCGTGGAACCGATGCATCACCCCCAGTGCTGCAAAATAGGTCACGGCGCCTGACAGCACCTGAAAGGCAATCATCTCGATGCGGGTCATCGCCGTCGCTTCGCCGATATAGCCGAAGGCATAGACGATGGCCGACATCGCGAGGATCGCGATGAAGACATAGCCGCAATCGCGGAACACCCGCTTCCAGTCGAGGCCGCCGTAGCGACCTTGCAGATGGGCGGAGATTTTCAGGCTGATCAGCGCGGCGATGCACTGGCCGAAGGCGGCGGCCTCGACCCCGAACGGCGCTGCGGCGACGATCAGGGCGATCGCCACGACGCCGTTCAGCAGCATCAGGCGCGGCATCCGGGCGATGTTGCCGGTGATCGACAGCAGCGGCTCGGTGACGTAGCCCGGTATCAGCAAAACCTGCTTGATGGCGAGGATGGAGACGAGTGCCGCGGTCGGCGCCCAGCTGTCGCCGAGCGCGATATCGACGAGAGCGGGAGAGACCAGCGCCAGGCCGATGTAGACAGGTGCGGAGACGATCATCAGCGCCGTCATGAAATGCGTCGCCGTGCGGCCGAGTTCCTCGAATTTCTGCGGATCGGCGGGCTGGCCCTTGATCTTGCGGAAGGCCGTCCAGGCCAGCATGCGGGCCGGTTCGCCGAGCAGCTCGGAAATGGCTCCGACGATCCGTTCGGCAGCGCGGTAGTAACCGGCTTCGGCCAGGCCCAGGAAGCTGCCAAGTGCCAGCGTGCCGGAATAGGAGCGGAGGTAGAAGATGATCCGGTTGGACAGGATGTGCCGCGAGAATTCGAGGATATCGAAGAGGAAGGCGCGGGTGAGATGGAAGCGCGGATACCAGCGCACGACGATGAACGAGCCGACCAGGCAGGTGGTCTGCATCACCAGCCGGCCGATGATCAGCGAGGCGACGTGGAAGCCGGCATGCAGGCCGGCGATGGTGACGGCGAGCCCGAGGCCCTCGGCGACGATGCGGATGATCGACTGCTGCTTCAACTGCCCGCGATTGACGAGGAGGCCGTCATAGACGACCGATAGCGAGGAGGGCAGGAACCAGCAGCTGTAGAGTGCGATCAGAATGCCGAGCCATTGCTCGTTCCAGACATGCAGGGCGCCGGAAATCAGGAAGCCGACCCCGGTGCAGAGAACGCCAGACATCACCGCAATCGTGCCGATCTGGTCGAGCTCGCGGCCGGTGCTGTGGGACTTCATCACATACTCGCCCCAGCCGCCCTCGGCACAGAGCACCAGCAGGATGGCGATCGCCGAACTGTAGGCGTAAAAGCCGAATTGCGCCGATTCCAGGATGCGGGCGGCGAGCAGGAATGCCAGCAGCTGGGCGAGCTGCGAGACGATCTTGGCAGAGAGCGTCCAGAGCCCCGCACCGACGAAGGCGGGCATCTTCATGCGCCTGGCTTTCTGCTGCGGATTCTGGCTGTCCGGTCTTTCCTCCCGCTCGTTCATCTCACCGAACCTCGCGGCGGATTGAACAACAAGGCGGCTGCGGTGTTATTACTGCAGCCCGGAAAGATGCGGCGCCGCCTTGCCAGCCCGAGAAACAATCGTTGGACAAGGTTTGCGCGGTATGCGATTCCCGGCAGGACGGAGAGCTTGTACTGAGTCGGCTGCCGAATAGGTAGGGAGACAATGTCATGATCACAGAGTCAAAGGCGGCACGCAAATCTGCATATGCGCAGAGCGCGGCCAGCTTCAGTGATCTTTCCAAGGATGCCGGTCCCGGCCAGGCGCCGGATGGCCGCCCGTCTTTCCTTAAATACAAGCTCCGCTGGGGCTTGGCGCTGTTCTGCCTCGCCTGCTGGGTCATTCTCGCCGCCATTTTCATTTGGTGAGCCGCTCTTTCTCGTTGTGAGCGAGAAAAACCACCCCGACCGTTTTCCAGAGAATGCTGATATCCGTCGTGAATGAACACGAGCGGTAGTAATCCACGTCATACTGGACGCGTTCCTCGTAGGAGGTGTCCTGGCGGCGGCTGACCTGCCACATGCCGGTCAGGCCAGGGGTCATCGCCAGATAGACATGGGCGTTGGCGCCGTAACGCTCGATTTCCTCGGCGATGATCGGGCGCGGGCCGACAAGGCTCATCTCGCCGCGCAGCACGTTGATCAGCTGCGGCAGTTCGTCGGCGCTTGTCATTCTCAAGAGCTTGCCGAGCCAGTGGACGCGCGGGTCATTCATCAGCTTCTGCGTTTCCTGCCATTCGGCCCGGCGCACCGGATCGGTCGCCAGGATTTCGGCCAGGCGCTCGGCGGAATCGGTGCGCATCGAGCGGAATTTCAGGCAGCGGAACGGGCGGCCGTATTTGCCGACACGGGTATGGCTGAAGGAGATGGGACGGCCATCGACGATCAAAAGGGCGATGACGATCAGGATCAGAGCCGGGGCCAGAAACAGCAGGCCGAGGCTAGCGAAAACGATGTCAAGGGTACGCTTGAGCCGGTAGCCGGCTGCAACGACACGGATCTCCGGCGTGACCTGGTCACCGCGGGCAAAGCCGTCGAAAGCAGATAACATATCAAACCCCATTTACCCTTGAACCCATGATCAGGTTGCCAGCGCGTCTGGCCATTTACAATTCATCCTGAGGGTAGTCGGCTAGTCACATAGAGGTAATCGGGCGCGTCCAATCGTTGCCTTGCGATGCGGGATTACCCTGCAAGTGCAGCTTCTTGGCCAGCATGTGCCCGTTCGAGGATCTCATCGTAGAGTTCGAACAGGGCCTCAGCCCAGGAGAGGGAGGTATGTGCCATGCCGGAGCGCTGGCGCAGGCAGTTTGCACTCATGGTGCGAATGAGGGCGTCATCATCGGCAAGCCGCCGCATGGCGGCTGCCAGGGTTTCGATATTGCCGTTCTCGAAGGTCAATCCGCAGCCGAGATCGGCGATCTCGCGTGCGAGCAGTGCGGCCTGCGGAATGATCACGGGAATGCCGCTGGCGACCGCCTCGACCGCGGCAAGACCGAAGGGTTCCGGCACGCGCGAGGAGATGACGATGCAGCGTGCGTCGGTGACGAGGCCCGCGATCTCTTCCTTGCTCTTCCAGCCGTGCAGGACGGCTTCGGGGTAATCGCGTTCGAGCACCGCGCGGCCGGCGCCATCGCCGATGACATGCAGCGGGACATTGGCGAGACGCGCTGCGCGCGCCGCATCCTCGAAGCCCTTTTCCGGCTCCAGCCTGCCGATGAAGAAGAATTTCTTCGTCTCCGCCGGACTGGGCGGCAGGTGCAGGAAGGGCTCCACTGGGTTGCGGATGGTGCGGATGAATTCGGCATTGATGCCGGCCCGGGTGAAATATTCATGCATGTGCTGGTGCACGATGACGATATTGGCCGGAACGTAGCGGGTCGGGAAGAAATGCTGGCGGATGAGATGGCGGGTCGAGCGCCAGACTTTCTCGTGGTAGCCGCGTTTGTCGCATTGCGTCGTCAGGCAGCGCGCGGACATCGGCGTCAGGTTGCAGACGCGGTGGCTCTGATAGTTGGCATAGCCGCCGTTCGGGCAGGAGAGGAAATAGTCGTGGGCGTGCAGTACCACCCGCGAGCGGACGCGCCAGAGCGCCCGGAAGATCGACGGCGAGAGGATCTTCGACCAGCCGTGGACGTGATAGATCGTGCCGGGTGAATCCGTACGGGCGATGACACCGCGCAGGCTGTCGTAGGCAGCCTGATTGTAAAGACCGCCGATGGTTGCCGCCAGCTTGTGCTGGTTGACGAGCGGCATGCCGCCGACGCCTACCATCTCGGCCGAAGCGATACCGTGCTCGACGCCGTCGCCGGCGAAGTAGGTGACTGGAATGCCCCGGTCACGGATCAGTTCGGCGGAGAGGACCGCCAGATTGGACGCGCCGCCGACCCGTTCGGAACGGTCATTGATGATCACGACGCGATCGGGCTGACGGTGCCGCATCCGCTATTCCAGACTTTCGATCCGGCGCGGGGTCAACCGGCCGCGGAAAAGGTCGAGCATCGCAAGCATGTTGCCCTTCAGCCGGCCGCGGCGATCGACCCAGGGTTCCGGGCGCAGGCATTTGGCGAAGTTCGCCGCGACGTTGCGGCCGATCTGGACTGTGCCGTAACGCGTACCCATCGTCTGCTTTCGCATCAGATAGATCGGGTTGGCGATCTGCGAGTAGCCGAGCTTCAGACCCGCCGTGCGAGCGACCTTGACGCCGAGATGGACGCCTTCGAGGCTATCGGCGGAAACGACGCTGCCATATTCGGCGATGCGGCGGCTGAAATCGACGTCCTCGAGCCAGCCGTAGGCCGGCAGGTTTTCGTCAAAGCGGATATCGCCTGCCTTCACCGCCGACATGCGGATTGCCATGTTGCAGCCGTATGCGTTGTAGATCGGGCTGATGGTCATCGGCAGGTTTGACGATTGCCGGGCGCGGTCGCTGACCAGTTTCAGGCCGTCGTGGACGGAGATGCCGGGCCCGATGATACCATCGGCCAATACCCGGCCGGTGCACATCGCTACATCCGGATGGGTCTGGAAAATGGTTTCCAGCCGCTCGATGTAGTTCGGCACCATGATGAAGTCGTCGTCGAGGAAGAGCACCACACCGGCGTTTCCGGCATTGGCAACGATCTCGTTGCGCTGTCTGCAGAGGCCGCGCTCGGAAATGATGATGCGGACGGGGCAGGCGAGCGAGGAGAGCGACACCTGGTCGATATCGGTGGTCGAGGTGACGCAGACGATGACCTCGTCGGGTTGGCGCGTCTGCTTCGAAATCTGCGGCAGGATGGCCGAGAGGATGTCGCGGCGCCCGGAGCTGGCGATTCCAACCACCATGTTCAGCGGCGCTGCCGTGGCGCGGTTGATGATTGCCGGTACCGAGGCGGTCCGGGTGGGGCCGGTTGGTTTCAGGAGCTTGTGGCGGCCGCCCGATACTTTCGGCTTTGCGGCGCTGATCTGCGTCGTGACGACGCCGAGAAGATTGATGCGGCCGCTGCTGAATTCGCTGAGGGCGTTCTGGATACGGTCGTTGGTCACGTCGCTGCCATTGTCGAGAACCAGCAGCACGCCGTCCATGAAGCTGCAGATCTGGCGCGTATCAGCCGAGCCTTCGAAGGGCGACATGTCGACGATGACGATCTTGAACTTGCGGCGCAACGCCTCGATTTCCTGGCGCAAGGCCATCAGGTGGCCGAAGCGCTGATGCGCGCCTGCCGAGCGCATGATGTCGGGTACGGTGACGGTCGCAAGCGCGCCCTCGACATCCGCCCCCGGCTCGAGATCGTTCGGACGCTGGTTGTTCTTGCGGGCGGCGTGATCGGAGCCGAGCAGCTTCAGGCCGAAGGCCGGGCCGGAGTCGGCTGCGACTGCGCTCAGGCGTGCGTTGATGAAGTCGGCGTCGACGAGAACGACATTGCTGCCTTCGTGCTGGTAGACTTGAGCCAGATTGACGCTGAGCGTCGTCTTTCCGGCGCCAGGCGTGATCGAGGTGATGCCGATGACGGTCGAGTTGTTGGAGCGGAATGCGGCGTCGATGGCGCCGCGTATGCTGCGCAAGGATTCCGTGAAGCGTGAATAGGGTGCATCGAGAACCCGTCGGTAGGCGACGTCGATGCTAACGGGCGAGACGCTGGCGGCAAGATTGCCTTCGCGGCCGATCAACGGGATGGTCCCGAGCGAATTGATGCCGAGCTCGCTGCGCAGCCGCCCGAGGACATTGAGGCGGCGGCGGTAACCGTCGTTGAAAAGTGCCATGCCGAGGCCACCGGCAAGGCCGAGCATGGCGGTCAGCGGAATGATGAGGCTGGGTTTCGGCCAGTTCTTGGAAAGCGGAGCGGTGGCCGCCGTGACGATACGGGCGTTACCGATCGGGAAGGACTGGCGCTGGATGGCGCCGGTCACCTGCTGCAGGATGGTTTCATAGATCCGGCGGTAGGTGGTGGCCTGGCTTTCCATCTCGGTCAGTTCGACGCGCGCAAGGTTCTTGTCGGTACCGGCGGCGGTCAGCGATTCCAGCTGCGTCTTGAGCAGCTGTTCGCGGTTCTTGGCGACTTCCAGATTGGTGGCGTAGAGCGACTGGATGCGGGTATATTCGTCGTCGATCGCCTTCTTCAGTCCGGCGACCTCGTCCTGTGCCGCAACGACGGCTGGATTGCCCGCGTCGTAACGGCCGGTCAGATTGTTGAGCTTCGACACGGCGATGCTCAGGTCCTCCTGAAGCTTCTGGATACGCGGATTGTTGACGGCTTCCTGCACCGTTGCATCGGGCTCTCCACCGTTCTTCAGGCGGGCGAGCGCGTCGTATTTTGCGGCTTCAGCCGCCGTCTGGGTACGGGCGCTGAGTTCCTGGGTGCTGATTTCGGAGAGCTGCTGCTGGTCGAGCGAGGATGTGGCATTGATCTCCATGATGCCGTTCTTGGCGCGGAATTCTTCTGCCTGCATCGCCGTTTCGCGGGCTTTCCGGCCAACTTCAATCAACCGGCTTTCGAGCCACTTGGCGCCGCTCTGCGCGGCGGCGGCGCGCTCGGCAAGGCCGGAGCGGATATAGGCGTCGGCAATGGCATTGGCGACGCGGGCCGCCTTCTCCGGATCGGTGGAGCTATAGCCGATTTCGAGAATATAGGACTGGCCGACGCGGGTCACCGTGACGCGGGAGAGGAAGGACGCCATCGTGCGGCGCATCAGGGCTTCCTCGGCCGTCTCTGTAGGGGATTGCGGCGCGGTCTCCGGCTTGTGCATGCCCGGGATGATGCTCTTGATGGCGCCCGTTATCATGCCGCGCCAGGATTCGCCGCCGATGATCTCAGGGTCATGATCGAGCTTCAGCTTGGCGATGACGTCGCGTGCGATCGACTCCGACTTGACGATTTCCACCTGGCTGGCGATTTCGGCGGCTTCGATGATGATGGTGCCGGTGAAGGCGTCCTGCGAGGCGATGCGGCCCTGCTCGGGGTCCATGACCAGGCGGGTCGTTGCCGAGAAGATCGGCTCGGTGCTGAAGATATAGAGCCCGCCGACCGACACGCCGAGTGCCGTGCAGATCGCCAGATGCGCGGCGTGGCGCTTCAGGAATGCCCAGATGTCACGGAAGGATATGTATTCGCGCTGCGTCTCATCGAAAGCGTGATGATTGCCGGGAACGATTTTGCCGATCTCCTGAATGACCATGTCTATCCTCGCAGCTCCCTAGGGCGTTTGTTTTTGTTCAGGTTCCAGGGCGGAAATGACCGTTCCCTGGAAGCTGGTGGATACGTTGTAGCGAACATCGAGAACGTCACCGGGCTGCAGTTCCTCGGTGTCCTGAACTTCGCTCGTCGTCGGAATGTCGCTCGCGGTGCGCGTCACCCAGAATTCCAGCGGCTGCAGGTCGACAGCCTTGAGGCTCTGGTAGCGGGACACCGTTGCACCGGCGATCTGCAGGAGCTGGAGCGTGGTTGCCCGCTTCAGCTTGGTGTCCTCGATGTCGGACTCGGTGGTCTGCAACTCCTGGCCGGCTTCGGTGGTGCGCTGGCTCTTCAGGGTTTCGGCGTCGCGCTTGGTTTCGCTGAGCTTCTGCTTGGCC
This sequence comes from Rhizobium sp. 01N424, assembly GCF_056399485.1. Classification (NCBI taxonomy): domain Bacteria; kingdom Pseudomonadati; phylum Pseudomonadota; class Alphaproteobacteria; order Hyphomicrobiales; family Rhizobiaceae; genus Rhizobium; species Rhizobium sp. 01N424. Next base: position 49,399 of record NZ_JBFTRK010000021.1, read on the forward strand.
TGCATCGAGGCGACGACGAGGTCGAGCTTGCTGCCCTGCATTTCGGCGACCGTGCGCTCGAGCGCGGTCTTGCGCGAGGTGGTCAGGATCTTGGTGTCGACGAGCTTGGAAATGTCGCTCAACTCGTCCTGGGCGATGGTGACCTGCCGGTCCTGCGTCGACATCTTCTCGTCGAGGACGCTGATTTCGCTGGTCAGCAGGGTTTCGAGCTCGGTTGCCGATTGCAACGCGCGGCTCAGCGCATCGGCACGGGCCTTGAACAAGGCGGTCTCGCTCTGGATGATCTGGCCGATGATCGGATCCTGACTGGCCGCAGCGATCTCGGGCGGAAATTCGATTGAATCCTTGCCGGAAAACTCGGCCATCAGGCGGGCGCGCTTGGCCATATATTGCTTCAGCTGCAGTTCGAGGCGGCCGAGATCGCCGGCATAGCGGATCTGCTCGGCGTCGGAATATTCGCCCTGCGGGCTGCTGCGGCGTTCCTTGCCGCCGGCCATGGCCATTGCCTGCTTGACGGTCAGTCCCGGGCGGAATTCGAACTCGCCGGAGCGTTCGACGGCACCGCTGACATAGACCATCGGGTATTTGACCACCTCGACTGAGGCCGTCGGCGCGGTCGCCAGTCCGGTGATGCGCTTCAGGTTGGCGCCGATCAGCTGCGAGATCTCGTCGACCGTCTTGTCCTCGACATTCATCTGGCCGATCATCGGGATGAAGATGTTGCCGGCCGGCGTGACAGTGAATTCGCCGTTGAGCGCGGTCCATTCCTTGTAGTCGCCGGTCGATGCCACCCATTCGACCACGGTGACCTTCAGCTTGGTTTCGGGACGGACCTGATAGCCGCTCTCATCCGCCAGAACGCCTGACGGGGCGGCTGCAAGCAAGAGTAGGGCGGCGCCCGCAACCTTCGCGGAGAAACGTCCGCGTCCTTTTGCGCCAATGGTCATCTGACAGCCTCATGGTTCGCATCGTCCTGGCGGAGGGCCGCCGGGCATACTGGCACGGATGATCAGGCGAAACGCCCGCGAGCGAAATCCCCTGGAGGCGGTAGGCGCAGCTAGTTCTTTTGGCCGCTGGGGTAGCTCGCGCGCATGGGACGCACTGAAGCGTCCGCGCGGCGAGGCCCGGAATGCTTCATTCGGATTAGCGTAAAAAAGGAGAGGCGGACAGCATCACGAAGCGGGCCCAAACCGCACCCGCCGCGCAAGATCCCTGGATATCAACGAAACCGGGCTCGCTCCGTGTTCCGAAGCGAGCCCTTCCGCAAGGAGCCAGGTCGCGGCTCTATAGTCCGCGAGTATTAGCTGCCGCATTTGGAATAGGTTCTACTCGCTACTTTCCCCAATCCCGAGGTCAGGATGCCATATCGATGGTCGAAATCAACTAATCCCTTTGGGTTAAGGGCTTAAACCGGGGCAAAATAGCCGGTTTTCGGGCAGATGATCCGCATTTTAGCGCCTTCTGTTGCACGCTTGCCGCGGTTCAGCTTCCCTTTGACGGAGCGATTGTTTCCACCTTCGCGACAGCRCTCGGCTTTGCGCCATCGGGCGCATAGCCGCCGCCGACGGCGACGTTGAGCGAGACGTAGTCCTTGGCCATCTGCTGGACGGCGGCGGCCAGGCTTGCCTGGGCCGTCGAGACGTTGCGCTGGGCATCGAGAACGTCGAGCAGCGAGGA
>NZ_JBFTRK010000022.1:0-45172 GCF_056399485.1 Rhizobium sp. 01N424
GGGTCATATCGACGGCGGCCGTCGCGGCCAACAAGCCGCACCTGCAGTTTAGGAGCATCGTCCATGATTTGGTGTCCACCTGTTTTTGGTGGACACTTCATGCATCAGAGCACTGCGCTTCAGAAGGCGCATAGAAATTCGCGCTTACGCTTGAGCGGCCTTATAGCCAGCCTGTTTCTGATCAACGTCGTCGGCTCGGTGCTCGGCCGCCAGGTGGTGCTTCGGGCAATGGGAGTAAGCGCTGCGCTTTCGACATTCGTTTCGGGCTATGAAAGGCTGATATTGGCGCTCATCGGCGGATTGCTGCCTCTCTGGGGAGGAATGTTCCTGGCAGGCGGTCATCTGCTGGACGACCTGTTTAAGGGGTTGCCGCCCATGATCGTAGCGCTGATTCTCGTCGGCGTCGGCGTCGGCGTCGGCGTGCTGCAATCCTCGAGATCATCATTCGAAAAGGACATGCTGCAGCGGCTTCGCAATCCCCAGACAATCATGGAGGTTTCGGAAATCGTCCGGATTTCATCGTTATCGCAATTGATCAACATTTACATATATTGGGTTTTGCTTTCCTCAAGGGGCTTCGATCTGCCTTTCTGGAAAGTCACGGCCGCAGCTGCCATGGTCAGCTTCGCAGCCAGCGTTCCGATCAGCGTCAACGGATGGGGCTTGCGAGAAATCTCGCCCATCTACGCGTACGGGCTTCTGGGGAGCGATGCTTCCAGCGCCACTGCCCTGTCCATCGCGGTAGGGCTGCTAAACACGCTGGTCGTCGTGATCGCGCCGGCCTTTGCGCTCTCACGGCGGCTCTTTGCTGCAAGGCTGGCCGGCTGCCGTGTTTCTACACCGGCGCCGGCACGCCCGATTTCTCCCCACAGCCAGGGGAATCCTCAACGCGATTCCGCGTTCAATGGATGTGCTCTAGTTCGCTATGGGGTCATTCTCTGGGCGGTCGGAAACCGGGGTATCGGCTGGCTTGTGGTGCTCGGCTATTTCGGCTCGGGCGCACTTTTCGTCGGTCAGTTCGGCCGTCAGGGCGTGCGGCGACTGGCTGAGGTGCTTCTGCTGACGGCGGTGACGGTAGCTACCGTCCATCTCCTGCATCGCATCCTGTTTGCCTTGGATTTCATCGCGCTGGCGCCCACCCCGAATTTCGAAGGCTACTCGGCAAATCGGAACGCCCTCGCGTTTCAGCTGCTGCTGACCCTCGGGCTGGCTATCTGCTATCTCCTGCCGCTCAGGACCATCGACTGGCGCAAGCTGGGGCCGGCCTTGGCCATGATGGTGTTCGCCGTCGTCGCGACCAATTCGCTGACGGCTTACGTCCGCCTTGCCTGCCTTGCTGTAGTTATCGCCACAGCGCGAAAAGACCTACTGATCCGGTGCTTTATCGTGGCCGCACTCGGGGCAGCGCTGTATGTGTGCCTTCCCTTACGTGTTGGACATGATCCGCTACACGCCATATTACGTGCAGCTCTGCAGGTTCTGGCTCGAGCAGAGCCTCTGGCCTACCGGTGAGATTGGGTCGCTGAAGCCGCCGAGCGTTGCCAATTTCAGGGAAGTGTTCCAGCAACTGCCGACGGAACGCATGGTTGGCAGCGAAGACTCCTCGATGACGGAACGGCTGGAATGTCTCCGCGGCGGTTTCGCGCTGTGGCTCAGCCACACCTTTATCGGTGCAGGCCTCGGATCGTTCATTTCGACCCAGATATCGAAGACAGGCACACCGCTCATCATCCATTCGACCTATGTCTGGATCATTGCCGAGGTGGGCATTCTGGGATCGCTCCTGACAGGCCGGATTCCAATGATGCAGATCAAACGGATTTGGTCGACATGGTGGCATCGGCCGAAGCGCACGCTAGGCGGTCTCGATAAAAATGACAGCGCGATCTTCCTGCACGTGATGCTGTTCTGCGTGTTCAGCCTGGCACACGAAGTCGCCTATCAGGGCATATTCTGGTTCATCCTTGGGGCGTTGCTGGCAGGTCCGGGGCGGACCTCCATCAAGTCGCTTTGGCATGGCCTCTACCTGAAGGCACGGCGCAGCTCAGGACATCTGCAGGCGAATGTGAAAGTATAAGATCGATTAATGCCGCTTTGGCCGACCAGGCGCGACCTGAAGTCAGCGGCGCCGGTGTCGGCCACCATGTGGTGTTCAAAACGGTCCTCGCTGAATTGATCCGCAAAGGAAACTCCACTATGAGTGGCCCACAACGGCGGGGATCGGCATCCGCTCGTCTTCAACCCGGATGGACATCGATATTGAGTATTAAAATCATAGATGCCGAGCATCAACGCAGCGGCATAGGCCTTGGGGAACTTTGGGCGCACCGGGAGCTGGTGATTCTTTTCATCAAGAGACAGGTCGCCAGCCGTTACCGCCAAATGCTGCTCGGCGGATTGTGGGCAGTGCTGGAGCCACTGGCAACGCTGGCTATGATGTCGATTGTCTTCGGCTTTCTGCTGCGCGTCGATACGTCCGGCTACCCCTATCCGGTCTACGCCTTTGCGGCCTTGATTCCCTGGTTCCTGTTCAACAAGGCGACATTGGCGGTCGCTTCCTCCTTGCAGGAAAATATGGGGCTGATATCGAAGGTCTACTTTCCGCGGCTCATACTGCCCGTCGCAAGTGCCTGCCGCGAGCTCTTCGACAGCTTCATCACGGTCCTGATCTTGATCGTTCTCGCCGTGTGTTTCGGCTTCTGGCCGACATGGCGATATGTTTTTCTGCTTCCCGGTCTTGTCCTCGTCCTGATGGCCGCTCTGGGCGTAGGCCTATGGTTTGCCGCGCTGATGGTGAAATTCCGGGATGTCCGGCCGCTTCTGACGATCGGTCTGCAGGCCGGAATGTACTCAACGCCGATCTTCTATCCCTCATCCTTCGTCCCACGCTGGTTGATGCCCTACTATCAACTCAATCCGATGTTCTGGGCCGTGGAATTCTTCCGCTGGATCCTGCTCGGCCAGCCAATGACGATCACGCCAATATTGTATCCGGCCATTGGTGCAACCGCATGCGTCCTGCTGGCGGGCCTGTGGATATTTTCAGCCTATGAAAAAATGACCGTTGACGTTCAGTAGCACGGGCCATACGGCGGTCCGCACAGGCGTCCGGCTACGGATAGTGTTGCGAAACCGAACTGATCCACCAGGAGCCAAGGCATGTCACTTTCCCATCTCGATCGATTAGAGGCTGAATCGATCCATATTTTTCGCGAGGTTGCCGCGACATTCCGCAATCCCGTGATGCTCTATTCGATCGGCAAAGACTCGTCGGTCATGCTGCATCTCGCTCTCAAGGCATTTTACCCAGCCAAGCTTCCTTTCCCGCTGCTGCACATCGATACGACCTGGAAGTTCAGGGAAATGATTGAATTCAGAGATCAGACCGCGCAAAGGCTGGGATTGAATCTTCTCGTGCACGTCAATGCGGCCGGCGTGGCGGAAAAGGTAAGTCCTTTCACGCATGGGTCCAACTATTACACGCATACTATGAAGACAGTGGCACTGCGCGAGGCGCTCGACAAGCACGGTTTCGACGCCGCCTTCGGCGGCGCGCGTCGTGACGAGGAAAAATCCCGCGCCAAGGAGCGCATATTCTCGTTCAGAAACAAGCAACACAGCTGGGATCCGAAAGCGCAAAGACCGGAGATGTGGAAAACCTACAACACGCAGGTGAAGGACAAGGAATCCATCCGGGTCTTCCCGCTTTCCAACTGGACGGAAATGGATGTCTGGATGTACATCTTGCGCGAGAAAATTCCGGTCGTGGGCTTGTATCTGGCCCGGAAGATGCCAGTCGTCGAACGCGACGGCATGTTGATCGCTGTCGACGACGACCGGTTCCAGTTCGGTCCGGGCGAACGGGCAGAGGAAAAATCGGTCCGGTTCCGCACCCTCGGCTGCTATCCGTTAACCGGTGCCGTGCTGTCCACTGCAGACTCTTTAGAAAAGGTCTTATTGGAGACGTTGGGTGCGCAATCGTCCGAACGCCAAGGTCGGGCGATCGACAAGGATGAAGCGGCTTCGATGGAAAAAAAGAAACGCGAGGGATATTTCTGATGAAACCGCAGGCTTTGGATCGCACCGATAGCAGCATTCAGGATTTTCTGAAGATGCAGGAAAGCAAATCTATCTTGCGGTTCATCACCTGCGGCTCGGTCGACGATGGAAAATCGACGCTAATCGGGCGCCTGCTCTACGACAGCAAGCTAATCTATCAGGATCAATTGTCGACGTTGACAATCGACAGCGTCAAACAAGGTTTCGAGGGGGATAATCTCGACTTCTCGCTTCTCGTCGATGGACTGGAAGCCGAGCGCGAGCAGGGCATCACCATCGACGTGGCCTATCGGTACTTCGCTACGGAAAAGCGCAAGTTCATCGTTGCCGATACCCCTGGCCACGAGGAATACACCCGGAATATGGCGACCGGCGCCTCCACGGCGGAAGTGGCCGTCGTTCTGGTCGATGCGCAGAAGGGTGTACTCAAGCAGAGCCGACGCCATTCCTTCATCGCTTCGCTCCTCGGTATCCGCGACGTCATTTTAGCGGTCAACAAGATCGATCTCGTGAATTACGACGAAACGGTCTTCCGCAAGATCGTCAGCGACTACCAGACGTTCATCTCTAGCCTCGATATCTCGACCGTCACCGCGATTCCGATGTCGGCAAGGTATGGCGACAACGTCAACTCGCACTCCTCGCGCACGCCGTGGCATGACGGGCCGACCCTCATGGAAAAGCTGGAAACGATCGAACCGGCGCGTCTGCGCTCTCAAACGTCTTTCCGCCTTCCAATCCAGTTGGTAAGCCGGCCGGATTCCAGCTTCCGCGGTTTTTCGGGACAGATCGCGTCTGGAACTATCAGGGTCGGAGACCGGATCGTCGCCGCCCAGTCAGGTCAGTCAACCGAAGTGCGCGAAATTCTGACATATGACGGCAAGTTGGAAACGGCCATGGAAGGGCAGGCCGTTACGGTCGTTCTCAGGGACGAAATCGATGTCTCGCGGGGGACGATACTTGTCTCTCCGGACGACCGTCCTCAGGTCGCCGACCAATTCCAGGCGCACGTGATCTGGTTCGATCAGCGCCCCCTGCTTCCCGGCCGCAGCTACATTCTCCGAACCGAGACGCAGGCGATCAACTGCACCATATCGGCGTTGAAATACGAGATCGACGTCAACACCTTCCTGAGGGAGGCGGCCAAGTCCCTCAAGATGAACGAGGTCGGCGTCTGCAATTTTTCCCTGCAATCGCCCATCGCCTTCGATGCGTATCGGCAGAACCGCACCACCGGCAACTTTGTCGTCATTGATCGGTTAACCAATGCCACCGTCGGCGCAGGACTGATCGATTTCGCGCTCCGTCGTGCGGAAAATGTCCACTGGCAGGCGACCGAGGTGAGCAAGCAGGCTCGAGCAGCCATAAAGGGGCAGACCCCCCGGGTGCTCTGGTTCACCGGACTGTCCGGCTCGGGCAAATCGACGATCGCCAACACGCTCGAAAGTATGCTTCATCTGGAACACAGGCACACCTATCTTCTGGACGGCGACAACGTACGTCACGGGCTCAATCGCGATCTGGGCTTTACCGAGGGCGATCGGGTGGAAAACATCCGCCGCGTAGCGGAAGTCGCCAAGCTGATGGCCGATGCCGGGCTGATCGTTCTCGTATCGTTTATCTCTCCATTCGAATCGGAACGGCAGATGTGCAGGGAGTTGATGGGCGAAGGAGAATTTCTCGAGATTTTCGTCGATACTCCCCTTGAGGAGTGTGCCCGCAGGGATCCAAAGGGCCTTTATCGCAAGGCGCAGTCCGGCCTGCTGCAAAACTTCACGGGAATCAGTTCGCCCTATGAGCAGCCTCGGAATCCAGAACTGCACCTGACCACGATCGGACGCGATCCAGAAGAGCTTGCGCATCTCATCCTCGCGGAATTGCGCAGGAGAGAGAATTGAGGACCGCAGCCAGCAAAAAAACGCAGCCGGCATAAAAATTCAGTGTATATCGCGCTAAACCGAACGTCCCGGATGGAAAGCGCGATCGCATGCCCTAATGGGATTTCATAGGTTAACGCATAAAAATGCCGGGTTCAGACGCCCTGCAACAAGGTACGGCAAGCAATGTCGCAATCCTTTACATAGGAAACGCCTCGTCAATGTTGAGCACGTCGCACGCGATCAAGGTTCAAAATCTTGGAAAGCAGTACCACATAGCGAAGCGTCCGGCCGGTGGAAGAATTATGCGGCTGAAAACCCACCTTTCGGAATTCGCGCCATGGATCGCACGCAGCAACGAGGACAATTTCTGGGCGCTGAAGGATGTCGATTTCACGGTTAAACAGGGCGATATTCTCGGTATTCTCGGCCGGAACGGTTCGGGCAAGAGTACTCTGCTGAAGATTCTCGCAGGAGTAGCCCAGCCCACCACCGGGAGAGCCGAGCTGCGCGGCCGGCTGGGATCGCTGCTGGAGGTGGGAACCGGCTTTCACCCAGATCTGACTGGCCGGGAAAACGTCTTCATGGCGGGCGCGCTTCTTGGCCTGAAACAAAGCGAGATCCGTGCCAAGTTCGACGAAATCGTCGATTTCTCAGGCATCGAAAAATTCATCGACATGCCCGTGAAGCGCTATTCCAGCGGTATGTACGTTCGCCTGGCATATTCCGTCGCATCCATGCTACGTTCCGATATCTTGATCCTAGACGAGGTCATGGCGGTGGGCGACGCCGCTTTTCTGGAAAAAAGCCAGAAGAATATCGAAAGCATCGCCAATGACGGCCGGACGATTCTGTTCGTCAGCCACAACGCAAGAGCGATCAAGTCCATCTGCAAGTCCGGTATGATACTTCAGAGCGGACGGCTGACCTTCGAAGGCACCGCCGATGACGCGATAACCAGCTATATGAGAAGCCTGCATAATATCGGCGAAAGGATGGGCGAACCACAACCCTATTCGGAAGTCGCCGACGCGCCGCGCCTGTCCGAAACCAGTCCCGTCGTACAATGGGTCGAGATACTTGATGCCTCCGGTCATCCAAGCGCCGTACTTCGCACCGGCGAGAAGGCGACCATCCGCATCGGCTTCAGGAACGCCCAGGCGCAGAAACCATATTTCTCCGTCCTGCTGATGAACGAGTTCGCCGAACGCGTCGCTACCATTCATTCCACCCATCCTGGAGACACCTTGCCGCCGAAGGTCGAAGGCGTAATCGAATGCACGATCGAGGATTTGCGAATCGGCGAAGGTGACTACTGGCTTATGATCGACCACGGTCACTTCGGCGGCTCGCGGGCAGCAACCTTTTCCTACGATTGCGTTCCCAATGCAGCTCGCGTATCTGTAAGATTGCAGGATTGGCTATCAGGCGTCGGACTTGACGCCTTTCAGGGCGCTGCTATTCGCTCGACCTGGAAATATTTGGAAAAATAGTCGAAAGCCGGCACAAATCACTAAGGACATCATGTTTACCAACCTGCGACAGCTGTTTTCCTCAAAGCGCGCACCAGATGCCGAACCCTCGTTCGTTGCCGTCGGTTATCCCAAGGTGGGAAACACATGGCTTCGCGTCAGCCTTGGCCACTATTTGCAGTCCAGGTACGATTTGCCCGCTACGCCGTTGATGGATCTCGGGGAAATTGCAGAACTGAAAAGCCACGGCATTTCTGCGGCGGGAAACTTTACCCACCACCCGCTGGAATGGGACGGACAGACCGCGACCGATCTGACGGTCGAAAATGTGGTCCAGCCGTTTTCCGGCAAACGGGTGATCCTTCTCTGCCGGCATCCGCTGGATACTCTCGTGTCACTTTTCATGCACGAAAAATACATGAACCCTTCAAATAGCTACCAGGGCTCTGTCGTCGATCTTATCGATGATCCGGTTTTCGGGCTGGAAAAATATATCCGCTTCTACAACCTGTGGCATGACAATCTGGCCACTCCCGGGGCTGTTCGGCTATGGCGTTTCGAAGACGCAAAAACCCGGCCGGCGGAGACACTGGGTGCGGTGCTGACATATCTCGGCGAGGAACCTGTTGCGGCAAGCATCAACGATGCTGTCGCTTTCGGCTCATTCGAGAACATGCAGTCTCTGGAAAAGGGCAAGGAGCCGCTGCGTTACAAATCTTCCGGATTGTCGATATTCTCGACAGGCGATTTCGAAAACCCTAACGCGCATCATGTTCGGCGCGGTAAAGTCGGCGGCTGGCGTGAAGAGATTCCCTCGTCGGAACATGATCGATACCTGGAGCGGATCGGCAGCGAACTGCATCCCTTCTTCGGATACGACCGCTGATGTGCGGGATCGCCGGATACATAGGCCCGGGCCTGAACGAGGCGGATGCTTCGAATGCGTCGATACTCGAGGCGATCCGGTACCGTGGTCGGGATGGAGAGGGAAAATTCGAATCCGACACGGTTCGGTTTTTTCACACCCGACTGAGCATCATCGACATCGAAGGCGGCTCACAACCCATGAGCGACCCGTCCGGCCGCTACACCATCATATTCAATGGCGAGATCTACAACTATGTCGAGCTCAAGAAGAAATACGCCGAAGCCGGCTATGAATTCCGGTCCAGCAGCGATACGGAAGTCATTCTGGCCGGCTTCATTCTAAAAAGGGAAAAGGTCTGTGCCGACCTCAACGGCATGTTCGCGCTTGCCATATGGGACGATCGCGAGAAAATTCTTTTCGTTGCACGTGACAGGCTCGGCAAGAAACCCCTCTTCTGGTACCGGTCAAACGGCCGTCTGTATTTTGCTTCAAGCATCAACGCATTCGTCAAGCTTCGGGGCTGGCAGGGACGCCTGAACGCGGTGAATGTCCGCTGGTACATGAAGCTGGCCGCCGTTCCGATAGGAGAAACGGCCTTCGAAAACGTCTTCGCCTTGCCACCGGCCTCCCATGCTTTTGTCGATCCAGAGAAGCAGACGGTCGCTTCAGTGCGGTACTGGCGGCTGAACTTTGCCGAAAAGCGGCAGGTGTCCTTCGATGCCGCCGCCGAAGAACTGCACGATCTTATAACCGATGCGATCGACATGCGGCTTCGTGCCGACGTTCCCGTGTGTCTGACATTTTCAGGCGGGGTCGATTCCGGCCTGGTGGCTGCGATCGCCACCCGCCGTCTCGGAAGAAACCTGAAATGCTGGACGCTCGACTACGATTCGCCCTCCGAGCCGAGCCAGGAACGGGTGACCGCGGAAAAGGTGGCGCGGATACTCGATCTCGATTGGGAATTTAAGAATTTCGATTACTATCGGGACCTGATGGGAGCCATCGACGATTCCCTGACCTATGTCGATCAGCCCTGCAGCCACATCGCCATAAGCTATTCCCATCGGCTCTATGCCGAAATTGCAAAGGTCGCCAAGGTCGCCTTGACGGGAAACGGGGCCGATGAGCTTTTCCTTGGATATTCCGGCAACGAGCTATTCGCCGCCAACGATAGCGCCAGGGCGGCGCAGCTGAAGCGCGCCCGAATCGGCTCCATGCTGCCAGCCCGTTTGGCTGCGCGGCTTGGCTTCGCCTTTCCGACACCCGTCTCCAGGGATCAGGGCGATTTCGTGAGGGGAATCATGTCCACTTCTGAAGACCGGGAGCGCGCCGAGCCGCTGGTGCAGCGGCTGGTCGCCGAGATCGAGGAGGCGGGCATCGAGACCCAGGCCGACCTCTATACCTGGATGTCGCTAAACTACTACACCCGCGACCCGAACTTCGTCATTCCGGACATCTCGGGGTTGACGTCGCAGCTCGAATTGCGAAGCCCCTTCCTGGATTACAGGGTCGCTGAATTCTCCGCCGGCCTACCGACCCGGCACAAGATCGACAGCCGCAGCCCGCAACATAACAAACGGATTTTGAAGGCAATCTATGCGCAATACGTCGGCACGGAGATCGCCACGGCCAAAAAGATCGGGATGGCGGGCAACCTGCGCTACGACGTGATGTTTGCCCGTGACGAGAATTTTCTTTCCACATACAAATCGAGCATTTTGTCTCTTGCAGGCTTCGGAATCGAGGTCGGGGAGTTGCAGGCGGCATTGGACGCCTATGGCCAGGACTATGAATCCGGCCGCGCATGGTCTTCCTACGCAGGTACCATGATAAGCGGTTTCATGCTGGCGCGGTGGCTTGCGCAGCCCGGGTGCTCCGCCCGGCCGTTCGAAAGCGAAAGACTGCGTGCGTGACGTTATCCTTCATCGATCGTGGAAAGATTCAGGGTGACCACTGGGACCGGCTTGTGCGTGGGTCGCCGGACGGCTGGGTTTTCGCGCTCTACGGCTGGCAGGAGCTCATCCTTTCGGTAGAAGAGTGGAGGCTTGCCGATTTCAGTTTCGGCGTCCTGGACAACGGCGATCTGGTTGCCGTCGTGCCGCTTCAGTTCAACCCGGGCACAGAAATGCTGGGACTGTCGGCCTGGGGCGGCTGCGGGCCGGTCTTGCGCGGCGACATCTCATCCGCCGAAAGGGCGCGTCTCCTGGCGGAGATTTATAAGCGGTGCCGGACGGTCGGGGCCGAATGCGGTGCGGGTGCCATAGAGTTCCAGCAGATGGCCGTCACCCGTTCCTCGCTCGGCAGCTCGCGGGGCGTCAACCCTGCAGTTTTCGACGGCTTCGACGATCTGTCGGGACTGACCCAGGTGATTGATCTGAGCAGCGGCGACGACGGGCTTTGGGCGAATCTCGCCAAGAATGCGCGAAACATCATCCGGAGGGCTGAAAAGTCCGGCATCCGCGCCGAGCGGGTCGATTGGCGCGACCATCTGCACCGCTACTACGAGCTGCATTGCGAAACCTACAATCGCACAGGCGTAACACCGCATCCGATAGCGTATTTCGCGGGCATTGCGGAAAAGATGGCACCTGCCGATCATGCCGCCCTGATCGCCGCCTATGATGCTGGCGGTAGGGTGATCGCCTATCACAATGATGCCTGGTTCGGCGCAGGAGCGCTTTATCACACCGGCTGTTCGTTGGACGATGCGCAGGACACGGGTGCGAATTATCTTCTGCTGTGGAAGGCGATCGTTGCTGCGAAGGCGGCCGGAAAGTGTCACTACGAGGTCGGGCCGATCTTCCCCACATCGTCGGACAGGAAGCAGCAGGGGCTTACCTTCTTCAAGACACGGTTCGGCGGGGAGCCTCATAGGGCCTTCCGATCGAGCATGAAGCTGAAATTCGACATTGACACGGCGAGCGCCAATCCTGCGGATTGTGTAAGCGGCGCGAGATTTTCACGGGCGAGCGTGAGCCGGTTGGCAAGGAGGCTGCTGGCATGGCCACACCAGAACTCGAGGAGCGGTCCAACATGACTGACGATATCTCGGATCGGATAAAACGCGCATATGAAGAGAATTCGGTCTACCGTCGGGAGACGATCTGCCTCAAGCCCGGATCCGGATCCGGATATGCGGATCGGCTGCTCTTGGAGAAACTCGAAACGGTACTGCGCAACGCCACCGGCGGTCGCCTGGTCGATCTCTGCTGCGGCACGGGGGAGCACGTCTTTTCCCTCAGCGGTTCCTTCACTGACTGCGTCGGCATCGATTTCAGCGAGAATTTCATCGACCATGCCAACAGAGATGCGCGGCTGGGGAACGACGAGCGCATACGCTTCATTGTGGGCGATGCAAAGGCGATGCCGCTGGAAAACGACAGTGTCGACATGCTCTTCTCGTTCTCTGCGCTGTACGCCATTCCCGACGTCGAGGCGGTGTTTGCCGATGTGGCGAGGGTGCTCAAGCCGGGCGGACGCTGTGTACTGGATCTTGGAAATTCTCGATCCCTCAACCAGCTCGTCATCCGTGCCTACCCGGATATCCCGCCGACCTCCATGATCCCGGTCTCGCGGATGAAAAGGGGCCTAGCCGACGCCGGACTAGCTGTTGTAGAGCATCGCTGCTTCCAGCTTCTACCTTTGTGGGCCAACAAGCCGTCTTGGCTCGCTCCGTTGCTGCATCCGCGCTGGCAGAAGATCATGAAGATGTATCTGGGTGGAAAACTATTGGACGAACGACTGAGCTCCTTGCCACTTCTGCGAAATTTTGCTTTCAGGCACCTCATTATTTGTGAGAAACCCAGATACGCAGAGAATTCCTCGACCGGCATGAAAGGGAGGCCGTGATGTCTGTCCATGAGCGTTACCAAACCTATCAGCGCGATCAACGTGCCTTCTTCGACGATCTGATCGAAGAGGAATGGGACAGCTATGAATCGGCGGAATGGGATCAGATCCGGGAATTCGAGATCAAGGGGATCTTCGACCGGGTCCGACCGAAAACCGTGCTGGACATCGGTTGCGGCTGCGGCTTCCACGACAGGGCTATGGCATCCTATGACTTCGTCGAACATGTCGACGGTATCGACTATTCGCTGAAGAGCGTCGAAAAGGCGAATGTAGAATATGCCCATCCCAAGGTAAGCCGTTGGGTTTCCGACCTCGAGCGCGACAATCCGGTCCGGCGGTACGACCTCGTCGTCAGCTTCCAGGTATTTGAACATCTCGAAGCGACGGAGAGTTATTTCCGGTTCTGCCGGACAGCCTGTGCTCCGCAGGGCAGCATTGCCATTGTGATGCCCAACACAAACCGGCTCCCGAACCTGATACGGCGGCTCAAGGGCCAGCCGGCGGTCCTGCTGGATCCTCAGCACTTCCACGAATACAGTTTCAAGGAAATGCGCTCGCTCGCCAGAAAATACGGCTTCGCCGTCACCCACGAGTTCGGCTACGGCTTGAACGGCCTTGCGGTGATAGACCGCCTGCCGATAGCGAAACGGCTCGCGTTGGGCAGCCGCGTCTCAGCCATTGCGAACGGGATGTGCGTCATAATGCGGCCCATGAACGAGGGAACATGACCGATCGCGACGAAAAACCATATCTTGATTCCGACGTCGATGCGGTCGTTGCCTACCTCCACAGCCTCTATCAGGGCGCCTTCACCGAGGAGAGCATTCGACAGCATTTCGGCAATTATGTCGGCTTCGCCTATGCCGAGTATACGACAGCCGTGGTGACGGCGCATCTCCCGGCTGGAGCAAAACTCCTGGATATAGGCTGCGGCTTCGGCAGCACGGTGATTGCGGCGCGCAACGCAGGTATCGATGCCAGCGGCGTGGAAATTGCGTCTTTCGAGGTGGAATTTGCCCAGCGTCGTCTTGCGCGCATGAGGCCCCAGGACGATCCGCAGGCTGTTTTCAAGCTCGGCGACGCGACGCGTCTCGACCAGGCGGATGGCAGCCTGGATGCCGTCGCCTTTTGGAACGTGCTTGAGCATATAGAGGGCTGCGGCTCGATGCTTCGAGCTGCCTGGCGGATGTTGAAACCGGGTGGCCGTGCGTATATCGAATGTCCCAACTATGCCGCCCAGCGGCTGGAGGCGCATTATCACGTCCCTTGGAATCCCGAGCTGCGTCATGATCGAGCAAAGGCGGCGGATTATCTTCGCTCGCAGGGCAGAGACCCGACCTACTTTCTGACCTCGATATTTTGCCGCACGAACGCCGAGGTTCTGGGTCTGCTGAAGGATATCGGCTTCGAGCCGCTGGACGTATCCGACGAAGCTTCCATGGCGCTGACCGCCCGAAACTTTTTTGCCATGCTGCGGCACCCCGGAAGATTTCGCAAATTCCACAATCCCGGAAGGGAATCAATTACGCTCGTGGCGCGCAAGCCCGCCGGCCGGATGTAACCTATGCCTCGACTACTTGTCATCGTTCCAGACCGCATCTCGCAGATCATCGAAAAAGGCGAATACCAACCCGGATACTACAATCCGGGCGACGTTTTCGATGAAGTTCATATCCTGATGACGAACGACGATGCCCCCGATCCGGCTGCGCTGCAGCGTACGGTTGGCCGTGCCCGGCTCGTCCTTCACAATTATCCCGATCAGACGGGAATGTCCACGCAGCGCTGGAGTTTCCTGAAGGGCCGCCGCCTGAGGTCATGGGCAAGACAAGGCGTCGAAATGGCTCGGCGTATCGCGCCGGATATGATCAGGTGCCATGGCTCTGACTGGAACACCTATCTCGCCAGCCGCATAAGGAGCGAACTTGGCATCCCCTATGTGGTTTCGCTTCACATCAATCCGGACATCAATCCCGTCCGCCGGATAATCGCCCCGAAAACACCTGCTGAGAGCCGCCACAACGCCTTCTATGATTATCTCGAAGGCGAGGCCCTGCGGAACGCAGATCTGGTCATGCCCGTATACAAGCCTATCCTGCCCTATCTCGCCCGCATGGGCGTGACGAGGGCGGAAGTCTGCTACAATGTGCTCAATCGGGATTTTTTGCGGCAAAAGATCGATTACGATCTTTCCTCGCCACCGCATGTCATCTATGTCGGCCGGCTTTTCACCGACAAGGATCCAAGCAATATCATTCGTGCAGTCGCCTCCATTCAAGGCCTGCGTTACACCATCGTTGGCGATGGACCGCATCGCGAAGTTATTGCGGCCCTGATTGCCGAGCTTGGAGTCGGTGATCGGGTGAAGCTTCTGCCCGCCGTCCCCAACGATGAACTCTGCGAGTTGCTGGTGAAGGCGGACATCTTCGCGATACACACGGAATACTGGGAAATAAGCAAGTCGCTGCTCGAGGCACTGCTCACCGGGCTGCCGGTGATCGTGAACAGGCGCATTGGTGAGCCGGTTCCGGAATTTGCTGAAGAGAAGAAGGATGCATTTCTTTCTCTGGTCGAAAATACGACCGAGGCCTATCACGCGGCGCTTTCGCATCTGCTGGAAGACCACGCCGCCCGCGCAGCGCTGGGACAACGCGCCTTCGCCCACGCCCAGGCCAATTGGTCACCGGCAAAAACAGAAGCTAAATTTGGTGGCATCTATCGCGATATGCTTGCAAAACATGATCGAGAAAAGACCAGGGGCTGAGCATGACCATGGATACCTCCCCGCGGCTTCGGTGCCCGAAGTGCCATCTGGGCCAACCGTTGGCCTCCTCCGATAGAAGCGTACCACTCTTGATTTGCTCACATTGCGGTGCAGCATTTCCAAACGAGGATAATGTAGCAATCCTGGTAGCGGACGCCACCACGCTGGAAGCGGACATTGCTCGCGCTCGGGACGTCAATCCGGACTGGTACCTGACTGAACAACCGATGATGGAGGCATCTCCATGGCGTCACCATATCAAGAAGCGAAAGGACTATGTCGAGCAGGTGTTTCGGCGTGAATTGGCAGCGCGCGGGGTGGCGAAGGCAGGGTCCGTGCTGGACCTTGGCTGTGGCGACGGCACAACGATGCACTGGCTTTCGCCTTTTGCAGGGCGGCTCTACGGCAGCGACTACAACGCTGTTCGTCTTGCGCGCGCGCGCAAGCGGTTTCCGGAAGCCAACCTGTTCCTGGCCAACATTCTCGACTATCCGGCGGAAGACAACAGCTTTGACGTCGTCTTCTTCAATCATGTCATCGAGCACATTCCCGATGATGAGCGCGCGCTCGCGGAAGCCTATCGGATTCTGGCGCCCGGCGGCTTCATGATCCTCGGCACGCCCAACGAAGGATCGTGGTGGTGGCAGCTCGCCTACAAGCGCGCCCCGGACATCCTGGCTTCCACCGATCACGTGCATTTCTACACCGGCGAGACGATCGCAGCCCGGACACGCGACGCGGGTTTCACTGTCACCGAAGTGAAACATCTTGGCTGGGGTCCTCCCGACTTTCGCCTGGACGGCAAGCTGCGCCAATACAAGATGCTTGATGATTTGTTCGAGGTCGTGGGGAGGACCCTCTTGCCACGCCAAGCGTCATCGCTGTACATCGTAGCGACTAAAAACGCCTAGTTGTACAGATCGAAATGGACGCTGCAATGAAACTAACTGCCCGGGTGAACGGACCTCCTCGCTTGACGGGATCCGGTCTGATCGTGCTATGCAGCTATCGTGGCGGAAACGGCAATGCCGAACCCAAGGCATATCGCATCCCCCTTCTATGGCGGCTTCTGAACGTCCTGACCCTTCTGCGGCTGCGCCGTTTCATCGCAGCGATGCGCGACCATTTTGCCAATCCGCGTGATGTCCACTACCAGTTGGCGATAGCCGACACCATTGTCGCTCATTCAGCCTTCCGTGATGTAACGATCGTCGCCGACGAGCGTCTGGCGGCGTCTGGCGGGCTGGCAACACCAGAAGGGCGGGAGGTGTCCATCGGCCACCTCGATCGCCGATATCTGGATGGTCAAAGCAACTTTGAGACTGTCGTGCTGGTATATCCCGATGCCCTGGGTTTGACATGGGGCGGTTTAGAGCGTCTGGCGGCGAAAAGATCGTCGAACCTTGTCATCGCGAATGGCAGGCGCCGGGTCTTCACCTGGGATCGGCAGATGGCGCGATCTCTGGCGGTGCGGCGTTTCCTGTCGAACACGCGACTGATCGAGTTGATATGGGGTATTTTGGTCATACCGGCCACTGCCCTTCTGGCGGCCTTCGATTTTGCGCGTGGACGGGCTTGATCCACCAAGCGTTACAGTGACAGGATTTTACATGGAAAACGCCGCCGACGAGCCGCAGAAGGATGCTATCAGGAATTGGTGGGCAGGCGCTCCCATGACCTACGGCGAAGATCACGGGCGGGCAACCTACACCCTGGCGGATGGCAGCGTCGAACAGGTGGAGCTTGGATCGCCGAGATTCTTCGAACTGGCCGACGCGGTGTTCTATCGCTGGAACGAGCCTTTGCATCGCGACGGCATCCCTTTTGCAAAGCTTTTCGAATACGACAGGTATAGGGGGAAACGAGTTCTGGAAGTTGGATGCGGGATGGGTTGCATGTCAATGAACTGGGCTCGCCAGGGTGCTGTCATGACAAGTGTCGACCTCAATCCGGTCTCCATTGCACAGACACGCCGCCGCTTCGAGGTGTTCGGCCTCACCGGCGACATACAGGAAGCCGACGCCGAGCGGCTGCCATTCCCGGACGACACCTTCGACCATGTTTATTCGTGGGGGGTCGTGCATCATACGACCAACATCCGGGCAGCCATCGCGGAAATGTACCGGGTTCTGAAACCAGGCGGCCGCGCCGGGCTCATGCTGTACAATCGACACTCCGTACTGTCCAAGATTCTCGTCGGCTGGGCGGAGGGATTCGTCAATATGGAGAACCTTTCGCTCGACGCACTCGAACTTTCCAGCCGCTACGGCGACGGTGCGCGACAGGAGGGCAATCCGCATACGTGGCCTGTGACGAAACGTGAAATACGCCGCGATCTCATGCCGCAGTTCGGTGACCTGCAGATCAAGACACTCGGAACCGATGTGCCCGAGGCTCTGAACACCTGGCTTCCCGGCCTGACAAGGTGGGCGATGACGGAGACGATGATCAAGTCTCTTGCCCGCCGCTGGGGATGGAGCCTCTGGATGACGGGAGAAAAGCCATCTTGGTGACGCCATCCGGAACACTGCCACGCCTTGGACGTCTGCTTCGCGATCCCTTGGGAACCATCTCACGTCGATTGAATGCGCAACCCCATACCCAGGTGAGCCCACACCTCGACAAGCTCAGGAATTTCTCTCGGTCGGCCGAGCAGAGCGGCATCAGGGCCCTCTACCTGTTCCTGTCTTTCGACAGCGATACGGATCTGGACATCGCCGCGTCGAGCGAACTGCATGGCTTCCTTTCGTCGCTCGGAATCCAGATGACACTTGCCGTCCCCGGCACGCAACTGTCCAACGGAGCGGAGACATACGCGGCATTGGCGGCAAAGGGGGTGGAGTTTATCAACCATGGGCAACTCCCCCATGCAAAATGGGAGAACGACCAGTTCGTCAGTACCACCTTCTACAACGAGATGACGGAAGCCGACGTAATAGCCGATATCACCAAGGCACATGAAACCGTGACGGCCGTCTGCGGCAAGGCTCCACTTGGATTTCGCGCGCCGCATTTCGGGACTTTCCAGGCGCCTGAACAGTTGAAGCTCATATACGACGTGGCCCGCAAGCTGAAATACACCTATTGCTCGACCACCTCTCCCGCCTTGGGTCACCGCTATGGTCCCGTCGTGGACATGGGCGGCATTGTGGAACTTCCAACTTTCGGTTCGGTCCAGTCTCCAGAGAGCATTCTCGATTCCTGGAGCCATCTGACCGACCGCCGGCACTACGCTTTGGGTACCGTCTACGGCGACCTCATGGTCGAAACGGTTGACGTCATGCAGTCGATGCAGATGAGCGGGATACTTTCCTGGTACGTCGACCCCTGTCATGTCGCCGGCCAGGAGCCCTTCGAGCGCGCTATGCGCCACATTGCCAAATGCGCAATACCGTCGCTCAGCGGACTTGAAGCCTCCAGGCTCGCGGCCTCCCCCGCACTCTATTCCTTCGGGCCCGCCGGGAAAGAGCGCTGATGTGTGGAATTGCTGGATGGTTCGGACGCGGCACGGGCGAACAAGATGCTTCGAAACGGCTGAACGCGATGTGCGACACGATCCTGCATCGTGGGCCGGACGACCGGGGCCAATTCATTGCCGACGGCATTGCACTCGGAATGCAGCGCCTCAGCATCGTCGATATCGCCGGTGGCCACCAGCCGATGTCCTCGTCGGACGGGCAGATCCAGATCGTCTTCAACGGCGAAATTTTCAATCACTCGGATCTCCGCGAAGCGGAAATCGGCAGAGGTGGAAAGTTCCTGTCGCGAAGCGACACGGAAGTCATACTACGCCTCTTTGAACGATTTGGCCTTGCCTGCATCGACATGTTGAACGGCATGTTCGCAATCGCCATCTGGGACGGGCGCCAGCAGCAACTCCACCTCGTACGCGATCGCCTGGGCGTAAAGCCGCTTTATTGGCGCTTTGAAGATGGAGAGATCGTCTTTGCCTCGGAGATCAAGGCAATCCTGGCCGCCTACCCCGAACGCCCGCAAAAGGTAGCCAGCGAAGCGGTTTGGAACTACCTCACCTACCGTTTCGTGCCCGGACCGGGAACGATCTGGGAGGGAATTTCCAAGTTGCCCCCCGGGCACCGGCTGACGCTACGTCTCGGTGGCTTGCCGGTCGTCGAGAGATACTGGGACATTCCGCGTCCCGCGCGCGCGGTATCGCGTGCCAACGGCCTGTTACAGCGGCAATTCGACGAACTGCTGATCGATGCGACCTCTATACGCATGATGGCTGACGTACCTGTTGGCGTAATGTTGAGCGGCGGCCTCGATTCGAGTTGCGTGGCCGCCGCCGCCCGGGAAGCGGGCCATAGCCTGAAAACCTATTCCGTAGCGTTCCGCGACGCACCCGAAATTGACGAAAGACCTTATGCCCGCGCGGTTGCCGGCCATCTGGGATGCGACCATCACGAGGTGGAGATCGGGCCCGAGGAGTTCATCGATTTCCTGCCGGAACTCGTTGCCCTGACCGACGAGCCACTCGCCGATCTGGCGTCCGTGCCGCTGTATTACGTTTGCAAATTGGCGCGCCAGGACGTCAAGGTTGTCCTTTCCGGCGAAGGCAGCGACGAGATTCTCGGTGGTTATTCCTTCGATGGCGTCATGCAGAACTGGGAGACGAGGCGCCGATCGCAAAGCCCGCTGCGCCGCCTCATGAATAGTATCACCGGCAACGGACTTTCTGGGGTGGACCTCCGCAAGGAGCCCTATCCTCTCGTCATGACGAACTACATGACGAGTGATGAGAAAAGGGTCCTTTTGCGCGATCCTTCACAGCGAGGCGACAGCCTGGATATCGCCCGCGAGCGCTTCAAGGCCTTCGGGCACGGCACGCCGCTGGCTCAAGCGCTCTACGGATATTGCGGCGACTGGCTGGTCGAAGATCTCCTGATGAAAGCCGATCGCATGTCGATGGGTGTTTCGCTCGAGCTGCGGACGCCTTTCCTGGACTATCGCCTCGTCGAATTCGCTGCGCGCCTGCCCGATTCGCTTCGGGTCGGAGTGGACGACAACGGGTCGTGGAAGACCAAGCTCATATTGCGACGTTTTGCCGAAAAGCGTCTGCCCCGCGAAATCATTGACAGACCCAAGCAAGGATTTCCGGTTCCGGTATACGGCTGGCTTTCTGGCGAGTTGAAGGGTTGGGCCCACGACATGCTTGCCAGTGCCCAGTCACATCTCACCGAATGGTGCAAGCCTGGCGCTCTGGATGCCCTTCTGGCTGCCGGCACACGGACGGACGCGTCAATGATAGATCGCCATCGGCTGTGGAATTTGATCATCCTGGAATTCTGGGCGAGGCGTTGGAGATGATCCGTCGCATCATCGCCGTTTCCTGGACGATGCCACCCCTGGTGTTTCCCCGTTCCCTTCAGATTTCGCGTCTCCTGAAGGGACTGGCCGCGCGCGGCTGGGAGATCGACGTCATCACGGTTCATCCCGCGGATGTGAAGGGGACCTCGGACCTTGCGTTTGCAGCACTTTATGAAGACTATTACAAATTGCATTATGTGCGAACCGGTGAAGATGTCGTCGTCACGCCCCTTGCACAACGCATCAAGCGACGCCTGAATCCGCCGGCCGATTACGCAATCGACAATTTCATGCGACGCGCCCTGGCGCAGATTCTGGAGATGACCGGGAAAACCGACTACGCCGCAATCGTCACATTCGCCCAGCCCTGGGTTGATCATCTTCTGGGTCTGGCCGTCAAGAAGGCGCGGCCGGATTTGCCCTGGCTGGCGCATTTCAGCGACCCGTGGGCGGACAACCCGTTCGATGGCGGGGAGGAGGCCGCACGTCTGGCTGCGGTGCGCGACGAAGCTTCAGTCATCGCTGCGGCCGATGCTGTCGCGTTTGTATCGCAGGAAACCTCCAGCCTTGTCTTGAGCAAATATGATTCCGAAACCGAACGGAAGTCATTTGTGCTGCCGCACGCCTTCGACGACGATCTGCGCCATGCGCTTCCACCTTATCCGGCACCGGTCGATCAGATGCGTATCGTCTATACAGGCAGCATCTATCCCGGAAAACGGACACCCGACATTGCGCTGCGCGCTCTTGCCCGCCTGAATGAAATACCGGGAGCGAGGGATCGGGTCGCATTCGACTTCATCGGATATGTACCGGCGGAATATCCCGCCATGCTGGAAGGAATGGGCTTGTTCGGACAGGTGAGGTTCCTGGGAAATGCCGGTTACATGACCGCGCTTGCCGCAGCATCGCAGGCCAGTGCTCTGCTTCTCATCGATGCTGCTGCGGATGTCAGCGTCTTTCTGCCCAGCAAGATCGTCGATTATCTGATGTTCGACAAACCTATTCTCGGCATCACGCCTGCGGCAGGCGCTTCGGCCGGGTTTCTGCGGCAATTCGGTCACCGTATCGCTGCGCCAAACGATGAGGACGGTGTATATACCGTTTTCCGCGATGCTTTTGAGGCATGGCAGAATGGTTTTCCGCAGCAGCCTAGCAATGCCATTGATCGGGAGCGCTACAATCTGCACAACGTCGCCGCAATCTGCCACGAGCGGCTGCTGCAGATCGGCAGCGCCGACGGAGTGGCCGGATGAGGCATCGGCTGCTTTTTGTCATAGGAAGCCTGGATTACGGCGGTGCCGAACGGCATCTTGTGAGAGTCCTGCCGGGCCTCGCCAGGGATTGGGACGTCTCCGTGTTCACCCTCTCGCACCCCGGTGCGCAGGCAGAGGAGCTACGGGCAAAGGGTGTCAAGGTTCACTCGAGCTGGGTAGGCCCGCGGCCGCACGGCGGCATTCTTTTCCGCGTTTTTCGTCAGGTCTGCGCAGCGCTGGCGCTGCTGTTCCATCTCGTGACGGCGCGTCCGCGTATTGTCCACTATTTTCTGCCCCAAGCCTATATGGTAGCGGCGCCCTGCGCACTGCTGACGGGAATTCGAATTCATGTAATGAGCCGGCGAAGCCGCAATTTCTATCAGGCCAAATATCCTCTTACCGCTAAAATCGAGCGCATTCTGCACCGGTTCATGACGGCCGTGCTTGGCAATTCGAGGGAAGTGATCGGCGACCTGCGCGATGAGCAGGTTGGCGAAGACAAGCTGGCGCTCATCTATAACGCGCTGGCTCCAGACGAAGTGGCGGCGGCCCAGGACACCACGATCAACCGCGCCATGCTCGACCTGCCAGACGACGCCTTGATCCTCGTCAAGGTCGCAAATCTCATCGCCTACAAAGGGCACCGCGACCTCATCGATGCGCTTGCGCTCGTGGACAGGAGCGTGGAATGGCGGCTGCTTTGCATCGGCAGTGATTCCGGCATATTGGCTGGACTGAAGTCCCATGCCATGTCGGCCGGCATCGCGGACCGGATTGTATGGCTCGGGCAGCGGACCGATGTCGGACGCCTGCTTCACCTTGCCGACATCGGGGTACTTGCGTCCCATGAGGAAGGCTTCTCCAACAGCATATTGGAATACATGGCCGCGGAACTGCCGGTCGTCGTCACATCGGTGGGCGGAGCCAGTGAAGCGGTGGAGGATGGGATGACGGGCTGGCTGGTACCTTCACGAGATCCAGGCGCGATGGCCGCAGCAATTCAACGCCTCACAGATCCGCAACTGCGCCGGCAAATGGGCCTGGCCGGACGGAAGCGGATTATGTCCAGATTCTCCTACGCGCAGTGCCTGATGAACTATGACGAACTCTATCGCAGCCTGTTGTCGGGAAAGGGCATACCACCCTCACTCAAACCCCGTTGACCGACTGTCCGGTTGTCATTCCGTAGCTAAAATTCCCGATATCCGCTAATGAAGGCGAACGGCCTTCAGGACAGACCGGCAGGAGGATATGAACAAATGAAATCGACGGAACTGCCTCTCGTTCACATCATTGCGGCAGCGCGTCCCAACTTCATGAAAGTCGCTCCCCTCTATCATGTGCTGAGCAAAGCCGATTGGTGTCGTGTCGCCCTTGTTCACACGGGACAGCATTATGATCCGAATATGTCGGATACCTTTTTTAACGACCTGTCCCTACCGGCACCCGACCACCATCTCGGCGTAGGAGGCGGTTCCAACACTGAACAGACGGCCCAGGTCATGCTTGCCTACGACAGGATTTGCGATACGGCAAAGCCTTCCTGGGTCATCGTCGTGGGAGATGTGAATGCGACGCTTGCCTGCGCGCTGGTCTGTGTCAAGCGCGGCATAAAGACCGCGCATCTGGAAGCGGGGCTGCGGTCTTTCGATAGACGGATGCCGGAGGAAATCAACCGAATACTGACCGATGCCATTTGTGACCTTCTGTGGACGCCTTCTCCGGATGGCGATGCCAATCTGCTGCGTGAGAATATCGATCCAGCCCGGATCGAGCGGGTCGGCAACATCATGATCGACACGGTCGAAATGATGCGCAGCCGCATCGAGGAGACATCGACCTATCGGCGGTTCGGGCTGTCGCCAAGCACCTACGCCGTGGTTACCCTGCATCGCCCCTCCAACGTGGATGAACCCTCCAGCCTGTCGACCATGATAGATGCGCTTGAAGATGTCGCCAGGAAGCTGCCGATTGTCTTCCCGCTGCATCCACGAACCAGGAAAATGCTGCAACAATTCAATCTTTTCGATCGAATCCAAGGGATTCCCGCGCTGCATGTCTCGGAGCCCCTCGGATATGTCGATTTCATGGGGCTCGTAAGTCGTGCCCGCGTGCTGCTGACCGATTCCGGCGGCATCCAGGAGGAAGCCACCTATCTCGGCATACCGTGCCTCACCTTGCGGGAGAACACCGAAAGGCCAATCACGATCACGGAGGGTACCAACCGGCTGGTCGATTTTTCAAGTTTGCCGGCAGCACTCGACGATACGCTCTCATCCAACCGGAGCCCCCGCCAACCACCGGCGCTCTGGGACGGCAGGACGGCTGAGCGGGTTGCCGACTCCCTGCGACGGAAGTGTATTATATGACACCTAACAATATTCCCGCCCTGATTGCCGATGCGCTGAACTCGCCTTTCATGCGGACGGGCCGCCCCCATGTCGTCTGCATTCCCTTTGCCGTCGATAGCGGCGTTGTTCGTCACCTTTCGTCCCGACCGGAAATCTCTGCCCTTATCGTATCGATCCGGGGACAGGAAACGTCGGTGGAAGATGCCATGAAGCCGATCACGTCGTTTTCTCCCGTGGAAAAGCCTGATCCTGCCATATGGCGCAACGCGAGTTCGCTGCTTTTCATCGGTTTTACCTCGAGCATTCCCTACGGCATGCTGACGTCGGCACTGCGTGGCGGCGTGAAGCGCGTCGCCTCGCTTAACCGGGGCTCGTGGAGGCTACAGCCGACCTGGAAGCTTTTGGCCGAGCGGCACATGCGAGCCGGACTGATTTACGGACCCTACCGCATGGGCGTGCACAAACTCGACCAATACGGCGCGCGCCTTCCCCTGGCCCGCGGCTTGGCAAAAGCGCTCAACGGAGGAAGGAACATAGCCGGTTTCGTTTCCTCCCTTCCGTCTCAGTCCAATCCCGCACAATCGCAGGGCTTAGCCTTTTATACGGGTTCCCTCGGCTCCGGGGGGGCCGAACGGCAGATGGTGAACACGATCATCGCGCTCAAGGAACTCGGCATAGGGCCAATCAGGGTTGCCTGCGCAGGTGACGCCAACGGTTTCTACCGGCCGGTACTGGACGCCGCGGGTATTCCGGTCGAAAGTGTTGGCAGTGATCCCACCGGATCGAACGACCATCTTGCAGCCTTATCGGTGGAGAAATTGCGAAGGGCGTCAGATCTTCCAAGGGAGGTCCTGATGGAGGCTGTTGCATTGAGTGCCTGGCTTGAGAAAGCGCCTCCGCAGATTCTGCATTGCTGGCAAGATCATTGCAATGTCATCGGCGGCCTGGCGGGTTTGCTGTCCGGCATTCCAAAGATCGTTCTTTCGACACGCAGCGTCGCGCCATACAATTTCGGCTTTTTCCAACTCAATCAGCGCCCGGCCTACCGGGCATTCGCCTCGCGGCCCGAGATCACGATTCTGAACAACAGTTCCACCGGCGCTGATGACTATTCAAACTGGGTCGGTATAGACCGCAAGCTGATCAACGTCATTCGCAACGGCGTCGATCTCGGCAAGCTTGAAAAGCCCGGGCAGGCAGCTACGGCGGCATTCCGCGCATCGCTCGGAATACCCACCGATGCGCCGGTCATGGGAACGATATTCACGATCTACAAGTTCAAGCGCCCTCTCCTGTGGGTGGATACCGCCGCCGCCATAGCAAAAATGCGTCCGGAAGCTCACTTCCTGATCATCGGCGACGGTCCCATGCGACAGGAAACGGAGACGCGGATCGCTCAACATGGTCTTACCGACAGATTCCGCCTGCCAGGACGAATGGAAGACGTTGCGCTGGCTCTCTCGGCTATGCAGGCATTCCTCCTCACTTCCATACATGAAGGATTGCCGAACGTTCTGCTCGAAGCACAGATGATGGGTGTGCCCGCGGTGACCGTCAATGTCGGCGGCGCAGCGGAGGCCATCGATGACGGCAAGACCGGCGCCGTCGTCGCAGAAGCGACGCCTGATCGCCTTGCGGAAGCAATACTGGCCATGTTTGGCAGCGATCAGCAGAACAGATCGGCGCGGCTCGGACCGAACTTCGTGAGTGAGCGCTTTGGCATTGACCGGATGATCGCGGAAACGCTTCTCATCTACGGTCTGGATCGCGCGACCGCCACGGCGCCTCGGAATGACCTATAGCATGGAAAAGGGCAGTCACGACTCGACGACGCTCAAACCGCTTCTCTATGTCGTCACGGAGGATTGGTATTTCTGGTCGCATCGGCTGCCAATCGCAAGGGCAGCGCGCGATGCGGGTTGGCAGGTGCATGTCGCGACCCGGATCACGGGTCACCGGGCGCTGATTGAAGCCGAAGGCTTCCAGGTTCATGAGTTGGAGTTCAATCGTTCCGGTCTCAATCCCCTGCGGGATATGAAGATGCTGCTTGCTCTTGTCCTTCTCTACCGAAGGCTGAAGCCTCGTCTCGTTCACCACATTGCAGCAAAGCCTGTGCTCTACGGTACGATCGCCGCATGGCTATGCAGGATTTCCGTCGTGGTCAACACGATGGCCGGAATGGGCTTCCTTTTCAGCAACGACAGCTTCAAGACCCGCGTGGCCAGGTCCCTGTTCATGCGCATGCTTGTTGCACTCGGCCGTAGCCGTGGCCGCAACCTGATTGTCCAGAACGGGGACGACAGGCAGATATTCATCGATGCAGGACTGCCGGGTCACCGCGTTTCGCTGATCAGAGGCTCGGGCGTCGATCTGCGTCAATATCCAGCAAGTGCCGAACCGGACGGCGTGCCTGTGGCGCTCTGCGTTTCACGCATGCTGAAGGACAAGGGTATTCGAGAGTTGGTCGAAGCGGCTCGATTGCTGCAACAGCGCGGCGTAGCGATTCGGATACGGCTGGTCGGAGGCACGGACCTCAACCCGAGCGGCATCGACCCAGCGACCATGGCCGAATGGTCCGCCGAGGGCGTGGTCGAGATTGCCGGCCATTCTAGCCGGATCGCAGATGAGTATTCCATGGCCCACATCGCTGTGTTGCCGTCCTATCGCGAAGGTCTACCCAAATCGCTTCTGGAAGCCGCTGCCTGCGGTCGACCGATCGTCGCAACGGATGTGCCCGGCTGCCGGGAAATCTGCATAGCCGGAGAATCGGGAATACTCGTGCCGGTCAAGAACGCGGTCGCTCTCGCCGACGCGCTGGAAATGCTCGCGGTGACACCCGCGATGCGAACACAATTCGGCAAGAACGCCAGGCTCCTGGCAGAAGCAAGGTTCGCCAACGAGATCGTCATTGCAGAAACGCTGGCACTCTATCGGGCTCTTGAAGTCGGGCTCTGAGGGCCACTGAATTTGCTGTAACATGTTCAACCGGCGCGATTGGCATTATTGCTTCTTTCCTGCTAAAGCCGGTTGTGAAAATAGGTGCGGCAGACCAATTCAGGCCCGACGCGCTGAAAGAGACTTGCTTGCAAACGCCTCGTGCGTCGGCAACTTCCTGCGAGAAAAAGATAGATGAGCCAGACCTCGACTACTCCCGATGCAACTGCGCAACTGACATCCCGCAAGATCCTCATAACCGGCGTTGCGGGATTCATCGGGTTTCATCTTGCAAGATACATGTTGAACGCTGGCTGGGTCGTTGCCGGCATCGATGGCCTCACCGACTACTACGACGTCAATCTGAAGCGCGATCGCCTCTCAATCCTTCGTGGCGCAGGCGGCGCGGGGTCGAACAACTTCCAGTTCCACCAGGTCATGCTCGAGGATGCCGACAGCATCGTCCGGATATTCGGAGAGTTTCGCCCGGATATCGTCGTCCATCTTGCCGCCCAGGCCGGCGTCCGATATTCGCTGGAAAACCCTCGGGCCTACATCGATGCAAATCTGGTGGGCACCTTCAATCTGATGGAAGGTGTGCGGGAGTTCAGACCCCAGCATTTTCTCGCTGCCTCGACAAGCTCTGTTTATGGCGGCAATACGGTTATGCCATTTACCGAAAACCAGCGCACGGATCATGTATTGACGTTGTATGCAGCAACGAAGAAAGCCAATGAGTCCATGCTGCATTCCTACGCTCACTTGTGGAGTCTACCCACGACCGTTTTCCGTTTCTTCACCGTTTACGGCCCCTGGGGTCGTCCGGACATGGCTCTCTTCAAGTTCGTGAAGGCAACCCTCGCCGGCGAGCCGATCGACGTCTATGGGCAGGGCCAGATGCGCAGGGATTTCACTTATATCGACGATCTCGTCGAAAGCATCGCACGTCTGACCCAGGCGGTCCCGCAGACAGGGCTGCCAGTCCAGGGGGCCGAAGATTCCTTGTCTCCCGTTGCACCTTACCGGGTGGTCAATATCGGCGGTGGGATGCCTGTCGGCCTGCTCGAATTCATCGAGCAAATGGAAAAGGAATTGGGCAAACCAGCCATCCGGAACATGATGGAGATGCAAAAGGGAGATGTGAGGGAAACCGTGGCAGCCGCCGAACTGCTTGAGGCGCTCACGGGTTACCGGCCCCAGACAGACGTCGCAACAGGTGTCAAAGCATTTGTAAAGTGGTACCGGGAATACTACCGCGCCTGACGGCGCGTCCTCGGGGGAAAGGCTGTGAGGGCAGGTTCGACCTGTCGATTTGAACATCGCAATCTCATGCGAGCTCCGCAAACCTTCGGCCTGAATCCGCGCACGATGCGCCACCTGTGCTCAAGCACTTCCATCAACAGGGTTCTAAAGCAAAATGTGTGGGATTGTAGGGTTTCTCAACTTCAAGGGCGGGGCTTCCGCTGATGTCGTGACATCCATGGCGCAGGCCATAGCGCATCGCGGTCCCGATTCCCACGCAAGCTGGCATGAAGGTCCGGTCGCTTTCGGGCACAGACGCCTGGCCATCATCGATCTGTCCCCTGCCGGCGCCCAGCCGATGGAATCGGGTTGTGGGCGTTACGTCATTGTATTCAACGGTGAAATCTACAATTACCAGGATATCCGTGCCGAGATCGAAGCGGACCGCTATTTCGCCGAGGTGATCGGCAACTGGCGCGGCCACTCGGATACGGAGGTCATTCTTGCCGCATTCGGTCTTTGGGGTGTCAAGGCCACACTTCAGCGAATGGTGGGCATGTTTGCGCTCGGACTTTGGGATCGACGTGAGCACGCGCTTTATCTGGCACGCGACCGCGCCGGTGAAAAGCCGCTTTACTACGGACGGTTGGATGGCGTTCTGGCATTCGGCTCGGAACTGAAGGCGTTGAGAGCGCATCCAAGCATGACCACCGAGATCGATCGCAATGCTCTCGCGCTGTATATGCGCCATAACTATATCCCAGCGCCCTACACGATCTTTCGGGGTGTGATGAAGCTGATGCCGGGAACGTTCCTTCGCATCGATCAATCAGGCGAAATGCGCGAGGAAAGCTACTGGTCCTTCCAGGAGCAGCTGAAGCCGGAAAAATCACGCGCCGGGCCTTTCACGCCGAAGGAAGCGGTGGACGGACTCGAGGCAGTGCTTTCGCATGCCGTTCGCCAGCAGATGGTCTCGGATGTACCTCTGGGCGCCTTCCTGTCCGGCGGCGTCGATTCCTCGACGATCGTTGCTCTCATGCAGACCCAAAGCGATCGGCCGGTGCGCACGTTTTCCATCGGCTTCAATGAGGACGGATACAACGAAGCTCACTATGCCAAGGCCGTCGCGGCGCATCTGGGCACGGATCATACGGAACTCTATGTCACCGCCAATGAAGCGATGGCCGTCATCCCAAAGCTGCCGACCATATATGACGAGCCCTTCTCCGATTCTTCGCAGATACCGACCTTCCTCGTCGCGCAGCTTGCACGTCAGAGCGTTACCGTATCGCTTTCCGGTGATGCGGGAGACGAGCTTTTCGGCGGCTATTCCCGCTATACCACGGCACAGTCGATGTGGGCTCGTATTGCACGAATCCCGCGGCCCATGCGCTGGGCCGCAGCTCGCGCGATGACATCGATCAGCCCCCAGGCCTGGACAAGGATACACAAGGCCCTTCGTCGGGAGGATTCGGAAAGAGCATTTGGCGACAGGCTGCATAAGGGAGCGAATGTGCTCGGCAGCGCGACGATCGATGGTCTCTATACCGGCCTCGTTTCTCATTGGGACGATCCAGCAAGCGTGGTACTCGGAAGCCGGGAACCGCCGACCTTCCTCACCGGAAACAGGCCGGACATCGCCGCGCTCGACCCGATCGAGCAGATGATGGCGCTCGATTTCCTGAGTTACATGACAGACGACATCCTCACCAAGGTCGATCGGGCCGCCATGGCGGTAAGTCTCGAAACGCGAGTGCCGATGCTCGACCACCGGGTGATAGAATACGCCTGGGGGCTGCCTCTTTCACTGAAGCTCAGGGACGGGCGTGGAAAATGGGTGTTGCGCGAAGTTCTGGACCGATATGTGCCGCGCCAGCTGATTGAGCGTCCGAAGGTCGGCTTCGGAGTGCCGATCGACAGCTGGCTACGAGGCCCGCTGCGCGATTGGGCAAGCCACCTTCTCGACGAAAACAGGCTGCGGCAGGGCGGCTTTTTCGATCCCGCCCCTATTGTCAGGAAATGGAGCGAGCATCTGAGCGGCGAAAGGAACTGGGCCTATCATCTCTGGGATGTGCTGATGTTCGAGGCCTGGCTTGACAGCCAATAGTGCGATGTCACCACCTCGAACTGAAGCGTCTTCGGCAGCGGCCGGGGGTGTCGGGTGCACTTTTGGAGTTTACGGTTCGATCTGAACTGCTATATCCGTGCAGGATGAACAGGTGGCCCCTTCAGCAATCTATGATTTGTAGACCTGGGCCGCGCAATTGGGCCATTGCCGGGTTGATACGGCTTGGGATGGACATAGGGGTTGTTAGTGGAGCAGGCGAAAAAAAAGATTGCCGTGATCGGCCTGGGTTATGTTGGGCTTCCGCTGGCAGTCGAATTCGGACGTAAACGAGATGTTGTCGGCTTTGACATCAGCGACCGGCGCATCAAGGAATTGACTTCAGGCAACGATACGACACTGGAAGTGCCTGCCGACGAATTGCAGGCGGCTAAAGGGCTCAGTTTCGCCAATGAGAAATCCGCGCTTGCCGAATGTCAGATCTTCATCGTGACCGTGCCGACGCCCATCGACCAGGCGAAGCGCCCTGATCTGCGACCGCTCGTGAAGGCCAGCGAAACGGTTGGAAGCGTCCTGAAGCGTGGCGACATCGTCGTTTACGAATCGACGGTCTATCCCGGCGCGACAGAAGAGGTCTGCGTGCCGGTCCTCGAGGCAACCAGCGGGCTCAAGTTCAACGAGGACTTCTTCTGCGGCTACAGCCCGGAGCGCATCAACCCGGGCGACACCGAGCGGCGCCTTCCGAACATCCGGAAGGTCACGAGTGGAAGCACGCCGGAGATAGCCGAGGAACTCGATCAGCTCTATTCGGAAATCATCGTCGCCGGCACCTACAAGACAGCGAGCATTCGCGTTGCCGAAGCGGCGAAGGTCATCGAAAACACCCAACGCGACCTCAATATCGCATTGATGAATGAACTGAGCCTGATCTTTCACCGGCTCGGGATCGATACGCTTGAGGTGCTCGAGGCAGCAGGAACGAAGTGGAATTTCCTGCCGTTCCGCCCAGGACTTGTCGGCGGCCATTGCATTGGTGTGGACCCCTACTACCTGACGCACAAGGCGCAGGAGGTCGGCTACCATCCGGAAGTCATTCTGGCGGGCCGCCGCATCAACGACTTCATGGCCAGTCACGTCGCCGACGATACGGTCAAGCTCATGTTGCGCAAGGGCAAGCCGGTGCTGAACCAGCGTGTTCTCGTTCTGGGGCTGACCTTCAAGGAAAACTGCCCCGACCTGCGCAACACGAAGGTTGTCGATCTCATCGCCACGCTCAAGGCTTACCACACGCAGGTCGATGTCTATGACCCATGGATCGATGTCGAGGAAGCGCGCCACGAATACGGCCTCGATTGCCTGAGTTCGCCGCCGGACCAGGGCCAATATGCAGCCATCATCCTGGCTGTCGGTCACCGTGAGTTCATCGAACTCGGCGTTCATGGCGTCAGAGCTTTTGGCGAACCAGATGCCGTGCTTTACGACGTGAAGGGCATATTGCCGGCGGACTCGGTGGACGGCAGGCTCTAGGACTTTCAGACAAGATGGACCGTATTCTCAACATTGCGGCGGGTGCGGGGATTCACTCGGATTTGAGGTAGGTAATGTCGCCGAAAAGCTTGATTTTGAAGCTGCTGAACCGCAATCCTCCTCCCTCCTGGATGGAGGAGGAGTTGCGCCGGCTGCGGTATGAAAGCAACTATCTCCAACTCGAGGTCAGTCGCCTGAGGTCGCTCGTTCGATACCTTGTGGCGGATGTCATTCACGATCTGCCCATGCAGCGCCAGACGAAGCAAAGTTTCGACTTTCAGTGGGCGAGCAGTTCAGACGGAAACTGGATGGTGAACCATCCGGAAATAAGGGAGCGCGAGCCCGCGCTTGTCTGCAAGTATACGGGCCTGCCCAAGGAGTGGTTTGCCGGCAAAAAGGTTCTGGATGCCGGCTGCGGTTCCGGACGTTTTTCCTGGGCAATGGCGTCCATGGGCGCAACCGTTGTTGCCCTGGATCAATCTCCTGCGGGATTGCAGAATACGCTGGACGCATGCTCCGAGTTTGGCGGTCGGGTCACCGGCCGGCAACAGGATCTTACCCAGCCGATCGAACTTGAAAGCGATTTCGATCTGGTCTGGTCATTCGGCGTCCTCCATCACACCGGCAATACGTTCGGCGCTTTCTCCAATGTTCAAAAACTGGTTAAGCCGGGCGGCAGCATTTTCCTGATGCTCTATGGTGAGCCTACAGGAGCGGAGCCGGGCGAATTCGTCTACTACCATGACGTAGAGAAGTTGCGCCGTCATACGGTGAGCATGAGCTTCGATGAACGGATGCAGTACCTGCAACGGATGAAGGGCGACGATGCGGGAGGTTGGTTCGACGCCGTATCGCCGGAAATCAACGACACCTATTCATTTTACGAAATCCAGCTTTGGCTACAGCGAGCCGGCTTTACCAATATCCGCCGAACGATCGAAAGCAGCAGTCACCATGTGATGGCAGATCGGCCGAGGTGACCGCACTGCCATTTCACGTAGGACGACTACGCCCGATGACAGGGAGAAGAACTTCAGCTTCTAGGACTGTGTTCCGCCCTATCACGCCGGGGCCTCAGACCCCGGACGTGATCCCTTATTGGCGCGATATGGACGCGCTAGAACCATATCCAGAGCCCTGACAGGACCAAGCAGATCGCAAGCATCAGCACAAGAAATTCCACGCTGGAGCGGTCCATGGATGGTGCCAGAATTCGAAGAATTCCGCCTGCCATGACGTGTGAAAGGAAAACGGGGTAAGCGAGATCGTGACGTGCCCCTGACCTGCCACTAAAGTTTCATCCGGCTGCGATCAGAGCCTCGGTGGTTTTTGATACGCCAAATGGCGCGATGGGAGCAACCGGCGAAAACGCGGACCTTTCCCATTGCGTAGCGTTGGAGCCGGTTGCGGCGACGATTCCGGCATA
Source organism: Rhizobium sp. 01N424 (assembly GCF_056399485.1). NCBI lineage: Bacteria > Pseudomonadati > Pseudomonadota > Alphaproteobacteria > Hyphomicrobiales > Rhizobiaceae > Rhizobium > Rhizobium sp. 01N424. The sequence continues at coordinate 33,019 of NZ_JBFTRK010000022.1, forward strand.
GTGGCGGGCTTCGCCACGTCGTAATCCGGAGATCGCCGTTGCTGAGGGGCTCGCAAAAATCGAGCATTCCTTTTGGAACTCGGAGGAATGAGTTTCGACCGCGGTTGACACCGCATGCTTTACGGTTGTTTTTGCAAGCTGCCTTGAGTATGCGTCCGTGATGCTATCTCAGTAGTTTGCTGTCGAGTGTGCATTTTTACGGGGAAGTATTCGGTCGATAATGGGAATCAGGCGGTGAATGATGTTGAAGTCCCCTGACACCCGATGTCCGGTATCGGCATACGGATGCCGTTATCTCTATGGATGCCTTTTCGTCCTTGTGACTTTTCGTGACCCTCAAGGTTTTGCGACAGGGCGTACGGATGTTTGATAGACACGCTCAACGCGTACTTGCCTTACCTCGGCCAGCGAAGCGGGTCATCGCGCTGCTCTTCGATGCTTGTCTTTGCATCCTGACGGTATGGTTTGCTTTCTGCTTTCGCTTCAACGACTGGTACCTGCTCACGGACATCCAGTTCTTAACGATTCCGGTATCGCTCGTCATCGCGCTGCCGCTGTTCATCACTTTCGGGCTTTATCGAGCCATCTTCCGTTTTATGGGCTGGGCGGCCTTTTCGACAATAATCAAGTGCGTTTTGATCTACGGGGTGGTGTACATGGTGATCTTCACGGTCATCAGCGTGCCGACCATCCCGCGCACTGTCGGGATTCTGCAGCCGATGCTGCTCTTGCTTGCCGTCGGTCTGTCGCGCTTCGTGGCGCGCTACTTCCTTTACGATGCCTATAGCGAAATTCTCAGTGAGGCTGCGTCGATCCGAACGCTCGTCTACGGCGCCGGCACCCAAGGGAGGCAATTGGTCAGTGCCCTGGGTCATTCGGCCGAGTTTAAGGTTGTGGGCTTCCTTGATGACGATCACGGCCTGAAGGGCATGTCGCTGAACGGTGTGAAGATCTACAGCCCTCTCACCATTGAGAAGGTCTGCGCGGATCTTGAGGTCAAGACCGTTCTTCTCGCCCTGCCAAAAATCGATCGTGCTCGACGAAATGAGATTATCGAGCGTCTACGCTCGGCAAAGGTCGCGGTGCGTACAGTTCCCGATATCAGCGCATTGGCAACTGGCCAGGCGCAGCTGACCGACCTTCAGGACCTCGATGTCGAGGACCTTTTGGGCCGCACTGCGGTGCTGCCAAACATCGCGTTGCTGGAGCAAAACGTTCGCGATCGTATCGTGCTCGTAACCGGTGCGGCCGGCTCAATCGGGAGTCAGCTGTGTCGTGAGATCGCGAAGCTGCAACCCAAGGCGCTCTTGCTGTTGGATCAGAACGAGTTCGGCATCTACGCCCTGCAGAGCGAATTGGCTGGCGAAGATGCGGAGCCGCCATTTCCGATTGTCCCACTACTTGCCAATGTCTGCGACGTATATCGCATTAACACGATTATCCAGACCTGGAAGCCCGCCACCATCTATCATGCGGCAGCTTACAAGCACGTGCCGCTCGTCGAGCAGAACCCGGCTGAAGGCGTGAAAACCAATGTCTTCGGAACGCTAACTGTGTCCAAGGCTGCCTTGTCGGCCGGTGTTGAGCGCATGATCCTTGTCAGCACCGATAAAGCCGTTCGCCCAACCAATGTTATGGGTGCCACAAAGCGGTTGGCTGAAATGATTCTGCAGGCGCTCGCCGAGGAGCGCACGAGGACGGCTTTCTCGATGGTCCGGTTTGGCAACGTGCTCGGATCATCCGGCTCGGTCGTTCCGCTTTTTCGCCAGCAGATCAGTCGGGGTGGTCCGATCACGCTGACGCATGAGGAGATCACACGGTTCTTCATGACCGTGCCAGAGGCCGCGCAACTCGTGATCCAGGCTGGCGCGATGGCGACCGGCGGCGATGTTTATCTGCTCGACATGGGCGAGCCGGTAAAGATCATTGATCTCGCGCGCCGCATGGTCGAACTATCGGGTCTCACGGTCCAGGACGAGCAGAACCCGAGCGGAGACATCAGCATCGTAACAACTGGCCTGCGCCCGGGTGAGAAGCTTTACGAAGAGCTGTTGATCAACGACAATCCTGAAGTGACTGACCATCCAAAGATCAGGCGCGCCCGCGAACAATTTCTTGGCTGGCCGCAACTGTCGGCCAGGCTCGATGAACTCGCCGAGCTCGCACGCGATGGCGACGCAAAGCGTCTGAAGGCAGCGTTGAGCGATCTCGTGGCGGGATATAGCCCGATGGATCGCGTCGTGGATCTTGTCGCTCTCAGGCAGGAAGTATCGCAATGACGTTATTTGCTTCGCAAAAAAGCGCTTTCAACTGGAGACTTACATGCTTCTTGTAACCGGCGCCTCGGGCTTTGTGGGGCGGGGTCTCATGCAGACCCTTCGCCAGCGCGAAATTCCGTTTCGGGCAACGAGCAGACATGGCGGGGACGGGCTCGTTGCCGTAGGAGATATTAACGGTCGCACAGATTGGTCGGCCGCTCTCGCCGGCATCGATACCGTCGTCCATCTGGCGGCGGTCAACCAGAACGTTGTCGAGGGTTCGACGGCCGTTCTCGCGGAGTATCGATCTGTGAACGTCGATGGGACGCTTAATCTGGCGCGGCAGGCTGCGGCGGCCGGCGTCAAGCGGTTCATATTCGTGAGTTCGATTAAGGTGAACGGCGAGGCGACCGCGAAGGGCAAGCCCTTCAGAAATACGGACGCGCCGGCGCCGGAAACCGACTATGGCCGGACAAAGTTTGCCGCAGAGCAGGGGCTTCAAGAGTTGTCCGATGGCACTGAAATGGACGTCGTCACTATCAGGTCTCCGCTCGTTTACGGCCCCGGCATGCGTGGGAGCTTCCCGGCCTTGGTACGGCTTGCTCAGCGCAGCTTGCCTTTGCCTTTCGCCTCGATCGATAACCGCCGATCGATGGTCTATCTCGAAAACCTGACTGATCTGATCGTAACCGCTGCAAGTCACCCGGACGCGGCAGGCGGGACGTTCATGGTTGCCGACTCGAGGAGCCCATCGACGCCGGAGCTGATACGCTTGATTGCTTCAGCGACTGGATCATCGACCTTGCTGCTGCCGTTTCCACCAGCGCTCTTGGAGCTTGCTGGAGGCCTCACCGGAAAGCGGGAATTGGTCAATCGTCTGACGCGATCACTCGAAGTGGACATCGCCGAAACCAGCCGTTGCCTCGGCTGGACGCCTCCATTCGAGATGCGCGAGGGTCTGTCGCGCGCACTCGGCACGACAAGATCCCCGAAAGACTGACATGACATCGGCGCTGAACCAGGGAATAAAGAGAGCGTTTGATTTTTGCGCCGCGTTGGCGGGGCTGATTGTTCTGTCTCCCGTGCTGCTTGTGCTCACCATCATGGTCCGGCGCTCATCGGCCGGCGGCGCTTTTTTCCAGCAGTTAAGGGTAGGGCGAAATGAGGTCCCCTTCACTTGCCTGAAGTTCCGGACGATGGCGGCCGGAACGCCTGATGTCGGCTCACATGATGCGGCGGAAGCCTGGATAACGCCGATAGGCAAGACACTTCGCGCCTACAAGCTCGATGAACTGCCGCAGCTCGTCAACGTGTTGAAGGGCGAGATGAGCCTGGTCGGGCCGCGACCATGCTTGCCCACGCAATCCGATGTCATCGCCGCGCGTAGAGCTAAGGGAGTTTTTACTGTTCGCCCAGGGATAACCGGTCTCGCGCAGATTGCGGGCATCGACATGTCGACGCCGGAGAAGCTTGCAGCCGCTGATGCCGAATACGTCAAGACGGCCAACCTCTGGCACGACATCGCCATGATCCTCGGTTCAGTCATGGGCAAGGGAAAAGGCGACGCCGCGCGGAAATAGTCCGCGCTCTTACGCCGCAGGCAAGTGTGATACTTCGGGGCAGCCAGTTGATCGTACCTAGATTCAACAACTTCCTGCGTCAGAGCCTTCCTTGCCAACACTCGCGCCCGGGTCGGGGTCGGGAAAGATGGCGTGGCTACTGGCCTAAGCGAGGGACGATCTGACCTGCGGAGGCTGCAGCCAGCCGATGGCCATGGACATGCCGCAGTAGCGAAATGAGCTTGCTGATATCCGACTGGGACGAGGTTCCCGGGCTCAAACGCGCCTGAAATTGCCAGCGGGCATCAGCTGGGCTTGCCTTGACCCAACCGCTCCCGGCAGATCACCTCTACCAGATCCTGTAGAACTTTCACGCGCTGGATCAGCCAGTTGAGCTCCTCGGCCGTGATCTCGTAACTCGCCGAATATCGCGCCTCGACATAGGCACGCAACAGCAGCTCGAAGTGGCGCCGGGCAAAACGGTTGTCGCGCGGCCAGGCATCGATCAATCGAGCCACGAGATCCTCCTCAAGGCGTTCTTTCTCGAGTGCTCCGATACCGACCCGATCGGCTGGAGCTGGCTTGCGAACGAGCGCTGGTGATCAACGCGCTGAGCTCGACACCATCAGGAAAATGGTAAAGCAGCCGGACGACCGCGACCGGCCCCGGTTTCGGTAGCGTTCTTGCCGCAGCAAAGCGTCCCAGTTCGTCCCTTGTGAATTCGGAATTGGCGAGGATCAGTCTCGACCGCTCGATAACGAAGCGGTTGTGCGGCAAGAAATTGCGGTCGAAAGGACGGAACCGCTTTGTTGCACCATTATGCAGTGGCATATGCCATAATTTTGGATGCTCCGGGCCGAAGCAGACAGCAAAGCTTCTGTAACATCGAAGAAAACGGTATCTTTCAGCATCAGGTGCGCTCGTTGTGCGGGCGTTTTGCTCGGACCATATCGCTTGTCAGAGCGAACAAGAAGCCGAGCAGCAAACTGAAATAATGCAGGTAGAAATCGAGACTTAGAAAAGAATCGAAGACCATCGCTATGCCCCAAAGCCCAGTGACTGACAATGTCAAAACCGCACGATTAGCGGGTGGGAGACCGTAAGAGACCAAATATGGCGTAAATAGAAACAGCAGGCCAAAACATAAGAAGACAACGCCGCCGGTTACCAGCCACGACAGATACTGGTTATGATTGTGCTCGAAGCCAAACCTATCTTGAATGATCGGCCGAAGTGACAGCGCACCATGACCAAACAAAGGCGCCTTCCGAATGGCCTCGATCGACGCAGCCCACATATCCAGACGCAGCGTTATTGAAGGATCCCCGGGCCGCTGGGCTGCATTGCGCTCGGCCTCAGCACGTAAAGCAACCCCGTCGCCCTGGTTGGCTCCGACTTGAACTACGACCCCAGGCTTGGCATCGTTCGCCGACACTTGCGTATCGATCGCATAAGCATTCTTGAAAATATCGAGAACGGCCGGAAGCCTGCCAAAATTATTGCATCCGGTTGCGGCTTGGACTGGCAAGCAAAGCAACGCGCCGATAGCCGCCGATGCGAAAAGCTCAATTGCCGTTGGCAGTGCAGCTCGAAACTTGCGCGACAACCGTAGCAGGATAAAGGCTGCGAGTACTCCAAACTGTGCGACGGCGACACCGCGCGAGCCCGTGTATCCAAGCACGACAACGACGCTAAGAGAGAGCAGCGCAAGGCGTAGAAAACGTGCACGTTTCGACAAGTTCTCCCAGCCAAGGAGTAGCAAGAAGGCCAGCGTCGTGAAGATAACGGCAGGGATGAATGGCCAAGCAGCTTCCGCACGCACGCGGCAGTCATCGCGGATGCCGAGAAACATGTAGCCACTGAGCACGGCGAAAGCAGCGGTAAGCGCCCATGGTGCGATCGCCTGAAACCGAACATATAGATTCTTGATCTGCTGGCCGCGCAGAAAACCGATCGCCAGCATGGCAACGGCCACTACATAGAGTTCTAGATCGGGGTTTCGCGGCGGCTTCTCACCGGGCTCAAGACCTGGGTAGAAAACTAGAAGCAAGAGGCACAGAGCAAAATAACCCGCTGTCGGCAGCGCAAACCGCAGGATCGCACTCCGCGATTTTGCGTAGTCCGATTTGTTCCAGAAGAGCATAATCGGCACGACACCGACGACGACTAGATATGGGACTATCTTGCCGGCAAGGAAAAGCGCGAATACCAATCCGACGATGAACCCATCGTCCAGAACCGCCCGCACCTTGGAAAACATCGCCGCCTCACATGCCAATATTCAAGAGCTGGAGACGCATCGCCCAGCATCAGTCGTCATGCAAATAAGCCGCATCGCCGTGGCGTGGCAAGCTTTATAAAACCTAACGGCAACCCGAAGTGTAGCCGCCGGGTCATGTATGGATGCCCCCGCTCATGCAAGCAGTTCTTCAAGCGATTTTGAACGTGTGATCGGGCGCGGTCATGTATCAGGCCTGTTGTGCGGCTTGAGTACGACCGCTGGCCGGTATGGAGCTACGCGGACCTGGTGCAAAATCAACTCTACGAGCTCTTAGCTCATTGACCCGGATGCATTACCAGACCCACTCTCACCGATTATCGTCCTTACCGTTCGCTGACCTCCTCACACGCCGACGATCCGTCCTAACTGTAGCGGATCACTTGGTATGCTGCAGGTAGAACAGAATCCTCATAAACTTCGTTCTTGGTCATCATTGCCCAGATGGATCGAGCCATTTTGTTGGCGAGGGCGATCGCGACGAGCATGCGAGGCTTGCGCGCCAGTCTATCGCCGACTGCGGTTCAGTTTTATTTCACGCATGCGCCGCAGCCCGATTACTGGTTGTATTGAACTTATAAAATTACCCCTGTAACACCATCGCAGCCCTGCCGCTCGGTTGGACTGCGATTGCTATTTTACGGATTGAACCCATGCGTATTGTTATGATCGGTTCTGGTTACGTCGGCCTGGTGTCCGGCGCCTGCCTTGCGGATTTCGGCCACCACATCACCTGCGTGGACAAGTCCGAAGCCAAGATCGATGCCCTGGAGCGCGGCGAAGTGCCGATCTTCGAGCCGGGCCTCGATGCGATCATCGAGCACAACCGGGCGGCTGGCCGCCTTGATTTTTCCAAGGACCTCGCAGCCCGCGAGATCGCCGCTGCCGACGTCGTCTTCATTGCCGTCGGCACACCGTCGCGCCGTGGCGACGGTCATGCCGACCTGACCTACGTCTACGCCGCAGCCCGCGAGATCGCCGCTGCCGTCACTGGCTTCACCGTCATCGTCACCAAATCCACCGTGCCCGTCGGCACCGGCGACGAGATCGAGCGGATCTTCCGCGACGAGTTCCCGGGTAAGGATATCGCCGTCGTCTCCAATCCGGAGTTCCTGCGTGAAGGCGCCGCGATCACCGGCTTCAAGCGCCCTGACCGTATTGTCATCGGCACCGAAGAGCCGCGCGCCGTGGAAGTCATGCGTGAAGTCTATCGTCCGCTCTATCTCAACGAAGCGCCGCTCTATTTCTGCGAACGCCGCACCTCCGAGCTGATCAAATACGCCGCCAACGCCTTCCTGGCGATGAAGATCACCTTCATCAACGAGATCGCCGACCTCTGCGAGCAGATCGGCGCCGACGTGCAGAAGGTCGCAAAGGGTATCGGCATGGACAAGCGCATCGGCGACAAGTTCCTGCATGCAGGTCCCGGCTATGGCGGCTCCTGCTTTCCGAAGGATACGCTGGCGCTGGTCAAGACCGCCCAGGACTATGACAGCCCGATGCGGTTGATCGAGACGACGGTCGCCATCAACGACAACCGCAAGCGCGCCATGGGCCGCAAGGTCATCGCCGCCTGCGACGGCACCGTGCGCGGCAAGAAGATCGCCGTCCTCGGCCTGACCTTCAAGCCGAATACCGACGACATGCGCGACGCCCCGTCAATCACCATCATCCAGGCGTTGCTCGATGGCGGCGCCGAAGTCCATGCCTATGACCCGGAAGGTATGGAAGACGCCAAGGGCATGCTCGGACCTGTCACCTACGGCAAGGATCCCTACGAGATCGCCGAGGGTGCCGACGCGATCGTCATCGTCACCGAATGGGATGAGTTCCGCGCCCTCGATTTCAAGCGCCTGAAGACCACGGTCAAGACGCCCACGATCGTCGACCTGCGCAACATCTATCCAGCCGCCGAAGTCAGCAAGAACGGCTTCAGCTACTTTGCAGTCGGCAAAAAGGGCAAGGCATAATCGAGAGACGCGTAGAGGCAGTGGTGTGGAGGCGTTGCCGGAATCGAAGCAGTGAGCCACTGTGACGAGCGTTCCCGGGCTCAAACGCGCCTGAAAGTGCCGGCGGGCATCAGCTGTCCTTCTTTTGACCCAACCGCTCCCGGCAGATCACCCCTACCAGATCCTGCAGAACGTTCACGCGCTGGATCAGCCAGTTGAGCTCCTCGGCCGTGATCTCGTAGCTCGCAGAATACCGTGCCTCGACATAGGCACGCGATAGCAGCTCGAAGTGGCGTCGGGCAACGCGGCCATCACGCGGCCAGGCCTCGACCAGCCGGGTGTCGAGATCTTCAGCTTTCGATCGGAGATTTTTGATGCGGTGTGACTTCGGGCTATAAAGGGTGAGGGTGAGAAGCAGGCAGTGATAGGCTTCCTCTGTCGCTTGATGCAGCATGAAGGCGCCGTGGCGAAAGATATCGCGCTCAATCATCAGCCGCGCGCCTGTCAACGCTTCCTTCGACAGCTTGAACCACTGATCGAAATGCCGCTGTGCCTCCGCGTGCTTCTCCGCTTCTGATAGCGGCTTCGGCTGCGCCAACGGATGGCCGGGCTCTTCGTAGAGAACGATGCCATCGCGGGCGATATCAACAAAGAACGGCCGGCCGCGAGAGAGCTGGTCATTGAAGTCGTGAAGGGAATGAACGACCGGCAGCACAGGAGTCTTGATGCGGTTGGCGATCTGTTCCTGGATTAGACGCTCATCGAGTGCAAGCCATAGTTCGTCCTCATCCGCAAAGCTTTGCGAGTTGACGACGACCATCAGGTCGTAGTCGGAACGGTAACCGCTCACCCGGTCTTCCACCCAGTCTCCTCTGGCATAGGAACCATAGAGGATGACCTTGAGGATCTTGCCATCCGCCCGCTTGGCCGACAGCTTGGTCGCACGGAACCGTTCGGCCTCGAAGAAGATGATCTCCAGCACACGTGCAAGCTCGCGGCGTTTGTTCGCCGGCAGATGATCGAGTGGATCAGTCAAGGTCAAAGCTGCATCGAAGCCTTCGCTGTGAATCGCCTCATCCATCGTAGTGGCTCCGCTGCTGTTTCGCACCATTGCCTTTTACGCGCATGATATTGTGCGCGCAACCTTAGATTATATTGGCTTCGCGTCGAAAGTCATCCATCTGACGGAGAACCAGCGATTGCAGCCGATGGCCTACGAGCGAGCTCTGTTCGTCTTCGATTTCAGTCCGCTGCCTTCCCGACTGTGTCGGCGACAAACGCGCCGCGCTCGCCCATCGGCTTTGGCGGTCCAGTCGTTGAATCACGAACGGTCTGACGCTCCAGCTCTGCATTGATCTCTGCGCCGACGATGAGGATAACCACCGAGATCCATACCCAGACCATCATACCCATAAGGGCGCCGAGCGTGCCATAGGTGGCGTTGTAGTTGGCGAAGTTGTCGATATAGAAGGAAAACATAACCGACGCCGCAAGCCACAGCGCTGTGCTGAATACGACACCCCAGCTTAACCATCTGAGCTTTGCCTGCTCTCGACTAGGGCCGTAGCGGTAGATGACAGCGTTTCCGCAGCCGACAAAGATCAGAATAAAGGGCCAACGCGCGAAGCGCGCAAGAAGCTCCTGCCACCGGTCAAGCCACAGGTAGGCGAGAGCTGCCGGCAGGATGCCAATGGCGGCGATGAGGATGATGGCAATCACTAAAGCCCCGAAGGTGAAGGCGAGAGACAATAGGTTGAGGCGGACAAGACTGCGTTTTTCGTCTTCTTGATAGGCGACATTCATCGCGTCGAACAGAGCTTTCATCCCGCTATTGGCGCTCCAGATCGCAACCACCAAACCGGTGACAAAGGCGAAGCTCAACGTCGATGTCTTCTGTTGGGTCAGCGCGGTCAACTGGTTGAGAATGAGATCGAACGATCCAGGCGGAAAAACGCCGGCGACAAAGCCTATATGACCCATAATGGTCGTCGGGTCGGCCACAAAACCATAAAGGGCGACCAGTGCACCCAGGCCGGGAAATAATGACAAAAGCAAAAAGTATGTCACCCCTGCTGCAATCAACGTCACGCGGTCGGCCATCACCGAGTGGACGACACGCCAGAAGACATCGCGAAGCCCCTTGGCCGGGATCTCCGTTGGGGAGTTGGCATCGCGCCCTCGATCTTGTTCCAGCGTCTCGACAGGCAACGGTTCTCGCTCACCCTGCATGGCGGTGCTCCTATGCACGTTTTGGGGGTTCCAATCGCCCGTCACGGATGCTGATAATCAGGATGCACAGCTGAATGTCAAAGCGTCTTCAAAAAGCTCGATCATTGCCGGGAGCGGGCGGTTCGACAGGGCCTCACGATGGGCTCGCGGCCAAGCTTGGAGCATGGAACGCCCCGGCAGTGGCTGTAAACTTGTGAACTGAAATGAGTGGCATTGGCAGAGCCGTCCCGCGCGTTCACCTGGACTTTCTGATACTATATCGGCCGTCTTCATGGGTAGCCACTTGAGGGACAATCTTTAATCGTCGGAATCCGATTTTACACAAGTGTGCTTGGCGATTGCTATGCCATGGGCCATCTTCACGGCTGCGAGCACCCCCAGCGCCTCTACATGACAAGGCCACGGGGCAATTCCTTTATTGCTCCGTCCGGTCCGAAGGACCGTCCATGCGGCGTGCCAGGATGCGCAGGATGGCGATGGTGTCCCCTTTCACCACGAACGCGACCGACGCGTTCCGTTCGAACCTATGACTCTCAAACCAGGTACGCCCGCGATTGATGCCTCGCTCGGAAAATCCGCCGGCGTCATGCATGGCCACTCGATACGGTCGATAAAGCCACCGGCGCGCGCCGAGGATATCAGGGCTCATTTTCGCGCGTTTTTCCGCACCGATGCGAAATGATGGAGGCTGCCAGCCTGTCTATCGGCCCCGAATTTTAACCCCTTGCCACCTCCGCCGCAATCGTAGCCGGGATGGTTTCGGGCGCTCCCCCTAGGTTGGTAACGTCGCGATTGGTACCAGCACCGATACCAATGCACTGACACGCGGGAGGGTCAGCAGTTTCTCCGCGCTTTTTTGGCGAGCGAGAGGCAATCTCGCGCCTCCTTGAACGTTGGCAAGGGTCGCGCGCGTTCTCTCGATCTGTCCACGCCCCTGCAGAGACGACACTGCGGCCTGCCCCGGCTTTTGTCCTGCCAGGCTCGCGCCGTCCGCAACGGCTTTGCCGCCCTACACTTCGTTGCGGCCCTGTGGGTGCTGGCCGGCACTCCTAGCCCGGCTTTCGGACCGCCGTAGCAGGTCGCGATTGTCGCGACCTCAAGCGGAGGCCCACATGACCAGAGAGCAAACCAGCCAGCGATCCGACATCTACAGCCGTATCACCGACAAAATCATCGCCGAACTCCGACAGGGCGTGCGCCCCTGGGTCCAACCCTGGCAGAATGCCTGTTCTACAGAGCCGGTTTCCCGTCCGCTTCGCCACAATGGCGAGCCCTATAGTGGGATCAACGTTCTTCTCCTCTGGTCCGAAGCCATCGCGCGAGGCTTCTGCTCCTCAGCCTGGATGACCTTTCGCCAGGCACTCGAACTCGGGGGGGCCGTGCGCAAGGGTGAGACCGGAACCACCGTGGTCTTTGCCAGCGCCATCATTCGCACCGAACTAACCGGGGCCGGTGACGACGTCGAGCGCACGATCCCCTTCATCAAGGCCTATACCGTCTTCAACGCCGACCAGATCAATGGCCTCGATGGTCGCATTCAGCGCGATGCCGATTTTTCAGATCCCCTCGATCGCATCGGTACCGCCGGTCGCTTCTTCGCCAACACAGGGGCACTTATCCGCCACGGCGGATCATCTGCCTACTATGCAGCAGCTCACGACTATATACAGATGCCGCATCTCGCCACGTTCAAGGATCATGCTGCTTACGTCGCTGTCCTCAGTCACGAGATGGCGCATAATGCCGACCGCCGGATTATGCCGATAAGGGTGGGAATGCGCCGACGTTTGCAACGAATTCCGGCGCATCCTGTTCGGCATAATCAGAGTGTTTCGAGGAATGCGAGGAGCTTGTCGCTTGGCTTATAACGCGAAGGTTTTG
>NZ_JBFTRK010000023.1:0-23480 GCF_056399485.1 Rhizobium sp. 01N424
ATGGATGGCGGCAAGTGCCACTTTCGCCTTGAAAGCCGGGCTGTGATTCCGGCGCGGTCGTCTCGTCATGGTATCTCCTGTTCCAGGCATCTAAGCCGAAGTCAGGCAGAAATTCCACTTATCCCCGCTGTTCAAATTTCCCGAGCCACCTCTTACTGTCCGATTCCTCGTCTACTCGAAGTCGGTGGCTACACGGCGGAGCGTTTGTTTCATCAACTAGTAATGAGCCACAAACCCGCCACGGCCATGAAGGTCAAAGGGACGAAAAATGCCAGGAGCAATCTCATCGCAGCTGTCTCCACGGCGTCCTGACGCCTATCATCCTCGTCGGAGCTGGACACATGTCTCATCGCTTTCCTCCTTTGTTATTTGATTACTCGGCGGCCGCCGCACGACGCGTCGACGTCTGCGGTTCCTAGCCGTGCCACCGTCGTAAGTGGGGGAGCTGGGGCAGCGGACAGCCCATCGCCGCCCTTCCCTCGGATGGAGAGCGGGGACCTGCGCGGCTAGGGCGTCCGTCTCCTCCTTCACTCCACGCCTGCTGAGGGAGCCTTTGGAAGAAGCGATCAGTCGCAGGCCAACTCCGATGCTCCTTTGAAAAAGCCTACATCTTACGAGCGGAATTTTCTTTTACGGAACGGCAGCTCTTGGAAGCGTTCGGCCATAGTAGGACCGCTGCCGCATCTCAGACAAAACGCATGGGGTGGAAGATGTCCGCTGCGTAAAACTGCCGGTTAAAACGTTCAAGATCACACGCGACGCGTTATGTAATCTGATGTGGAAGTGAGGCACTTCTCCCAGTCTCCTCCTTCAAGCGGCACGTCCCCGCCGCTCCCCGGCCCCCTCTCGCCGGGCATCTGGCTGCCCTTCGACAACGCGTCCGCTCGAAGGGCAGCCTCTACCCAAGCACGGAGATGACGGAAAGCGCATTTCATATGCGGAATCCGTCCGGGATAGCCCATCCACTCGTCTCCCTCTAGCGTTTAACTTCGTGAACACGAATGACGGCGCTGAACACGTTATCTACCTCGTGCCTTACATTACGAGCGATGCCCTGGCAGTCAGTCCAAAGCCCCCGCCAAAAGACGGGTCTTCGTGCGTCCAAACGATCAGAGTATCGCCGTCGGACACCGCCTCTCCTTTACCGCCCACGATCCGGGAAAATGGCTCAAAGCGAAGTCTTGCACCCTCCCACTGCTCTGCGATCGTGGGCTTCGGGTTCAAATTGTCGACGTCGTCTTCGCAATGCAGTTTCAGTAGGAACGTCGCCAAGGACAGTGGGAGGGTGATGAGCGGAAGGTCAGGGCAAGCTTAATCGCAGGAGGGCGTACAGCGGTTAATCTTAAATTGCACCATGAGGCGCTGCGCGGCGACTTGCAGTTTTCAGTCTGTTCGCAAGTTCTGACCCTGCCGGCGTAGCCCATGCCAACTCCAGTCGTCCGACAGTTCGTTCCGGGCGTCGTTCAACGCATCGCTAGGAAGCGGTGCCAACAGATATCGGCGTGCCGCAGCTATCTGATCCGAGCGCCCCATGGCCGACAGGCAAGGAACCATTTCTTGGGCGGCTAACGAGAAAAACGAGCCAGTCTTATCGGGATTGGTTGCCGCAAACCACGCGATAAATGTCCCGAAAAGCCGCTGGGCTCCTTCTTGCAGCGATGGAGTAATCAAAACTGCGACTCGATCATGTCCCAATGTAGGTGGATTGCAGCCAACAACTGGCGGCGCGCGGCGTCAATCTTGTCGATTGTCGTCAAGAGGTTCGTCACTCACGCTTCAGTGGATGGAGTCCGCATGGTATTAATCATCGCTCTTCCCGACCATCAACTTCTGCCAACTGTTGCAACGATACGTGCTCAGTGTCCTAACGCGCTTGTGCCTGCATCGAACGTGTCCATCCGGTTATATCGAGGTACTAAACGTGCAAGATGGAGACTTTCGTGACGGCTAAATTAGCAGTCGAAGGAGCGGTCCTCCCCCGTCCTTCAGCGGCACCGTTCCCGCCGCACCCGGCTGCTCCCCTCCCGCCGGGAATGGCCGTCCTCTGGCGATGCGTCGAGCTGGAGGGCGGCCTTTTTTCCATCCCAAACCTCTCAGTTCGAGACAAGCGATCGTGAAGCATAATACTCCGCGGCCGCCGAGATTTCCGCTTCGGTCATATGCCGCGCGATTGTCCGCATCTGCTGACTGACATCATTTGTCCGGTTGCCCGCGGCAAATGAGTGAAGCTGGGCTTTGATATAGGTGGCGGACTGCCCTTCGAGCCAAGGACTTCCAGGTTTGTTTTCGATGGTTCCATGACATGACCCGCACGGGGCGATACCGCGCATCGGGGAACCGCTCTGAACGATCAAAGGCGCGGCGTCGGCGTCCGACGGATGAAATCCCGGAAGACGCGGTAGGAACGCGTAATACGCCGCTAGGTCGCGCATGTCCTGCTCGGTCATGGATTTCAAGAAGGGGCTCATCACGGCATTCACACGGGCTCCAGTTTTGAAGTCCTGCAGCTGTTTGTAGATGACGCTCGCGTACTGCCCTGCCAGGTTGGGCGAGTCCGCCCTGCTGATCCCTGTGGGGCCGTGGCAAATAGCGCATTGCTGCGCCAAGGTCGCTCCTCTTCCTACAGAATCCGCCGGCGGATTTCTGAATTCCGATGCTCGAAGGACCACGGCGGATGTCTGATACGGCGCGACCTCACCCTGGTCCGCCGATCGTTTGCTTGGAACACCGGCGGCGCTGCAAATGGTATCCCAGATGCCTCCGATGGCGGTGCCGTCCAGAGAGGGCGAAACGACAAATCCATAAGCCGCGGACGCGACAAATACAGCCGCGGCCAAACCGACACTGACACGAAACCATTTGTTCT
Organism: Rhizobium sp. 01N424; assembly: GCF_056399485.1. Classification (NCBI taxonomy): domain Bacteria; kingdom Pseudomonadati; phylum Pseudomonadota; class Alphaproteobacteria; order Hyphomicrobiales; family Rhizobiaceae; genus Rhizobium; species Rhizobium sp. 01N424. The sequence goes on from NZ_JBFTRK010000023.1 coordinate 2,867, forward strand.
TGAGATTAAAGAGCCGGTCGTCGTTCATTTTTGTGTCCCTACGTAAAACGCGGGAACATTGGTATCCGACCGCCATACAAGCTGCGCGATCGGAAAACCGTAGTTGCTGATCGTCAGCCCAACCATCAAGACAATCCACAAAGCATGTCCATTCAAAGCTGCAGGCACCCGGGTTGGTGGGTGGACAGCGACAGCGAAACGGTAGGGTCCTGCTTCAGCGGGACGAGCAGACTGACTGCGGAACAAGATCACAAAGAACACGATTGCCGACGCGACCAGCACAAATCCACCAAACGCCGACATCACCACAGGGATAGCCTCGGGCGCAATCAGCGGGTCCATGTAGTCGAAAAACGCCATGCGACGCGGCATGCCCAATATGCCCACGTAGTGCCAGGGGAATGTCGTCACAATCATTCCTATGAACCAGAGCCACAGCTGAAGCCGCATCAGACCGACCGACATGATCTCGCGCCCGGTAAGATGGGGCCAAAGATCGTAGGCGATGACGAAGTACATGATCACGATCGCACCGCCGAATATCAGATGGAAATGTCCCGTGATCCACTGGGTGTTGTGGATCGAGGCGTCGAGCTGATAGCTCATGTTGATCAGGCCGCCCGCGCCTCCGAAGCCGAGCATGATGAACGAGAACGCCACCGCCAGCATGACCGGGTTGCGCCAGGGCAAAGCCAGCAACCAACCAAACGGACCGCGGCCGCCTCGCAGGCGACCAGCGATTTCGACCGATGCGCAAATGGTGAAAACCGTCAGCAACGTCGGGAGGGCCACAATCGCCGTAAAGGCAGAATGGATGAACTTGAACCCTGCTCCGACCTGCGGATCGGCGAATGTGTGGTGTATACCGATGGGCATTGCCACAACGAGAAACAAGACAAAGGAGATGCGGGCCATGGCGTCGCTGTAGAGCTTTCCTCCGATCGCCCTGGGGACGATCGTGTAGTAGGCGATGTAGGTCGGCATGAGCCAGAAATAGACGATCGCATGGAGGGTCCAGGAGAAGAACACGCGGGCGAGGCCTGCGTCGATCGTGGACTTGAAGCCAAGCGCGACCGGTAGAATCTGGAAAATTAGCTCCGCCGCTGCCCCGACGGCCGTCCAACCCCACAGCCATGAGCTTGCCACGTTGGCGTACATCGGCAAGGGGACTGCGGCTCCCGGGTTGGCCCTCTTCCAGACCGCGAGATTGATCGCCATCAACGCGACCCAAATCCAAGACCCCAAGACGACAAGCACGACGCCGATATAGTAGCCGGGGTTACCGATTAGGGGCGGATAGAAGGTGTACAAGACGGAGGCCCAACCGAGCGAGACCGGCACCATTGCCGTTACGCTGCCGATCACAACAAGCCAAAAGCCTGCCCATGCCCACCGTCTGCCCACCAGTTTCTGGTTCAGGGAGGTCTCACTGATGGCGTATCCGAAGCCCATGGCGACAAGCGTGGGAAAGACATAGGCCATGACTGTCCCGTGGGCCGTCAGCGACCTGTAGTACCATTCCGGATTTCCGATCCACGCAGCCATCGGACTGCGAATGAACATCTGCCAGGCACCGAGCAGAAGCGCCAGACCGAAAAGGCCGAAGGCCAACCAGAAATGGGCCAGTATCAGGCGTTTGCTACTTAGCACAGCTCAGCCTCCTCTGCGTCTCGGAGAGAGCCAGGAACTCCTCCTTCGTCACGACCTTCACGCGGCCCCACATCCCCTCATGTCCGACCGAACAGAATTCCTGGCATGGCATTAGGTGCTCCCCGGGTTCGGAAAAGCTGGCATGCTGGACGGAAACGTAACCGGGAACCAGCATCGTGTTCACGTTGGTGCCCTGCACCAACAGGCCGTGCACCACATCGGCACTGGTGGCTCGCAACGTAATGGGGGTGCGCGCCGGGACAAGAATGCACTGCGGGACGAACGAATACTGTTGTCCGATCGCGCGTACGGTCACCGAGCCATCAGGCTCGATCGCGCTGCCCAAATTGCCTTCGGAGAACTCACCCCCAAGGTGAAGGGTTGTCGGGTCGATCGACTCGACCTGGGCCTGAGGCATCGTTGCTTGATGCACGCCCGCGTAGGCTGCCATCCCGGTCAGAAAAGCTATGATGACGATCGAGATTGCCGCCCATCGCTTCTCTATCCTGGCGGCGACGCCTGCGCTATGCGAACCCTCGTGGACATCGCTCATATTACCCCTCCCCGGGGAACGAAGACGAGTGCGTAAAAGAGCACCCACATCAACACGACCAATGCGGTCGCTATCCCGGCGACGGTCAACGCACCAATCGGACCCGAGCTCACGATCTGTTCGATCTCGTCGTCCCTTGCTTCCGAAACATCAATCTCACCGGAATCGATCATCGAGACCTCACTGAAGGGGCGCTTTGCGCAATTCGTTAGCCTCGTCGGCACTGACGGTCGTCCCGCGGTTGCCCCATGATGTCCTGATGTAGCTGACGACGGCCGCGACCTCATTGTCGGATAGGGTGACAGCGAACGGCGGCATTCCATGCGGCATTGGATTACCTTTGGTGCCGGGTGCGTAACCACCGTTCAAAACCATTCGGATGGCGTTGACGGCTGACTCCATCTGGATGGATTGATTTGCCGCAAGTGGAGGATAGTGAGGCGGTCTTCCCTCGCCTTTAGAACCGTGACAGCTGGCGCATTGGCCGTCGTACACCGTCTTCCCGAGGCTGATCAGCAAACTGCTTTCCGAGCGGGGCAGTCGCGAGCTGGGCGGCTCGGGCGAATCCTGGGCGATGCTCTTGAGGTAGACCGCCATCGCCTTGGTGTCTTCGTCGCTCAAGTACTGAAGACTATTGTAGACAACGTCGGCCATCGGACCGTAGACCGCACCGCGCGCCGAGACGCCCTTCTGAAGCAGATCGGTGATGTCCTTGATGCTCCAGTCACCGAGGCCAGCTTCCTTGTTGGAGGTCAGCGACGGAGCGTACCAGTTTTGCATCGGTATCAGGCCGCCTTTGAAAGCTTCGGAGTCGGAGCTTCCGCCGAGGGCGTTGATAGGGGTGTGGCACATTCCGCAGTGTCCGAGGCCCTCTACAAGGTAGGCACCCCTGTTCCACTCCTCGGACTTGTCCTCGTTAGGACGGAATTCGCCCTCGCGAAAGAACAGCGTTCGCCAACCGAGTACGAGTGACCTGTTGTTGTATGGAAAGCTCAGCTCGTGCTCACGGTCCTTTTGCGAGACGGGTTCAATCGTCTGAAGGTAGGCATAGATGGCGTCGCTGTCGGCGCGGGTCACCTTCGTATAGGACGCGAAAGGCATTGCAGGGTAGAGCAATCCCCCGTCCGGAAAGCGGCCATCGTGCATGGTCTTATAGAAGTCGTCTGCGCTCCACTTACCGATCCCGGTTTGCGCATCGGGAGTGATGTTCGATGTATAGAGCGTGCCGAATGGTGTCGGCATGGCACGCCCGCCTGCGAAAACACGGCCCTCGGGTGCGGTGTGGCAGGCGATACAGTCACCCGCCCTCGCCAAATACTCGCCCTTCGCAATGACAGAGGGATCGACGGTGGCCTTGGGCTTAGTTTCCTGCGAGTAGGAAACCGAGGCGAGCAGGACGAGCACAATGGAGATCGGAAGCTTCTTCATTTGTGTTCGTCCTCGCTTGGCTGACTTCCGCATGCGAAAGGCAAAGCGTAGCTGTTCGCGGGAGCCGGCGATGCATCTGCAGGCGCTGTCACAGAAGCTAGCCAAGCAGCGACCGCGCGAACGTCGTCTTCCGTGAGATGTCCCGCCACGATCTGCATGCAGTCCGGCGCTATCGCAGTTCTGGTGCCGTATCGCCAAGCTCCCAGCTGCGCGCTCAGATATGTCGCGCGCAACCCCAGCAAGCCCGGTATGGCGGGCTCCTGTCCTGTCAATTTGGCACCGTGACAGCTAACGCACGCCGGAAGGCCCCTCTCGATGTCTCCCTGCTTGGCTATCGCCTCGCCATGCGCGAGGACGGTTTCGCTCACTTCGTTGGCAGTAGCGACTGGCAGAGGTGGCCGTTGATCAGCAAAATAATCTGAGATTTTCTTGAGATAGTCGTCCGGCATGAATTGCAGGAGGTAGTTCATCGGGGGGTATTTGCGGCGGCCGCTACGGAAGGCGAGCAACTGATTGTAGAGATATCCCGACGGCTTTCCCGCCAAGCGCGGAAAGTACGGATCGTTGGTGCCTTTACCAGCGGCACCGTGGCACGGGGTGCATGGCTGAACGCGAGCTTCCATCGTGTCGGGCGCTGATATGGTCTGCCCGAACATTTGTCCGGTCGCCAACAGCGACAAACAGAACGCCAAATAGATGGTCTTTCCGGTTTTCACTCGCCACCCCATCTATCTAAGACGCGACCTCCCCGAGGTTCTACGGTCATCGCCTACGCGCGAATTGGACAATTCGGACATCCGTGGCCATATCTGCGCAGAATCGTCGCGGCACGGCCGCGGCTGACGGCCGCCGCTGCGAACAGAACTGCCCCCAGTCAACGCGCCTTGCTATTTGTCCGGCACGGTCAGGTTCTTGTCGTCAGAATCCACGACGAAAACCGCCAAGAGGCTCGCGGATTCCGTCTCACTGGCATTCTCACTAATCGAGTGACTTGAACCTGGCTCTTCGTAGAAGCTTTCGCCAGTTTTATAGACCTTGGTCTCTCCATCGTTCACTTTGCTCCGGATCGATCCGGACAAGACGTGAGCGAAGATGAATGCCGACTTGGCGTGGTGATGCGCCGGGGACTTTCCACCCGGTTCGTAAGTGACAACCGCGGCGATCATGCTCTTACCCGGGACATTAGGAAGTTCATGCTGGAAAACGGGTTGCACATGCTCGCCGACATCGTGCGCGCGCGCGACCAATGCCGAAAATTGGAGACAGGTCGCGGCTACCAAACATGTCGCGATACGGAGCTTGTTCATCATACGGTTCCTTCGTGGGCGGGCACAGGCTGCTTGTTCCAGTGGTTATTGGCAGCGGCCACTGTCTGGAAATTGATCGCGATAACCTGGGACACGAGGATCAGACTGTCGGCGTCCTGCTCATAGACCTCCCTTAGCCTGGAGCGGACCTCGTCGGACGGTTGGGTCACCTTAACCCCCATGCGGGACAGCTTTATCGCCAGCTCCCAACCCGCCTGCGGGGTGGTAGTGATTAATGAAGTCAGCCAAGGCTCAGCCATCGATCCTCTCCGTGGTTAGGACTCCGACTCCTAGCGGCCGCGATCGCGGATATCTGTCACGAACAGGGCGGGACTAGCACAAAACGGACGTGATCTTCGCGACCACGTCTGTAGACAATACGGCATACGCAAGAAGATGTGACAGATCATCGCAAGCGATAAACATCTATTGATGATAGATGTTTAAAGGCCTAATCATCCCGCCATCAGTCAAAACACAAGAAGGAGATGACCGATGTCAAAGCTTCTGAGCGAAGAAACCAAGGCGGTGGTCAGGGCCACCGTTCCCGCCCTGCAGGCCCATGGAACCGCCATCACGGCCGCAATGTATGAGCGCCTCTTTAAAGACGAAGAGGTGCGCGAACTGTTCAATCATTCAAACCAGGGCGAAGGTGGACGACAGACGAAAGCGCTCGCCCAAGCGATCCTGGCTTACGCTCAAAATATCGACAATCTCGGTGTTCTCGCCTCTGCGGTGGAGCGTATCTCGCAGAAGCACGTGGGCTTGAGCATCAAGCCGGAACATTACCCCTATGTCGCAACGGCACTTCTCGGTGCGATCGGTGACGTTCTTGGCGACAAGGCTACTCAGCCTGTCCTCGATGCATGGGGAGAAGCTTTCTGGTTTCTCGCCAATATCCTGATCGGGAGGGAAAAGGCGGTCTACGATGAGCTTGAGGCGGCCGACGGCGGCTGGATCGGCTGGCGGGAATTCAGGGTTGCTCGTAAGGTCGACGAAAGCGAAATCATCACCTCGTTTGTCCTCGAGCCGGTGGACGGCGGTCCGGTATTGCTCCACAAGCCGGGGCAATACCTAACCTTCCGCATCCCAATCAACGGCCTTGGCCCACAGAAACGCAATTACAGCATTTCGTCAGCGCCAAACGGCCACACGTACCGCATCTCAGTGAAGAGAGAGCCGAACGGGCTGATCTCGAACCATCTGCACGACAACGTTCACGAGGGTTCGATATTACAGGTGGCCCCGCCGACCGGAGACTTCTTCCTTCGCGAGGAGTCGGAGCGGCCAGTCGTCCTCCTGAGTGGCGGCGTCGGCCTTACCCCGATGGTCAGCATGTTCGAAGCACTCGTCTCGTCCGATAAAGCCGTTGACGTTCATTACGTTCATGCGGCGCAGAACGGGCGCGTTCACGCCATGGGCAAGCACGTGCGTACGCTTCGAGAGAAGAAGCAGAATGCCAATACAGCATTCTTTTACGGCGATCCCCACGAGCACGATCGGCAAGGCGAACACTACGATCACAAAGGCTACATCACAGTGGATTGGCTCTCAGACAATACGCCGATTGAAGAGGCCGACTTCTACCTTTGCGGTCCCAAACCCTTCCTTGCCGCGTTCGTTAACGGTTTGGCACGGGCGGGTGTGGACCAGAACAGAATTCATTACGAGTTCTTCGGCCCGGCGGACGGCCTGCAAGAGTAGGTACCATCGACGGGGCGGCTTGGCCGCTGCCCCGTCGCTATGCTACATCGCCTATAGATGTTTATGACGGAGCCAAGCATGCGTCTGACGGTATATTCCGACTTTGCCCTGCGGCTGATGATGTACCTTTGCCTGAACCACGACAGGCTCTCCACGATATCCGAGGTTGCGGAAGCGTACGACATCTCGAAGGCACACCTGATGAAGATCACCAACGAACTCGGGCAAAAGGGCCTTGTCGAAACGGTGCGCGGGCGGCAGGGAGGAATGCGCCTCGGCAAATCCGCGTCCGCGATCAGCGTCGGGGAAATCGTACGCGCCTGCGAGCCAGATTTCGCCATCGTTCCCTGCTTTGAAGCCAAGGGTGCCGTCGTGTGTGTCATCCAGCCGGCCTGCGTATTGAAACGAGCGCTCGCGGCAGCAACGGCCGCATTCCTCGAGACACTCGACGGTTACACACTCGCCGACCTCGTGAGGCCGACCGTTCCTCTTCGATCCTTGCTAGGTTTGGACAGTTCGACGAGCGGCTTGGCTGCCCATTGAGCGCCGACAACTCCTGAGCGAAAGGCCTGCGCAAGACCGGAAGCGCATTGGTTTCGACAACGATCAGGCTCGAGACCCATGCAAATAACATCCGCCAACATCTTCGATTTGGTGACCCGCACGATGGTCAACGGGGTCGACGCAAAAAGATGCCACTACGCTGTCCAGCGATCAGCTATGGAGCGCGGATCATTGGCGTCAGCTAGCCGACGATGGCGATGCCGAGGTCCGAGCAGCCCAGAAGATCGCCGACGCCAAAGAGGAACTGGAGTTTCTCCAGCGCTCCGGTTTCCCTCCGGATGTCGTCGCAAGACTTGCCCAGGAGTTGCTTCACAAGATTTCCTCAGCGATGGGCGAATACGCGGCGTCTGCCGCGGATCACTCGGCCCCCCTAACCGGGGACGTCCAGGTGCCGCCGGTTGCGACCTCTCAGCCTGTCGATACCGCAGTCCTGACAAATCCCGAGGCAGCTGACGCTGGGAAGATCGCGCAAGTCAACGGCGCTTACCTTAGCGTTATGGACGATAAGGATCGCCCGGGTCTGCCCAACGGCGACGATGAAACAAACGATAGTTTCGAGGCTTTAAGTTCGGAGATCAGGGCGCTTCTAGCCTAAGCTGAACGCGAGAGGGGCAGCCAATCGCTCTGATCAGGTCGGCGGGCGACATGTTTTCCGCTTTAGACGCACCGGTTCAGTTTCGTCCGGTTTTTAAAACCGGCGACCAACTCGTTCTATAGCTGGCCACCAGCTCCCCTAAAGTCCCTCGTTGCAGCGAATGCGCCCAGAAACAGGGGACTCCAGATGGCACGAAGGCTCGACTACCAGTCGCTCGCTTCCGAAGGGATGCAAGCATTCGGCGCTGCATACCGTTACATCAGCCAATGCGGTCTCCCCACTGAACTCATCGACCTTGTCTACCTCCGAGTTTCGCAGATCAACGGATGCGCTTACTGCATGGAAATGCACAGCCGCGGTCTGATGGAAAACAATGTCCCGATTTCGAAGATACTCTTAACGTCGACTTGGCGCGAGGCCGGGGATTTGTTCGACGCGCGGGAACGCGCCGCCCTTCAATGGGTCGCAACCGTCACCCTGATCAGCGTCTCGCATGTCCCAGACGACGCTTTCGCTAAAATCCGCGGCCTCTTCGACGAGAAGGAAGTCGCCGACCTAACCATCGCGATCGGTCTTATGAATGTGCTCGATCGTATGGCCATAAGCTTCCGCGTCCCTCCGAGCATCGGACACTGACACCCTGGAGACAGCCCGGATAGGAGCAAGACATGAAGACCCAACCGGTTGAAATCGTACGACGCTTTTTACAGCTCCCCGCATGCAAGAAAACACTTTCGAACATCGTTGCCGGAGACGTCACCCTCATCGCCCCTGACGGAGTGTTACCTAGTCAAGTGTCTCGGCTCCCCGGACTGGACGACTGTAAAACAGACGTTCTGGATGCCGCAGTAGCACTACTCCACTGCTCCACAACTCGGCGCGTAACCGTCAGCTCTATTTTCGGAGCGGGGGCTAATGTTGCTGCTTTTGGCACCGTTACCGAGGTTATGTGTTCGGGCGAAGATGTCGCAACTCCCTTCTCGCTTTGGATCAAAGTCTCCCACGGGCGTATCACCTACATTCAGTACCTCGACGGTGACTCGAGAGCCGACACCCTAAGAAAGTCGAAAGAAGCGTGAACTTCTCCCGGCAACATCGAGACGTATTGAAACACGAGTTGAGAGGTGGCATGCCAGGGTGAGGGTGTGAAATCTGCTAGCCAGGCGGAAGCACCGCCAACTTTCAGCCCGCAATCGGTGGACATATGGATCGTCTTACAAGTCTTCTCGTGTTTGGTCGTGTCGTGGAAAGCGGAGGATTTTCTGCAGCCGCCCGAAGGCTGAACATGTCGGTGACCATGGTAGGCAACCACGTCCAGTCGCTGGAAGACAGGTTGGGAGTGCGTCTTCTGAACAGGACGACCCGGAAGGTCAGTCTAACCGAGACGGGCAAGTACTATTACGAGCGCTCCGTCCAGATACTCGGCGATCTCGAAGAAGCCGACCGGACTGCCGGCGCGCTTAATACCACGCCCAGAGGTACGCTGAGGGTTTACACCAGCAGCGCAATCGTCAGGTTTCTCAATCCCATCGTGACGGAGTTTCTCGAGAGTTACCCAACGATTTCGCTTGATATCAACATCGGCGAACGGATGGTCGACATGATCGAGGACGGGTACGACCTCGCCATTCGGACAACCCCTCCCCCGGATTCAAGTTTGGTCGTTAGAAAGCTGACGCCTTGGCGTCACGTTCTGTGCTGCTCTCCCGGATACCTTGAAAACCATCCGATGCCCGCGGAGCCTGAAGACCTCGCCGTGCACAATTGCCTTCGATACGCCTATTACCCCTTCGGTGACGAGTGGCGGTTTGAAGATGCGGCAGGCTCCGAGCAAAGCGTCAAGATCGCGGGCAACGTGATCTCGAACAGCGCGGAGACGCTCCGGTATTTGACGGAAGCCGGTAAGGGTATCTTTCTCGCACCGAGTTTTGTCATCTTCGAGGACATCGCAGAGGGGCGGATGGTCCGGATCATGCCTAAGTTCAGCCCGGTCGAATTCACAATCAACGCGATCTATCCCAACCGCAGCCATCTCCCAACGAAGGTGAGGCTTTTCCTTGACCTCTTGGCGGAACGGTTTGCCGAGCATCGAAAGTGGATGGCCTAGCCGGTCATTGTCCAGCGTGGCTTGCATATCCTTCCCGAATTGTCCGGATTATCGCTCGGCCTTGAATGAAGCATCTTCTGTCTGTGACGGCCCACATGGCCACTTTCTTCAGGAGAACTGAAATGTCCACTCAGAAAACAATGCAGGCTTTCCGCGTCCATGAATTCGGAGCGCCCTATGTCATCACGTCAGAGCAGCTTGAAGTACCGGTCCCCGGCCCGGGCGAGGTCTTGATCAAAGTAAATGCCGCGGGCGTTGGCCCATGGGACGGATGGATACGGAGCGGCCACAGCGCCCTGCCGCAGCCTCTGCCGCTTACCCTGGGTTCCGATCTCTCGGGCGTTATCGAAACGGTCGGCCCGGACGTAAACGGTTTCGAGGCTGGCGACGAAGTTTACGGAGTAACCAACCCGCGTTTCATCGGCTCCTATGCGGAATACGCGATCGCTCTCGCTTCCATGATCGGTCATAAACCCAAGAAAGTCGACCACGTCGAGGCTGCCTCTATCCCTGTGATCGCTTCCACTGCCCGGCAGGCTCTATTCGATCATGCAGGCCTAAAAGCTGGACAGGCTGTTTTGATCCATGGCGCAGCGGGCAACGTCGGAGCATACGCCGTTCAATTCGCCCACAAGGCCGGCCTCAGGGTAGTAGCCACCGCTGACGCAAGAGACATCGAAACAGTCCGAAACCTCGGTGCCGATCAAGTGATCGACTATCAGAAAGAGCGCTTTGAGGATGTGGTCAAGAATGTCGATGCAGTCATCGACCTCGTCGGCGGAGAGACCCAGACCAAATCTTTTGCTGTCTTGAAGCGTGGCGGAAAACTCGTTTCCGCTGTTTCCAAGCCCGATCAGGAGGTAGCTGCTTCATTTGGCGTGAGCGCGAGTTTCTTTTTGGTGGCGGTCAATACACGTGAACTCAACGAAATCGCCGAGTCCGTCGACGATGGAAGTCTCAAGACAAAGGTTGGTACCGTCCTTCCCCTGACCGAAGCAATAAGGGCTCACGAAATGCTGGAGGGAACGCGCGAGCACGCCAAGGGGAAGATCGTTCTCAAGGTCGACTGATTGACCAGCGACTGCATCCTCGCTCCGGTGATAGCCGGAGCGATAATCTCTTTCAGCGGCCGGACATCACGAGCGATCAAGCATACGAACCGTCAGTGCCTGAGAAATTCGTTTCTGTTCGCGCGAAAGAACTCCGGCGGGTTACCAAGGACCGCCATGAACGAGGCGGTCATGTGGGAACCGTCAGGGTACCCCGCCATGCGAGCGATCTCGTCGATCGGTTTGTTACTCTCCCTTAGTAGCGAAATGGCTTTGTCGGTACGTCTCCGAGCCAGCCATTCCGGGGCACTGGTTCCCGTTTGCTGACGAAAAAGCATTACAAATTCGCCCTCGGAAAGTCCGCAGACCGCAGCGAGTTGCGCCAGGGCTATGTCACCGTCCAAATTCGCGTCCATCATTTCCATTGCGGCACTCAATCGTTTGCCGCTGATCCTTGGTGTGTTCAGCTTTCCCCTGTCCAGTTTATGCGAGTATGTCGCTAGGAGGTGGCTAGCGACGGCATTGACGATATGGTCCACAAACAAGGTGCTCGCGTGACGGCGGTTACGAAATATAGGAACCAGTCCTTTCGCCAGATGGAACATGATGAGGTCACTGAAAGCGAAGCTGTCAGGCAGGGCAAGCTCGCTCGACGCATATCCCAGTTCGGCTGCAACTGTGTCGAGGAAGGTCTTGGACATGTAGAAATGGACGTGTTGGAATCGGCGAATTCCGGACGCGTAGGCTGGGGTCCTCAGATCGAAAATAGAACAGGAACCGCGCCGCAGTTCTCCGCTCAGGAGAAACTTGCCGTCGATCCACAGCTGATAGGGCGTGGAATCTTCAAGTCTGACGACAAACACGTACGCCTCGTCATATGGCAGTGGTGCCGAAACCGCGTTGCCGTCTCGTCTACCTGTCACCAGGGAAATCGATGCATCCACGCGACGGGTAATGACCTGAGGATTAAACGCCAGAAGAAAACGGTCCTCCATTTGGCGGACGTAAGAGGCACTATGGCCGCCAGCCTGCATAATCTCGATCGACATTAACAAATCCTCGGGACCGGAGTTCTGACCAGCAACAATGCAGCAAGAACACATCCCTGCATTGTACGAAGCGGACAATAATTCTCGGTTCCGTCGATCTGAAAGATGAGTGATCGAGTCCGAAACCGAACATGCATATCGTCTTGGTGCAAGCGCGCTCCGCGGCGTCGAATTATGATGGCCACTGAAGCGGATACTCTGTCTCCCCTCATCCGCTTCCCAGCGGCAAGAGCCGCCGCACCCGGTGTCCCCCACCCGATGGTGCCGCAGACTGCCCCTCGAATCCGACGAGGGGCAGTTGCACCTCATCGGCGACCCACCATCTCACGCCGCCATGCGCTCGGCGTTGTTCCAACGATGGTAGTGAATACCCGAGAAAAATGACCAGGGTCAGCAAAGCCGACGCGAAGCGCGATCTCCGGGAGACCGGAATCCGGCTGTGCGACAAGCATAATCTTCGCCACCTCAATTCGACGATAGCGGAGCCACTCATGAGGCGATCTGCCCACAGTCGAAACGAATGCCCTCGTGAAATGCCTTACCGATAACCCACATTCCGCGGCGAGGTCGGCCAAGCCTGGAGGACTGGCAAGCCTAGCATCCATCATGTCAAGAACACGCCGCTGCTGCCATGGGGCTAGACCGCCTTTCGTGACGGCAACGGCGCTGCGATCTGCGTAGTTCATGGCGAGATGGCTAACGAGCGCCAGACCGACATGATCGAGGTAAAGTTGATTGCAGACCTGCCCTTGGACCAACGCGCCACGAGCGGACAGGATCAGATTTCTGATGATGACGTCGGCCATCCCCATGCCCGGCTCATATCGAAGGTTCGACAATCCGGTCGCTCGTTCGTCGTATATCTCGTCAAGCGCTGCGCGAGGAATGTGGCAGTAGACCGTATGAAACGGTCGGTCCATGATCGCACGCCCGTCGAGACGCATGTCGTTGAATGTAACCTGTCCCTTGCTCAAATCGCGGACCGGTGCGGCCCGTCCGTCTTCCCAATACTTGTATTGCGGAAAATCCTGCATGATCACGCCGACTATGTAAGCGTCTTCATGTACCCGAGGCGCAGTTTGGAACGGTACATGCCGATCGGACTTGAGTTCGACAAAGCTGAGCGTCCTCCTACGTCCCGCATGCGAGACCGCCGAGGGTGCCTTGTCGAGCTTGAACCGCCCCCCGAGCTGAGTGGCGACATCAGATGCGCGCATAGTGCTCTCCCTTTCGATAAGGGTTATTGGCCGCGAGACAGCTCTGTATTGTCGATTTCGGATATCAGTATAACAAATCGGCCATCAGCATTCAGGCGAGAGTTTGGAGAACCTTGTCCGCAACCGACACGTCCGATGTGCCCTGGCCCTCCGCTATGCGTTCCCTAACCGAGCTCAGCAAGGATTCGGCTTCGTTGTCGCGCCCGCCAGACATCCACACGCGTGCGAGTACGGTCGCGCTGCGCAGTTCCCACGCGACCGCCTGCTGCTGTCGCGCAATTTCCAGCGACTTCTGAAGAAGCTTTTCGGCGGCCAAAGTGTCATTGGGATTGTTGTCGAGAAGCAACTCTGCGTCGACCCGGAGCAATTCCGGTGTGCACCAACTTCTCTCGATTATGCGCTCGCTGGCTCCGTACGCGGCCTGCTGATTAGGACAGAGCAGCGTGGCCATAGTCTCCTGTTGGAGACTGCCCTGCGGAGCGACAAGACCGGCGACTGACGATGCGTCGCCCGTCGTGCGGTTTTGGATAATGGCATGGAACATCTTCCCCCAGGAGTGCCAGTGGCCTAGCGTGTAACGAGATGCCGCATCAAGTAGCGTCATCGTCCTTTCAAGAGCGCGCTCGTTTTCACCCCGCCACAGCAATATCGGACAGGCCGCTAGTGCGAGCACCTGGCACAGAGCCATAGGGCCATCCTCCTTCGACAACTCGATCGCGTCGTCGATCACGGCCAGCGCACGATCCCCCTTTCCCTCTAACCAGAGGGTGCGGGCCAGGACAATCCTCATCGAGACCCGCCTATCGACCTGCACGCTTCCGTAAGCTACCGGGATATTCACTACGGGATGCTGCAGGACGAGCTTCGCGAGTTCCGCAGCTCTGGTATGCTGTCCACTGAAGTGAGAAATCTGTGCAAGCACCCTCCTCACACCGAGTTTGGCGATGTCGTCGTCCACCCTTTCCGCGAGCTCCATCGCCTGCTCTATGTGCTCCAGAGCGACTGCGTAGTTTCCCATACCCAAGTTGAACGTGGCAGATACCATATGAGGTTCGATGCGGAATCGATCGTCACCTATCTTATTGGCGAGATGAGCAGCCCGGACGAGACCCGCCTCGTTGAAGCTTACGGGCCGTACCTGGTTCTGGTTTAGAATCCCATAAACCAGGTTAAGGCGCATTTCGGCAAGCAACTCGGGTGGCGCGAGCTCGCGTGCGTGCTGGATCGCCCGCTCTACATGAGTGCGAAATTCGTCCACCAAACCCATCTGCAAGCCCAGCGGGACCATAAGCGCCGACAGTACCACCCCGGGGGCCGTTTCACCGTTCTCGGAAAACGCCCACGCAAGAGCCTGTCTTGCATCGCCAAGTATCGGTTCGTACGCCTCGAGCCATGAAGCTCGGCGCGTGTTCTGCCACTCGTGCTCAGCGCGACGAAGGACATCTGTCACATAGTCAAGATGAAGCCGCTTGACTCGTAAAGATTCATCCACTTCGCCGAGCTTTTCCAGCGCGTAGAGCCTTGTGCTCTCCAAGAGACGATAAGCGATCGTCCCTGCCCTGCTTGACGGATGCAAAAGCGACTTTCGAACCAGGCTGGCAACGCCTTCCCGTACCGCAAAGGGATTGAGGTATTCATCGCCCGCGACCATTACAGCGGCCTCTAGCGAAAAACTCCCTGCGAAGATGGACAACCGCCGCAGAAGCACGCGCTCGGCATCGGCCAGCAACTCGTAGCTCCAGTCGAGCATTTTACGGATCGTCTGATGCCGCTGGACCGATGTCCGCCTGACGACAGCCAGAACCTTCAGACGGTCCTCGAGACGTTCCGCGAGTTCGCTGACACCGAGAGTTTCGGTACGAGCTGCCGCGATTTCGATCGCAAGCGGTATGCCATCCAACCGTCTGCATATCTCGGCGATGGCGGGCAAATCCCGCTCTCCCATGAGCCAATTCTGATTGCACGACATGGCACGTTCAACAAATAGCTCTATGGCGGGATATTCCAGCGCGGTTTCCATTGTCAGCTCTTCCACATCGCTCGGGAACCCAAGCGGCTGAAGTTTAAAGAGCCATTCTCCCTGCGCCGAGAGCGGCTCGTGCGACGTTGCAAGCAGCTTGACGTTGGGTGCACCACCGAGGATCGCTTCCGCCAGCTCGGCTGCAGTGGCAATGACGTGTTCGCAGTTATCCAGAACTATCAGCAGGTCTTTCCGACAGAGGAAGTCCACCAGACTGCCAATAGGTCGATCGGATTCGAGGGATACATTGAGGGTCGCGGCGACCACATGCGGCACCATGGCTGCTTCTGAAATGGTCGCGAGATCGACGAAGCACGCGGGCGCGTCTATGCCTTCTTGAAAGCGGTGAGCCACCGCGAGTGCGACTGTGGTCTTCCCCGTTCCTCCCGGACCGACGACTGAAACTAGCCGCTGCCGGGTCAGCAATCCTAAAATGTCGCCGATATCGCCTGCTCGACCTACGATCCTGGAAAGTGGCAGCGGCAGGCTGGAGGAGATCGGCGCTCCATCGTTTGATGCCTTTGGCCCAAGCTCAGACCAGGAATCCAGACGTTCGACGTTCGCGGTGAACCGATACCCCTGACCGACAACGTTGTCGATCAGCCTCAGATTTGCTGAAGCGTCCTGGAGTGCCCGGCGGAGGGCGTTGATGGTGACCCGCAGGTTACCTTCCTCGACGTGCGTCGATGGCCAAGCGGCCGCAAACAATTCAGCGTTGGTCAGAATTTCACCGGGCCTGCTAAGAAAAGCGTGAAGGATCGCCCCGGCTCGGCTTCCCAACTTGAGTTCTCTTGACCCCAACACGAGAGTTCTCGTCGCGGGATAGTAGATCAGCTCCTCAAAGGCAAAGCCAATGTCGCGGGTAAGCTTCCGCTCGGTAGCGGCCGGATTTGCCAATACTGAATTCCGCAAGCCTTCCCGCATAGCACTGTCTATTTTCTCGATAACGCTGTCCTCAAGAACAACGGAATGTACACCTCATTGCCCATCCTGTGCAATCACGCGTCACCAGTGCTCTATTCGTCGCTTCCATGCAACAGCGCCCTGCATCTCCGCTTGGCGCAATGCCTGCTCGAAAAGACGGACCGCGCGTGCTCGGTCCGTCGCATAAAGACGCGACGCCCGGATTCTGAGTATCTCAGGCGCATTCCAACTCACGATTCCACTCTCGACTCTTTTCAGCGCGTTGGAGCTCAGGAATCGATCGTCGAACGTGGGCAGCATGTCGCTGACCGAGACGTCTCTCAGCTCGTCGTCTTCATCCACGAGCTTCCCGAAGGAGGACGGAGTGAAGCGACCGCGCATATACGAGATAGCGTCGCCAAGGTTTGACGCAAGCCGTCCCCAATAGGCGTATTTGTTACGGATCGCGATGCCAAGCGCTGTCTCCGTCAGCGGTTCTGCCTGATCTAGCAGTCCTAGCCAAAGCGCCAACGGAACGGCACACATGGTCAACGCGAGACAAAGTGATGACGCGTGTTCGCGTGCACGCTCTAGGAGCTCTGCGTTTAGAGCCTGAGCTTCGTCGTCCCTTCCTTGAAGGAACGCCACCCTCGCCAGGATAATCTTCATGGACACTTTGTGACTGATTTTCGAAAATGGCAGATTCTCAAAAGGGCTCTCCACAACCGCCTGCGCCAGCTCCTTCGCATCGGTCTGATGGCCCTCGAAATGAAGGGTCTGGGCTTTGAATCGCATGGCCGCGACCCTTAGCGCTTCGCTGTCCAGCTTTCTCGCGAGTTCGGTCATGCGGTCTGCTGCAACTGTCGCTGTCGGATAGTCTCCTCGGACAAAGGCATCCCCCCATTCAGAGTAGATGGCTTCCGGCGTTTCCGATCCAGTTCGTTCCCGCCACTCGAGCGCCGCGTTGCGAGCTCTATCATACGCTGCCGTCTCGCCGAGCTGTGTCAGCTCGGCGTTCAGTGACAAGCCGAGGGCGAGCACGTCAGGCGAAGCCGCCGGGCCGATATGACCCAGCCTCGCCATCGCTTGGTAGAGGCGATCTCTGTATTCTTGGAAGAGTTCGAAGTGTTGCGCGAAAGGTGCCGACGCAACCGTCAGCTTTGCGGCGATTTCGTCGTCGCCTCCTGAGGAAAAAGCCCATTCTAAAGCCGCCAGCACGTCGTCGACAAGGTCGCCGTAATGCCCAGCCCACGTGACGGTGTCCATGGACAGAAGGTCCGTCGGTGCATCCCTCATCAATTTCAGCATTAAATCTGCATGAAGTCGGCTGGCGCGCTGTCTCCGCTGTTCAGAAGCGAATTTTGCGACAGCATAAGTCCGGGTGATTTCAGATAATTTGTAACGCGATACGCCATCGCGCACGTCCGCGCGAAGAAAGGACTTCGCCGCAAGATCGGCCAATGAAACCGCCACATCGGCGGGTGTCAGGTCCTGACCTGCCGCTACGGCAACCGCATGATCAATCCCGAAGCCGTTACAAAATACAGAGACGTCCGCGAAAACCTGCTTCTCAGGCGGCGACAATGTTTCGTATGTCCAGTCCAGCAGGGTTTTTAAAGTACGGTGTCGAGCAACCGCCGTTCGGCGGCCCGGAGTTTCGAGTATCGTTCGCGTCCCATTTTCACTGTTAAGCTCTCTAAGGCCGAGGACGTCGACGCGGGTCGCCAACAGCTCGATCGCGAACGGATTTCCGTCGAGCTTGCGACAGAGCCCTATCAATTCTGAGGTGTCGCACTCTGAAAGGGAAAAGCTCCGGGAAGATGCAGCCGCCCGCTCCAAAAAGAGCCGCAAAGCCGAAAAGCGCATTGCGTCGACCTCAAGCAGGTTGTCCCCACTTGGGACTTCGAGACCGGGGAGACGCAGAACTCGTTCGCCAGGAACCCGGAGCGGCTCGCGGGAGGTCGTCAATATCCGGATATGCGGAGCGCTGGTCAAAAGCGCTTCCACAACAGCAGCGGTGGATTCGATGACGCGATCGCAATTGTCCAACACGAGAAGAGCGCGTTGGGTCACCAGCAGCGGTCCCAATTCCTTGCTATTGCAAACAGCCTCGTGTCCGAAAGCTTTCCCCACCGCGGACACCACAGGCTCTGCTGCCGACAACGTCGATAAATCCACGTAATTGATCGGCTGCCCGGAGTTAGCGGCACTTATCGCCACTGTGCTTTTGCCGGAACCGCCGGCACCGACGATCGTCACGAGCCGCCAGGTCGCTAACGCGGTTTTGATACCGGCCACGAAGTCATCACGTCCGATCGGAGGCTCGATCAGCGGAGGCAGCGCACCGGCGAGCGCGGCCTCCGAAAAGGTGACCACGCTTTCGCGTTCAGCCCGGATTGGAGCCACGAACGAATAGCCGCGTCCATGTTCATTGGATATATAGTGTGCGTTGAGATTACTGTCGCCGAGCAGCCTTCGAAGGGAACTCATGTGTGCCCGGAGGTTCGCGGCATCGGTGCCCACTGCTGGCCATCCCCGAGAAATCAGTTCGTCCTGTGAAATGAGCCTGCCCGGCGTTTCCAGAAGGATTGCCAGAAGGTCCGTCAGGCGTTCGCCCATTCGCAAGGGCTGGCCATCCTGGTAGAGAAGACGTTCGTCCTCATCCCACTCGAACGGTCCGAACCCCAACAGGCGACCTGTGACTTTCAAAACTCTTTCCTTCGCTTCCCTGTATCTCTCATTTCAACTGACGGCCCGCACGACCGGACGGTCCCCAACCTAGCACCAGTCCAATGAAGAGAACCAGCGTACCTGCAATGACCGTGAACATAGCATACGCTCCGTGTGATTGCAGTACGGGCAGTAGTGCAAGCGGCGTCAAAGCCGAACCGATGCGATTAGCCGACCAGGCAAATGACGTCGTCATCGCGCGACGACTGTTCGGAACCATCTCGGCGGCGTACAAAAACAACACGGGCAGAAAGAGCGAGACCAAAAGATTGAAGGCGATCCCGCAACCTATCAGCCACATCGGAACGGTCGTACTAGCAAACAAAAGGCCGATGAGCGCCATCGCCGTGGCACTTGCGATCAGAGCCGTTCGCCGTTGCACCTTGTCGATGAAATAGCCTCCAACGATTGTTCCCAAAATCGGTCCGACCGTGGATATGCCGAGATACAGCAGTGAGTCTTGGAGATTTATGCCTTTTTGGACTAAAACGGCCCCAGACAGCAAGGTGAAGCCAACTGTCGCCCAAGGGGTGAGGAAAAACACAAGCACTAGGAAGCCTACCACGAAGCGGTCAGTACGAAACTGATCGTCTTCGGTCGAGATGGACTTCGGGACACTCGGGAGATGTTTGAAGCGAGAAACGGGTCTCGATGCCTCGAAAGCACGAGCAGTGACGTTTGCCTGTGCGTCTCTTCCCTTGGACATCAACCAAGGCCCGGACTCCGGGAGCCGGTAGAACAAGAACGAACACACGGCGGCTCCAGCCCCGCCGAACAGAAAACCCCACCTCCAGGCGTCGAACCCCAGGGGGGCGATGGGCGTGAGCCAGCGGACCAAGAAGATGAAAATCGTCGGCCCTGCATATCCGAACGCGGTGGCGACCATGACGAGTTTTCCCCGTTGTGCAGCAGGGAGGATGTCGGACAAATAAGAGAACATGAGAGGCGGATAAGCTCCGAGGGCCAAACCCGACAGCATCCGGAAAGCGACAAGCCAACCGACATCCGGAGCGAAGGCAGCGCCCACTGATGCAAGTGCAAGCGTAGCCATCACCGACGTAAGGCCGATACGCCTGCCGTGCCGGTCTGCAAGCCAGCCGAAAAGAGGCGCTCCCGCGATCGCCCCAATGTAAACCGCTGACAGAAGCCAGGAAATTTCCGTCTTGTCTGCGGCATACGGCGGCGACGAAAATACAGCCGCCAGGATTGAGCCGAAAGCAATTTCCGCGAGATCGAAGCTAAAGCCAAGCGCGCACGCTCCGATGATGAGCAGGTGGAGCCTCTTGAGCGATCCTGCCGACGTGGGAATGATGGGTTGGTTTCCTTGCACGCCGGTCTGCATTCGTCCCCCCTGTAAAATGAAGCCTACAAGCGGCGATAGGAGGAATTGCACCAAGACGTGAGTTAAACCTTGTTAAAAAGCGAAGGAGTTAGATTGAATTGGGGGTGCATCATGAGACATTGCGGCGGAACCGCAGGTTTGATCCAATGTCCCCGCATGGTACTAAGGGGTGCCGCAAAAACTCCCCTCAAAACGATATAGAAGCGTTGCCCGTCGATGGTCCCGACAGAACGTTGAGTCCACTGCTCTTCATCGTAAGCGCGAATTTCTATGCGCCTTCTGAAGCGCAGTGCTCTGATGCATGAAGTGTCCACCAAAAACAGGTGGACACCAAATCATGGACGATGCTCCTAAACTGCAGGTGCGGCTTGTTGGCCGCGACGGCCGCCGTCGATA
>NZ_JBFTRK010000024.1:0-25961 GCF_056399485.1 Rhizobium sp. 01N424
CAGCGCGAAGAAACTGCCGACATCGGCGACTTACTTCCGTTCCGCTTCTCCAAAAACCCCGCCAATTGATAGGCCCGGATATCGCTTCGCAAAAGGGGCCGGTGCGGTGATGCCGCATACGTCAATGTGCATGGAAGATCGCGCTTACGCTCAAGCTTGCATGGAAAGCAACAAAAAAAGGCAGCCTGCTTCCGAAATGGTGCAAGATGCGCTGCAGTCGGAAGGAGAACGACAAGATTTATGGCTATCAAGATCAGTCATTTCGTTAGCGTACGACTGTCGATGCTTCTATGGATTTTAAATCCTGCCGACAACTTCACGTTATGAAGTATAGATGCCATAAATATGAGTGATAGTACAATGGCTACTATCTTTTTCATTCCAAGCTGCCATTACGCTGTAAGGTCTTCTGAGTACTCGAGCACAGCGCCTGGATATTGCTCAAGTCGTTTTCTGGCCTGCCGTCCAGGACTTTTCATCTAACTGGTCATGGACGCGGTGCACCGGATGGTCTATCGGGGAGCCACTACGTGGTCCCGATGCGTTTTGCAAAGCGATTTATCGGGGCATCCGCTTTCGCGAAGTTTGCTCGAAACGCTTCTTTGGACTGGCGCTCACATGGTTTCAACGGAGCAGCCAGTCAACCATGCCTGGCAATCTGAGGAGGCCTGCAAGTTGCCTCTTCGTCGGCTCCGTCAGGTTCCTGCGGATATGACTGTCGTCCCTGTAAATGGGTTCGCCATTGAGTTCGACAAGACATTGTCCTGTGCCGCAGAGAGCATTTTCTAGTGAGATCATATGGATGCGCTGCGGATTTCCATCACTGGCTTTGCGGAATATCGGATCGACGACATCGCCATAGACGCGGGAAGTCCTGTGGAACAAAGGTTGCGGATCAGCACAGTCACGGCGAAGAAGGTGAAATATTTTGGCGATACGGCACTCTACGACACTGGGCTCGCTTTGAGGAATTTGTCCAACTATGACAATTTTTTTTGAGAGACCGGTGATCACTTCGTCAAGGCCGATCTGCAGACGCGATGTTTCCGTCGTATTGGCCGCCTTGCCGGAAAGCACATGCAAAAGGGGACCCCAACTTGCCGCGAGAATGGTGCCCTTTATTGCGCTGTCGCTATTGACCATTTTGAACACGGCGGCTCGACGACGCGAACACTCGTTCACATAATCGGGCAAATCTTCCCGCACCCTCGAAATGCTTCCGCCCAATATCGCCGGACAATCGTTTATAATGATAACCGCCGTATTCTCCGGGAGGGAAATCTCAAGGAGTGGCGCCAGATGCTCCGCGTGACTATCGCCCCAAAGAACGATTTTTTTCGACGCGGTCGCCCATTTCTCGCCAAATGCGCAGGCATCGGTTTTGATTCCGGGAATTGGGACAAGCTCCGGGCAGCGCCATTCCCACATCTCCGATAGACTGCTGACCGCTTTTTCCATTGCAGGCATCTCGTTTTCGGATTTGACCAGGGTGCTCGCAAGAGCCAGCGCAAGAGCTGCGGCAATCATAGTGCCAAGGCCGATGTACACCGTCGGAAGCGCGGCGTTGCGCCTTCGACGGAAGGGCACTTCTATACCGATCCAGGACAACGCACCGAGGATCACCGTGATGCAGAGGAGAAACGCGGTTTCAACGGCAGTGGGATTTTCTCCGTTTGAATAGTGCCGATAGATTACCAGAACGGGCCAATGCCAGAGATAAAGGGAATAGGATATCTTCCCTATCCAGACGGCCGGTCTGAATGACAAGGCGTCGATTATGAAATCGCGGTTCTTCGCTGCAACTATAAGCGTCGTGCCAACGACAGCGGGGAGTGCGTTGAAACCGGGAAACGCGTCTTGCGATGAGATAAGCGCCAGACTTCCGGAAACCAGCAGCGCACCAGCGGCGCTGGCGATGCGACCCTGAAAATAGCCCAGAGGTTTTGATACCATGGCGGCTGTGGCGCCCGCGAGCAGTTCCCATGCGCGCGAAAAGGGGAGATAGAACGCGGCTTTCGGATCTGTTGCAACGGCATACGCGCTGTAAATGAGGCCGATTGTCAATAGCAACCCTATAAGCATCACTATGGTCTCGGGCTTAGGCTTAAGTATCGCTACGACAATTAGGAATGCGGGCCAAAGTAGGTAGAATTGCTCTTCGACGCCGAGGCTCCAGAGATGCAGAAGAGGTTGGAGGTCGGACTGCCGATCAAAATACCCGGTGTGTCCGTAGAAGTATAAGTTGCCAACCCCGAACGTCGCATATAGTGCGCTGTCCACCGTCGAGCGGAAGTCTCCCGGCGTCAGCACGAAGATTGAGATCATGACCGTCGACAGGATGGTGACGATCAACGCCGGTAATATCCTTCGCATCCGGCCAGCATAGAACGCTGGAAGAGAGAATTCTCCTTTTTCAACGCTGCGCCAGATGTTCTCGGTTATTAGGAAGCCCGAGATTACGAAGAAGATATCCACGCCGGTGAAGCCCCCTGGAACCCAGCCGCCGTAGTGATAGGCGATGACTGCCGTTACAGCGATCGCTCTGAGGCCATCGACGTGAGGTTTATAGCCGTGGCGTGAAATTGGCATGAAAATGAAGTCTAAACCTTTCCGGCTTGCCCGCTGATGGAGCGCACTCGCGGCAGTTGCCGCTGCGATCCAGTTGTCCGAAGTAGGGTAGCGGGAAAGATTATCCAGTCACATCAAACCGCTCTCCCAAAAGTACCCTCGCCGCCGCCTCCCCATCGTGCTGCCCGCGCTCCCCAGGCATCTTCATATTCCCTGACGGCAATGTCATGTTCGGCATTCGCATCCATGCTGTCCTGCAGGTATAGGAACGATCCCACCGCCTTCTCGAAAGGAAACAGCACCCTGTTTGCCAGCACATGGGTCAGCAGTGGCCGCTCGGCCTAGGCTGACCGGCTCCATTGAATTCGCAGGCCGCCATAAGGTCGGCGAGGCTCGATCCCAGTGAGGATGTTGCCGATCGCTGTTCAGCGACACCGCCGACGGAGCAAAATCCAGCGCAGTGGTCTACAGTTTGATGCTGACTTGCCGCGCCTGGGGCGTCGACCCGCTCGCCTGGCTGCGCTACGTGCTCACTGAGTTGCCGCAGCGGGACGAAAGGGCCGACATCGTCGACCTGCTGCCGTTCAACTTCGCCAGAACCGAAGCCGCCTGACACAATACGGTTCCAAACGTGGATCCGATGCCAATCAACGGGTTGGCGTCAACGTGCAGCGAAAATCGCGCTTACGCAGGTATCCCAGCTCGTCGAGAATGACCAGATCGGAATGGACAAGGCGATTGGCGATCTGAAGGTCAGCCTCTTCGATCTCGATCTCCCCGATCCCCGCACGTAGCTCGATCCGGCCGATGCGCTCGGCATCGCGGGTTTCGGCCTGTTTGAGCTGCTCCTGCAAGCGAGCAATCTCTTCCCGGATTTTGGCAGTTGGCTTCTTTATGGGCTTCGCTTCCTCATTGCTTTCAGTCCGTTGAGGCAGAACCTTGCCCCGAATTTTCTCCCGCTGGAAAGGCGCGATATTGCACCTCGCCAAAGCGCCAGCTTTCGGCGAATGATCTCGCCGTTCCGAAGGAGCGGATCCGAGCGGCGCAATTATACGTCGCTGACGCGACGCCCTGCTTTTGGACCTTGGCGGGGCCCTCCGCTCCCGGCGAACCTTTCGATTTCGTTTGATCTTAGGAGCTCGTTCTCGTCGTGGCCGTCCCGCATTTCTAGGTCAGCATCGTTGCCCGCGGCTCCGGCCGCGGCGCGGTGCTGTCGGCGACCTACCGGTTGTCATCACCAGCCACTCCAACCACAGCCGCGTATTCCGCAAGCGGGCGCAGCAGGGCTGCTGGCGTCGTCTCGACTGGAGCGGAACGGACCAGCCCTTCGATACCCGCAACGCCGACGAAGTGGGTCCGGTCCACAATCCGTTGTCGCCGTGCCTGGCACAGAGCATGATCAGCTACGACATGGCCGGCGTGGCGGACAATCACACGACCCGCCAGCACAACCACCTGGACGCTTTCACCTATGAGACGCCAGGGTACCGAGTAACTGTCGGTGTCGAGATCGATGGCGCAGTCTGCCTGCACCTTGCGCACGAGATCGCGCAGCTGACCAGACGGTGCACGGCCTGACAGAGGCCGGGCATCGACCTCACAGCAAAGCGCTCAATTGGAGGTTCGCCAGTCGTGCCGTGGTCGCGCCTATCGGCGACCTCACGTGCCCGAGGACCCGAGAGGGGACGGCGGCGGCGGGCGAGGCGCAACACCCCCCGACGAGCGGGGGTGCTGTATCCAACGATCCAGATGTGCCTCAAAGGAGGCCCAGCTCTCAAACCGGCGGCCTGCGATGGCGTTCTTCTTGACGTAGCCGACCCCGCGCTCACCCTTTCCCTTTGTGCGAGCCCGGTATGGGGCGCACGCGTGGCATGAAGCCCCAGTAACTCGCAAATGCCCATAGCCGTGTATTGAAGCGAACCTCCCGGCTAACCGCGTCGTGATGCTCGACAAGCGCCTTCGCATTATCCAGCAGAACCTCACCGGGAACGCCGCCGAACCGAAGAAACGCGCCTTCCATGCCCTCGAACCAGTCGGTCTGTCCTTCTCGCAGTGAGGCACGTATATTCATGCGTCGGGAAGCTCAGCGTGGCGACAAAGACATTTATCCGGATTCGCTCATCGCCAATCCAGACACGGGTCTGCCCAAAGTCGATCTGCAATTGACGGCCTGGCGGTTTCTCAAACCGGACTGTTGCCCGCTTCTGCGCTTTGAGTTCGCGCCGCCATTCCCGGACCCGAAGCTCTACAGAGCGCGAACCGATAATAATTCCATGCTCGCTGGCCAGCTCCTGCCGGATCACATCGGCATTGCCGTCGTGCCGGAAGAAGCGTTCGTGCAGCCAATCATCCAAGCCATCGAAGGCAGTGCGGCAAACCGGCTTCTTGAATGGCGCTGCTCCACCCTCTCGCAAATATCGCCGGACAGTGTTGCGAGCACAGCCAAACTCTCTCGAAAAGCGCTTGGCACCCCAGCCAAGCTCGTGCAGCCGCAACATTGCCACCACCTCATCTGGCTGAAGCACATCCTCGCCCTGCATTGTCCGCGTCCGCGGGTTGTCAAGCTGGTCGCAGCTGGCATCGCAGGTCAGGCTCATCATCCATCTCTCTAAGTTCTGAAACGAGAGGGCAGTTCTTCATTTCGTCAGGGGGTCAGTTTCTCACTTCGCCTGACACAAGGATTGCCAGAAATGCTACGGCAAAAGCGATTTTGCAGACTGAACATACTATCCTGTTTTTGAACTTCTAGTGGGCCGAAGCTTCAGGTCAAAGATCCGGCATAAGCTAAAGTGTCCCTATGCGCGAGGTCTTTCCCTCCCCGTCATCTCCCTCGGCACAGTTCCAAAACAATCAGCCGCGCCAACTGCGGCGTCACCTCCAGCGTTGACAATCGCCCGCCCGCTAGCTTCCGATTCGTCGGCGTTCGGATCAGGGGCCAACCGGTCGTGTTCTTTCAGGCCGATCACGGCGGTTACCCAATCTCCATCCTCCCCTGCCTGCTGGGATCTCTTCGCGCAGCGTTGCCCACCCCAACTGGATGTCGCTGGAGGCGCGACGTCGAGTTCCCCTTCCCTCACCATACAACTTGCAAAGTGCAATCAGTCAGCGTATCGTAACTTTCATGATGAAAGTTATTAGGTGCCGCGGTGCAGAATAAGAGCTTTAAATCGATGCAATGCCCCGTCGCCCGTAGTCTGGATCGCGTCGGCGAATGGTGGAGCATTCTGATCCTGCGCGATGCGCTGCGCGGCGTGACGCGGTTCGACGATTTTCAGAAGAACCTCGGCATTGCGACCGCAACGCTGACGCGCCGCCTCGACAATCTGGTAAAGGCGGGACTGCTGGAACGGCGGGCGTATCAGGAGCGGCCGCAACGCTTCGAATATGTGCTGACGGCCTGCGGCGAGGACTTCCGCCCGGTCATCTGGTCGATGATCGCCTGGAGCAACCGACATTTCGCGCCGGAAGGACCGAGCCTTGTCATCGTCGACAAGGAAAGCGGCGCCTGGGCCGATCCGGTGCTCGTCGACCGCAAGACCGGAAACCCGCTCGCCAAGCCGCAATATGACGTCGCCGCCGGCCCCGCCGCTGGCGAGACGCTGCAGGCGCGCTATCCATTCCGCTCCGAGGCGTCCGGTACGGCGCTGATCGAGCGGCCCACCCCCAACCAAGAACAATAAGACTGGAGCATGGCCATGAATAAGGTCGTGACTGAATCCGAACTCACGCAGGGAGCCATTTCCCTGACGCCGAAGAGAAGCCTCAAGCGCCCGCTCGGCATTCTTGCACTCATCGCCATCGCCGGCGGCGCCGGATGGTACGGTTATTATTGGTCGCAGACCGGCCGTTATCTGGAGACCACCGACGACGCCTATATCGGCGGCAATACCACGGCGCTCTCGCCGCGGGTTTCCGGCCATGTCGAGGCTGTTCTGGTTGATGACAATCAGCGGGTGACGGCAGGTCAGTTGCTGGTGCGTCTCGACAGCCGCACATTCAAGACGGCAGTCGATCGTGCAGAGGCTGCGGTGCGCGAGCAGCAGGCGAGCCTCGATAATCTTCACGCCCAGTCGGAGCTTTAGGCCTCGCTGGTGAAACAGGCGGAAGCCGACCTTGCTGCCAAGAAGGCAGCATCCGATTTCACGGAAATCGACGCGGTGCGCTATCGCAATCTGGCGACCCAGAGCACAGGAACAGAGCAGAACGCCCAGAAGGCGGTTCTGGCCGATACGCAGGCGAAGGCCGCAGTCGCCGCCTCCGACGCGGGCCTCACGGCGGCGCGACAGCAGATACAGGTTCTGAACACGCAGATCGCCCAGGCGCAATCGGCGCTAGATGGCGCCAGGCTCGATGCCGAGACGGCGCGGCTCAATCTCAGCTACACGGAGGTCCGCTCGCCCGTTGATGGCTATGTCGGCAACCGGGCAGCGTAGATCGGCGCCTTCGTCTCCGATGGCAGCTACCTCCTGAGCGTCATCCCAGAAAAGGGACTGTGGATCGACGCCAATTTCAAGGAAGATCAGCTCGCGGTCATCAAGCCCGGGCAGAAGGTGACAGTCGTCGCCGATATCTATCCCGGCCACGATCTGACCGGCAAGATCAGCAGCATCGCACCGGCCACCGGCGCCACCTTCAGCGTCATTCCGCCTGAAAACGCCACCGGCAATTTCACCAAGATCGTCCAGCGCGTGCCCGTCCGCGTGGCACTCGATGACACCGCCGTCAAGGATCAGGCGCTGCGGCCCGGCCTCTCGACAACGGTGACCGTCGACACCCGTCCCTGATCAGGAATAGACCATGACAGCCCCCGTCACGACTGCCCAGCCAAGCTGGGTTCGCAGTCTGCTGCCCTTCGTGGTGATGTGCTTCGGCATGTTCATCGCGCTGCTCGACATCCAGATCGTCGCCTCCTCGCTGCAGGACATTGGCGGCGGCCTGTCGGCCTCGCAGGATGAGATCAGCTGGGTGCAGACCGCCTACCTGATCGCCGAAATCATCGTCATCCCGCTGTCGGGATGGCTGACCCGGGTATTCTCGACGCGCTGGCTGTTCACCGCGTCTGCGGCCGGTTTCACTTTGACCAGCATGCTCTGCGGCCTTGCCTGGAACATCGACAGCATGATCGTCTTTCGCGCCCTGCAGGGTCTGCTCGGCGCCTCGATGATCCCGACCGTCTTCACCTCGTCCTTCCACTATTTCCAGGGACCGCGGCGCGTCTATGCGGCAGCGGTCGTCGGCACCATCGCCTCGGTCGCGCCGACGCTCGGCCCGGTTATCGGCGGCTGGATTACCGATACGTGGAACTGGCACTGGCTGTTCTACATCAACGTTGTGCCCGGCGCCC
The DNA here is from genome assembly GCF_056399485.1 of Rhizobium sp. 01N424. NCBI lineage: Bacteria > Pseudomonadati > Pseudomonadota > Alphaproteobacteria > Hyphomicrobiales > Rhizobiaceae > Rhizobium > Rhizobium sp. 01N424. The sequence goes on from NZ_JBFTRK010000024.1 coordinate 7,913, forward strand.
TGATCGCCGTACTCGTCGCCATTCTGGTGAAGATCGACGAACCCGATATCAAGCTTCTCAAGGAGGCCGACTATCCCGGCATCCTGCTGATGGCGGTGGCACTCGGAACGCTGGAGTATACGCTGGAAGAGGGCACACGCGCCAACTGGTTCGACGACCAGACGATCCGCACCACCGCGACGATCGCGGGCATCTCCAGCCTGCTGTTCTTCATTCGCAGCCTGACCTATTCGAAGCCAGTCGTCGATCTGCGCGCCTTCGGAAACCGCAACTTCGCCATCGGCTGTCTGCTTTCCTTCGTGACAGGGATCGGCATATTTTCGACCATCTACCTGACGCCACTGTTTCTCGGCTATGTCCGCGGCTTCAATGCCTGGGAGACCGGACTTGCCGTCTTTTCCACCGGGGCCGCATCGATGCTCGGCGTCCCCTTCTACATCATGCTCGCCAAGCGCTACGATATCCGCTGGCTGATGATGTTCGGGCTTGCCTCCTTCGGCATCTCGATGTGGGGCTTCAGCGCCATCACCCACGACTGGGGCGGCGACCAGCTTTCTGGCCGCAGGTCTTCCGCGGCTTTCCGCAGGTCTTTGCCGTCGCGCCCGCCGTGACGCTCGGGCTCGGCAGCCTGCCACCCGAACGGCTGAAATATGCGAGCGGTCTATTCAACATGATGCGCAATCTCGGCGGCGCCGTCGGCATTGCCGTCAGCGCGGCAATCCTCAACAACCGGACCAACATGCATTTCAACGCCATCGCCTCCAACCTGACGCCTGCGAATGGTGCGATGGAGCGGCTGACGGGCGGCGTTGCGCGGCGCTATTCAGAGATCGCCGGAAGCATCAACGACGGGCAGACGGCCGCCCTGAAGCAGTTGTTCAGGCTCGCCTACCGCGAGGCCTCTACCATGGCCTATGCCGATGCCTTCCGGGTGATCATGGCCGCCTTCGTCATCGCCACGGCGCTGGTGCCGCTATTGCGCAATGTCACGCCACCGAAGAGCCCGCAACCGGGCGGCGGTGGTCACTGAGGGGAAGCCGTCAGACGCAGTTCGCCACCCGATCGACGAAACCGCGCGGAAATGCGACGCCGGGGCGCGGCCCAAGCGATCAGTTCAACGCTTTGCGCTTTGCAGCAGCGTCTCGACCGCCGCCTTGGCGGAAGCAAAGGGTGCGGGGTTGCGGCACACCTGCGACATCAGCAATGCGCCCTGGAAGAGAATGGCGATCTGTTTTCCGAGGCCTTCGGGATCGGCCACGCCGAGACGCCCGCACATGCCGATGAACCGCTGCTCGACATGGAGGCCGAGACGTTCGCCGCGCGCCGCGATGCCTTCGTGCTTGCCGGCATATTCCTGCGAAGCCTTGATCCCCAGGCAGCCCCGGCGGTCTGCCTCCAGCTGCATGCGCCGGCTGTCGAAACAGGCGAGGATCTGCTGGCGCGGATCGCCATCCGTGGCCGTTGCAGAGGCAAAATAAGCGTCCGCGATGCCCTCGCCATAATAATCGAGTACCGCTTCGATCAGGTCCTCTTTCGAGGCGAAATACTTGTAAAGCGTGCGCTTGGAGATGCCGCTCTCGGCCATGACAGTGTCGATGCCGGTGGCATGAAACCCGCCATCGTAAAAGCGGTCGAAGGCCAGCTTCAGGATCTCAAGCTTCTTGGCCGGGATCGGCGCGGCATCGGGCATGTCTCGTTTCCTCACGGTCGACTGACGACAGCTTTAGCAAACTGCGTTGACAAGGTAAACAGATCTGTTTATCCATTCGTGATGTAAACAGATCTGTTTACTAAATTTTCGAACCTATGGCCGCAGCGATGGCCCGGAAGGAAAGCAAATGTCACTGAGAGATAAGACCGTCCTGGTTTCGGGCGCCAACCGCGGCATCGGCGCAGCCACCGTCAAGGAATTGCTCGGCGCTGGCGTCAAGAAGATCTACGCCACAGCCCGCAACGTCGCGTCGCTTCCCGATTTCGCCGATGCCCGCGTCGTGCCCCTGCAGCTCGACGTGACCGATGACTCTTCGGTCAAGCAGGCGCTTGCCGCCGCGCGCGATGTCGATGTGCTGCTCAACAATGCCGGGAGCCTGGCGTTCAACGATTTCATCAGCAGCACGCATGAAGAACTGAACGGCGACATGGAGACCAATTATTACGGAACGCTGCGGGTCATCCGCGCCTTCGTGCCCGGTTTCGTCGCCCGCGGCTCCGGCACGATCGTCAATGTCGTCAGCATTGTCGGCCTGGTTTCCGCCCCGCCGCTCGGCGGATACTCGGCTTCGAAGGCTGCGTTGCAATCGCTGACGCAGACGCTGCGCGGCACGCTGAAAGCATCCGGCATCGATGTCATCGGCATCTATCCCGGCCCCGTCGATACCGATCTCGCCAGGGATATCCCCCTTGAGAAGGCGACGGCGGAGCATGTCGCGGTCAATATCGTCCGCGGCATCGAAAACGGCGATGCCTATATCTTCCCGGATCCGACTGCCCTGCAGATCGAGCATCTGTGGGCGAATGACGGCCGCAGCCTGGAAGCCGCGATGGCCGCCGCCGGCTGATTGCGCCCGCGGGTTCGACGGCGTGCCGCTTCCGCAAGAGGCGCGCCGCCGAGATGGCCGAGCAGCATGGCCTCTTTTACTGGCGTGCCACAGTTCCTATTTGCTCTGGCACGCCGCTCTCGCATCATCGCGGCCGGCTTCCACTGACGGATTTTTCATGCGCCCTTCCGCCTTCTTCGTCCGCGTCATGGCCATCGGCCTTCTGATGCATCTCTATGTCGGCATCCGGCTGATACCCGCAGCACCCGTCGATGGTGCGCTGAAGTGGCTGGCGGTCATCGCCCTTGCCGCTTCCGTGACCCTGATACCGCTTGGCATGGCAGCCCGGATGATCAGCCGCCAGCCACTGTCCGATCTGCTGGCATGGGCCGGTCTTTCCGCCATGGGCTTCTTCTCGTCTCTGCTCGTTCTCACGGTCCTGCGCGACATCGCGCTGACCGTATTCGCCATCGCCGGATGGGTATCGGGGGCGGGTACGCCCGTTCCGGCCTTTGCGGAGTTCACGGCACTCGGCGTGCCCGCGCTTGCACTGCTTCTCAGCCTTCTCGGCCTCTATTTCGCACGCCGCCGCGCGCCGGTGAAAACGGTCGATGTTCCGGTCGCAGGACTTGACGCGGCGCTTGACGGTTTCACCATCGTTCAGGTCAGCGACATTCACATCGGCCCGACGATCAAGCGCGGCTATGTCGAAAAGATCGTCGCGACGGTCAACGCGCTGAAGCCTGACCTCATCGCCGTGACGGGCGACGCCGTCGATGGCTCGGTGCCGCAGCTGCAGAAGCACACGCAGCCGCTGGCAGACCTGGCGGCTCCCCATGGCACGTTCTTCGTCACCGGCAATCATGAATATTATTCGGGTGCCGATCCGTGGATCAGCGAGTTTCGCCGGCTGGGGCTGACGGTGCTGATGAACGAGCACGTGGTCATCGATCACCGCGGCGCGCAGGCCGTCATTGCCGGTGTCACCGATTACGGCGGCGGTCATTTCGACCCGCGGCATCAGAGCGATCCGGCCAAGGCCGCCAAGGGCGCACCCGGCGATGCGTCCTTCTGGCTGCTTTTGGCCCATCAGCCGCGTAGCGCCCCCGAAGCGTCGAAAGCGGGTTTCACGTTGCAGCTCTCCGGCCACACACATGGTGGCCAGTTTCTGCCGTGGATGTTCTTCGTGCGAATGCAGCAGCCATTCGTTCACGGGCTGGCGAAGCTTGGCGATCTCTGGGTCTATACCAGCCGGGGAACCGGCTATTGGGGACCGCCGATCAGGCTCTTTGCGCCTTCCGAGATCACGCGGCTGCGCCTTGTGCAAGGCGGCTGAGGCCGCCGCCTTGCACGCGTCTTACAATCCGTTCAGCGTGCTGCCGTGTGCATGACGACGACGCCATCGACCGGCTCGATCGACACGGTGATCGCGGCGATGTTCTGCAGGCTCGCCACATGGGTTCCGGCGCAATACATCTGCGCCTGCTTGCCATCGAGAACGCATTCCCAGAGGCGCCGCGTATCGAGCGTCGAGGGAACCGGCGTGAGCGAGATGGCAGTGGGCTGAGAAAGCCAGCCGCGCAGCGTCTCGTTGATTGCCTCGATGACGGCCGGGAGGTCGGCGACAAAGCGGTTGAGTTCGAAGCCCTTTTTGCGCAGCGTCTTGCCGACACGATAGGTATCGACCGACGCCTGCTCCGACAGAAGCGCGCTGACGATCGCTTCCTTGTCGAAATCGGGATTTCCGAGCGTATCGAGCGCGGCGCCCTCCTTGGTCCAGTAGCTCTTGGCGGCGCGGTTGAGCGCAAAGGCCGAGAGGTGAGCTGCCGTGTGAGCCAGGCTGAGCTTGCGCCGGCGGTCGGCATCGACCTCGATGCTGACGGTCTCGCCAGCAGCAGGCGCGTCACCTGTGATCACATGGACGACGACGCTCCTCCATTCGTCGCCGGTGCGGCCGAGCGCCCGGGCGTCTTCGCCGAGAACGAGCTCGCCGGTTTCGGCATTGGCCATGCCGGTCCAGGCATCGGTGATCTCCAGGCGCTGTCCGCCGGCCGTGATCATGACGCCGAGATCGGCCGGCTGGTCCGGCCAGCGGAAGCTCACCGGATGAACCGGCGTCTCGTCGCATATGGCGAGCGTGTTGCCGTCAGGCCCAGCAGCCGCAAACAGCACCTTGCCGCTGCCGCTCACATCGCCGCTGGCAAAGCCGATCCGTGTGCTGTCCCTGACATCTGTTTGAAAACGCATAATGCTATCCTTGATAAATTGGTCAAAGCCACTGCTTGAGCAGCGCGAGATCGATATTGCCGCCGGAAACGACGCAGACGACCGGTCCCTTGCCGCGCACCCGCTCGCGATTGGCAAGGAGACCCGCCAGCGCCGCGGCACCTGCGGGCTCGGGGGTGAGCTTGCAGCGCTGCATCAGAAGCTTCATTGCGCCGACGATCGCTTCGTCGTCAACAAGCAAGACATCCTCGAAGCGCTGGCGGACAAGCTCGAAGCACTTGACGCCGGCACTCGGCGCGGCCAGCCCATCGGCGATCGTCTTGACGACGGGCAGCCGCACGGCGCTTCCGGTCTTCAGGCTCTCGTACATTGCCGGGGCACCCTCGGGTTCAATGCCGAACAGCGAGACGGAATGGCTATGGGCGATCGCCGCCTTGGCCAGACCGCCCGCCATGCCGCCGCCGCCCATGCCGAGGAAGATCGTTGCGACGTCAGGAAGATCCTCGAAGATCTCGCAGCCGAGCGAGGCATGGCCGGTCATCAGCGCATCGTCGTCGTAGGAGGAGATATAGGTGAGGCCACGTTCCCGCGCTGTATCGAGGCAGAACTGCGCCGCCTCCTGCGGCGTGCCGTGCAGGATCACCTCTGCGCCGTAATCCTTGGTCGCCTGCACCTTGGTCGGGTTGGCGGTCGCAGCCATGACGACGACGGTCTTCACGCCGAGCGCCGTTCCCGCGTAGGCGAGTCCCTGCGCCGCGTTGCCGGCCGAAAAGGTGATGGCACCGGCCGCCCGCTCGGCATCGGAGAGCGACATCAGCGCCCAGATCATGCCGCGCGGCTTGTAGGAACCGGTTTTCTGGAAAAGCTCCGCCTTCAGATAGACGTCCTCGCCGACAAGCTTGGAAAGCGTCGACGAGTGCCAAAGCGGCGTGCGATGGATATGCGGCTGGACGGCGGCCCGGGCGCGTTCGATGTCGTCAAGCAGGCTCATATGATCCATCTCCGTCCGTTTCAGGAAAAATCGACGCTGGCGCCGAGCCCGTGCTCGGTGGCAGCCGTGTAGAGAAAATGCGCGCAGACGAGATCCTCGGCGGGAATCCCGAGCGACTTGTAGATGGTAATCTCATCGGCCGTCTGGCGCCCGGTCTTGCGGCCGATCAGGATCTCGCCGATCTCGCCGAGAATATGATCGTCGCTGACGCGGCCCTCGCGTTTCGCGGCCAGAAACTCTCCGCCCTGCAGCAGCGTCGAGGGTTTGTAATCGACGAAGAAGCGCGAGCGCGCGACTGCATCGACGTCGATCTCGCGGGCCGCCGCAACGCTTGAGCCGACCACGTTGAGATGCGCACCTGGGCTGATCATCCGGCCGGCAAGAACAGGTTCGGCCGCACCCGTCACTGTGCAGATCAGACTTGCACCGGAAACAGCTGCTTCCACCGATCGGGAAACTTCGATGGCGCAATCGACGAGCGCCCGGCCCTCGCGGACAAAATGTTCGGCGCGCTCCTGCGAGCGGCCCCAGACACGGACGCGGCTGAGCGTGCGGACAGCCGCCATCGCCTTCAGATGCTGGAGCGCCTGTTCGCCATAGCCAAGGATCGCCAGATCACTGGCGTCCGGGCGTGCCAACAGGCGCGTTGCGAGCGCGCTGGCTGCTGCCGTTCTGATGGCGGTGACCTCGCCGCCATGGACGATCGCCACCGGCGCGCCGGTCTCCGTGTCGAAAAGCGCGATGATACCGCGATGCGACTGCAGGCCCTTGGCGCCGTTCTCGGGATAGACGGCCGTCAGCTTGGCGCCGAAGCCCGCCGGTTCCTTCATCGCCCCCGGCATCAGCCCGAAGCCCCGGCCGCGGTCTCCGGGCAGACGCATGATCCAGCGCGGCGGCTGCAGCGTTTCACCCTGGGCGGTTTGCTGCATCGCCTGTTCCATCAGATCGATGCAGACGGGCATGGTGAGGAGTTGGCGAACAACGGGCTGGTCGATGATGCGTAATGTCATGCTTGGTTCATTTCGGGCATAGAGGTTTCGTCATCGAGCCGGATGCGCTCGACCATTTCACGGAAGACCTGGCGGCCGCGGAACCAGACCATCTCGCGCCAGTCGTCGCTTTCGGGGCAATGCAGATCGCGCCAGCGGCGGCGCGTGGCGCGCGCTTCGGCCGAGAGACGATCGCCATCGCGCCACAGCAGCGCGTCGTTGCGTTCCAGCCGCGCCCTCTGTCCATCCGCCAGCCATTCGCCGCCGAATTCCAGGCACATGGCGATGACATCGGCCTTGGCGATCTGGCGTTCGCAATAGCCGTAGAAATGGCCGTGCTGGATGAATTCCTCATGGGCACGATCGCCGGCCAGCGGCGCCTCGATGGTCGGGCCGAAAAGGGTACGCGCCTTCTCAAGCTGCGGTCCGCCGGGCATGTGCCAGAGTGGAATGCCGTAGCCATAGGGGCCGTAGCCCGTGTGGATATCGACGACGGCGATGCGCCTGGCCTTGCCGCAATAGCGGGCGAAGATCTCATCGACAATCCGGCGGCTCCAGACTGGTGCCGACCCGCCATAGGATGGCGCATCCGGGAAAGAGTACTGGCCGCCCTGCAGGGTCATGCCGGAGGTCAGGCGGCCACGCTTCTCGCGATAGGCGGCGAGCGCCGCATCGGCCAAGCTCCGCCGGCTGGTATCATCCTCAGGGCACATTACATGCTCGTAGAGTTTCGAATAATCGGGATTGGCCGGAACGCGGGCGAAATCGACATAGTGGCGGTTGAGGTCGACATTGTCTTCCTGCTGGCGCCGGTCCCAGGCCATGCCCCAGGGATTGATGGCATGGATATGCAGCATCGCGACATCATCGGGCAGCGCCAGGTCGCGGCGCGCCCAGCCCGTCTGGCAGGCAGAACCCGCCCAGCCCTCGACACCATGGGTGCCCGAAACCGAGACGATCAGATATGGCGCATCGATACGGCCGAAATAGGCGATATCGGTTGCAAGCTCTTCGCCGTCTGGACCGTTGAGCGAATGCGGAAAGGTTTCGAGAATTGCCGCATCCCGGCACGCATCGAGAAATTTCTGGCGCGCCGCGGGAAAGGTCGCCGAAAAATCCTCCAGAAAGCTGCGATCATACATGGCTGCATTTCCCTGATATCGTCACAGGCGTAGCGGACATCACGTCAGCGCCCGTTCCGCTGTCGCGGCAAGCAGGCTTGCGCCGCGCAAGAGAATCTCGTCGTTGAAGTCGTAGTTCGGCAGATGCAGCCCGGCACTTTCACCGGCGGTGCCGTTGCCGATCCAGATATAGGCGCCCGGCAGATGCTGCAGGAACACGCCGAAATCGTCGCCCGCCATCGTCGGCGGCAGGGTTTCGACCTCGCTTTCGCCGAAAAGTTCGGTGGCTACATCGCGCATCAGCCTGGCTTCCGGCCGCGTATTGATGACGGGCGGACACAGGCCATCGTCGAAGCGGATCGCGCCCTCCGTTCCGGCAATTGCCGCGGCTGAGCGGACGATCTCTTCGAGGCGGCGCTGGATCAGCTGCAGCACGTCGAGGCCGAAGGCGCGGAAGGTCCCCGTGAGGACCGCCTTCTTGGAAATGATATTCTGCGCGTGTCCACCCTGAAACGAACCGATGGTGACGACCGAGGCGCTGAGCGGATCGATGGCGCGCGCGGCAATCTGCTGGACACCGGTGACGAAATGCGACCCGGCCAGGATCGGATCACCGGTCAGATGCGGCATGGCCGCATGCGCACCGGCAGCCGTGAACGAGACCTCGAATTCCCCGGTTCCGGCCATGACGGGCCCGTCGTGGACGACGATGGCGCCGGCCCTGAGGCCCGGCCAGTTGTGGAGGCCGAAGACGCGCTCCGCCGGAAAGCGGGCGAGCAGCCCGTCGTCGATCATGTGCTGGGCGCCGCCATAGCGCTCCTCGGCCGGCTGGAAAAACAGATAGACCGTTCCGCGGAAACGCCGCGTGCGGGCAAGGTGCATCGCCGCGCCGATCAGGATCGCCACATGGCCGTCATGGCCGCAGGCATGCATCTTGCCGGGAATCCCCGACGCATAGGGACGGCCGCTCTGCTCCTCTATCGCCAGCGCATCCATATCGGCTCGCAAGGCAATGGCTGGTCCAGGGGCCGATCCGTGAATGACGCCGACAACACCGTGGCCACCGATCGAGGTGTGAACCTCGATCCCGAGCTCGCGCAGACGCTCGGCGACAAAGGCTGCGGTCCACGCTTCCTCGAGCGACAGCTCCGGATGCGCATGCATGGTGCGGCGCATGTCCCGCAACAGGGGGAAGGCGTCCACTATCGTCTGAAACATGACGTCACCTCGTTGAATACGGACACCGCACGCGGCGCGGCAGGCATCAGATATCTCCGGCGATAACCGCCGATGCGATCGCCACGTCCTGCACCGCCAGACCGGTGAGTGCTGCAACGGTCACCTGACCGGCGCTGGACCGCCCCTTCGCCGTGCCGGCGATGATCTGACCCAGTTCGCTGACGCGCTCGAGTTCGACAGTCCGGGCATCCAGCGCACCCTTCAGGTCACCGCGCAGCGCGCCCTGGACGCGGCTATCGACGGCAACCAGATCGGCAGCGGCGAAAATATCGGCATGCAGCTCGCGCTTGTCGGGCGTATCGGCGCCCATCGCGGTCACATGCGTTCCCGGGCGGATCATTGCGCTATGGAGATGCGGCTCGTGGCTTGCAGTGGTGGTGACGATGATCCGGCAGCGTTCCGCCACATCCTCGATGCTCGATGCGACTGCGACCGTGTAGCCGTCCTTGCGCATCCGCTCGGCATAGCTTTCGGCAGCTTCCGCCCGGCGGCCCCAGACCAGGATGTTCTTGCAGGGCCTGACGGATTGCAAGAATTTGACCTGAAGCTCGGCCTGCAGACCGGTGCCGATGACACCGATCGTCTCGACGTTTTCGGGGGCCAGATACTTGGCCGCGACGGCGCCTGCCGCAGCGGTGCGGATATCCGTCAGATGGCCGCGATCGTCGAGAATGGCCGCAAGCGCGCCCGTCTGGCGATCGAAGGCCAGCATCACGCCATTGCTGCTCGGCAGACCATGACGCGGGTTCTCGTAGAAACCGGAGGCGATCTTGACGACATAGAAGGCGCCGCCGCCGATATAGCCATACTTGATATGCACATCGCCCGGGGGATTGTCGAAGATCAACTCGCCCGGCGGCGGGACGATGGCTTCGCCGCGCGAGAAGGAGCGAAATGCCTCTTCGACGCAAAGGACGGGATCCACCGTCTCCAAGCGCTTTCTGATTTCCTCGGGAGAAAACAGCCGTGGCGCGCTCAAATCACGCTCCTCAGAACATCGCGGCTGATATTCGCGCCGCAGATGACGGCGACCGAGCGGCCGCGGTTCCATTCGGAACCAGCCTTGCAAAGGCCAGCGAGTGCGACACCGGCCGCACCTTCGAGCAGCATGTGGTGGCCGTCGATGAAGGTACGCATCGCCTCGGCGATCTCTTCTTCTGAAACGTCGATCCAGTGATCGACGAGATCGCGGCAGAAGGGGAAGGTGATCGTATCGGATTCGAGGCCGCCGGCCGTGCCGTCGGAAAGCGTATCGTCGGACGGAAGATCGAGAACCGAACCGGCCTCGACCGAGCGCGCCATCACGCAAGAAGCTGCTGGCGAGCAGCCGATGATACGGGTGTTCGGGGAGACGGCCTTCATATAGGCGGCGATACCGCCGATCAGGCCGCCACCGCCGACGGAGATGAAGAGGTTGTCGATCGGCTGGCTCTGGCGCATCAGCTCGACGCCAATGGTGCCCTGGCCGCGCATGACCTCATAATCGTTGTAAGGCGGAACATAGAGGCAGCCATGCTCGGCAGCGTAGGCGCGTGCGTGGATTTCGGTATCGATGCTGTCGTCACCGAAGAATTCAACCTCGGCGCCGAGGTTCCTGATATTGGCGACCTTCGAGGGCGATGCCCCCTCGGGCACGAAAACCAGACCCTTGCCTCCGATGACGCGCAAAGCATAGGCAACGGCAGCGCCGTGATTTCCGGACGAAGCCGTGACCACCTTGGTCTTCGTCGCCTCGCTGCCCATCGCCAGGATCTTGTTCAGCGCGCCGCGCAGCTTGAAGGATCCGGTATGCTGCAGGTTTTCAAGCTTGAGGAGAACCTCCTGGCCCACCCGGCTTGAAAACACCGGCGACGGCTCCAGCAGGGTTTCCCGCGCGTATGGCCGGATACGGCGTTCTGCCGCTTCGATGGTCTCGGAAATGCTCATGTAAAACTCCATTCTTGAAGGCCGGCGCAGGATCGTCTCGGCAGATAGAAGATTAGACAGAAAATCCATCGGGAGACACTGCGTCTGCATCCACAACCTCGGCTTGAGAAATTCGGCGGCGAACGAGAAGCGATAATTACCAGCGCTGAAATGCTGGTCCATGCCTCTCTTACGCACTCCATTTCCTCCCTTCCAATCTCCTATACCCGGATCTCGTTTGAGACAATATGTCTGAATTGACAAAATGTCTCATCAGCCGTAACTGTTGCTTATGAAGGAAGTTCTGAAGCCCTACGTCCCCGTTTGCCAGGCGATCGCAACGCTTCTGCAGCCGCATGCCGAAGTGGTTCTGCATGACCTCGCAACCGGCAACATCGCCTATATCGCCAACGCCTTTTCGAAGCGCCGGCCGGGCGACTCGTCGATGACCGATCTCGATGTGGCGATCTCGATCGACTCCTCGGTGATCGGGCCGTACCGCAAGACCAACTGGGATCGGCGCCAGCTTCGCTCCGTCACCGCAGTGCTGCGCGATCACGCCGAGCGGCCGGTCGGACTTCTCTGCGTCAACCTCGATATCTCCGCCTTCGAAGGTGCCGTCGAATTCATCCGCAACCTCATTCAGTTCTCGCCACCGTCGGATCCGCCGGCAGCGCTCTTCAAGAGCGACTGGAAAGAGGTCGTCAGCGCCACGATCGACGCCTATCTGCGCGAGAAGCGGCTGACCGAGGCAGGCCTCAGCAAGGACGATCTGAGCGAATTGGTCGGCATTCTCGATCGCCAGGGCATTTTCTCGATCCGCAACGCGACGCCTTACATCGCCGAGGTGCTGAAGATGTCGCGCGCGACGCTCTACAAGCACCTGAAAGACCTGAGGCAGAAAAAGAGCGGCAGCAATTCTTCCGAGAACTACGGATCCTTGGAGGAAATTTAGGCCACCCGGCGCGGAACGGCATCAGCGTTCCAAGGGCGGCTTCCGGCAAGCAACCACCATAATGATAAAGGGAACTGAGATGAACAGGACTATTGCAGCTGCAGCACTGACGGCGTTCGGCCTTCTCGGACTGTCGGCAACCGCCGCCAGCGCCCGGGACACGCTGACCATCGCTACCGAAGGCGCCTATCCTCCCTTCAATTTCAAGCAGGCCGACGGCACGCTGGCCGGCTTCGACGTCGATATCGCCAAGGCGCTCTGCGACAACATGAAGGCCGACTGCAAGATCGTCGCCCAGGATTGGGACGGCATCATTCCTGGCCTTCTCGCTCACCACTACGATGCGATCGTCGCTTCGATGTCGATCACCGACGAGCGCAAGAAGAAGATCGCTTTCACCAACCCCTACTACCACACGGCTGGTGCGATGGCGGTTCTGAAGTCGGCGCCGCTGCCGGGCAACACGCCTGACGACCTGAAGGGCAAGACGCTCGGCGTTCAGTCCTCCTCGACCTTCTCGACCCTGATCGAAGACAAGTACAAGGACGCCGAAGTCCGCCAGTATGGCACGGTTGACGAAGCGCTTCTCGATCTCGTCGCCGGCCGCGTCGATGCCGTCATGGCAGACAAGATTACGCTGACCGAGTGGTTCAAGAAGTCGGGCAACGATTGCTGCGAGCTGACCGGCAAAGACATCAAGGACTCGCACTACCTGGGTGACGGCGTCGGCATCGGCATCCGCCAGGCCGAACCGGAGCTGCAGGAAAAGCTGAACAAGGCTCTGGCCGCGATCGTCGCCGACGGCACCTACAAGACGATCAACGCGAAGTACTTCCCCTTCTCGATCTACTAAGCCCGCTCTGCCGAGCCCCTGGAGACGAAGAGGCATATGGAAACTCTCGGATTTGGCGCGAATGGCTGGGGCGGTCAGCTACTCGCCGGTACTCTGCTGACGGTAGAGCTGGCGCTGACGACCCTGCCCTTCGGTTTCGCGCTGGGGCTCGCACTCGCCTTGATGAAGAATGCCCGCAGTAAAGCGCTGCGGGCATTTGGCGAAGCATTCACCACCGCTTTCCGCGGCCTGCCGGAATTGCTGACGCTTCTCCTGATCTATTACGGCTCGTCCATCGCCATCCGGACGATCGGCGAATCGATGGGCTACAGCGTCAATCTCGAACTCAGCCCGTTCATCGCCGGCGTCATTGCGCTCGGCGCCGTTTTCGCCGCCTATTCCAGCGAAATCCTGCTCGGCGCGTTGCGCGGCATCGACCGCGGCCAGATCGAAGCCGGGCTGAGCCTGGGTCTCAAGCCCTTTCCGCTGTTCCTGAAGGTGATCTTTCCGCAGCTTCTGCGCCCGGCCCTGCCCGGGCTCGGCAATTGCTGGCTGGCGCTTCTCAAGGAAACATCGCTGGTTTCGGTCATCGCCCTCGATGATATCCTGCGCCAGGCCTATCTAGCATCCGGCCAGACCAAGCAGCCTTTTCTGTTCTACGCCGCCGCCTGCGGCATCTACCTGCTGCTGACGATGATCTCCAGCACAGTGCTCTCGGCACTCGAGCGCTACGCCAATCGCGGTTGGGGAGACGCCCGATGATCGATCTCGACGTTTTCCAGCAATATGGCGGGCGGCTGTTCTCCGGCCTGCTCATCACCATCGAGCTGACGGTGATCTCCATTGCGCTCGGGGCAATCCTCGCCGCACTCCTCACCTGGGCACGCTTGTCCGGTCCCAAGGTGGTGAGGGCTGCAGCCTATGCCTATTCCTATGCCGTGCGCGGCACGCCGCTGCTCGCCCAGGTATTCCTAGTCTATTACGGCTCGGGACAATTCCGGCCGGAACTGCAGGCGCTCGGCCTTTGGCCGCTGTTCCGCGAGCCGCAATTCTGCGTCCTTCTGACCTTCAGCCTCAACACTGCCGCCTATCAATCCGAGATCTTCCGCGGCGCGGTGCTTGCCGTTCCGCGCGGTCAGATGGAAGCCGCCAAGGCTCTTGCCCTGAAACCGTGGCTGGCGATGCTGATGATCGTCGCGCCGCAGGCGGCGCGTCATGGCTTGCGCGGTTTCGGCAACGAAGTCGTACTCGTCCTCAAAGGCAGCGCAGTGGCGAGCGTCGTCACCGTCTACGATCTGCTCGGGGCCACGCGTTTCGCCTTTCAGCGCACCTACGACTTCCAGCTCTATATCGCCGCGGCGATCGTTTACATCATCATCGTCGAGATTCTGAGACGCAGCTGGAACCACCTCGAAGCCCGCTTCCGCCTTAAGGGCGCTCGCTGAACGCTCCCAGCCATCCCGATGACAGCCATCCCGGGACAGTGCTCAATTCATGACGGGAAACGTCTATAGAAGAAATTTATCTCGCTAGATCTCTGCGATCTCCGATCTCGATGGCTTCGATGTCTTGGCGGTGGTCCACTTTGACGACAACTATGAGATAGTTGGGCTCGCCCCCGTGCTGGCTGGGACCGTGTGCGAAAAATCCGTCTCGGTACAGCGCACGAACAGCAATCGAGTTTTCTCTAGGGAAACTATTGGGCAGGTTGGCTGGGCCCACGTACGGAACTGACCGGGTTGGCGCCGTTCCTTGACTTCTTGAAGTCCTGGTGAGGGGTCCAAGTCTTGGCGAGGGGCTATGCAGACTGTTTAATCAACCGCACCATGGTCTTGGAGTAGGAGGGCAGCCGGACGGCCCACATGTAAATGGGACAGCCAGACCTTCTGCAATCAATGTTTGGCCCACATCTCGGCCATCAACCTCCAGAATTCCACAGCTCCGGCCGTAGTTACACCTGTCTGTCCCTTCGCCTTCCCCCGGCGACCTGACACAGCTTCTGCAAGCAATTCAGCAGCTGATATCCGCGGCGACCGGTGGCGGCGATACGAGCAATTTTGTGCTGATGCCGCAGGCCCGCGCGCGCCTGCCCATCTATCCTGAGGTTCTCAGGACTGACGGTGTCCTCGCGGAGGCTAACGCGCTGTTCGATTCCGACTATGACGACATGCTGATTGCGCGTGTCGTGACCAGCCCTGGCAATGTGCCGACGATCACCAATCTGGCGAACAAGGCCAGACTGTTCGATGCCGTCCTCGTCAACGAGAGTTTTACCCGTACGAGCTCCGCCTCTGCTGGCGGCAACTGGGTGGCGCCATTCTCCGCTATCTCGCTCAACTGGGCGCGTACGCCTAAGGTGACGGGCCGCGCGAGCCGTATCGGCTACAACGGCGAACTTCCTCACGTTCCCGAAGAGCCTGCGCTTCTTCTTGCGGGATCGGGTACCGACAGCAGTGGCACCGCGAGCGCGGTTCTTTCACGTTACGTGCTCCAGCCTATCGCCACCATCGATCTCAATGACCCATCGCAGTCGAGAACGTTCGGTATGCAGCTTTCCGCGAACCTGATGGCATGAGGATTTGACGATGGGCGAACGTATCGACGAGCTTGATCCGGGCACCGCGGCCGAAGACCACAAAATCCCGGCCATGCGGGACGGTCATACCGTTTTTGTGACGGTTGCCCAGATCCTAGATCTCGCCAAAGGCAAACTTGCCGCGTGGTTTCACGGCGCGACGAGTAAAGCGACACCGATAGATGCTGATGAAATACCTATCTACAACAGCGTCGGCGGCGCGCTCGGTCGTCTTACGTTTTCTAACCTTTGGTCCTGGATGCAAGCGAAGTTCCACGCGGCGACCGCCAAAACTGCTATCGTCGATGCTGACGAATTCCTAATCGGGGATAGTGCGGCATCGTTTGCTTCGAAGCGATCGACGTTCGCGAACCTTTGGGCCTGGCTGTCATCTGACCCATTCGCGTTTCAGCCCATTGGCATTCCATTTTACGCCAGCGTGGGCATCGCCGGTACTGTCGCGCCTGTGAACACTGGTCGAAGCCGTTATATTAAGTTGACCGCAGGTTTAACGGGCTCTGGACAGTTCAATAACGGGCTTTTGACGTCAGAGAGCACCTCAGGCTCAGCCCCGTTGATACTTTCCACGGCTGTTGTTTCATTGGTCGGCTCTCCGATCAACGGTCAAACAATCCGTCATTACAACACTGAAGGACGTATCCTTCGCCCCGGTACCTCTCCCGGCACGCTCCAGGATGACGCGTTCCAAGGCCACCGTCACCAACTGAGCACCCTGGCCCCCGGCGTTTTGGGTAGCAATGGCACTCCAGCCTCCGGCAATGCTGCCGGTAATGCCACGGTAACTAGTCTTGATCCTGTCCAAGATGGAACCAACGGCGCTCCGAGAACCGCAAACGAAACCCGTATGCGTAACCAGGCAGGCGAAATGTATATGAGGATCTTGTAATGGCGAAGAAAGCAGCAGCAGTCGAGATCGTCAAGTTCTACGCCGGGGAGCAATCCGTCTCCACCGACGTGATCGACGGCGGGGTTGAAATCACTGAGGATCAATACCATCAAGCTTTAGAAGGCATGGCCCTTGGGAAAACCATCACGATCGACGGCGGATTTTCGGTCATCGATCCGACCCCCGAGTCCGTCGATGAACCCGATCCGACCTTGGAACAGTCGAGATCCTACTACAAAGTACGCATCGACGCCGATGCCGAAGGGTCTCGGGGCAAATACATCACCCTTGGCGCGGGACAGGCGATGACTTACATGCAGAAGGCGGCTGAGGCGAAGGCGTATCTGGCAGCGGACATGCCCGACATGTCTGATTATCCCCTACTGTTAGCCGAAGTTGGTATCACTGCCCCTACCATGAGCGAGGTGGCAACCGTGATCGCCACGGCCTTCACGCAGTGGCAGCAGATCGGCGCAGCAATCGAATCAGTGCGGCTTGGCACAAAGGCGGCAATCGAAGCGGCCGAAACAGTCGATGACGTGAAAGCTGCTGCCGCTTCCGCCGTCTGGCCCTAAAGGATCAATTACATGGTTTGGAAGGTCTTCCGGCTCGCGCCCGTATCGGTCGCGATCACGCCCAAGTCGATCGACGTCAACGTCTTTGCAGGGCTGCCCCAGATATGATCCTCCGTTACATCCTATACTGGCCCGTGAATCTCGGGCTGGTCGCGCTGGCGTTTGCCCTGTCGCCGCTGCTGGCGGCCCTGTCGATGGTTCTCGGCAAGCCGACGTTGCCTAGCGTCCTGCAATGGTTCTCGACGCTCGACAACACGCTCGATGGCGGTCAGAAGCAGGGATACGAGCTCGGCGTCACAGGCTGGAAACTCTGGTGGCAGCGCACATGCTGGATCTGCCGGAACCCGGCGCACGGATGGCAGTCGCGCCTTCTCGGAATGTCAGCTGAAGCGCTGGTCTACCTAAAAGCCCCAGCCGATACCGACAATCCGCGCTATTGGCTGATGGCAAACAATCATCACCGCTTCTTCATGTGGAAGCGCGAACAGCCGCTGTTCGGCGGCTGGTATCTCAAAATCTGGCTCGGCTGGCTGAATGTTGCCTATGACGGTGTCAACTGTCACTACCAGTTCAATCTCGGCCTGAAGCGCCGGTAACCACCCGTATATCATTGGAGGCTTCCATGCTCGTCAGCAACTGGCGCGCTGCTCCACACCAACGTCCCAACATACGGAGAACCATCTATTCGTCCGTGTAGTATGGCTCTCAGGCCCGCGTTCTCGCAAATAGAGTCATCTCGAAACCGCTTGCCCGCCGCCGTCTGGCGGTCCCGGCGATCATAAGGGCGGGCCCAGCAAGGACCAGTAGTGCGCCCGCCGCATCCGCTGAACGGATCAGGATTCTCCGGTCCTTGCGAACTTGATCGAAAAACTCAGGGCTGAAGTAAGGCTGA
Source organism: Rhizobium sp. 01N424 (assembly GCF_056399485.1). Lineage (NCBI taxonomy): Bacteria > Pseudomonadati > Pseudomonadota > Alphaproteobacteria > Hyphomicrobiales > Rhizobiaceae > Rhizobium > Rhizobium sp. 01N424. The sequence continues at coordinate 25,657 of NZ_JBFTRK010000024.1, forward strand.
TCGTTCGTCTTATCGGCGACAATATCTGCAACGGCTTCGGCAGCTTTGGGTACGGAACTATGAAGATAGATATCGCGAATTTTATCTCGTGGCGTGTCTGCGAGATAGGGGCCGACACCGTAATCAGGGTCGGTGAAATAGGTCTTTCCCTCGATAGTAACTTTGGTCACTACATGTCCAATGATGCCGTAGGTAATTGCGTTGACGCCATTTTCGTTGAGCACATGCGTGGCGGCAAGTGACCGCTCGCTGCAATACCCACACCGAAGTTTACGGAAATCCATAAGTCCTAGGTCAAGATGAGG
>NZ_JBFTRK010000025.1:0-22339 GCF_056399485.1 Rhizobium sp. 01N424
CTCGACAACAACGGTGACGTTGTCGCCAGGCATAACCATTTCCGTGCCTTCCGGAAGCGAAACGATACCGGTCACGTCAGTCGTACGGAAGTAGAACTGCGGGCGGTAGTTGGTGAAGAACGGCGTATGACGGCCGCCTTCTTCCTTCGTCAGGATGTAGGCTTCGGCATTGAACTTCTTGTGCGGCTTCACAGAACCCGGCTTGCACAGGATCTGACCACGCTCGACGCCGTCACGGTTAACACCGCGAACGAGAGCGCCGATGTTGTCGCCGGCCTGGCCCTGATCGAGCAGCTTGCGGAACATTTCAACGCCGGTAACCGTCGTCTTCGAGGTGGCGCGGATGCCGACGATTTCGACTTCTTCGCCAACCTTGACGATACCACGCTCGACGCGGCCGGTCACAACCGTACCACGGCCAGAGATCGAGAACACGTCTTCGATCGGCATCAGGAACGGCAGGTTGATCGGACGCTCAGGCGTCGGGATGTAGGCGTCGACCTGAGCCATCAGCTCGCGGATCGCGTCTTCGCCGATCTTCTTGTCAGAGTCTTCGAGAGCGGCCAGAGCCGAACCCTTGACAACCGGAATGTCGTCGCCCGGGAAGTCGTAGGACGACAGAAGTTCGCGAACTTCGAGCTCGACGAGTTCGAGAAGCTCGGCGTCGTCAACCTGGTCAACCTTGTTGAGGAACACGACGATAGCCGGAACGCCAACCTGGCGGGCGAGCAGGATGTGCTCGCGGGTCTGCGGCATCGGGCCGTCAGCTGCCGAGCAAACCAGGATCGCGCCGTCCATCTGTGCGGCACCGGTGATCATGTTCTTGACGTAGTCGGCGTGGCCGGGGCAGTCGACGTGCGCATAGTGGCGGTTCGGCGTTTCATATTCGACGTGTGCCGTCGAAATGGTGATGCCGCGTGCCTTTTCTTCCGGAGCAGCGTCGATCTGGTCATACGCCTTGAACTCGCCGAAATACTTCGTGATCGCTGCCGTCAGAGACGTCTTGCCGTGGTCAACGTGGCCGATCGTGCCGATGTTTACGTGCGGCTTGTTGCGCTCAAACTTACTCTTTGCCATTTGACCGGCGCGTAGTGATCGAAGGTCATCGTGTACTGAGCACGGCCCTGCGACATGGAGCGCAGGTTGTCGACGTACTTGAACATATTCGCCAGCGGAACGTTTGCCGCGATGACGATCGCGATGCCGCGCTGCTCCTGACCCTGGATCTGACCACGGCGGGAGTTGAGGTCGCCGATAACGTCACCGACGTAGTCCTCAGGCGTTACAACTTCGACCTTCATCATCGGCTCGAGGAGCTGAGCGCCGGCCTTCTTGGCTGCTTCACGGAAGCAGGCGCGGGAAGCGATTTCGAACGCCAGGACCGACGAGTCGACGTCGTGGAAGGCACCGTCGATGAGCGTCGCCTTGACGCCGAGCATCGGGAAGCCAGCCAGCGGGCCAGACGACAGAACGCTTTCGATACCCTTCTGAACGCCCGGGATGTATTCCTTCGGAACAGCACCGCCGACGATCTTGGATTCGAACTTGAAGTCGTCGCCTTCTTCGTTCGGTTCGAAGACGATCTTGACGCGCGCGAACTGACCGGTACCACCGGACTGCTTCTTGTGCGTGTAGTCTTCTTCGTGCTTCTTCGTGATGGTTTCGCGGTAGGCAACCTGCGGCGCACCGACAGTTGCTTCGACCTYGAATTCACGACGCATGCGATCGACCAGAATGTCGAGGTGAAGTTCACCCATGCCGGCGATGATCGTCTGGCCGGATTCCTGGTCGGTCTTGACGCGGAAGGACGGATCTTCAGCAGCCAGGCGGTTGAGCGCGAGGCCCATCTTTTCCTGGTCGCCCTTGGTCTTCGGCTCGATCGCGATCTGGATGACCGGCTCGGGGAATTCCATGCGCTCGAGGATAACCGGCTTCAGCGGATCGCAGAGCGTATCGCCAGTGGTGGTTTCCTTGAGGCCGGCGAGAGCAACGATGTCGCCTGCAAAGGCTTCTTCGATGTCTTCACGGGAGTTCGAGTGCATCTGCAGCATGCGGCCGACGCGCTCGCGCTTGTCCTTGACCGTGTTCATGACCGACGCGCCCTTTTCGAGCTTGCCGGAGTAGATGCGAGCGAAGGTGAGCGAACCGACGAAGGGGTCGTTCATGATCTTGAACGCAAGCATGGAAAGCGGCTCGGAGTCGTCAGCGTGACGCTCGATATCGGCTTCCGTCTTGAAGTCGATGCCCTTGATGGCAGGAATGTCCATCGGCGACGGCAGATAATCGACAACAGCGTCGAGCAGCGGCTGAACGCCCTTGTTCTTGAATGCGGTGCCGCAGAACATCGGATGGAACTTGACGTCGATCGTGCCGCGGCGAACCAGGGCGCGGATCTTGTCGTTGTCGGGCATGTCGCCGTTCAGGTAGGCTTCCATCGCTTCTTCGTCGATCTCGACAACGGTCTCGATCAGCTTTTCGCGATATTCTTCAGCCTTGGCCTTCAGGTCTTCAGGGATTTCGACGACGTCCCACTGTGCGCCGAGCGATTCGTCGCGCCAGATGAGTGCGTTCATCTCGATCAGATCGACAACGCCCTTGAATTCGGACTCTGCACCGATCGGCAGCTGCATGACAACAGCCGTTGCGCCGAGGCGGGTCTTGATCATCTCGACCGAGCGGTAGAAGTCCGCACCGGTCTTGTCCATCTTGTTGCAGAAGATCATGCGCGGAACGTTGTACTTCTCAGCCTGACGCCAGACGGTTTCCGTCTGCGGCTCTACGCCTGCGTTGGCATCGAGAAGAGCGACCGCACCGTCGAGCACGCGCAGCGAACGTTCGACTTCGATCGTGAAGTCGACGTGGCCGGGAGTGTCGATGATGTTGAAGCGGCGCATCTTGCCGTCACGGCCCTTCCAGAAGGTCGTGGTCGCAGCAGAGGTGATCGTGATGCCACGCTCCTGCTCCTGCTCCATCCAGTCCATCGTGGCTGCGCCGTCGTGCACTTCGCCGATCTTGTGCGACTTGCCGGTGTAGTAAAGGATACGCTCGGTCGTCGTCGTCTTGCCGGCGTCGATGTGCGCCATGATACCGAAATTACGGTAGTCTTCGATTTTATATTCGCGAGCCATAGTGGACTGCCTTTCGATACCGTTCGGGATTACCAGCGATAATGCGAGAACGCACGGTTGGCGTCAGCCATCTTGTGCGTGTCTTCGCGCTTCTTGACCGCGGAACCACGGTTGTTGGATGCATCGAGAAGCTCGCCCGACAGACGGTCGACCATGGTCGTTTCGTTGCGCTTGCGCGCAGCGGTAATCAGCCAGCGGATAGCAAGGGCCTGGCGGCGCTCAGGGCGGACATCAACCGGAACCTGATAGGTCGCACCACCGACGCGGCGCGAACGGACTTCGACGTGCGGGGCAATGTTGTCGAGGGCGGCGTGGAAAACAACCAGCGGCTCCTGCTTGGACTTGCCCTGTACGGAGTCAAATGCGCCGTAAACGATGCTTTCAGCAACGGACTTCTTACCATCGAGCATGATGGCATTCATGAACTTCGTGACGACCAAATCGCCGAACTTCGGGTCCGGGTTGATCTCGCGCTTTTCTGCTCTGTGACGTCTGGACATAACTTCTCGTCTCTTAACTGTTAAGGCGCTCTACCACGCGGAGAACCTCGCGCAGCGCCGGAAAACCAAAACCCGAATTACTTCGGACGCTTTGCACCGTACTTGGAACGGCGCTGCTTGCGGTTCTTGACACCCTGGGTATCGAGAACGCCGCGGATGATGTGGTAACGAACGCCCGGCAAGTCCTTGACGCGGCCGCCACGGATCATGACGACAGAGTGTTCCTGCAGGTTGTGACCTTCGCCAGGAATGTAGCCGATGACTTCGAAGCCATTGGTCAGGCGGATCTTGGCAACCTTACGCAGAGCCGAGTTCGGCTTCTTCGGGGTCGTCGTGTAGACGCGGGTGCAAACACCACGCTTCTGCGGGTTTTCCTGCAGAGCAGGAACCTTGTTACGCTTTACGTTCGGCTGGCGCGGCTTGCGGATCAGCTGGTTTACGGTAGGCATTCAACCATCCCTTACGTTTAACTGTACCCTTTCGGGCGTAAAATCACGCCGTCTCCGGCAAGATCACACGCTTGTCTCAATGCGCAAAACGTGGCCCGATCCGCTTTCGCGGATGGACCACAGAGGGCAGAGGACGCAAAAGACATGCGTCATGCGTGCGGGCATCATATCTTCAACGTGCGTTTCGAACCTTGTTTGAGGTGAACTCCAGGGCAAGGCGCCCCAGAAAGCCATGCCTCACATGGGTTCCGATGGCGCGGGTACTACTGGTTTCCCTCACCTACGTCAAGGCCGGTTAAGAAATAATCTTGCCGCGAATGCCTTGAAATGCCGGGCTTACGCCCTCTTTGCAAGGGTTCCGGACGTTTTTGCGGCGGCCCTTAAAGTTCAACTTGGGGCTTGCCGGAAAAGCGGTTAAGGAATCGGCGATTGCAGACGAAATCCGCAGCAAGCGGATTCGAGTTTACGAATCGTTACATATTCAAAGGACCGCCCGATGATCACCAGCCCCGACAACGACAACAACTCCGAAGGCCCGATGGTCTTCATCATTATCGGCAAGGGTTATGAGTCGGACGGCAGCGAAGGTGTCGACCTGCATATCATGCTGAGAGCCGCCGATGACGACACCGCCGTGCGCGAGGCGCTCAACGCGCTGTCCGAGGAAGGCTTCATCGAGGCCGATCTCGACCAGATCGGCATGCTGACCGAAGTGCCTGAAGAAGAGCCGCACGCGTCTGCCTATCAGGGCGCGCTGGACGGCGAGGTTTCGATCATCCGGTTCAACTGACCGTCAGCTATCGGCGGCGCCAAACAGAGCTGCCTCATAGTTCATGGCGCCGTTGAGTATATGCAAAATCTGCACGGCGTCGGCGGTGCACGTGTAGAAGATATTGTAGCGGCCGTGCACGGCCCTTCTGATCCCGCTCTCCTCGTGACGGGGCACCAGCGGATAGGCAAGCGGACGATCGATGATCATCAGGCAATGCCTCTCCAGCTCTTCGACGAAGGAAAGCGCGCGGCGCGGATTATCCCTCGCAATATAATCGCCAATCGAGAAGAGATCGCGGCGGGCTTCTGCCGCGATGACCAGCTTCATTTGCCGTCCGCCATGCGGCCATAACGCTCCTTGAGCTCAGCGAAGACATCGTCAGCCGCATGGACGTGACCGGCGTCGACATCCGCCCTGCCCCGGGCGAGCGCCGCGTCCATCAGCGCAAGCTGCTTCTCCCGCTCCTCGACCAGACGAACGCCCTCGCGGAGCACTTCGCTCTTCGAGTTGTAGCGGCCGCTCTCGACGAGCTTCTGAACAACCGCTTCCAGATTTCCAAGTTCGACGCTTTGAGCCATGGGTGCCTCCGATAACTATTATTGGTACGCACCGCTGGTTTGGCAAGTCTCGCTTGTGGCCGCGCGGCGATTATGCCGCAGGCTCTGACACCGTTCTGTCATCTTCGCCAAACAATCCTCGGTTACCCGCGAGGTGCATTTCATTGCCCCAAACGGAGTCCCCCAAATGCGTACTGTCTCGAAATTCCTGGCTCTCGGCCTTGCCACTGCCGTTGCATTTGCTGCGCCGGCTTTTGCCGAAGACAAGGCAAAGCCCTTTACCGACAATACCGAAGTCAACCTTCTGAACCTGCTTCCGCCGCCGCCTGCCAATGATTCCGCCAAGACCAAGGCCGAGATCGGCGAGCTTCTCTCCATCCAGGTCACCCGCACCCCGGAGATGGAAGCTCGGGCCGTTGCCGATGCCGAGGAGAATGTCTGGCGTTTCAGCGACGTCATCGACAATCCGAAATTCACCAAGGAAAACCTGCCGAAGTTTTCGGCCTTCTTCGACCGCATCGTCGAGACCGAAGCCGCCGTCGTCGACCCGGCGAAGGACGTCTGGAAGCGCCCGCGCCCTCACCTGCTCTATCCCGAGCTCGTCAAGCCAGTCGTGCCGCTCTCGAAGTCCGGCTCCTACCCGTCTGGCCACACGACGCTCGGCACGCTGATGGGCGTCGTCCTGTCGAACATGGTTCCCGAAAAGAAGGATGCCATCATGGGCCGCGCCTGGGCCTATGGCTGGAACCGCGTCATTGGCGGCATCCACTACCCGACGGATATCGAGGCCGGCCGTATCGCCGGTATCGCCACCGCACAGACGATCATGCAGCATGACGACTACAAGGCCGAATACGAAGCGGCCCGCACCGAGCTGCGGACCGTCCTCGGCCTCTGACATCGCGAACGCCTGCCGAAAGGGCCGTGGTTCGACGTCGGCCCTTTCGGCATGCCCGCCGTCTCAAGCGGTCAACAAAAAACCGCCCGGATCGCTCCGGGCGGTTTTTGATTTCTGCAATCGAACCTGCCGTTATTCGGCGGCAGGCGCGCTTTCGTTTGCCATGTCCTGCAGCATCGGCGTTGCCGAGTCTGCACCCGTGCCCTTGCGGCGCTCTTCGAGGATCAGCTCGTCGCGCGACGTGGCGATACGGCGGATCTGGGTCATGGTGCCACCGGTACCGGCCGGGATAAGGCGGCCGACGATGACATTTTCCTTGAGGCCCTGGAGACCGTCGGTCTTACCGGCGATCGCAGCTTCCGTGAGCACCTTCGTCGTTTCCTGGAAGGACGCGGCGGAGATGAAGGACGGGGTCTGCAGCGATGCCTTGGTGATACCGAGAAGAACCGGGTCACCGTAGGCAGGCTTCTTGCCCTGTTCGATCAGGCCGTCATTGACGTCCTCGAGCTCGATACGGTCGATGTTGTCACCGACGATATAGGTCGAGTCGCCTGCATCGGTGATTTCCACCTTCTGCAGCATCTGACGGACAATCACTTCGATGTGCTTGTCGTTGATGACAACGCCCTGCAAGCGGTAGACTTCCTGGATTTCGTTGACCAGGTACGAAGCGAGTGCTTCGACGCCCTTGATCGCCAGGATGTCGTGCGGAGCCGGGTTACCGTCGAGGATGTAGTCACCCTTTTCGATATAGTCGCCTTCCTGAAGGTGGAAGGGCTTGCCCTTCGGGATCAGGTATTCGACAGGCTCGACACCGTCTTCCGCCGGCTCGATGATGACGCGGCGCTTGTTCTTGTAGTCGCGGCCGAGGCGGATCGTACCATCGATCTCAGCGATGATGGCGTGGTCCTTCGGACGGCGGGCTTCGAACAGTTCGGCAACACGCGGCAGACCGCCGGTGATATCCTTGGTCTTGGCGCTTTCGAGCGGCGAACGTGCAAGCACGTCGCCCTGCGAAACCTTCGTACCCGGCTCGACCGACAGGATCGCGTCAACCGAGAGCAGGAAGCGGGCGTCACCACCACGCGACAGCTTCATGACGTTGCCGCTGGCGTCCTTGATGACGATGGCCGGCTTCAGATCCGAACCGCGGGGAGTCGAGCGCCAGTCGATAACCTGACGCTTGGTGATACCCGTGGATTCGTCGGTCGCTTCGAGAACGGAGATACCATCGACGAGGTCTTCGAACTGAACGGTACCGGCCACTTCCGTCATCATCGGACGGGTGTATGGGTCCCACTCTGCCAGACGCTGACCGCGCTTGACCTTGTCACCATCATCGACATGGATCTTCGAACCGTAGGCGACGCGCTGCGAGGAGCGCTCGACACCGCGTTCGTCCAGGATCTGAACCGCCATGTTGCGGCCCATGGCGACGAGAACGCCGTCCGAGTTGCGCAGCATGTTGCGGTTCTTCATCTGAACCGTACCTTCGTACGATGCTTCCAGGAACGACTGGTCGACCACGGTTGCCGTGCCACCAAGGTGGAACGTACGCATGGTGAGCTGGGTACCCGGCTCGCCGATCGACTGTGCAGCGATAACGCCGACCGCTTCGCCCATGTTGACAGGCGTACCGCGTGCCAGGTCTCGGCCGTAGCAGATCGAGCAAACGCCGGTCTGAACTTCGCAGGTCAGTGCCGAGCGGATGCGGATCGACTGAATACCAGCCTTTTCGATCTCGATGACATCGGGCTCGAGGATCATCTTGCCGGCATCGACGATGCGATCGCCGGTCACCGGATGATCGATATCGTCAAGCGCCGTACGGCCAAGGACGCGAACGCCGATGGAAGCAACGACCTGACCGGCATCGACGATCGCCGTCATGGTGAGGCCCTTGTCGGTGCCGCAATCCACGAGGTTGACGATGCAATCCTGCGCGACGTCGACGAGACGGCGGGTCAGGTAACCGGAGTTAGCAGTCTTCAGGGCCGTGTCTGCGAGACCCTTACGGGCACCGTGGGTCGAGTTGAAGTACTCGTTGACGGTCAGACCTTCCTTGAAGTTCGACGTGATCGGCGTTTCGATGATTTCGCCCGACGGCTTGGCCATGAGGCCACGCATGCCGCCCAGCTGACGCATCTGGTTCGGAGAACCGCGGGCGCCGGAGTGCGACATCATGTAGATGGCGTTCATCGGCTTCTGACGGCCGGTGTTCGGATCGAATTCGACGGCCTTAATGCGGGCCATCATGTCTTCGGCGACCTTTTCGGTTGCCTTGCCCCAGGCGTCGACGACCTTGTTGTACTTTTCGCCCTGAGTGATCAGGCCGTCATTGTACTGCTGCTCGTATTCCTTGACCAGGTTTTCGGTGTCACCGACGATCTTGGCCTTGGTTTCCGGAATGACCATGTCGTCCTTGCCGAACGAGATGCCGGCGCGGCAAGCATGGCTGAAGCCGAGCTGCATGATGCGGTCGCAGAAAATGACCGTGTCCTTCTGACCGCAGTGACGGTAGACCGCGTCGATCATCTTGGAGATGTTCTTCTTGGTCATTTCCTGGTTGCAGATGTCGAAGGTTACCTTGCCGTTCTTCGGCAGGAGTTCGCCGATGAGCAGACGGCCAGGCGTCGTTTCATAGATCTTCGAGTACGGCTTGCCGTCCTCGCCGATCGACTTGAAGCGGCCGCGGATCTTGGTGTGCAGCGTCACGACCTTGGTTTCGAGCGCGTGATGCAGCTCGCCGAGATCGGAGAAGGCCATGCCTTCGCCCGGCTCGTTCTGGTTCAGGATCGAGAGGTAGTACAGGCCGAGAACCATGTCCTGCGACGGAACGATGATCGGTGCACCGTTTGCAGGGTGCAGGATGTTGTTCGTCGACATCATCAGAACGCGGGCTTCGAGCTGGGCTTCGAGCGACAGCGGCACGTGAACGGCCATCTGGTCACCGTCGAAGTCGGCGTTGAAGGCCGTGCAGACGAGCGGGTGCAGCTGGATGGCCTTGCCTTCGACCAGGGTAGGTTCGAAGGCCTGGATACCCAGGCGGTGCAGCGTCGGTGCGCGGTTCAGGAGAACCGGATGCTCGCGAATGACCTCGTCGAGGATATCCCAGACTTCAGGCTTTTCCTTTTCGACCAGCTTCTTGGCCTGCTTGACGGTCGAGGAGTAACCCTTGGCGTCGAGGCGGGCGTAGATGAATGGCTTGAAGAGCTCGAGCGCCATCTTCTTCGGAAGGCCGCACTGGTGCAGCTTCAGTTCCGGACCCGTCACGATGACCGAACGGCCGGAATAGTCGACGCGCTTGCCGAGCAGGTTCTGGCGGAAGCGGCCCTGCTTGCCCTTGAGCATGTCGGACAGCGACTTCAGCGGACGCTTGTTGGCGCCGGTGATGACGCGGCCACGGCGGCCGTTATCGAACAGCGCGTCTACAGATTCCTGCAGCATGCGCTTTTCGTTGCGGATGATGATGCCCGGAGCGCGCAGTTCGATCAGGCGCTTTAGACGGTTGTTACGGTTGATGACGCGGCGATAGAGATCGTTCAGGTCAGACGTCGCGAAACGGCCGCCATCCAGCGGAACCAGCGGACGCAGATCCGGCGGGATGACCGGAACGACCTTCATGATCATCCATTCCGGACGGTTGCCCGATTCCATGAAGTTCTCGACGATCTTCAGGCGCTTCATCAGCTTCTTCTGCTTGAGATCCGACGTGGTGTCGGCGAGATCCGAGCGCAGGTCGCCCGCAATCTTCTCAAGGTTCATGGAAGCCAGCATTTCGAAGATGGCTTCAGCGCCGATCATCGCGGTGAACTGGTCTTCGCCGTATTCGTCGACGGCCAGCATATACTCTTCTTCAGAGAGCAGCTGGTGCTCCTTCAGAGCAGTCAGGCCCGGCTCGGTGACGATGTAGTTTTCGAAGTAGAGAACGCGCTCTACATCCTTCAGCGTCATGTCGAGCAGCGTCGAGATGCGCGACGGAAGCGACTTGAGGAACCAGATATGGGCAACGGGAGCGGCGAGCTCGATATGGCCCATGCGCTCACGGCGAACGCGCGACAGCGTCACTTCCACGCCGCACTTTTCGCAGATGATGCCCTTGTACTTCATGCGCTTGTACTTGCCGCACAGGCATTCGTAGTCCTTGATCGGCCCGAAAATGCGCGCGCAGAAGAGACCGTCACGTTCCGGCTTGAACGTACGGTAGTTGATGGTTTCCGGCTTCTTGATCTCACCGTAGGACCAGGAGAGGATCTTCTCCGGAGATGCGATAGAAATTCGAATGCTATCGAAATTCTGCGCAGGCACCTGCGGATTGAAAAGATTCATGACCTCTTGGTTCATGCCTGTCTCCTTCATGGGCGGATGCGCCCTTATCTTGCTATGGCTGGCGGCAAATCCCGGGAGCCGCGCCAACGCTCAAAACGACAATAACCGCGAAATGCGGCGAAATCGTCCCTGCCCGGCCAACACGTTACGGGGCCAGAGCGGGAACGGTGTGCGCTGATTACAGCGCACACCCTATCAGATGGTTACTCAGCAGCATCAGGCAGCTGGTTCGCCTGCTGTTCGTCGAGCTTGGAGTTCTCCAATTCGACCGACAGACCGAGCGAGCGCATTTCCTTGACGAGAACGTTGAAGCTTTCGGGGATACCCGCTTCAAACGTATCGTCGCCACGGACGATGGCTTCGTAGACCTTGGTACGGCCGGCGACGTCGTCCGACTTGACCGTGAGCATTTCCTGCAGCGTGTAAGCCGCACCATATGCTTCCAGTGCCCAGACTTCCATTTCGCCGAAGCGCTGACCGCCGAACTGCGCCTTGCCGCCCAGCGGCTGCTGGGTAACGAGCGAGTAAGGACCGATCGAACGGGCGTGGATCTTGTCGTCGACCAAGTGGTTCAGCTTCAGCATGTAGATGTAGCCTACCGTGACCTGGCGGTCGAACTGCTCGCCCGTACGACCGTCGTAAAGGGTCGACTGACCGCTTTCCTTCAGGCCGGCCAGAGCCAGCATCTCGTTGACGTCACCTTCGTGCGCACCGTCGAACACCGGCGTTGCGATCGAAACGCCGCGCTTCCACTGGTCGGCAAGACGCAGGACCGAGTCATCATCGAAGTCCTTGACCTGTTCGGCCTTCGGACCGTCGCCGACAACGTCGCCGATCGTCTTGCGCAGCGGAGCGATGTTGCCGCTCGCCTTGTAGGCTTCCAGCATGTCGCCGATCTGGCGGCCCATGCCGGCGCAAGCCCAGCCGAGATGCGTTTCGAGAATCTGACCGACATTCATGCGCGAAGGCACGCCGAGCGGGTTCAGAACGACGTCGACATGCGTACCGTCTTCGAGGAACGGCATATCTTCGACAGGCACGATACGCGATACGACACCCTTGTTGCCGTGACGGCCGGCCATCTTGTCGCCTGGCTGGATCTTGCGCTTCACAGCAACGAAGACCTTGACCATCTTCATGACGCCCGGAGGCATTTCGTCGCCGCGCTGGACCTTCTCGACCTTGTCCATGAAGCGCTGTTCAAGGCGCGACTTGGATTCGTCGTACTGGCCACGCAGGGCTTCGAGTTCGCTCTGGACCTTCTCGTCTTCGACCGCGAACATCCACCACTGCGAGCGCGGATATTCGGAAACGACGGAGTTCGAAAGCTCGGTGCCCTTCTTGAAGCCCTTCGGGCCCGCGATGGACATCTGGCCGCGAAGCATCTCGATCAGACGGCCGTAGACGTTACGGTCGAGGATCGCCTGTTCGTCGTCGCGGTCCTTTGCAAGACGCTCGATCTCTTCGCGCTCGATTGCCATCGCGCGCTCGTCCTTTTCAACGCCGTGGCGGTTGAAGACGCGCACTTCGACGATCGTGCCGTAGGTGCCGGGCGGCATGCGCATGGACGTGTCGCGCACGTCGGACGCCTTTTCACCGAAGATGGCGCGCAGAAGCTTTTCTTCCGGCGTCATCGGGCTTTCGCCCTTCGGCGTGATCTTGCCGACGAGGATATCGCCCGGCTGAACTTCGGCGCCGATGTAGACGATACCGGCTTCGTCGAGGTTCTTCAGCGCTTCTTCCGAAACGTTCGGAATGTCGCGCGTGATTTCTTCCGGACCAAGCTTGGTGTCACGGGCCATCACTTCGAATTCTTCGATGTGGATGGAGGTGAACACGTCGTCAGCAACGATACGCTCGGAGAGCAGGATCGAGTCTTCGTAGTTGTAACCGTTCCACGGCATGAACGCGACGAGCGCGTTGCGGCCGAGAGCGAGATCGCCCAGATCCGTGGACGGACCGTCAGCGAGGATGTCGCCGCGGTTGACCTCGTCACCGACGGTGACCAGCGGGCGCTGGTTGACGCAGGTGTTCTGGTTCGAACGCTGGAACTTCTGCAGGCGGTAGATATCGACGCCGGACTTGCCAGCTTCGAGGTCTTCCGTTGCACGGATAACGATACGCGTCGCGTCGACCTGGTCGACCACGCCGCCGCGGCGGGCGCCGATAGCAGCGCCGGAGTCGCGGGCAACGACCGGCTCCATGCCGGTGCCGACGAACGGAGCTTCAGCACGCAGCAGCGGAACGGCCTGACGCTGCATGTTCGAGCCCATGAGAGCGCGGTTGGCGTCGTCGTTTTCCAGGAACGGGATGAGAGCGGCAGCAACCGAAACAACCTGCTTCGGCGAGACGTCCATCAGGTTCATGCTGTCGCGGGGCGCGAGCATAACTTCGTTGGCATGGCGGCAGACGACGAATTCGTCGACGAAAGAACCATCCTTGTCGAGTTCGGCGTTCGCCTGCGCAACGTAGTACTTCGCTTCTTCCATGGCGGAGAGGTAGAGAACGTCGTTCGTTACCTTGCCATCGACGATCTTGCGGTACGGGCTTTCGATGAAGCCGTACTTGTTGACGCGTGCGAAGGTTGCCAGCGAGTTGATCAGACCGATGTTCGGGCCTTCAGGCGTTTCGATCGGGCAAATACGGCCGTAGTGCGTCGGGTGAACGTCGCGGACTTCGAAGCCTGCGCGCTCGCGGGTCAGACCACCCGGACCAAGAGCCGAGAGACGGCGCTTGTGGGTGATTTCCGAAAGCGGGTTCACCTGGTCCATGAACTGCGACAGCTGCGAGGAGCCGAAGAATTCGCGGACGGCAGCAGCTGCCGGCTTGGCGTTGATCAGGTCCTGCGGCATGACCGTGTCGATTTCGATTGAGGACATACGTTCCTTGATCGCGCGCTCCATGCGGAGCAGGCCGAGACGGTACTGGTTTTCCATCAATTCGCCGACGGAGCGAACGCGACGGTTGCCGAGGTTGTCGATGTCGTCGATTTCGCCCTTACCGTCGCGCAGTTCGACCAGCATCTTGACCACGGCCAGGATGTCGTCCTTGCGCAGGATGCGGACGGTGTCTTCGACCGAGAGGTCGAGACGCATGTTCATCTTCACGCGGCCAACGGCGGAGAGATCGTAACGCTCCGCATCGAAGAACAGCGAGTTGAACATGGCTTCGGCCGAATCCATGGTCGGCGGTTCACCCGGACGCATCACGCGGTAGATATCGAACAGAGCGTCCTGACGGTTCTCGTTCTTGTCTGCCGACAGCGTGTTGCGGATGTAGGCGCCGACATTGATGTGGTCGATGCCGAGAACCGGGATTTCCTCGAAACCGTGGTCGAGGATGACCTTGAGGGTCTTCTCGTCGATTTCGTCGCCGGCTTCGAGATAGATCTCGCCCGTCGAATAGTTGACGATGTCTTCGGCAAGGTAGTTGCCGTACAGGTCTTCGTCGGTCGCCTTCAGCGCCTTCAGGCCCTTGTCGGACAGCTGACGGAGCAGACGCGGGGTCAGCTTCTTGCCGGCTTCGACAACGACTTCGCCGGTGTCGGCGTCAACCATTTCGGTGATCGCCTTGGCACCCTTGAGGGTTTCCGGCTGGTAAGGAATGCGCCAGCCATCGCCGGCACGCTTGTAGAGCGACTTGGTGTAGAAGGTATCGAGGATTTCCTCACCGTCCATGCCGAGGGCCATCAGCAGCGACGACACCGGAATCTTGCGGCGGCGGTCGATACGGGCATAGACGATGTCCTTGGCGTCGAATTCGATGTCGAGCCAAGAACCACGATACGGGATGACGCGGGCAGCGAAGAGCAGCTTGCCGGAAGAATGGCTCTTGCCCTTGTCGTGGTCGAAGAAGACGCCCGGCGAACGGTGCATCTGAGACACGATAACGCGCTCGGTGCCGTTCACGATGAACGTGCCGTTGTTGGTCATGAGCGGCATGTCGCCCATGTAGACGGACTGTTCCTTGATGTCCTTGATCGACTTGGCGCCCGTATCCTCATCGATATCGAACACGATGAGACGGAGAGTAACCTTCAGCGGCGCAGCGTAGGTCAGGTCGCGCTGGCGGCACTCGTCGACGTCGAACTTCGGCGGTTCGAATTCATAGGACACGAATTCCAGCATCGAGGCGCCGGAGAAATCGGTGATCGGGAAGACGGACTTGAAGACGGCCTGGAGGCCTTCGTCAGGGCGGCCGCCCTTCGGTTCTTCGACCATCAGGAACTGGTCGTAGGACGCCTTCTGAACCTCGATGAGGTTCGGCATCTCTGCGACTTCGGGGATTTTACCAAAAAACTTGCGTACGCGCCTACGACCATTGAACGAAAGGGTCTGAGCCATCGTCGCTCCTTCAAAAATTGCATCCGGGCCTGCAACGGACGGGAACCGATGGCCAGTCGACCCCGTCAAGCAATGGGTTGGTTCAAACTCGTCTCACTTCCCGAAACCACCAGGCCGGATTGCCTGCGTGTCCCGGTTCGAGACCATCCTCTTGAAGAACCCATTACCCAAAAGCCGTTTTCACGCGGCTTTTGGGTAATTCGTTCCAGAAAACGGCAAATGGGAGACGGCAAACGCCGCCTCCCAGATGCAGTTCAAGATTACTTGACGTCGGCCTTTGCGCCAGCGTCTTCAAGCTTCTTCTTGATGTCAGCTGCTTCAGCCTTGGAAACGGCTTCCTTGACAGCCTTCGGAGCGCCTTCGACGAGGTCCTTGGCTTCCTTGAGGCCGAGGCCGGTGATAGCGCGGACTTCCTTGATGACGTTGATCTTGTTCGCGCCGGCATCCGTGAGGATGACGTCGAACTCGGTCTTTTCTTCTTCAACGACAGCAGCAGCGCCACCGCCAGCAGCAGCAGCAACAGCTACCGGAGCAGCAGCGGAAACGCCCCACTTTTCTTCGAGAAGCTTGGACAGTTCTGCAGCTTCCAGGACGGTCAGTGCAGAGAGGTCTTCAACGATCTTTACGAGATCAGCCATGTTATCAGTTCCTTTTGTTCGGTTCGAACCGGTGTTTTATAAACAGCAAAAAACCGCCTTATGCGGCTTCGTCCTTCTTGGCGTAAGCCGAGAACACGCGAGCAAGCTGGCTTGCCGGTGCTGCAACAACGCCTGCGATGCGGGTAGCCGGTGTCTGGATCATGCCCAGCAGCTTTGCACGCAGTTCGTCCAACGACGGCAGGGTCGCAAGCGACTTGACTGCATCGGCGTTGAGCGTGGTTGTTCCCATGGCGCCGCCCAAAACAACGATCTTATCGTTGGTCTTGGCGAAATCCACGACGACTTTCGGAGCAGTGATCGGGTCATTGCTGTATGCAATGAGCGTCTGACCTGTGAAGAGACCAGAGATCCCTTCTGCTTCCGTACCCTGAAGGGCGATCTTGGCCAGGCGGTTCTTCGCGACTTTGACGGTACCGCCAGCTGCGCGCATCTTGGAACGGAAGTCGTTCATCTGCGCGACTGTAGCACCAGCATAGTGGGCCACGACAACCGAGCCCGAAGCCTTGAAGACTTCGTTCAGTTCCGTGACGAATTCGCGTTTTTCCGCTCTTTCCACTGCCTATCTCCAGTTGACAGGTCCGTTTGACGGGGCCTGCCGGGTTGCCTTTTGCCTCCTGGGATCAGAAGCGATCCCAAGCGACGCTTGAGGATCCTGTCCCCTCGCGCTCCGCGCCACTCAAGGCTAGGAGGACAAGGCATCCAAGGCTCGAACCAAATCGATCGAAGCTAAGCTTCATGCAATTCGGGTCTTACCCGTCTCATGCAGGCTTAAGTGATTAAGGGATAACCACCTGCAATCTCGGACAGGATTCCGGATTTCTCCGGAATATCCCGGCCCCTTGCGAGGCCGGAATGCATGCTGCCGGGCCGAAGCCCGGCAAATTCGTTAGGCGGCCGGCGCCGTGACCGAGCCGAGCTCGATCTTGACGCCCGGACCCATGGTCGAAGAGATCGCAACGCGCTTGACGTAGTTGCCCTTGGCGCCAGCCGGCTTTGCCTTGATGACGGCGTCAGCGAAGGCGCGGATGTTTTCTTCCAGAGCCTTGGCTTCGAACGAGGCCTTGCCGATGCCGGCGTGGACGATACCAGCCTTTTCAACGCGGAACTCGACAGCGCCACCCTTGGAAGCCTTAACGGCACCCGTGACGTCCATCGTAACCGTTCCGACCTTCGGGTTCGGCATCATGCCGCGCGGGCCGAGAACCTTACCGAGACGGCCGACGAGCGGCATCATGTCGGGGGTCGCGATAACGCGGTCGAAGTCGATCTTGCCGCCCTGGACGATATCGACCAGATCTTCGGCGCCGACGATGTCTGCGCCTGCAGCCTTGGCTTCATCAGCCTTGGCGCCGCGGGCGAAAACAGCAACGCGAACGTCGCGGCCGGTGCCGTTCGGCAGGTTGACGACGCCGCGGACCATCTGGTCGGCGTGGCGAGGGTCAACGCCGAGGTTCATCGAGATTTCGATGGTCTCGTCGAACTTGGCGACAGCACGCTCCTTGACCATGCCGATGGCGAGGCCGAGTGCGTAGAGCTTCGTGGGATCAACACCTTCGTTGATCTTCTTGGTGCGCTTGCCTGACATGGTCTTAACCTACCACTTCCAGGCCCATGGCGCGGGCAGAGCCCTCAATCATCGCCATTGCACCTTCGATATCTGCTGCGTTGAGATCCTTCATCTTGGCTTCAGCGATCGACTTGATCTGAGCCTTGGTGAGCTTGCCGGCGTTGGCGCCCTTGCCAGGCGTCTTCGAACCGGACGTGATCTTCGCTTCCTTCTTCAGGAAGTAGCTGACCGGCGGCTGCTTCATGACGAAGGTAAAGGACTTGTCCTGGTAATAGGTGATGACGACCGGGATCGGCATACCCTTTTCCATTTCCTGCGTAGCCGCATTGAACGACTTGCAGAATTCCATGATGTTAATGCCACGCTGACCAAGCGCCGGGCCGATTGGCGGGGACGGGTTAGCCGATCCTGCCTTGACCTGAAGCTTGAGCTGGCCTGCAACTTTCTTAGCCATAACTCTCTGCCTTTCATTGATAGCCGGTTGCCCGGCCCTTGATGCCGGATCGCTCCGGCGGCTGCGGTTGCGTGGTGCGGAATATCGAGGTCCGGCTAAGGCCCCTCACCTTCCACGCGATTTGCGGTTTCCACCGCACACGAGCGAGCCTTGGCGGCTCACCCGCAACTCAGACCTTCTCGACCTGAGCGTATTCCAGCTCGACCGGCGTAGCGCGGCCGAAAATCGAAACTTCCACCTTCAGGCGCGAACGCTCTTCATCGACATCCTGAACCGTGCCGTTGAACGACGCGAACGGACCATCGGAAACGCGAACCTGCTCGCCGATCTCGAAGCTGACCGAAGCCTTCGGACGCTCCACACCTTCCTGCACCTGACCGAGGATACGGTCGGCTTCGGAATCCGGGATCGGAACGGGCTTGTTGTCGGAGCCCAGGAAGCCCGTGACCTTCGGCGTGTTCTTGATCAGGTGGTAGGCTTCATCCGTCAGGTTCGCACGAACCATGACGTAGCCCGGGAAGAACTTGCGCTCGCTGTCGACCTTGCGGCCGCGGCGCACCTCAACCACCTTTTCGGTCGGCACGAGAATTTTCTCGAACAGGTGCTCAAGCCCCTTCTGGCGAGCCTTGTTCTCGATGTCCTCAGCGACCTTCTTTTCAAAATTCGAATACGCGTGGACGATGTACCAACGTGCCGCCATCTTCTATCTCCACCCGATCAGTTGCTGATGTTGAGCACGAAGCTCAGGAGCCAGCTGATGAGCTGGTCGGCAGCAAAGAAAAACAGCGCGGCGAAAACCACCATTACGAGAACCATGATCGTCGAGATCATCGTCTCGCGGCGCGACGGCCAGGTGACCTTGGCCGTTTCCGACCGCACCTGCTGAAGAAACGTAAATGGATTGGATTTGGATGCCATCACTGCCCACGCAATTACGGCGCGTAAAGCTGAAACTATCAGCCCCACGCACCGCGTGTCTGTTGAACCCTACATAAACACCGATTCCCGATTGCACAAGAGGGGAACCGAAGTTTAACGAAATTAGCGGATGCACGGCGTTTCAGCCTCAAAGGCTGCGCCGGGTGTTCGCCAAGCGCGGAAATCCCGCATCTGGCCGCCCTGTTACCATAAGCCATCCGTGCATTGCAATGCGCAACCGGCATCTTTTGTGGACAGCAGCAAAGCCTAGCGAGTTCGGCTCTCGTACAAAGACGCTTCAATGATACCAAAGTGAAATTCCGCAACGAGTGTTCCTCTCGATGCGACCGCGCGGCGGACGGAGCCATCGGGATCGTAGATACCGATACCTCGGGTCACGAGCCAGATCCGGCTCGGATTGCCGAGCCTGCGCTCAAGACCATCGATATCCGCAAGCTCGATCGCCGGCGCCCCGAGGTTTGCAACATATCGGCGCCCGCCGGCCGGGGAAAGATACGGAAACGGTCCGGGAACGTAGGTGACAGGCGGAAAATCCGGCACTCCGGCATAGTAGTCAAAACCGACACTGAGCTCGTTCGGAACCACGATAACGGCATCGCCAGGTTTCGCCTGCGCCATGATCTCCTGGCTCAATGCGCGAAAGTTGTCCATCGGCTCCTCCGCATATCCTGCGATCACCACCTGGAGGCTCGATGCGAGCAGAATAGCGCAAATCACGGCCCGCACCGGAACGCTCGTCGTGACGGCGACAACACAGCATGCGACGAACACCATCAATGGCGGCGCCATCCAGCTGAACAACCGGTCAATGTAGATTGCCTTCACGGTGAAACTGACGGCCAGAACGAGGCAGAGCGGCAGCAGCAACGTGATCGAGAGCAACGCTGTTAGCGGCCGGTCACGACGCCATAAAGCCCATGCGCCGCCGATTGCCAAGGGACATACGATAAACGCGGGCGGAAGGCCGCCACCGGCCAATATCCAGGCAGTGACCAAATCATGCGGTGATGAGCTTATCCAGAACTGCATTGCACTGAAGCTTTGGCTCTGATGAATAAACCAGGGCAGGAATGGTGCCCAGACTGCAAGGGCGCCAATGCCGGCAACAATAGCGACAGCCAGCGCCCGCAGCCGCAACGCCGGTTCCAGCAGTAAGATCGATACAAATAAAGCGCACCATACGCCGAACACAACAAAGACAGCGGTGTTGTGGCACCACAGCACCAAGCCACCCGACAACGAAAGTGTAACCGCAAGAGCTGTCGTTGGCGTTTTGCGGAAGACGTCTTGGCTGCGGACCGCCGTTAGAATGCTGGCCGCAGCAAGCAAAGTCGCCGTGACCGCAAGCGTTTCAAGCGCATAGGGTCGGGCCTCCTGGGCATATTTTATACTTCCTGCGTTGGCTGCAAGGAAAAGACCAGCAAGCAGCGACACCACCTCGCCATCTCGTCCAACCCGCAACAGCCGGCCGGAAATGGAGAGCAGGAGAACGGTCAACACGCTTACAAGGACCGAGAGGCTGCGGAGCGCATCCTCACTGGCGCCAAACATACCGCGCCAGCCTTTCAAGAGCGTATAGTAGAGAGGCGGGTGCGTTTCGTATTGCGGCACCTTTGTCCAGAGCTCCTGGAGCGGACGGGCCGAGAACCAGGCACTGTAGGCCTCGTCCAACCAGAGGGAACGGGTCGCCAATGAGGGGATCCTCAAACTGACGGCAATCAACAGGATAGCGAACGCGCTGGCCCAAAACAGCGTCGCATTGAGCGTCGTGCGGGGCACGTCGGAGCTGACGCCAGGCAGCAGCGAGACTTCGTTGCGTGATCTACCAGCAGGAGCGCTCATGCCCTGCTCCCGTAGCGGCCCCTCACGATGTAAATGGGCCGCTGCTTCACCTCGAAATAAATGTGGCCGACAAGCTCGTCGATCACACGTGCGAAGAACCGCGGCAAAACCTCTTGCTCGTGGAAGCAGGGAACGACCAGCGACAGCAATGGCAAGGGCTGGTCCTTGCCTGCAATAGGATCGGTGACGCCGACCGGTTTCAGTGCATCGACCAATACCGATCGTGACGCCCTGCCAGCCTTCGGCGATCGCGTTTTTGTCTTTTCTGGATTCACGTCCATCTCCGGCGCCATTCCGATCGCCGGTGCTTGCAGGGGATTCGCCAAGCAAACGGCCGGAAAACATCCAGCCGAGAATATTCAAATAAACTATAAGGAAGTCTGAAAATGGCAGGGGCAGAGGGGCTCGAACCCACGGCCTGCGGTTTTGGAGACCGCCGCTCTACCAACTGAGCTATACCCCTTTACGCTTTGCATTCAGCTTGTTGACCTCAAGGCCTCGAAGCACCGTTTAAAGCATGGCGCACCCTTTAAGACGGCTGCGCGGGATTGGCAAGTGCGTTTTTCCATTTTTTCCAACACCGCGCCGCCGTTCCGCTTCGGCCTTACGCCCTCACGTATTTCCGCCAGTCGTGCTCTTCCCTGAAGCCGAGCACTTCCCGGATCTTGCGGTTGGAAAGCAGGCCCTCGTATTCGCCGATCTCGCGGGTGAACGGAACATTGGGGAAAAAGCGTTGCGCCAGTTCCCGCGACGGCGTGTTGGCGGACACCGTATCGTTGGCGGCGTTGAACACCTGATAGCCCAGCCCGTCCTTCTCGATGCAGAGATGGCAGATCTGCCCGAGGTCGCGGGCATCGATATAGCTCCAGGCGATGCGCTTGCGTATTTCCGGATTGGCGAAGAATTCCGGGAACTTCTGGTATTCGTGCGGCTCGATGACATTACCGATGCGCAGCGCATAAATATCGGCGCCGGAGCGCTCGGCAAAGGCGCGCGCCGTCTTCTCGTTGATCACTTTGGAGAGGCCGTAGGAATCCATCGGATTGACGTCGTAGTCTTCGTCCAGCGGGAACTGGTGGAAATCGCGATGCCCCTCGGCGAAACAGACGCCGTAGGTCGTCTCGCTGGAGGCGACGATGATCTTGCGGATGCCGAGCTTCACCGCCGCCTCGATGACATTGTAGGTGCCCATCGTATTGATGCGGAAGGTCTCGTTGTCGGGCTTGATCAGGATGCGCGGGACGGCGGCGAAATGGATGACAGCATCGAAAGGCTGAACGCCCTTCCCTGCTTCCAGATCGGGAAAATCGCGGTGCATCGACAGCGCGTTGAAGACCTGGCCGCTATCAGTGATGTCGGCGATCAGATTGGTGACACCGGGACTGTCGAGCGGCACCAGATCGATATTGTGGACCTCGTAACCCTTGGCAACCAGCCACGGCACCGTATGCCGCCCTGCCTTGCCCGAACCGCCGGTGAAAAGAATGCGCTTCTTCATGAAATATCCTCCGCGTGATGAAAATCGGAGGGATAGATAAAGGCTTTGCAGCCAAGCGCAAGAGCCGCCTGAAAGGCCGGCGTCACCATCGCGTGACAATGAAAAAGGCCCCGCTGTCGCCAGCGGGGCCTTTCCAGACTTTCGGTAATCCTGGGATTACTCGATGATCGAGGCGACGATGCCGGCGCCGACGGTACGGCCGCCTTCGCGGATTGCGAAGCGCAGCTTTTCTTCCATCGCGATCGGAACGATCAGCTCGACAACAACGGTGACGTTGTCGCCAGGCATAACCATTTCCGTGCCTTCCGGAAGCGAAACGATACCGGTCACGTCAGTCGTACGGAAGTAGAACTGCGGGCGGTAGTTGGTGAAGAACGGCGTATGACGGCCGCCTTCTTCCTTCG
>NZ_JBFTRK010000026.1:0-15900 GCF_056399485.1 Rhizobium sp. 01N424
CGATGTCAGGATAAACCGCGGCGCGGTTTACCTGGACGGTATTTTGCCTTTCGGCAAAAACCTGGTAACGCGGGGTGGAGCAGCCCGGTAGCTCGTCAGGCTCATAACCTGAAGGCCGCAGGTTCAAATCCTGCCCCCGCAACCAAATCCTCTTCATGGATACCTACAACAGAATAGACAGAACCCGCGTTAAGCGGGYWTTTTGCGTTCAACTCTATTCCCTAGAAGAACGCCTGGATGCCGGTCTGCGCCCGGCCCAGGATCARMGCRTGGACGTCATGCGTGCCCTCGTAGGTGTTGACCGTTTCCAGGTTCTGAGAATGGCGCATGACGTGGAATTCGATCTGGATACCGTTGCCGCCGTGCATGTCGCGGGCCTGGCGGGCGATATCCAGCGCCTTGCCGCCAACATTTTCATCAGCAGGAGTTCGACAAAGACCTGTGCATCCTGCAAAATCTCCTATTCATCCGCATGGAGGAGAATGCATGCCAAGGCTGGGCGGTCTCATAACCTGGATCATCGCGACAGGACTTGCCACCGATGACATCGACGCATTGCTCGACGGTGTTGCATCGCGTTTGATCGAAGCGGGCTATCCGCTTATTCGCGCGTCGATCGCAATGCCGTCGATCGACCCGAAGCAACGAAGCTTTTCGGTTGCCTGGTATCGCTCGTCGGGCATTTCGAAGGAAATCCAAGAGCACGGCGAGGAGGGGGATGCGCTCTTCCAGCGATCGCCGATCTCCTATCTGCTGCAAAACCAGCTCGAGTTTGTTCGGTGGGCGCTGCCGGCGAACGCTGACACACCGCCGTTTCCAGTTCTGGTGGAGCTCAGTGATCAAGGGGCGACCGAGTTTGTCATGAAGATCGCACCCTTCCCCGGGGGTACTGCCCTGGCGGGAGCAAGCTTTTCGTTGGCGACCGACCAGGCCGGTGGCTTTTCCGAAAGCCAGATTGCCGGGTTTGAAAGCATCATGCCTGCAATGGCGCTCGCCTGCTGCCGGATTGCCACCACTCGCGTGGCAAAGGATGTGCTTGCCGTCTATACCGGGGAGAGAACAAGCGAGCTCATTCTGACTGGCCAGATCCAGCGCGGGGGCGGAACGGCGATCTTCGCCGCGATCCTTCTTGCCGACCTGAAGAATTTTACCTCCTTGAACGAACAGTACGAGCCGAACCTCATCGTCGATTGGCTAAACGAACACTTCGAAGCGATCGGACGGCCGGTCATTGATGAGGGCGGCGAGATTTTGAAGTTCATGGGTGACAGCCTTCTGGCCATTTTTCCGGCGCAAGCAGGCGACACGAGGTCAGCATGCGCAATGGCTCTAGCGGCCGCGCAAGGCGCAATACGATTGAACGAAAAGCTGAATGACCGCAGACGAGCGCGCGGCGAACCCGAGATTCCCGTCGATATTGCGCTTCACCTCGGCGAGATCTTCTACGGCAATGTCGGGACAGATCGCAGGCTCGATTTCACGGTCATCGGCAGAGCTGTCAACGAGGCGGCGCGGATCGAAAAGTTGGCCGATAGTCTCGAATGCAACCTGCTCGCTTCGGCACTCTTTGCCTCTCAAACCGGCAATGCCTTCAGGCCCGCCGGCCATTTCAAGCTGAAGGGTGTTGAGCTTCCGGTTGAGATATTTACCTGGAAGGGCGAACAGTAGACACTCGCCGTCCGGAGCGGTGGCGCATAAGCGCAGCTGTATTGACGTCGATCTGGTCCCGCTCTCAACCTGCGCTGCGGTACAGCCTGTCTGTCCAATGATCAGAGCGCAGGCGTCAGGCTGAAATCAACAAGACCTGAGACTCATTCGAACAGGTCAGGATGATCGGCTTCGATCTGTGGCAGGTCGGACAGGATGCCGTTCAGATGGGCTCTCATTGCCGAGGCTGCCGCCTCGGCGTCACGCGTATCGATGGCTTCAATAATGGCCTGGTGTTCGGCGATCAGCCGCATCATCGAATCCGGATGGCGGAGCTGTAGGTTGCAGACGCGGTCCATATGAGCCTTGATGTCCGAAATCGCGTTCCAGGCCAGGCTGCAGCCGGCACCTTCGGCGATCGCAATATGGAACTGTTCATCTTCCCGGCGAAACGCATTGTGATCCTCGGCTTGCATGGCCGACGTCTGCCTGGCGATAATCGTGTCGATACGCCGCCGCGTCCACGTGTCGAAGCTCTCGCTGGCCCTGCGGGCAACGGCAGTCTCGAGTGCCTCGCGGACAAAGCGGGCTTCCATCATCTGGCGCGCGGAGATGCGCACGACGACGGTACCGCGGTTCGGACGGATCTCGACGAGCTTTGATTTCCCGAGCGCGATGAGCGCCTCGCGCACCGGCTGGCGCGATACGCCCATGCGGGTGGCGAGGTCCTGTTCGGACAACCGCGTGCCTGGCGCCAATTCCAGCTGGATAATCAATTCGCGTAGGTCGCGCTCGACCTGGGCAGCCGCTGTCTCACCCGTTTCGACTTTCAGGGATTCCACGTTCATATTCTTGGCCGCCGTCATGCGTTGACATCCATCTAAAACCACCATACAGTACCATACAATTCAAACGCAACATAAATCCGGCTGTGTCGAAGCCGGGCAAACAGGGAGGGGCCGGCGCCGCGTGTCCGGCCTTTGAAAAGCAGTGCTATCCAATCTGTCCAACTTCATCGCGCCCGACTCCAGGGACCCGCGTCTTCGCATTAAATCCCGCTATCAGATGCTTGTCGATGGCAAGTCGATCGATGCCTCTTCCGGCAAGACGATAGACCGCGTCAGTCCCGGCCATTCCGGCGTGGTGGTGGGCACGTGGCCGGATGCATCGGCCGATGACGTGAAGGCGGCGATCGCGGCGGCGCGGCGCGCCTTCGATACCGGGCCGTGGCCCCGCATGTCGGGCGCCGAGCGTTCGCGGCTCATGTTCAAGGTCGCCGATCTCATCCTGCAGAAGCAGGAAGAGCTGGCGCTGATCGAAAGCCTCGAGGTCGGCAAGCCGATCGCGCAGGCGCGCGGCGAGATCGGGTTCTGCGCCGATCTCTGGTCCTATGCAGCGGGGCAGGCTCGAGCGATCGAGGGTCAGTCACACAACAACATCGGCGACGACAGGCTTGGGCTGGTGCTGCGGGAGCCGGTCGGTGTCGTCGGTATCATCACGCCATGGAATTTCCCCTTCATCATTGCCTCGGAGCGCGTTCCCTGGGCAATCGGCGCGGGCTGCACCGTGGTGCTCAAGCCTTCGGAGTTTACATCGGGCACCTCGATCCGCATGGCCGAGCTGGCGCGTGAGGCAGGCATCCCGGATGGCGTTTTCAATGTCGTCACCGGTTACGGCGATCCAGCCGGCCAGGTTCTCGCTGTAGACCCCGGTACGGATATGGTCGCCTTCACCGGCTCGGTGCGCGTTGGCACGAAGCTCGGCGAAATCGCGGCGCGGAGCGTCAAGCGGGTCGGCCTGGAGCTCGGCGGCAAGGGTCCGCAGATCGTCTTTGCCGATGCCGATCTCGAAGCGGCTGCCGATGGTATCGCCTATGGTGTCTACCACAATGCCGGCCAGTGCTGCATTTCCGGCAGCCGCCTGCTTGTGCAGGAGGGTATCCGCGATGCGCTGATGGAGCGGCTCCTCGACATTTCGCGCAAAGTTACGTTCGGCGATCCCTTGAACGAGCGCACCAAGATCGGGGCGATGATCTCCGAGGCTCACGCGCAGAAGGTTCACTCCTATGTCGAAGCGGGCGTCGAGGCGGGTGCAGAACTGCTACTCGGCGGAACGCGCGCGGGCGAGGGGGCGGGCCTCTACTACGCGCCGACCGTGTTTGCAGGCGTCACGCCCGACATGTCGATCGCCCGCGAGGAGATATTCGGTCCGGTGCTGTCGACGCTGACGTTCAAGACAGCGGATGAGGCGGTGTCGATCGCCAATGCCAGCGAATACGGGCTCTCGGCTTCCGTGTGGTCCACCAATCTGGAGACCGCGCTGCAGAGTATCCGCCGCATTCGCGCCGGACGCTGCTGGATCAATAGCGTCATCGATGGAACACCGGAAATGCCGATCGGCGGCTACAAAAAGAGCGGGCTGGGGCGCGAGCTCGGTCGCTACGGCTTCGACGAATATTCGCAATTCAAGGGAATTCACGTGACGCTGGGTCGCCCGGCGCCATGGTTCAGCTAGGCACGTGAACGCAGCCTGACACAGGAGGAGGGCTGCAACACTTGGGGGAAATCCCGGCTGGCGCGATCTTTGGTCGGAGCTCGCCAGCCGGGAATTGGGTCTTTCGACCCGCATTGCACATCCAAAGGGAGGATACGCAAATGAAATTGACCAGACTGAAATCCGCGGCACTTGCCGCGGCATGGGTAGCCTTGTGCTCGACAACTGCACTTGCAGCCGACGTCAAGGCGACGATGATCATCTACCTCGATCCGAGTGTCCAGTTCTTTAACCCGGTGGTGAAGGGTGCACAAGACGCGGCGGCCCAATTCGGTGTCGATCTCGACGTCCAATATGCCAACAACGATCCGGTACGCCAGAACGATCTGATCGAGAGCGCGACGGCAAGTGGCGTCGATGGGATCGCAGTTGCGATTTCATCGTCGGATGCATTCGACAGCAGCATTTGCTCGGCGGTCAAGGCAGGCATCATCGTCATCGGTTTCAACAACGATGACCTAGAAGGCGCCAAGGGAAATTGCCGCCAGGCCTATGTCGGCATGGATGAATTTGCGTCCGGCTATGAACTCGGCAACCGCATGATCAAGGAGTTTGGTCTGAAGTCGGGCGATGTGGTCTTCAACCCGCGGGAAATCCCGGAAGCCAGCTTTGCCGTGGCCCGTGGGGGCGGCATCGAAAAGGCGATGACCGAGGCAGGCATCAAGGTTGAAACGGTTCGCGCCGGCCTCGACCCGGCCGAAGCCCAGAATATCATCGCCCAATTCCTGATCGCCAACCCGAACGTCAAGGCATTGTTCGGCACCGGTTCGGTGACCTCCACGGTCGGTGCAGGCGCCATCAAGGATGCAGGGGTCAAGATACCCTTTGGCGGGTTCGACCTTGCGGTGGAGATCGTCAACGCGGTCGAAAGCGGGGCGATGTTCGCCACCATGGATCAGCAGCCCTATCTGCAGGGCTATCACCCGATCGCCCAGATTGCTCTGGCGAAGAAATATGGTCTGACGCCGACGGACATCGACACCGGGCAGGGCGCCTTCCTCGACAAGTCGCGGATTGGATCCGTCAAGCCTCTGATCGGAACCTACCGGTAATCCGATCCGACGAGCCTGCCGGCAGACCGGCAGGCTCCAGCTTTACCAAAAGATCGAGTCAAAAACCGTGACACCTATTATCGCAGACAGTGCCGCGCCACGCTCGCGGACCCAAAAGCAATCCGTTCTCAAGCAGATCATGGCGATGCCGGCGGGAGCGATCCTTCTCGTTTTCGTCGCGCTGCAGATCGCCTGCATTCTCGGAGCGCTGCTCTATCCCGATGACTTCCGTTATCTCTCGCCACAGAACCTGACGATCCTGATGAAGGCGGTGCCCGTTCTCGGCTGCCTGGCGCTCGGCGCCGGCGTGCTGATGATCGCCGGGGAATTCGACCTTTCGATCGGTTCGGTCTACACGTTTACGGCAATCCTGATGGCGACATTGGTCGGCGCCGGCGTCAGCGCCTTCATCGCCGCCCCGGCCGGCATTGCCGCCGGCATGATGATCGGGCTCCTCAATGGCCACATCACCTTGCGCTTCGGCCTTCCGTCTTTCATCGTCACCCTTGGTGGCCTGCTGTTCTGGCGCGGCGCGGTGCTGCTCTACAATGGTGCCGTGCAGGTTCGTTTCGACCCTGACGCGGTCTTTTCCGCACTCTTCTCGGGAACGTTTCTCGGGATCAATGCGGCGTTCATCTGGATCGTGCTGTTCGTGATCGGCTTTCATTTCCTGACGCACCGCCACCGCTTCGGCAACCATGTCTTCGCAACGGGTGGCAATCGCGCAGCAGCCGAGGCCATCGGCATCGACACCAGCCGCGTGAAGCTCATCGCTTTCGCGATCGCCGGCGCCATGGCCGCAATGGCTGGTATCCTCGCCACCGCCCGCGTTGGCAGCGTGCAGCCGGGACAGGGCGCCGGGCTCGAACTGCAGGCGATTGCCGCCTGCGTCATTGGCGGGCTCTCGTTGCGGGGTGGGCGCGGCTCCATCGCCGGCATTTTCCTCGGCGTCCTGCTGATCCACACGATGACCGACGTGCTGCTGCTTCTGAGAGCCCCGGGTTTCTATCTCGACATGTTCATCGCCACGCTCATCGTACTGGCGGCGATCTTCAATCAACTCATCGAGCGGCGGGCGGGCGTCTGATGTCGAAAGAAAATCTTCTCGAACTCCACAATATCTCGAAGAGCTTCGGTGCGCTGACGGCCTTGAGCAACCTGAGCTTCCATATCGGCGAAGGGGAGGTGGTGGGTCTGCTCGGCGATAACGGCGCCGGAAAATCGACCGCCGTCAATCTGATCTCAGGCATCCACAAGCCGACGGATGGCTATATCAGTGTCGACGGAAAGCGCACGCTGTTCACATGCCGGTCCGATTCTGCGGAGGCGGGTATCGAGACCATCTACCAGCATACGGCACTGGTCGATTCCCTCTCCATCACCCGCAACATCTTCATGGGCCGCGAACTGACAGATCGGTTCGGCTTCCTGCGGCAGGCAGAGATGCGCGACATCGCGATGGAGGTTCTTACGAACGCCGTTCATATTTCGGGTATCGATTCACCCGACACCCTCGTCGGTAATCTTTCCGGTGGGCAGAAGCAGGCCGTCGCCATTGCGCGCGCGGTCCATTTCAAGAAGCGCGTCCTGCTGCTCGATGAGCCGACCTCCGCGCTTTCAGTGCGAGAGACGGAAGCGCTCCTCAATCAGGTCTTGAAGCTCAAGGCCGAGAACGTCTCCAGCGTGCTCGTCACCCATAATCTCTATCACGCCTTCCAGGTCTGCGACCGGTTCGTGATCATGAGCCATGGCACGAAGGTCTTCGATGTCCCGAAGTCGGAAACAACCGTCGGGCAACTCACCGAATATGTCGTGCTCAATTGAGCGGCGATCGCAACCGAAAGGCAGAAACGTGACCCTAAATGCCAGAATACGTCAGGTCGTCGGCCCGCAGGATACGGCGCGGCGCAACACGCAGGAGCTCCGGGACGGTTTCGTCATCGATGATCTCTTCCAACCAGGCGCCATCAGCCTCACCTACAGCCACCTCGACAGGATGATCGTCGGCGGAATATCTCCGGTCGCAGGTTCGCTGGTTATCGATCAGGTCACGGAAACCGGAACGGCCACGTTCCTTGAGCGCCGCGAGGCAGCCATCGTCAACATTGGCGGGCGCGGGACGGTCACCGTTGGCGGCACGCCATATCCCCTGGAGTTCCAGGAGGCGCTTTACGTCGGGATGGGCGAGGGGCCGTTGTCCTTCACCAGCGAGGACACAGCTCATCCCGCGCTCTTCTACCTCCTGAGCGCGCCTGCCCATCGTGCCTGCGCGACCACACACATTACCCGGGATCTCGCACGCAAGGTGGCAGTCGGCTCGGCCGAGGAATCCAACGCGCGCACGATCAATCAATATGTACATCCGGACGTCTGCGAGAGCTGCCAGCTTCTTGTCGGGCTGACGATGTTCGAGCCGGGATCGGTGTGGAACACCATGCCGGCCCACGTGCACGACAGACGGATGGAAGTCTATCTCTACTTCGGCATGGCCGAACAGACGCGGGTCTTTCACTTCATGGGAGAGCCCGATGAGACGCGGCACGTCGTCCTGAAGAACCACGAGGCGGTCCTGTCCCCTGGATGGTCGATCCATTCCGGCGCCGGCACCGGCCGCTATGCCTTCATCTGGGCGATGGCCGGTGACAACATGAGCTTCACCGACATGGACAAGGTTCCGATGGAAGCGCTGCGGTGACGGCCTTCGATCTCAGCGGCCGTTGTGCCATCATAACCGGCGCGAACACAGGCATTGGCCAGGCGATTGCCGTGGGACTGGCAAGGGCCGGCGCCGACATCGTCGCGGTTGGACGATCATCCATGGCCGAGACCGAGGGAGTTGTCCGTTCGGCGGGACGCGACTGCCTCACCGTCCATGCCGATCTGTCGGTAGCGGGCGCGGCCGCCGAGGTCATGGAAAAATCGGTCGCGCTTGGCGCCAGACCGGATATCCTCGTCAACAATGCCGGCATCATCCGCCGGGCAGACGCTCTCGACTTCACCGAAGCCGATTGGGACGACGTGCTCGACACGAACCTGAAGTCGGTGTTTTTCCTCTGCCAGTCATTTGCACGCTCTGCAATCGCGGAGGGCCGCAAGGCAAAGATCATCAACATCGCGTCTCTGCTGTCTTTCCAAGGCGGCATCCGGGTCTCATCCTACACGGCCGCCAAGAGTGGTCTTGCAGGTCTGACGCGGTTGATGGCAAACGAGTGGGCCGCAAAGGGTATCAACGTCAATGCCATTGCGCCGGGCTATGTGGAGACGAACAACACGGAAGCTCTGCGGGCCGACCCCGAACGGAGCGCCGAGCTTCTGAAACGCATTCCGGCTGGCCGCTGGGCCAAGCCGGATGATATGGTCGGGGCCGCGATTTTTCTCGCCGCTCCGGCTTCGGATTACGTGCATGGCACAATCCTGCCGGTGGACGGTGGATGGCTGGCCAGATGAGAGGACCTATGCAGCACTATACGATACCTGATAACACATCCTGGACCGAGGTCGCGCCCGGCAACCGCCGCGCCGTTCTCAGCACTCGTCCCGAACTGATGCTGGTTGCCTTCAGCTTCGATGAAGGCGCGGTTGGCGCCTTGCATTCACATCCCCATACCCAGGTAAGCTACATCGCCGAAGGAACCTTCGACGTCACGATTGATGGCGTGACGAACCGATTGGGACAGGGAAGCAGCTTTATCGTCGCGCCCAATCTGGTCCATGGCGTGGTGGCACGCAGCAAGGGCCTGCTGATCGACACATTCACGCCGTGCCGCGAGGACTTTCTATGACCATCGCCGAGCAGCCGTTGCGCGAAATCGCCGATCGCGGTGTCAGGCCGTCTGCACCTTGAGATTGGCCTTGCTGCCTCCGGGCGAAGATACAGACGAACGTTTGACAAGGGAGCATTCGAGCTTCGTGATCTCATGACGCCGCTCGCGCGGCAGAACTGCTGTCTCGAGATGCTCGATCGCCCATTCACCCATAGCCATATGGGGGAGAACCGATGTGGTCAGCGGCGGTATGAGGTGGCGGCAGATGTCCTCATCATCATAGCCAATGACGGATATGTCCTCGGGAATGCGCAGACGCTTCTCCTTGAGGGCCTCGTAGCAACCGACCGCCGTTCGATCGTTCTGGCAGAAGATTGCTGTCGGGGGCTCGGGAAGCGACAGAAGCCGCATCGTCCCGGAATAGCCGGCGCTCGCAGACCAGTCACCCTCGATGACAAGGTCCGGATCGAACGGAATGTCGGCCGTGGCGAGCGCGCGGCGATAGCCCGTCAGGCGATCCTGGGCCGCTTGCATCCAGGGCTCCCCGGTGATCGTCGCGATGCGATGGTGACCATGCGCGATCAAATGCTTGGTCGCTGTCTGGCCACCGGCGATTTCGCTCGGTACGACCGCGGGAAAAGCATAGTCGGACGTATAGCAGTTGAGCAGGACGATAGGGATGTCGAGGCCGTAGTAATAGGCTGGCATCTCCACTTCCCGCGTGAAGATCGTCATGTAGATAAGGGCTGAAATGCCGCTATCCGTCAGAGCCTTGATCGCTCGCGGTTCCATGGCCGGATCGCCGAGCGTCTGCGCGACGAGAAGCACATTGCCCGCGTTCCAGGATGCCTGACGCGCGCCTTCAATCGCAACGACAGCCTCCGGACTGGTCCCCAGCTGGTCGACGACGAAGCCGATAACGCCATCCAATTTGGAGAGGGATGCGGATCCCGAAGATACGGAAAATGTCGGCGCCACGTAGCCAAGTTCACGGGCCGCTTCGATCACCCGGTCGCGGGTTTGTTGGGATAACCGCGTCCCGGCCGTGTTATTCAGGACGAGGGAGACGGTCGCCTGGGAACATCCCGCCGCTTTGGCTATGTCGGTCATCGTGACCCTGGCGCCTTGGCGCCGGCCCCTGCGTTTCGTCGCCTTGTCCGCGCCGGATCGGAGCTGGCCATCTGCTGCGCCTGTCCTCTTCATAGCGATGCCTCGATCCCCTTCGCATAACCTGTCGGGCGAGCGCCGAAAATGCAGCTCACCTACGCGCTAATTTTTATTAGCACCAAGTAGCGCGGTTCGGCAACTGCAGCTTGGCGAATTAGCAAATTTGTGCGCTGCATATAAAAAATATGCCGTTTCCGGTCAAATTCGACGCTACCCATCATGCCGCGCGACGCGGATTGCTAATAATTAATGATAATACTATTTACGAACTAACATTCCTCATATACGTTGGATCTTGCGGTTGGACGGAGCGTTTTCTCGCATGCGAGAGGCCCTGGAGGGGGTTACGCGATGGACTGCTGCGGGTTGGAACCAGGCTCGGAGGTGGGCCAATGGGAGGATTATCATGACATACCTGACACGTGGTGCGGCAGCTTTTGCAGCCGGGCTCATGCTGAGCTCCGTCTTGACGACAGCGGCCTTTGCCGCCGACAAGCCGACACTCGCTTTCGTCGTCAACGGCGCCTCTGACTTCTGGAAGGCTGCCGAAGCGGGCGTCAAGAAGGCGCAGGCCGAGCTTCCCGACTTCAACATGGAGCTGAAATATCCGGAGCAATCCTCCGTCGCAATTCAGCAGCGCCTGATGGAAGATCTGGTGACCGCCGGGGTCAAGGGGATCATGGTTTCCGCCGTCGATCCCAAGACATCGACAGACGGTCTGAACAAGATCGGATCGCAGACGGCCCTCTTTACCACGGACAGTGACGCGCCGAATACAAATCGCGTTGCCTATATCGGTTCATCGAATATCGATGCCGGCAAGCAGGCCGCCGAAATCGCCAAGAAGGCGATGCCGGACGGCGGCAAGTGCATCGGCTTCGTCGGTCTGCTGGGTGCTGATAACGCCAAGGAACGTATCCAGGGCATGAAGGACGGCCTTGCCGGCACGAAGATCGAGCTGACCGACGTGCGTGGTGACGATATCGATCAGACGCGTGCCAAGAAGAACGTCGAGGATGCCCTCGTCGCGAGCCCCGACGTGACCTGCATGGTCGGTTTCTACTCCTACAACACGCCGAGAATTTACGAGGCACTCCGCGAGGCGGGCAAGCTTGGCCAGATCACCGTTGTCGGTTTCGATGATGATCCGATCACGCTCGGCGGTGTCAAGGAAGGGACGATCGCCGGCACCGTCGTGCAGCAGCCCTACATCTGGGCCTATCAGGGCATGAAGCTGATGGCCGCCTACGTCAACGGTGACAAGTCGGGCGTTCCCGACAACAAGCTCATCATCGTCCCGACAAAGGTGATCGGCAAGGACGACGTTGACGCTTATGCCGCCAACCTCAAGGCGATGGCCGGTAACTGATGGCGATCTGACAGCGGCGCCGGCGCAAGCCGGTGCCGCTGCGTGCCCATTGCCCGCAGCCGGAAAAGGGTAGCGGGCAGTCCTGAAGAGCACACAGCCTGTGGATCGACATGAACGATTTGACTGAGACCGCGCCGTCACGCGAAGCGCCGCCATTTCTGAGCTTGCTGGGGATCGGCAAAACCTATCCGGGCGTCGTCGCCCTGGACGGTTTCTCGATGCATGTGAGCCCCGGCGAAGTGATCGGTCTCGTTGGCGAAAACGGTGCCGGCAAATCGACGCTGATGAAAATCCTCGGTGGTGTCGTGAAGCCGGATCGCGGCACGATCCTGATCGACGCAGAGGAAAGATCCGCCCTTTCTGTCGATAGCAGCCTGGGATCAGGCATCGCCTTCGTTCATCAGGAGCTCAACCTCTTCGATAATCTTGACGTTGCAGCCAATATCTTTCTCGGCCGGGAGCCGCTGCGGGGAGGGCCATTGAAGCTGGTCGACCGCCGGCGCCTGAGAGCAATGGTTGCGCCGCTTTTGAAGCGCGTAGGAGCGAATTTTTCCGCCGATACGCCCGTCGCCTCTCTTTCACTCGCCCAGCAGCAGATGGTGGAGATCGCCAAGGCGCTGTCGATCAACGCACGGCTGGTGATCCTCGACGAGCCGACCTCCAGCCTGCCGCTGGCTGAAACCGAGAAGCTACTCTCGGTAATATCGGCGCTGAAGGCCGACGGCATCAGCGTCATTTTCATTTCCCATCGCCTGCACGAGGTCGAGCGCGTTGCAGACCGGGTGGTCGTCCTCAGGGACGGAACGCTTGCAGGCACGCTCGCCAAAAGCGAGATCAACCACGACCAGATGGTCAAGCTGATGATCGGGCGGGCGCTCACGGCGAGGGACGCCGAATCGCAACGGGCGCCAGGTAAGGTCGCGCTGAAGACTACAGACATTCGTTCTGCCGCCTATCCTGCCAGAACCGTCAATCTCGACATCCGTTATGGCGAGATCCTCGGCCTTGCCGGCCTTGTCGGCTCCGGCCGCACCGAGCTCGCCCGCATTCTCTTCGGGATTGACCGCAGCTACGGCGGCACAACGGAAATGGACGGGCGCGAAATCAGGTTGACCTCGGCCACCAAAGCCGTCGAGGCTGGGATCTTCCTGGTTCCTGAGGATCGCAAGCTGAGCGGGATCCTTCTCGACCTGCCCATTGCGCAGAACATCTCGCTGCCCAACCTTCCGGCGTACTCGCAAAACTTCATGGTCTCCTCGAAGCGGGAGACAACGGGCGCGGAAGTCCAGCGCAAGCGCCTTGGAATTAAGGCGCCGTCGGTCTCGACCAGGACGGGCACATTGTCTGGAGGCAACCAGCAGAAGGTTGTCCTTGCAAAGTGGCTGGCAATGAATCCCAAGGTGATGATCTTCGACGAGCCGACCCGCGGTATCGACATCGGCGCCAAGAACGAGATTTATATGCTGATGCGCAAGCTGGCCGACGCCGGCGTCGCGATCCTGATGATATCAAGCGACATGGAGGAGGTGATCGGCGTGTCCGATCGCATCGCTGTCATGCATGAGGGCCAGATTTCGGGCATTCTCGAAAAACAAGACTTCACGCAGGAAAATGTCCTTCTGCTGGCTGTCGGCAAAGCGATACACTGATGGCCGCGGCTATCGCCAATAGGGAAACGCGATGATGAGTAAGAAAGATCTGGGGCTGCTTCTGTTGATCGTCGTTGTCGGCATCGTCGTGACGCTGATCAACCCGCGCTTCCTGCTGCCGATCAACCTTGCCAACACGTCGAACCTCATCGGTCTTTTCGGAATCCTGTCGATCGGCCAGGCCTTTGTCATCATCACGGGCGGCATCGAGCTCTCGGTCGGATCGCTGGTTGCGCTGCTTGGCGTGCTGTTTATCGATTTCGTCGCCGTGCAGAACATGCCATGGACGATTGCGCTGCCGCTGATTCTCGTTCTGGGCGGTGTTCTTGGCGCCATCCACGGCTGGCTGATCACCAAGCTTAACCTTCAGCCCTTCGTCGTGACGCTGTGCGGGTTGCTGATCTATCGTGGTGCGGCCCGCTTCTATACCGGAGACGGCACTGCGGGTTTCGGCTTCGGCCAGAACTTCCCGACCCTTGAGTTCCTGACAGCCGGCCGGTTCTACGGCGTTCCGAACACATTCATCGCCCTTGTCGTCATCGCTGTTATCATGTGGGTGGTCCTGCACCGCTCGGTCTTTGGCCGGTATCTCTACGCCATCGGCAAGAACGAGGAAGCCGCCAGATATTCCGGCATCCACACCGGCAGGATGGTGATGATCGCCTATGTCATCTGCGGCGTGCTGACAGCGCTTTCGGCGATCTATTTCGCGATGTACACACGCTCGATATCTCCGGCGAGCCACGGCCAGTTCTATGAGCTCTATGCGATTGCTGCCGCTGTGCTTGGCGGATTTTCCCTGCGGGGCGGCGAGGGCTCTCTGATCGGGGTCATCCTTGGCACCATTCTGCTCCAGGAGCTGCAAAACCTCGTCAACCTGCTTGGAATACCGTCGTCGCTGAATTTCGCGGTCATGGGTGGTGTCATTCTGATCGGGGTGCTGATCGACCAGCAGTGGAGTGCCATCCGCGCGCAACGGCGGCTCGTTTCGGCCGCCCGCCAGGCGGAGACGCGCCAATCCGCGCCTGTGACTTAAGTTCGTTTCTGACACAGCTTGAAGCGGAGCTGGAACATGCTTCGCACCGGCACCACCAGATCAAGGGATAGGCACGGTATCGCTCTTTGACCTCCCCGGCGCACCAGATTTCTGGCAGCCGGGAAGGCACGGCTTCAGCTACCCGCGAGCCCGGGGAGCGGACAGTTTGCTCAGCTTCCAAGTTTCCTTGCCCATACCTCAATCTCGTCCCCGCTGCCGAGATCGGGCTGTACCAGGCCGTTGACGATAAAGGTCGGCGAGACATGGATGCCGTTCTGGCGGGCATATTTTGCGTGCCATTTGACCTCACGGTCGAGATCGGGGATGGCGAATGCTTCCGAAACCCGGATGCCGCTATAGTCTTCGATCCGCCTGATAATGCCGTTCGGCGTGGCGTCCATGTTCGGCCCGCTGGCATGGTGTGTGAATTCGAACTCCTCGCGATGGTCGCCCACGGCGGCAAGCACCTTTCGCGCGCTTTCCTTTCCGCCCTCGAGTGTCGAGGCAGCCAGGATAGCCCTGACAATGACGCCCGAAAACATATGCCAGGGTTGCGACTGGAGCCGGATCTTGACAGTCACCCGGTCGTGTCCGGCATGCGAAAGAAACCCGTCCAGTTTACGGAACGCCTTGACGGAATAGGGGCAGGTCGGCTCCAGGAAGACCTCGAAGGTCTGCTGGCCACTGCCCCATTCCAGCGGGTCGGCTTTCCAGTTCGTTGTGCTCATGCCCTGAAGTCCTTCGGTTTGATGTCTGAAGATGGGTGGACGGCTGCGATGTCATCGCCGCGGTGTTGCGCCGAGGCGCGCGAGAACGTTGTCCGGAATACCGTAGCGCTGGATAACCTCGTGCGTGTTGCGCAAGCCACAGATATCCCGTTGCACGAAAAGCGCCCAGACCGCCTGCGCAGCCGCATCGACCAACCGCTCGCGTTCAACCGGCAGCACGCCGCTCTCTTCTGCCGTCTTCAAGGCGGAAAGCGCCTGCTCGACCGATCGGCCTTGCCGGCCAAGTGAACTTGCGCGCTCGGCCGCCAGTTCATATTCAAGGGCGCCAAAACCGGTTTCGACCAGGTTCGACGCATTCAAGCTGCGGGGTGGGCGCATAGTTAGCCGGTTCGATAAATCATCGTGTTCCTGACCCTACACGATCTATAGCCAGGTCCGGAACCCCCTCCCGGGGGTGACGGATGCGCGCCGGTGAATTGCTTCAACGGCGCGCCGGATGCAGTTTTGCCAAGCCTTCAGGGCTTCATCTTGCGCAACATATCGGCGATTGGCCCGCCATGCGGGGGAGGTCCAGGCGGCGGGCGAAGGGCGTCGGTCTTGCCATCCTGATGGACGAGGTAGCTCGCATGCAGGAACCCGTCGTCGAAGCGGCCTTGGACACTGATGGGTTCGCCGATAGCAACGAGCTTGCCGTCATCGCCGGCCGGACCAGTCTCGATCAAGGCTTTCCCGGTCTCGTCTTGGACGATGAACTTGTTGCCGTAGATCTCCGTGACCTTGCCTTTGAGCGTCACCACGCCCCAATCGTCCTTGAGGCTGGAGATCGAGGTGGGCGTCAAGGGCGCAAGCTCGATGCCAGGCCGGGTGAATTTCATTGCCGCGGCACCGCCGGCCGCACCGATTGCAAGGACCGCAAAGGCCGCAATTCCGAAAGC
>NZ_JBFTRK010000027.1:0-13142 GCF_056399485.1 Rhizobium sp. 01N424
TATGCCGTATGCCGGGACCATCGCCGCAACCGGCTCCAACGCTGCGCAAGATGAAAGCTTCGCGTTTCCGCCGGTTGCTCACACCGCGCCATTTGGCGTATTCAAAGCCGCCGAGGCTCTAACCGCCGCTGGATGAAAGTTCAGTGGCAGGTCACCCAGACTACGGCCCAGCCCCTTAAACCACGGCGGCATCCTGTTGGAGATTGTTTCGGGCTATTTCTCGGTCTTTTTGAGTCGTAACGATCGAAGGAAGTCCGCTCATTTTGGATCTTTCAGTGCATTACCTTGCTAGCCTGAGCTATCTGATTGTTGGCGCTTCTTGCCTCACGTTTCTGCTCTATTTTGAAATGGTGCGTGGGA
The DNA here is from genome assembly GCF_056399485.1 of Rhizobium sp. 01N424. Lineage (NCBI taxonomy): Bacteria > Pseudomonadati > Pseudomonadota > Alphaproteobacteria > Hyphomicrobiales > Rhizobiaceae > Rhizobium > Rhizobium sp. 01N424. Next base: position 361 of record NZ_JBFTRK010000027.1, read on the forward strand.
GCGCGGCCAGTGCCGCCTATATTTATACGGCCGTCCCGATCATCGCGGTTGGGCTTTCAGCGGCTTTTGAGAGCCTGTTGTTTGATCGGGCAATTTTGCTTGGAGGCATACTGATACTGGTGGGTAACATCATTGTTCTCACCCAGCACACCGCTTGAAACGCGGAAACAGAAACTGATTCAACAAGCCAGCGTCATAGAATCTTGGTGACGAAGTCGATAAAGGCCCGCACTTTCGGCGCGAGGTTTTTACTTGATGGAAAAAGCACTGATATCGGCGGGCCATCTGCTGCAAAAGCTGGTAACACCTCGACCAGAGCGCCGGACCTGATGTGGGGTTCGGCCATATAAGTATGGAGCTGAACACGGCCGGCACCGGACAGTCCGGTGTCGACCATCGCGTCGGGATTGTCGAGGCTCAAAGTTCCCTGGACAGAACGTTCGAGCGGCTCCCCTGTCTCCGGTCGAGAAAAACGCCATGGGGCAAATTCAGGGCCGTAATGCGAAACTCGTCTCACGCAGTTGTGGTTATCGAGGTCTTCGATGGTTGTCGGCTTTCCGTAAGCTGCAAGATATGAAGGGGAGGCGCACACGATGTATCGAACGGTTCCAACACGCTTTGCCATCAATCGTTCGTCGCGCGGTTCTCCAATGCGCACCACAGCGTCAATCCCAGCCGCAATCGGGTCGGTGACAGTGTCAGCGAACGTCGCAGCAATGCGCAGTTCGGGGTAAATCGATGTGAGTTGCCCCAAGGCAGGCACAATCTTGAGCCTGCCAAGCGCCGTCGGCATTTCAATGCGCAGGACACCACTCGGGCGAGCGGCCCGTGCACGCATGTCCTCTTCCGCCCGGTCGAGGTCCGCCAGGATCCCGCTGCACCGCTCGAAAAACAGCTTCCCATCTTCAGTTATGGTGAGAGATCGGGTCGTCCGATGAAAAAGCCGGAGTTGCAGCCGTTCCTCCAGCCTTGCGACGCTCTTGCTGATTGCCGAAGGCGAAACGTTCAGATCCCGGCCGGCAGCGGCGAAGCCGCCGAGCTCAGCGACACGGACGAATGCGACAATACTTCCAAGACGATCCGATGCCACAGCGATCTCCTCGCCCATCCATTAGTGACTTGTCGGAACGAGTGCAAGGACTGTTACACGTCTACTGTCTGGTTTTGAGCAGGCATATCTTCTCTTCTATCGAATAAACGATAAGAGGAGTTGCAAATGAAAATCGACCTTTCTGGAAAGCGCGCAATCATCAGCGGCTCGACCGCAGGCATTGGTCTCGCCATCGCAACGGGCCTTGCTGCGGCAGGCGCCGAAGTGGTGGTGAATGGCCGCACGGAAGAGCGCGTGCAAAAGGCTATTGAAACCATCCGGCAAACAATCCCGTCGGCGATCCTTTCGGGCGTTGCTTCTGACATGTCGACGGCTGAAGGCGCTGCCAAGCTCGTAGCAGCAGCGCCTGAGGTCGACATTCTCGTCAACAGCGTTGGTGCTGCCCTGTTCAAGTCCTTTGATGATCTGACCGACGAAGACTGGCTCTTCATGTATCAGCTCAACGTCATGAGCGGTGTGCGGCTTACCAAGCATTATTTGCCGGGGATGACCAACCGAGGATGGGGGCGTGTCGTCTTTATCAGCAGCGAGTCCGCTCTTAACCCGCCGAAGGAAATGATCGATTACGGCATGACGAAAGCCGCCCAACTCGCGGTATCGCGTGGTGTCGCGGAGCTGGCAGCGAAGTCTGGCGTCACGGTCAACTCTGTTCTGCCAGGACCAACACGGTCTGAAGGTTTTGGAAACGTCCTTGAGGGTATCGCCCAGCAAACCGGCCAGTCAATTGAAGCAGTCGAAAAAGGTTTTCTCGAGCAGAACCGGCCGACGTCGCTTCTGGGCCGCTTCTCCACGCCCGAAGAAGTCGCCAACATGGTCGTCTACGTCTGCTCGCAGCAGGCATCGGCAACAAATGGCTCGGCATTGCGCGTCGATGGCGGCGTCGTCCGGTCACTCGTGTGAGCGCTTCGGCGGCTGGTCGTGCCAGCCGCCATTTCTAAGCGCGCGATCGCAAGACAGAGAAACAAGGAAAACAGTGATGTCATCCAAACTGGAATTAACTCGGCGTAACTTCGTTGGCGTGGCCGCAACAGGGGCACTCGTTTCGCAGGCGCTTCCCGCTGCAGCCAAAACAGGCGGCACAGGAGTAACGTCGAGCAGCAAGCCAGACGGGAAGACCGGCCCCTTCTGGCCGAACGGTGCTAGATTGGCGGTTAGCATTTCCCTGATGTTTGAGGGAACGGGACAGCCGATCTCCGGGGCTGGCGGCGCTTTACCTGAGCCGATAAAGCCCGGCGTTCCGGATCAAGCGACGAATGCCTTCTTCGCCTACGGTGTGAACGAAGGCATCCCGCGCGCGCTCGACCTGTTCGATAAGCACGACATCAAGGTGACGTCGTTCATGATCGGGAAGGCGATCGAGCAGAACCCGGACTTGGCGCGCGAGATCGTTAAACGCGGTCACGAGGCAGGTGCACACGGTCCGACTTGGACGGCCTCGTATGATCTGTCACCTGAGGAAGAGAAGGCGTTCATCAAGCAATCCGTCGATACCATCAAGCGCATCACCGGAGAGCAGCCTGTCGGCTGGAACGCCTACTTCATGCGCAACTCCATCCAAATATCGGAAACCTTGCAAGATCTTGGCTTTCTGTACAGTATTGACGAGCCAAGCAGGGACGAGCCGTTCATCATCCCTGTTCGTGGAAAAGACTTTGCCATGGTGCCGTACACCCTACATATGAACGATATGAACTTCCCGTTCCAAGGCTACGACCCCCATGCGCACGAGCAGGCCTTGCAAGACGAGTTCGACCAGCTCTACGAAGAAGGTGCAACCAGGCGCCGACTGATGGTCATCGGCATGCACGATCGACTGAGCGGGCATGCCAATCGAATTCGCGCGCTGGATCGCTTCCTCGCTTACGCGAAAAGTCATGACGATGTTTGGTTTGCGCGAAAGGACGAGATAGCACGCTGGGCGCTAGCACAACGCCAACATACTCCAGTCGTGCACCGTGGCCCTCCATCTGAAACCGGCTTGCCGTGAACGAATTCCTCCGGCCGGCGCATTTCTCCATCGCTTGACCGATGCCGCCGGCCGGAATGCACCACCTTCAGCTCTTCAAACCAAATGTGACTTAACGTTAAACATCTACTGCAAACGGTTGCGGCGGATCTACTGTCGGTGCTTGGAGAGATTGGCGCTGAGGACGCATCCCCTAAAGCGATGCGGCCGTGAGCAAGGCTCACATCGTACCGAAAATAATCTCATAAAAAGTGGAATAATCTGCGGATCGAGATGTCTACCTCGTAAGAACATCGGAAAAACACCGTCTGCATCGCGAGATCTGAAATGCAAGGCCCGGAAGTGAAATCGGAAGCTTGCCTGCACAGCGCATTTAGGATTGGCGCGACGAACTGGTGGAACGTCCCGGGGTGTTCTTCAAAAGGAGCAGAACTATGGGCCCACGCCTCTATGCGATGACATGCGGTTGGCTGACAATGCCATCCAAGCTTTTCCTGAGCGGCGGGGAGGGTTGGTTGGCTATCCCGGTACCCAGCTACCTGATCGTCCATCCAAAGGGCACCGCACTGTTCGACACCGGGCTTGAAACCAACCTTCAGAGCCTCGATCCCGAGGAAGTCAAGCGGACCTTGGGAAAGTTCGAGCCTCTGGTCAAGCCCGAGTTCAAGGCCGGCGAAGACGTCGCCGAGCGTCTTAGGGCGTTTGGCGTCGATCCCGATAAGATTGACTACCTGATCAATTCGCACCTGCATTTCGATCATTGTGGCGGTAATGAATTGATAAAGAACGCTCGGCTGGTTCTCCAAAAACGAGAGTGGATAGCGGCAACAACACCTGAAACGATCGAACAAAATAGCTATCTGACCCGCCAGTATGATCTCGGTCATGACAGGCTTCTGGTCGATGGAGAGCATGATCTCTTCGGCGATGGGAGCGTCGTCCTCATTCCAATGCACGGCCATACTCCAGGTCACCAGTCGCTCAAGGTGAAACTCGCGGACGGCGAGATTATTCTTTCGGCCGACGCCTGTTACTTGCGCAAGGCCCTAGAAAAAATGGTGCTGCCAGATCCTGCGTTCGTCCGTGATGAGGCGGCAATGTTGGAGTGTTTTCGCCGCTTGCAGAAGTTTCAGAATGACGGTGTTCTTGTCGTGTTTGGTCATGACCCCGAGCAGTGGAGGCACCTCAACAGCGGGCCGATAAAAGAGCTTTTTCACGCAACGGTGGCTGAAGCCGCGAGAGGACAGTGACCGAGCAGTTCACATCAATCAAGTTCAGACAGAAGATGGACCAAATCGTCATGAAGAATATCGAAAATCTCGCCCTTGTTCGTATACCGGCTGGCGAAGGCAGAGCGTTTTCTGTTGCAGGTGCGAATCTCACCTGGAAGGTTAGAAGCGGCGAGGCGAATGGAGACTTGTGCCTCTTCGAACAGGTCATCGAACCTGGGGAAGGCGTTCCATTCCACACACACAGTTATCCGGAAACTTTCTACGTCGTCAGCGGTACCATCCACTTCGCATCAAGCGCCACCTTAGGCCAGAGCTGGGATTGCAGTGCGGGCGACGTTGTCATTGCTCGGCCCCATACACCGCACGGGTTTTTTAACAAGGGCAGTGAGACAGTGCGTATGCTCAGCGTTTCTGTGGCTGCACATGAAAGGTTCTTCGACGCGGTTGAGGATGCCGACGAGGAGGAGCCCTTTTCGTCGCAGCCGCCAGCCGCAGCTTTTGAGCGTGTGATTGCCATCGGCGCAAAAACAGACACGCACTTCCTGCCGCTTTCCTCTGAGGAAAGCGCTCCCCAAGAGTGAGCCTATATAAAAGCTGCTGTAATCATTAACGACTGAAATTCTTCCTTTGCGTGCTAAGCGCTCTTGCAAAGACGGGGCGAAAGGGAAATCTGTGCCTGCGTTCAGGTCAATGTTGGGCCGGATGTTCTCGCTGCGGCAACCGTCAAGAGTGCCAAGCCTCGCACAACCCCTAGGGAATATTCCATGTGCAAGATAATGCGGAGGCCAACATGCTTATCAAACATCATCCTTATAACGGAATAGATCCCAGCAACTATGCGTCAAAACCGACGGAGCGCCAGAAAAGCGCCAACGGCTTTGCCAATGTATTGGCAACCACGGACGGTACGAACTCTGCAGACGACGAAACCGCTGCTTTCGCAGCAGCGTTTACGCTGGCGACATCAGGAACCTCTGCGGGTGTAGCTGGCCGCATCCAAAGTTTAGATACGTCAATCCCTCAAGCAATGAAAGCCTTGGACTTCGATGGGGACGGCCAGCTTAGCTTAAATGATATGCTGAATGCGAAGTCGTTGGGAATGAAATTGCCAGACTAACGATGCAATCATTCATCCATCTCCCAAGATATCGGCTTCAGACATTGCTTCTGCAACATTTCTGGAGCGGGGCATGGCTGAACTTTGCCGTGACCTGATGAGCGGCGGCTTTCTGTCCTCTACAGCGATCTGCGGACGACCGAAATGCTGTCGACATCCCCACCCAATCCAACCGTCGTTTACAGGCAGCTTATTTGAACCGCGAATGCCAAACGCGGACGGACCGTCGTCGGCCCTTCATCAGTCGCTCGTAAAAGTAACCGACGTTCACCGTTGTGGACTTTCAGAGGGTTGTGTTCTCAGCGGGGGGGTGACGGTTCGTAACCTTTCAAGGCGGAGACGACCGGCAGGGCCCATACAGATGCGGGGATTGATTTGCATCTGCATGGGCGATGTGGATCAGCTATTGATCCGAGTGGCTATGCAGCCTCCCAAACCTGATTAAGGATTTTCGCCGCAAGTGCAGCTTTGTCTTGGGGCAGGAAGCGACCGTAGTGCTGCTGCACGACATCCGGCGTGTCCTGGATTGCATAACTCGCCTGCTCATACGATCCGGTTTGCTTGAGGATATGCGTTGCCAGAATATCCCTGAGATTATGAGGGCCGTGCGGGAGCAGTCCTTTGATGGCGCCGCGGCCGGTGTAGGGATTGTAGATCCCATAGCGTTGGATCACAGTCCGCCAGGCTTCATAGAATTTGGTGGAATCGTATGCCGCGTCCAGACTGGTCGTCTTCACCGTCTTGACGAACAGAGTACCGGGATCTTTTGCTGTACCCAGCAGCACCCCGCGATGGCGATCGATATAGGCTTCGAGGTATTTGTAGAGGTCGAGCAAATCCGGCAGGATCAGGCGAAACGGCTTTTGTCCGAAGAATGATGAGCCTGAGTTCTTGAAGGCGATCGATGGGATGAGGACCTCCCATCCGTTTTCCCGATCGCTCCAGCGTATCTCACCGCATTTCATGTCCTCCAGCCGCCGCTCCGATGTCGGAAAATGCCCGCGCGGGCACAAGCGAAGCTGTCGAAGGTTCTTTTGTCGAAGCCCAAGATGCAGGCCGAGGCGCAGCAAAAGGAAAGAGCGGACCGCTTCGGCTGCTGCCCGAGGATAACGATGTTCATCCGGCATGCGCTTCAGGATCTCATCTGTGATTTTGCGGTATTCCGACAGTGGGCTGTCTGCTTCGAGGACCACCATGATCGGCTCGAACGGATCGCGATGGACACGCATGACACGCTGGATTTCCTTCGAGCGATTGGCAGCATGCCGGTGGAATGCGTCGCAGGCGCCGTGCCAGTCACGCGCTGCGAATTCTATCTCCTCTGGCGCGATCAGCCCTTCGATTGGCTGAACCTTCTTCAGAAGCTCCGGATGCTGGCGGATCCAGCCCACCTCCGCCCGCGTGAGAGCTTGCGCCACCATCAGCATGTCTTCTTCCCATTTGGTGTAGAAGCCACGGCGCTGCTCCCGCCATTGGAGATACCAGTCCCAGATGCCAGGAAAGATCAACAGGCCAAAGGTCAGTTGGCCGAGCGGCACACCGCGCCCTTTGACGACGCCGGCGGGTGAGGCAGCGAGTGCTCCGAACATGAGGCCGAGATGCTCGACCTTCTGGGATGCGGTTTCCTCTCCCCAAACTCCATTTCGTTGGAAGCCGATTGCGGTCAGCGTCGATGTCTTGAAGCGGATCAGATCGGCCATCTCCATAGCCAGCCGCGGCGGCGCATCGACGACGCCTGACAGGAGATCCGGATCTTCAAAGGTTTCCGTATTGTGACTGGTGCTCCCTGCAAAACTGCGCGCGCGAGGCGACAGAGCTCCTCCGCCATAGGTGATACCTGGAAACCGTATTGCATAACGTTGTTTGGTGGCCGCCGCCTGGTAGCGACGATAGTCGGTTGAGCCCGAGATGATGACCCGGCGCACCCATTCGATGATTTCCTCCCGCTTAGAGAACGGCAAGCTGCTGAAATCGTCCGGAAGATGCCATGCAAGGCGCCGCCGTTCCGCAGCACTGATGTCACCCATATCATGGCCGTAAAGAGAGCGGGATTGGTGCGGCAACTTCGCCTTGAAATAGCCTTGCACCAGCCGGTAACGCCGCTCGATGCGGGACAGGATCTCGAAGCTCGTCAGAGATCGCGGCACGCGCTCGCCCTGAACCCACGACAGCAATGTCTTGTCATCGAACGTCTCGCCCAGGCGAACGACGGCGCGGTAGAGTTGCCAGTAGCTCTCGCCGAACCGGCGCATGTGATAAACGAGCGCATCGTTAAAGCTCGCCGGATCATCGGTCGCCTCAAACAATGGCTCAGGGAATGGACGGATTAGCTTTGGTTGTGGTCCCCTCGGCACTGACGAAGAGGTAGCCTGGGTCTTGTCGGAGAGGATCTGTCGCGGTCTGGAACGCGTCGCAGTTTCCGCCTTGCGCCGAACGGTATTGCGCGATTTCGTGCGTGTTTTCGTTGACTGGATGTCATCGGCGGCAGGCGGTTCTCCGAGCCAGCGGATAATCGCGTCCAGTCCCGGACGGAGCGCCTTCTTCAAATCGGCTGTCATTTGGTTTTCGATCCCGCATGCCTGGCCAATGGCCGTCCAATCCATACGGCCACTAACGATCGGTGGTGGCCGGCGGTGGATGACAAGACCTATGAGATAGGGCCGAATGCTTTCCAGAACTCGCTGTGAGGCAACTTGCGCGATGCGCACCTCGCAGAAATCCGAGATTTTTCGTTGAAAGTGATGAATCGAAAGATCGTGTGTTGCCATGCTCTTATTCCATTTCTCTCGATACCAGTGTCGAGGGCGGGCGGGAATAGGAGTGGACGTTTAACAAATGGTATTGCCGCAGCGGCGAGCTTTTGGGGCCAGGCTTAGGTGCCCAGATTTCAAATGAAGCATCAAGAGCCTCATGCTAAAGGTTGCAGATGGGATTCGGGGTTTTCATTCACCGGTCAGATTCGATTTACGACGATAGCCCGGCTGAACAATACCAGTTCCCGGGCCAGTATCGCGGTCGTGTCCAGGCATGTGTGGGTGACTGGATCGTCTACTACGAGCCTCGGAAAGTCGCAGCGACCCGCGGCTATTTTGCTGTCGCCAAGGTTGAACGGGTTATTCCTGATCCGAAGGCCCCAGGCATGTATCTGGCGCTGATCGAACACGGCAGTTATCTCGACTTCATCAATCCCGTTCCGTTCAGTGGACCAGACGGTGTCATAGAGCGAGGTGTACTGAATGAAGAAGGCCGTATTTCCGGGAGAGCACAGGCCGCAGTCCGGCCGATATCAGCAGCAGATTTCAACCGCATCGTATCTATTGGCATAGACGAGCATGAGCCTGAACTGCCTCGGCTGGATGAGCCGGGGCTGACGCATGCGGTCGATGGATTTGAAGATGAAGCTCAAGCGCCGTTCATGTTCGAGCAGGAGCGCGACCGGGTTATGCAACTCTCGTCGCGGATCGTTCGAAATCGGCTGTTTCGCCGGCTCGTTCTTCACGCTTATGACAAACGATGCGCCATCACGGGATTGAAGCTCATCAACGGTGGTGGCCGCGCGGAGGTCGACGCCGCACATATCCGGCCGGTGGAAGCGAGCGGGCCTGACATTCTTTCCAACGGAATTGCGCTTTCGGGCACCGCACACTGGATGTTTGACCGCGGTCTGATTGGCCTTTCGGACGATCTTGATATCCTGATATCGCGTCAGGCGAATGATCCTGACAGCATTCAAGGACTCCTCAACAAGACCGGGAAGGCGATCGTGCCTGGCCGGGTCTTCGAGCGGCCACATCCCCAGTTCCTGAGATGGCACCGTGAGAACTGCTTCAAGCAGTGAGCGACAGGGTAGGTCTTGCGCTGTAGTTTCATCCTGAGCGGGTCTATTTCGGTCCGTTGGCGCCATTAAACCTAAAATCATCCCGATCGGTTCTTTTGTCTTCCTTTTGCCCCATCTGATGATATGATCATCCCGATAGGGGTGATTATGGAAAAGATCAAAGATACGAAAAGCCTCGGCATGCTGATCCGTCAGGAGCGCAAACAGCAGGGGTTAACCCAGGAGCAACTCGCCGGGGTAATTGGCGTGGGCGTACGTTTTCTGCGTGAACTCGAGGCCGGCAAAGAGAGCTGCCAGATTGGCCGTGCGATGCAAGTTTTGGCCGGTCTTGGTCTCGTCGTTTCCGTCGGCCGTCGCCAGGGTTCGCGATCATGACCCGCGTATTGGACGTCTATTTTCGCGACACCAGGGCCGGCGCGCTCGCCCGGATTGACGACGGCCTGCTCACCTTCACCTATGACGACGCGTATCTTCTGGACCAGACGTCGCGGGCGATCTCCTTCTCAATGCCTCTACGAGAAGAGCCATTTGGTGATCAGGTAGTGCGACCGTTTTTCTCGGGGCTCTTGCCGGATGAGGGCGCGCGGCAACGCCTCGCGGGGGCGCTCGGCCTTTCGGCAGGCAACGCCTTCGGGCTACTGGAGGTTATCGGGGGTGAATGCGCAGGTGCGTTGTCACTCTATCCCGCCGGCACGGCGCCAGAACCTTCCGGCCGGTCCCAAGCCGAAATTCTCACTTCGGAACGTCTGGATGAAATTCTCAGCAGGCTGCGGACCCGGCCTTTGCTTGGCGGAGACGAGGGCATTCGCCTATCGCTCGCCGGCGCGCAGGACAAACTGGCGGTCATTGTCGATGGAGATTCCATTGCCTTGACGAGAGATGGTCAACCAACGACCCATATCTTGAAACCGGTCATCCAGGCGCTGGAAGGCACAGTGGAGAACGAGTATTTTTGTATGCGGCTGGCTGCCCGCCTCAAGCTGCCGGTACCCCATGTCGAGACACGCCTGGACGGGGCGACTGCCTTTCTCCTGGTTGAACGTTATGATCGGACGAAGGCTGCAGATGGCATCATTGAGCGCCTGCACCAGGAAGATTTTTGCCAGGCCCTTAGCGTACCGCCGGAGCTGAAGTATGAGGCCGAGGGCGGACCGGGAACAGAACGATCCCTCGGACTGATCGACCAAGCCTGCGCGAGACCTGTCGCGGATCGATTGCAGTTCGTCCGAATGCTGATTTTCCACTATCTCGTCGGCAACGCCGATGCCCACGGCAAGAACTACGCCCTGCTTTATGGCTCGGATGAACCGGATCTGGCACCGATCTACGATGTCGTTTGCACGGCCGTTTATCCTCGCTTGTCAAAGAGGCTCGCCATGAAGATTGGCGGCCGCGATGTCCCCGACACCATCCAGCTGAAGCATTGGGCGACACTTGTGCCCGAAACCAAATCTTCTCAGCGCATCCTTGTTCGCGACCTTGCCCAAATGGCAGAAAGGATTGTGAGCGAGGCCGATGCCCTTGTTGCAGACCTGGCCGACGAGGGGATCAGGCACCCCATCCTGAGTGCAATTCGCAAGGTCATCTCTAGTCGGGCTGGTTTGCTACAGAGAGCCGCGGAGCAGGTGTCTTAAGCAGTTGAATGGGCTCGGATATCCAGCCCTTTGTCCTTCGACCAACGGGCCGGCGGTTCGTATCCCTTCAAGAGCGTACTGCGACTCATCGTCAGTTTGACAAACTTTGCCATTAGCAGGTATCTTGAGGCATCAAGGAGACTCAAATGGCGACGATGAATGTATCCCTGCCAGACCCCATGAAAGATTGGGTCGAAGCACAGGCCAGGACAGGTCGATACTCGAATGCAAGCGACTATGTCAGAGATCTGATCCGCCGAGACCAAGCCCGTACAGACAAGATCGCGGAGATGCAGCGCTTCGTCGACGACGGGATTAGAAGCGGAGTTGGGAGCCGTTCAAGGGACGAGTTGTTTGCCACAGCCACCACGCAAGCCGAGATCAGCCGCGGAAGCGCTTGATGCCATTCAACCTTTCGGTCCAAGCGGAAGAGGATATTGTTTCCATTGCACAAGAAGGCATCCGCATCTTCGGAGCACTGGTTGCCAAACGATATCACGATGAGCTTTTTGCCTTGATCGAACTCATCGCCACCAACCCAAAAATGGCTCGTGAACGCCATGAGATTTCTCCTCCTGTCAGAATCCATCCATTCAAGGCTCACCTTGTAGTATATCGCATCATTGAAGACGGGAGCATATTCGTGATCCGTATCCGGCACGGCCATGAAGATTGGGCGGGAGACTCTTTCTAATCAATCCCTTTGCCGAATTCATAACGTGATGGTCGCGAGTGCGAATCCTATCAAGGCGGACGCGGAGACCTCCGCATCGGGCTACGTGGATGAGCGGGACTTCTGGTGAACTATGCTGCCTCCCGCACGCTGTAAAAGCCTCACTGCCAGGCTGCCTTGCCCTACTGGAGAGAGCGTCCGTAGCGGGTGCTCATCTCATCCGCTTCAAAATCTTTTCAGCGATCTTGCGATATCCGGCAAGCGGGTTAGACGTGTTCGGTCGTCAACGCCGTTGCAGCCAAGCCTTTAGAGCCTGCCGGATCGCACGATCTGCCGGTACTGTCTGATCGAAAGCCCACCAGATATGCGCACCCTGCCAGAGGGCAGCCATCTGCCAGCCCAGCAGATCCGCCTCCTGTCGATCGGCAGACAAGCGCCGGCCCAGGGCCGAGACCAACACGCGACCCCAGGCCAAGCCCCTTTCGCGAAGTTTCGGGTTTCGAATGTCTTCTCGCAGAAGAAGAAGACCATCAGTGGCATCACGCTCGGCCTTATCGGGCGACATAAGGCGCAACAGAAGCTTGATGGCTCCCTCCGGAGATAGATCCTCCTCGTTGTCTGCCGCCTTCGTATCTGCGTCCAAGCGGTCCCAGGCCTGCAGCAGGATCGCCTCAACCAGACGCTCACGGTTCCCATAACGCTGCACCAGAGTTGCCGCAGCCAAGCCTGAGGCCTGTGCCGCACGTGCAAAGGTCAATCCATCGGGGCCTGCCTTCATCATCAACTCGAACAAGGTGTCGAGTACCTGTTCATCGGGGATTGTCTTGCGTCTAGTCATGATGATATATAAACGCACATTCGGTTATAAATCAAGGAGGGGTCGGTGGCAAAGATCGTTGGCTACATCGCAGCAAGCTTGGATGGCTTGATTGCGGATGAGAACGACAACCTGGACTGGCTGTTCAAGTACGACGGAATGGATCTCGGTGAACATGATTACCGCACCTTCCTGAAGGGCATTCGCACGATCGTCATGGGTCGTGGCACCTACGACTTTATTGCGAAGGATAGAGCTGGCGCGGTTTGTCTGAACAGTTTCGGGCGTTTCGCTAAGTGGATTTCCGCCTCGATTATGCCGCCACCGTCATTGGTGCCAGCGCGTTGAAGTAGGCCTGATCCGGCGTCTTCCGGTCAAGGGATGAATGTGGGCG
>NZ_JBFTRK010000028.1:0-12674 GCF_056399485.1 Rhizobium sp. 01N424
CGCCCGCCCTCGCCCATTGTTTGCACCTACATGGGCCGTGGCGATACGAAGACGGAGCGTCCTTTCCGCTTCATCCTAAATCAGTCGCGGGCCACCGTCGCCAACGTCTATCTCGCCATGTATCCGACGCCGGTTTTGGCAAGTGCCCTAGCCAAAGACCCCGCGCTGATCCGACCCGTATGGGAAGCCCTGAATCGCATCACCCCCGAGCAGCTTTTAGGGGAAGGCCGAGTCTACGGCGGCGGATTGCACAAGCTTGAGCCGAAGGAACTGGCGAACGTGCCGGTCCCTGAAATTGCTTCCCTTCTGCCCGACTTCCCTGTGCGCCAAGCCGAAATGTTTTTCGAGGCTGCGGAATAGACGCGAGCGATACGGCATGGAACTAAGCCGTCGCCCTAGCGGGGCGGGCTCGCAGCCGCAATCATCCGAGTGACATCGGTGAAGGGGAAAACTCGCTCAATCTCCTGTTCCCAAAAATACGCCAGCCAGGCGTTCGGATCATCGGGACCGAACCCATGGTCAATCTGCGCAATTTGCTTCGCATCCATACCGAGGACGTAAAACAGAAAATGAAACTGTTCCTCCCAGGCGTCCGCGTCGCCCACCGTAAACAGATTTTTGCGCGGCGTCGGCGTGGGGTCCATCATGCGGCCGTTTCCTGAGAATTCAACGCTCGCCGCAGCGTCGCTACGTTGACGCTGAGCAGCGCGGCCACGTCGGCACGGGACTGTCCGCTACCGATCATCTCAACCGCCTGCCCCAACTGATAGGGCGTCAACTTCCGGGGGCGGCCAACCTTAACGCCCCGGCGTTTCGCTGCCGCCATGCCCGCCTTTGTGCGTTCCCGGATCAGCTCCCGCTCGAATTCGGCCAGTGTTGCCATGATGCCGAAGATCATCCGGCCTTCCGGCCGCGTCGTGTCCACTTGCGCGCCCTGCCCAGTAAGTACTTTCAGGCCGACCCCGCGCGTCTTCAAATCTTCCACCAGGCCGACAAGATCAAGCAGCGACCGACCGAGCCGGTCGAGCTTCCAGACCACCAACACGTCGCCCTCATGGCAGCGTGCTAGGGCGTCCGTCAGGCCCTTGCGGCCGTTCAGGACGCCCGACGCCTTATCCTCATGGACATAGGCGCAGCCGTCAGCCTCAAGTGCCTGCCGTTGCAGATCGAGATTTTGTTCGTCGGTCGAGACGCGCGCATACCCTATTTTCATGGAGGGAATTTTGCACCACCTTTTTGCGCGGTTCCAGCCCCAATCAATTCAAGGGCTTAGTTATCCTCTGAAAAGCGCGCAAAATGGTTCCTTTTTGCGCGGTCACGCGAATTGCAGCGCAATGCCCGCGAGCGCCAGCAGGATCGCCACGCTCCAGGGCGGTATTTTCCAGACCGTTAGCAGAACGAAGCCCACGAGCGCCGCCGAGAAATCGCGCGGGTTCAAGATCGCGCTCGTCCATACCGGGCTGTAAAGCGCCGAGGCGAGAATGCCGACAACGGCCGCGTTCGTTCCGCGCATGGCCGCTTGCACCATCGGGCGGGTGCGGAAGGCATCCCAGAAGGGAAGCGCGCCCGTGACCAGCAGCAGGCCAGGCAGGAAGATCGATACAAGGCAGATGACCGCGCCTGCCACCCCGTTTGGCCACGGCTTCATGGCCGCGCCAAGATAGGCTGCGAAGGTGAACAGCGGCCCCGGGACCGCCTGTGCCGCCCCGTATCCGGCCAAAAACCCGTCAGAGCTGATCCAGCCCGGCCGGACCACGGCCGCTTGCAGCAGCGGCAGGACCACATGGCCGCCGCCGAACACGAGCGCCCCGGAGCGGTAGAACGCATCGATCAGCGCTACGCCGTGCGCGCCTGTGGCGGAGGCCGCCAGCGGCAGGCCCGCCAGCAGCGCGAAAAAGGCCGTCAGCGCGATCACACCGGCCCGCCGCGACACTGGAAAGGCCAAGTGGCCGGGCGGCGTTGCGACCGTGTTCCGGCACAGCCACAGGCCCACCAGCCCGCCAACGACAATCGCCACGATCTGCCCGGCCGATCCGGCGAGGAACACCACGATCAGGACCGCGACAAGCGCGATCCCCGCCCTTTGCCTGTCCGGCGCGAGCGTCCGCGCCATCCCCCATACGGCCTGCGCCACGACCGCCACGGCGACGATCTTGAGGCCATGGATCAGGCCCATGCCGACCGGCCCGCCGAAGGCCGCAGCGCCCGCCGCGAACAGGACCAGCAGCACAGCGGAGGGCAGCGTGAAGGCGCACCATGCCGCAAGCGCCCCGAGCGGCCCGCCGCGCAGCAACCCTAGCGCATAGCCGACCTGGCTGGATGCAGGGCCGGGGAGGAACTGGCAGAGCGCTACGAGATCGGCAAAGCCCGCCTCGTCGATCCATTTGCGCCGCACCACCAACTCGTCCCGGAAATAGCCGAGATGGGCAATCGGGCCGCCGAACGACGTGAGTCCGAGTTTCAGGAAGGCGCTGAAGACTTCACCCGGAAAATATCGGCGGGGGCTTGCGGCAGCTTTATCAGGGGCGGCCGTGATAGGGGGCAACTTCACGCACCAGCTCCCGAATTTTTTCCTGCGCCATACGCAACGCTTCGATGCCATAGGGCGTGGCCCGGTAGATTCGGCGTTGCGAGCGGCCTGCCCGCTCCGTGCGCGAGGTCAGATAGCCCTTGCGTTCGAGCGCGTGCAGCATCGGGTAAAGCGTGCCGGGGCTGATCTTGTAGCCATGCCGCGCCAGCTCCTCGATCATCCAGTTGCCATACAGGTCGCCTTGCGCCGCATGGTGCAGGACGTGGAGCCGGATAAATCCCGAAAGAAGTTCCTGATGTTCCATACCTCACGCTGTAATGCCTCATAATCGAATCACGATAACGATATTCGATTATATAGGATCGTTGTTAGGCTCACAACGTCCGCCCACAGGGTGTCGGTAGGATTAGCCGCATTGGTTATGCAGCTCAGGTTTGAATGGACAGACGCCCGCAGGGTGTCGGGAGCAAGCGGAATTGGGCGGGCTTCCAGTGGACGCCTGCCCCGCGTCGCGGACGGGGTTGCTGTCCGTTCTGTGATCTAAAACGGTAATGGGTCTTCCGACTCTGGGGCTGTTGCTTCTTTATCGGCCCTGGCCAGTTCGGCCTTCATGTCCTGGTCTAGTCGGTCGATTGCGCTCCGCAGCAGCATGGCCGCGAACGCCTCCACATCGTCATAGGATGCAAAGGCGGCGAGCGTTTCCAGCTTTTCGCCGTACACCGCGCCCAGATCGAGCGTGTAGAAATATTCTGCTGTCATCGGCCTAAATCCTGTTCTGGCTTTTTCGGCCGCGCCTTGCGCGTGCGCTTTTTAGGTTCGAGTTTTTGCAGCTCTGCATTTAGCGCCGCGTCCGCAGGATCAGGCCCCTGCCCTTGCAGCTCGTTCCACAAGGAATCGAAATCTGGTCGCGGCCTTTCTGGCTTTGCCGGTTCGGGCGCGGGGTCAGAGTCGACCACCATCACCGGCGGTTCGGGGTCCGGCGCCGGCGCCTCTTTCCCGGTGAGCTTCGCCCAGAAGGCTTTCCAGCCGTGGCGCTCGATCTCATCAAAGATCGTTTCCCAATCAATCCTCACCCTGCCCTTCTGATACGGGTTCGGCTGATATTCAGAAGGCTTGAATTGCTGCCAGTACGGCGTGCGCTGCATGATCGCAGTGCCGCCGCCTTCGTAGAACACGAGGGCGCGGTTGGTGTCGCGCGCGCTTTCGCGGGACAGTTCCGCCGCCGTCCGCAACCAGGTTGCGCCTTGCGGCACCCACTCGACTTTTCCCCCTCTGCTCACTTTCCGCCAGGCCATATGGTGGCCCAGGCGTTCGGAGAAATATCGCGCTGTCGATTGGTCGTTCATGGCGAAGACCTGAATTTGCCCGGCGTTCGCAACGAACACCTCCCAATTGTCGCCGTACGGCCGGAGCTGCGTCAGGTTCTGGATGATTGGCCAGATGCGCACCCCACTGCCCGCCAGCACGCCCGCCGCCTCCTCCACGATCTTCAGCGGCCCGAGCGCCGGAAATTCATCCATGATGAACAGCATGGGGTGTTCCGCCTTCACGCTCGCCCCGGCCGCGTGCATGGCGACCGTGATGAACAGGCGCAGAAAGCGGCTATGGATTTGCATGTATCGAGGCGGAATGACGAGATAGAGCGACGCCTTGCGTTGCTTCAGGCTCGCCAGGTCGAAATCGGACGCTTCGAGCGCCTTCCGCATGGCGAGACTATCAATCCATTTCACATGCACGCGCAGCGTCAGCAGAACGTCGCTTGCGGAGGTGTTCGAGCCTTTCAGCATTGACACCGCAGCGGCCGTCAAGCCCGCGATCCCTTCCTGCCCGGCCAGGTCTGTCAGCTTTCGGCCGTTCGTCTCCGTCACATAGTCTCGCACCGTGCCAAGGTGCCTTTCGTTGTCGCGCAGTTGGGGCCAGGCCAGAACATGCGCGATGATTCCGGATAGAAGACCGTGCGCGGCATTATCCCAAAACGGATTGCCATGATCCGAGCGGACAATCAGCGCGTCGGCCAGGTTATTGATTTGCTCGACCACATCGATGTCGTTCCGACCTATCGCGTCGAGCGGGTTCAACCGTTGCGCCGGATAGTCGGCGGGATCGAGGCCGAGCGCCTTCATCACTCCGAACGGATCGATGATGTGAATATCCTGCCCCATCTGTCGCCGGGCCAGGGCAGTCACGGCCGCGTTTTCCCCCTTTGGATCGATCACCAGGACCGAGCCAGGGTAAACCAGCAGGTTCGGAATGAT
The DNA here is from genome assembly GCF_056399485.1 of Rhizobium sp. 01N424. Classification (NCBI taxonomy): domain Bacteria; kingdom Pseudomonadati; phylum Pseudomonadota; class Alphaproteobacteria; order Hyphomicrobiales; family Rhizobiaceae; genus Rhizobium; species Rhizobium sp. 01N424. The sequence continues at coordinate 4,786 of NZ_JBFTRK010000028.1, forward strand.
GCAGGAAGCCCCCTTCCCTGCCCGCGTGGTTGCGATCGTCAGCAAGTGCCGATCGTCAGTCTTCCCGAGCCGTTGACCGGGCTCATACAGCGACGTGCCGAGGATCACCTGTCCCGGCTTCCAGGGCATCAGCCATTCGTCCAGAAGGCCGTCGATTCCGGCCGACCCCCCTAGCCCGGTTTTGACCGCCTTCCATATTGCCCGGAACGGCCGCGTGACGGTGGAGACGACCGGCTTTGAATCCTGTGCGAACCGCAATAGGCCGCTGATCGCACCTCCGAATATCATCAGACGCAGAACAGGACCGAGCGATTGAGCAAACAGTCGTTCGAACCAACCTCTTCCGTTTAGGTCAGCGCGTGGGTCCACAAACGGAACGAACGCATTCAACGGATGCATTGCCATATCGACTAGCCAAAAGGTTGGAAGGCCGACCTGATGGAATGCAAAAAACACGGCTATCACGGGCGGGATCAGCAGGAACAGCAAAGCCCCCTTCCCCACCAGCCAACGCATCGGAGTGGTCGCCCACAGGCCGCCGCCCACGAGTGTCAGCGCAGCTAGGGCCGATCCAAGGACCGCGTTGACGATCAGCCAGGCAAGAACAAAGCCGATCACAGGCCCAAGCCAAGGATAGGCCCACCATCCGAAGTATAGTGTCAGAAACCAGCCGAGCGGGACGCCTGCGAACCCGGCAAACAGAAGACCCAACCCTGTAAATATCAGTCCCAACGCGCGCCTCGGCCCGGAAAGCAGGCCTCCACCATAAATTCCGGAGGATAATTTTAATAGTACCCTTTTCGCATCATGGGTGTTGCATGATATGGTTTCACGAACACCACATGAAACGAATCGCAACCCCCATGACACAGACCAGATTTACGCTTGGAGAGGCCGCGCGGGAAACGGGAGTTTCCAAGGCGACCCTGTCCAGAGACATAAAAAGTGGAAAGATTTCAGCCGATAAGCGACCGGATGGTAGCTATCAGATCGACGCTTCCGAACTGTTCCGAGTTTATAGCCGTGTTTCAGAGGAACAGCGTGCAACGGGTTCCAGTGGAACGGTAAGGAACGATTCGCAACCCGGTGAAACACCCAATGAAACCCGGCTCTTACAGGCCGAAGTTAATAGGCTTCGTGAAGTGGCTGCGACCTTGAGCATGGAGCGGGACCGCGAACGTGCCCAGTTCTCCGATCAGATCGAGGATTTACGCCGCCGCCTGGACGGTGAAACCGAGGAACGGCGCGTTTTGACCAGGATATTGACCGATCAGCGCACACAGCCGCCAGAACCCCCTACAGCGCAGCCTACGGACGACCGGGGGTTCTTTGCACGGCTATTCGGTAAGACCGGATAACCCGTTCCGCCTGGTGTGCCGTACAGGTGCGGGCAGGGGTTCCGCAACCTGTCTTCCTATCGATCCAAACCGTAGCGAAACGACCCATTGCTGGCCGTTTTCTGCGGTTTTTTTATCTTAAGTCCGGTGGTGTTTCACCCCGGTTGCGGATTGTTTCATACCCCGTTCCAAGGCAGTTCCATGGAGGGGTTGCAGCCCGGTTATGGAAATCTTAAGTTTTCATAGCGACAATCGAAGTTAGGCGGGTAGCCAGATGTGTTTTTGTTTCACAAAAACTCTGGCCAGGAGGAGGGGAGACCCCTCCCTGGTGGACCCACCCCAAAGAACGGCGGCGGACGTGGATCATGGGACGGCCCAAGAAGGCGTTTGACGAGGTGCGCGGCAGACCTATCGGCGTCAGGCTTACGGACGCCGAACGGGTGCGCCTGGAAGAACTGGCCGCAGCCTACGGGATGACCGTTGCCGACTTCATGCGGCATCGATCCCTTGGCTATCGGTTGCCCCCGACCCAGGCCGCCGAACAGGTGCGGGCCAGACTGGCGACCGCATTGATGCGGATCGGGGTCAACCTCAACCAGCTCGCCCGCCGCGCCAATGTCGGACGCGCGCCCTCGGATGCCGTCCTTGCCGATTTGGCTGCCCGTATCAACGCCCACCTGGATCAGCTTTATGATCCCCGCCCTGACTGACCTCGGCACCAGCTTTAAGGGAGCCGCCGCCTATTACCTCCACGACAAGCGGGAGGAGGGCGAGGCGGAACGGCTTACGGCCGGACGCGTGGCCTGGACCGAAACCGTCAATCTTGCCACTGACGACCCGGAACGGGCTTGGCGCATGATGGCCGACACTGCCATGTCGCAGGCCGAGCTAAAGGCGGCGGCCGGGGTGAAGGCGACTGGCCGGAAAATGACCGCCGGGCCGGTGCTGGCCTATTCGCTGTCATGGCATCCCGAGGAGCGTCCGACGCGCGAGGAGCAGCTTGAAGCTGCCCGCGCCAGTCTGGTCGCCTTGGGGCTGGAAGGCCACCAGGCCCTTATCGTCGCCCACAATGACGAGCCGCACGCCCATGTTCATATCATGGTCAACCGGGTGAATCCGGAAAACGGTATCGCGGACCCGCTCAGCAATTCCAAGCGCAAGCTGTCCGCCTGGGCGCTGGCCTACGACCGGGGCAGGGGGAAAAACTACTGCCCCGCGCGCGAAGAAAACGCCGAGCGCCGCCGCCAGGGCGAGAAGGTGGACGCCGCCCGGAAGCCGCGCGCGCAGTTCGAGGCCGAACGCGACACTAGCAACGACAACCTCAAATATGAGTTTGTCAGGACCGAGCAGCGCCAAAAGGACGCTCAGCTCTACGACATGCAGCGCACCATGCGGGAAGCCCACGCGCGGCAATGGGCCGAGCTGAAACGCACCTATGACAATGTGAAACAGCGTCTCCGGACGAACGTCCGCGTTCAGAAGGACCGCAAGGCGGACGAAATCAAGGAAGCCGCCAAACCGCGTTGGCGCGAGCTGTTCAAGATGCAGCGCGATGAAGGCCGCCGCTTTGAGGCCAGGGAGCGGAGCGGTCTGTTGCGCGTCGTCTCCATGCTGATGACCTATTCAACGCTACGCCGGGAAAATCCAAATCTGGATACCTTGACGCTTTTCTGGTCGATGTTCTCAGCATCGCAGCGCCGCGCGACATTCGACCGTCAGCAGGAGGTGCAGCGCCGCCAGTTCGCCAAGCAGATCCGCGACGAGATCAACACCGCACAGAATCGCATCGAGGAGGGGGCTGCCCAGGACTTCGCCCGCCTACGCCATCAATACGGCCAGCAGGGCGATCAGCTCAGGGCGACGCAGGATCAGCAGTGGAAAGACGTGCGCCGCGCATGGCAGAAGCGAAACGCCGAGCGTCGGCAGGCTTATGAACCGTTCAACAGCCGTGCGCAGCGAATGCGCCAGGGCCAGCGACAGGGCAGGGGAGGTCGCTCGATCCATAGCGACGAGCAGCACCAGCCGCAGCGGCCATCCGGGCCGCGGCCGTCTTAGTTGTCGTCGCGTCGGTTTCGTTCACGTCCGCGACCACCGCCGACCGGGAAGCCTTGTTCATGGCGTGCGGCGTCCTCACTGATCCGTTTCAGCGCCGCGCGGTCTTCGTCGATCTTAGATTTTGACGGCGACGAGCTTTTGCCGTGCCGTGCGCAGGCATCAGTTTTGCCAGGGTCCGAAACGCAGACGCAATAGACCGCATCCGACAGGCGCAGCTCTGGCCCTTCATCGAATAGCCAGGTTGTCGGCCGTGCCGCAGGTTCGTCCTCGAGGCGGCCGACGGTTACGTGTTGCGTCCGGCCATCAGGGTCCGGTCGCTCGATCAGCACTTCGTCAGGTGCCAATTCGAAATGGCTGTGCGCCAGGTGGATTGCGAAGCGATCCAGCTTGCCGTGCCTGGCAAGCACCGCCTGGATTTCGTGAAGACACGCCACATCGCCCCCATCCAGTGGCGGGGCTTCGTGGAGCGGCGGCAGCGCCGACCATTGCATGGGACGGATCACCAGTTCGGGCATGACGGGAACCCCTAGAAAACTTTTTCGACCTTGCCACTCATCCGAGCCATGCGACCGACACGGGGCCTGCGCAGCTCATCCAAGGCGTTTTTCCATTCGTCCGGAGTCTTCTTTTCCCAGCGGATAACGAAGCCTCTCAACCGGCCGCGTACCATGCCGCCGTCGCGCACCGGATCGACTTCCACTTTGAAATCGGAGAGGCCATTCACTTCCGCCACAGCAGGATCAACTACCCGCTGTTTGAGTTGCGGAAAGCCTGGATATTTCCCATCCTCTATGCCGAGCAAGGCGCGGAATTCTTCGACCGTGAAACGTTGCTCGTTCACGCGGAGATTTCCCCGCAGACAGACCGCCTCGTACATCGCAAGCGCATATTTTGAGCTGAAGGCGAACATGACGTGCGCCTTGATCCGCCCCCAATAGCGCGAGTCCTGGATGATCCGACGCAGCCCCTTCGGAAAGCTGTAGATCAGCACCGCGTTCGGGCTGTCCTCATCGATCATCCGCGTTGTTTCGCCCAGGAGCTGCGTTGAGAAGACGGCCGCCTGTCCTTCCAGGCTAACAGGCACTTCAACGAGCGTCGTCATAAGCGTCTTCACGCTATCTGCGACACGCTCGCCTCCCCTGTGCCTGGGGCCGCGCAGCCGGTTGATTGCGATGCGATGCGTAGTGTCTTCCCCAATTTGCGACCAGGCGTTTTCGATCAGCAGATTGAAAATGCGCCTATCCTGCAGAGACAGCTCGGCCCCCGCGCGAATGTCGATCAATTCGCCTGGTTTTACGAAGCCGTCGAGGCTGGCCTTTTGTTGAATCGCTAAGCTCATCCTTTCGAGTTTCAGACATAACGTAACACTGGTCAACCCGTTATGTTACGCACGAAAAGAGGCCCCCGATTTGTTATGATGAGGGTCCGGCAGTGCGGTCGCCCTGTGGATAACCTCGCTTCCCTGGCCCCCCAATTCGTTATGATATGCCCCCCAGACCGTTATGATCTAACCCCCCGAATCGTTACGATAGGCCCCCAATCCGTTATGATCGAGGATAAAAAAGCGAGTAAATACAAAGCTTAGAAGCCCCTGAATCTTTGAACTTAAAAAAAAGAAATTAGAAAAGAGATCGACAGGGCCTGTGGATAACTTACAGGGCCACAGAGAACGCCCATCTGAACACATAAGCGGAATCGGCTTTCAGCCGATGCTTTGTTTTCCATCCCGACCGCCAGCTTACCGCCGTGCTCACTACGGGCAAAAGGTGGGTCCTCGCCATGCTCGCTGCGCTGCGCGTGGCTCTGGTCCCGGCTTCGCCGCTTTTGCCCTTCGCTGCGCGCGTCGGTGCGCATGAGGTATCGGGACGGGGAACATTCGGTTCCGCCCTTCGGGCGGTCGATCCCGCCTCCGGCGCGGATCGAACAGGGAACAGCTAGGTTGGGGAAGAAAGCGACGGCGACCTTGACCCTGGCGTCGACATGTCGACATGATGAACTATGGCAAAAGCATCGAGTCGACTCAGAGATAAGTCCGTCCGTCAAATCGTCGGATTCAGCCTTTCACCGGCACAAGCTTCCGCCGTGAAGGTAGAAGCGGCGCGACGGAGTATCAGTCTCAAAAAGCTTTTCGAAGAAATGTGGGCGCTATACCAAAACCAGAGCAAGAAAACCGAGTGATAATGCCCGTAAATCTCGACAAGCCCCAAAATTGGAAAGCCGACATCGCTAATTCAGTCGATATGTATAACGACTGGTTTATGAACTTCGCACCGAAGGCATTCCGCGAAACGCGCATCGAAACGACGAAGACCGTCGAAGCGACGCTGCATGCCACCGAAAACATGACAAACATTAAGCCGGTGATCTTGCGGAAGCACCCGGAAGTTCTGTCGACGCTGCGCATGTCGACCTGTCCGCCCATTGCTGTTGACCGACTTATCGGCCTTTCGGGGGTGTCTCCCAGTCTCGTTAAGACGATGGAGCTGACAAGGAAACTCCCGCCGCGCATGGGAGCTGCCGCGATGGACGCTGATCTCGTAAAGATCGGCACCATCATTGAAAAATTGGCCGACCCAGATATTTTCGTGTGGCTGGGCCGCGAGGCCCAAGCGACCGAGCCAGAGATTCACCGCGCAGCCACCATTATCGCAGATAGGCTTTGTGGAGCTGTGGCCAATCCGATCATTCGTAATGCGCAGGAAAAACGACAGCTTGCCGCGATCAAGGCATGGCTTGAGGCGAAGCAGTATCGTCAGGTTGCGGTCGGCACCAAATTCGACGCCATGCCTCCCGGAACTTTCAGCTTTCGCATGAATGTGCCGGTGAAGCTGGAAGGCGGAGTGCAAACGATCAATATTCCAGTGGATGCGGTGATTAAGCCGCTTGGTTCCGATCCGAAGGAACTACCTATCTTTATCGAAGCTAAATCGGCCGGTGACTTCACCAACACTAACAAACGTCGCAAGGAAGAGGCTGTGAAAATGGCGCAGCTTCGCAGCAATTACGGCGGACAGGTGCGTTTCAACCTGTTTTTGTGCGGTTATTTTGACAGCGGCTATCTCGGCTATGAAGCCGCCGAGGGCATTGATTGGGTTTGGGAACATCGCATCGACGATCTCGCGGAGTTCGGCATATGACCAGGTCCATAGACCTTGCCGCCCGGGAAACGGCCCGCCTCGCCCTGCAAGGGGAGCTTGACCGCGAAAAGACTCCGCTCGAACGTAACAAGCTAGGGCAGTTTGCCACGCCGACCGCTCTAGCCGAGGACATTCTTGGCTATGCTAGGAGCCTCTTGCCTGCCGACGCCGCCGTGCAGTTTCTCGATCCGGCCATTGGGACGGGATCATTTTATTCCGCACTTCTGAAAACCTTTCCGGCTGCACGTATCCGCGAAGCTCAGGGTTTCGAGATCGACCCACATTACGGCATTCCGGCCGCCAAGCTTTGGGCCGACACGCCTTTGTCGATGACCTTATCTGACTTCACCCAGGAAGACGCCGATCCGCGCTTCAATCTCCTAATCTGCAACCCGCCCTATGTCCGACACCACCACATGCCGAACGGCGAAAAGGGGCGTTTGCAACTACGGACGCAGCTAGCATGCGGAACGCGCATCGCTGGGCTTGCCGGGCTGTATTGCTACTTCATGGGCCTGGCGCAAGCTTGGCTCGCGCCAGGCGCTATTTCTGGCTGGCTCATCCCGAGCGAGTTCATGGACGTAAATTACGGCCAGGCCGTAAAACGCTACTTATTGGACCGCGTGACGCTGCTGCATATTCACCGTTTCGACCCGAGCGACGTGCAGTTTGCCGACGCGTTGGTATCGTCAGCCGTTGTGTGGTTCCGCAACGAGCCACCGCCCGCCGGTCATGCTGTGGAGTTCACGTTCGGCGGCACGATGGCCGCGCCGAAAATCTCAAAGATGGTCCCGGCTGTCTCGCTGGCGCAGGAGGCAAAATGGACTCGGTTCCCCAACGCGAACGTGCGGGCTAAATCAACTTTGCCGACCGTTTCCGACTTTTTCAAAATCAAGCGCGGCCTCGCCACCGGCGACAATGGCTATTTCATTTTGAGTGCCGAAGAGATCGAGGCGCGCGGCCTGCCGCTTGAATGCTTCCGACCTATTCTGCCCAGCCCGCGCTATGTGAAGACCGATGAGATTGAGGCCGACTCCGAGGGGCTTCCCCGCTTGGAGCGTCGCCTGTTTCTCCTGGACCCCGGTTTGCCTGAACAGGAAATTGCGCGACGCTATCCCTCCCTTTTGGCCTATCTTGAAGAGGGGAAGGCGAGGGGGCTTCACGAGCGTTATCTGTGCAGCCACCGCACTCTTTGGTATGCGCAGGAAAACCGCCCGCCCTCGCCCATTGTTTGCACCTACATGGGCCGTGGCGATACGAAGACGGAGCGTCCTTTCCGCTTCATCCTAAATCAGTCGCGGGCCACCGTCGCCAACGTCTATCTCGCCATGTATCCGACGCCGGTTTTGGCAAGTGCCCT
>NZ_JBFTRK010000029.1:0-11720 GCF_056399485.1 Rhizobium sp. 01N424
TCCTGGAGGAAGGTGAGCTTGGCGACATCGGCGGTGGCATAGGCCGAATCCAGCGAGGCCAGCGCGCTTTCCTTCGAACGGCGGTATTCGCCGAACAGATCGAGCAGCCAGGAGACATTGGCTTCACCGGCGGTGGTGTTGGTGGCGCCGGAGCGGGTGCGAAGGTTGCCCATCTGGCCGCTGACGGTATGGGAAGCACCGACGACGAGGCTCGGCAGGGCGCCGGCACCGGCGACCGTTACCTGAGCTTCGGCAGCGTTGATGCGCTCCAGCGCCTGCAGCACGTCGAGGTTCTGGCCGATGCCCTGGGCCACCAGCGAATTCAGCCGCTGATCGCGATAGGCCGTCCACCACTGGGCGGTCGCAACATCACCATTGCTCTTGACCCCGCCTTCACCGAACTTCGCGGGAAGCGGCATCTCCGGGGGGACATGATCCGGACCGCTCACGCAGCCGGCCAACAAAAGCATCAATGCCGGTGTGGCATAACGAAGAGATACCATGCAATGTTCTTCCTGTAACTCGACCAAGTTCTAAATTTCTTGTCCGAAGCATCATGCTTCGCAATCGGCCGCGCTCCGTGCCAACGAGATACACCATGCCGAAGCAGTTCCGCGGCAATGTAGCAATGAGTCAGTCATTCTGGCAGTGTATTTTTATCACACTCCCGCCTCATTTTTGCGCCGCGAGAAGACCCGGCGAATGACCACAAAGAAGGACGGAACGAAGAAGATACCGAGCGCGGTCGCCGCCAGCATGCCGCCGAGAACGCCGACACCGATGGCATTCTGGGCCGCCGAGCCGGCACCGGTCGCGATCGCCAGCGGCACGACGCCGAGGATGAAGGCGAGCGAGGTCATGATGATCGGGCGCAGACGCAGCCTTGCCGCTTCGAGAGTCGCCTCCAGAAGACTCATCCCCGTCTCCATGCGGTCCTTGGCGAACTCGACGATGAGAATCGCATTCTTCGCCGCCAGTCCTATCGTCGTCAGAAGGCCGACCTTGAAGTAGACGTCGTTGGCCTGGCCGAAGAGCGTTGCCGCGGCAAGCGCGCCGAGCACGCCGACCGGTACGGCCATGATCACCGAGAACGGGATTGACCAGCTTTCGTAAAGCGCTGCAAGGCACAGGAAGACGACGAGAATCGAGATCGCGTAGAGAATCGGCGCCTGCGAGCCGGAGAGCCGCTCCTGATAGGAAATGCCCTGCCAGGCAACGGTATAGCCGCCCCCGAGTTGCGCCGTCAGCGCTTCCATCTCGTTCATCGCGTCACCCGAGCTGACGCCCGGCGCCGAGGCGCCGTCGAGCGGGATGGCGCTGACCGCATTGAAGCGGGCAAGCGAAGGGGCGCCCTTTGCCCATTCCGTCGTGGTGAAGGCGGAGAAGGGCACCATTTCGCCAGCCGTGTTGCGGGCATACCAGTGATCGAGATCGCTTGGCTGCATTCGGAAAGGGGCGTCGCCCTGCACGTAGACGGGCTTGATCTCGCCGTTCAGCGTGAAGTCGTTGACGTCGCGGCCGGTGAAGATGATCGACAGCATCGAATTGACCGAGGCGATGTCGACGCCCATTGCACCGATCTTTTCCTGATCGATGATGATCTTCATCTGCGGTTCGACTTCCTTGTTGTTGCTGCGCAGCGCGACGATCTTGCCGCTGCTGTTGCCCATCTGGATCAGCCGCTTTGATGCCGCATCGAGTGCCTGGGTGCCATGGCCGCCGGTATCGACGAGATACATGGAGAAGCCGCTGGATACGCCGAGGCCTTGGATGGCCGGCGGCAGCAGCGCGAAGACCTGCGCCTCGCGGATGGTAAAGAAGTTCTTAAGCGCGCGGTTGACGACGGCCTGCGCATGCAGGTTCTCGTCGGTGCGCAGCGAGAAGTCCTTGAGCTTGGTAAAGACGATCGCGCTGTTCTGGCCCGAACCGTTGAAACCGAAGCCGAGAGCGCCGAAGACCGAATCGACGGCGTCCTTCTCGTTCTCGCGGTAATATTTCTCGACCTTCTCGACGACGGCCTGGGTCTGCTGCGAGGTGGAGCCTGGCGGCGTGGTGACGATTGTCAGCAATACGCCCTGGTCTTCCTGCGGCAGGAACGAGCTCGGCAGTTTCGTGAACAGATAGGCACATCCGCCGCCGACGATCAGGAACAACAGCATGACGCGGACCGGCCGCTTCAGCAGGTAGCCGATGGTGCGGACGTAGCCGTTGGTGGAACGGGTGAAGTTGCGGTTGAACCAGTCGCCGACGCGGTTCTTTTTGTGCTCGTTGACCGGCTTCAGCATCGTGGCGCAAAGCGCCGGCGTCAGCACGATGGCAACGAGGGCAGACAGCAACATCGCCGAGACGATGGTGATCGAGAACTGCCGGTAGATGATGCCGGTCGAGCCGCCGAAGAAGGCCATCGGAATGAAGACGGCGGTCAGAACGAGCGCGATACCGATGATGGCACCGGTGATTTCACCCATCGATTTCTCGGTCGCTTCGAGCGGCGAGAGCTTCTCTTCAGACATGATGCGCTCGACGTTCTCGACGACGACGATGGCGTCGTCGACGAGCAGACCGATCGCCAGAACCATCGCGAACATCGTCAGCGTATTGATCGAATAGCCTGTCGCCGCAAGGATGCCGAAGGTTCCGAGCAGAACGACGGGCACGGCGATCGTCGGGATCAGCGTGGCGCGCAGGTTCTGCAGGAAGATCAGTAGCACGACGAAGACAAGCACGATCGCTTCGATCAGGGTGTGGACGACCTTTTCGATCGACAGCTCGACGAAGGGCGTCGTGTCGTAGGGATAGGTGATTTCGACGCCTTCGGGCAGCGAGCCACTGATGCTTTCGAGCGATTCACGGACGCGGGCGGCGGTGTCGATGGCGTTGGCGCCGATCGCCAGGTTGACCGCGAAGCCGGTCGAAGGCTGGCCATTGTAGCGGGACGAGCCGCCGTAGCTTTCCTGGCCGATCTCGATGCGGGCGACGTCGCTGAGGCGTACCGTCGACCCGTCCTTCTCGACCTTCAGGATGATGTGCTCGAAGTCGGCGACGGTCGTCAGCTGGCTCTGGGCGGTGATCGTGACGTTCAGCTGCTGGCCTTCGGTGGTCGGCTGAGCGCCGAGCGAGCCGACGGAAACCTGCGTGTTCTGCGCCTCGATGGCCGAGGTCACATCGCTTGGCGTCAGCTGGAACTTCTGCAGTTTGTAAGGATCCAGCCAGACGCGCATGGCGTAGCCGGAACCGAAGATATTGATGCTGCCGACGCCTTCGAGGCGCTGCACCTGATCTTCGATCGAGTTCGAAACGATGTTGCCGAGATCGACGGAGGAGCGCTTGCCATCGGTCGAAACCAGCGAGCCGACGAGCAGGATGCTCGAGGTAGAGCGCGTGACGCTGATGCCGGCGTCGATGACGTCTCCCGGCAGCTGCGACTGGACGAGCTGCAGCTTGTTCTGCACCTGCACCTGGGCGATGTCGGCATCGACGCTGTTGCCGAAGGTCAGCGAGATGCTGGCCGAGCCGGTCGACGAGGTCGAGGTCATGTAGGTGAGGTCGTCGAGGCCGGTCATGCCTTTTTCGATGATCGTCGTCACCGATTTCTCGACGGTTTCTGCGCTAGCGCCGCGATAGGTGGCGTTGATGCGCACCGTTGTCGGGGCGATGTCAGGGTATTGCGAAATCGACAGCGTATAGATGCCGAGCAGGCCCGCGAGCATGATGGTGATCGCGATGACCCACGCAAAGATCGGGCGTCGGATGAAGAACTTGGCCATCAGTTTATTCCTGTGCGGCTTGGATCACTGTGAAAAGCGTCGCGACTTACTTCGCGGCGGGCTTCTGAGCGTCACCGGCCGCAGGCTGCTCAGCAGCCACGACCACACCGTTTTCATTGATTCTCATGGGAACCGGCTTCACCGGCATGCCTGGCGTAATGGATTGCAGACCGCTGACGATCAGCTGGTCGCCGTCCTTGATGCCCTGTGTGACGAGCCACGCGTTGTTGGAGGGCGTCGCGTCTTCGAAGACGCGGCTTTCGACCTTGCCGTCGGCCGAGACGAATTGCGCCGTCAGGCGGCCATTGGCATCGCGGCTGGTTGCGAGCTGGGGCAGCGCATAGCCGTTTTCCGAGCCGAGCTCGACGGTGGCGCGGACATACATGCCGGGCAGAATGACGCGGTCGGGGTTCGGGAAGAGCACGCGGATGATGAAGGTGCCGGTCGTCTCGCTGACGATCTGCTTCGACATATCGAGCTTGCCCTTCTCATTGTACTCCTTGCCATTCTCCAGGATGACGCGGAAGGCGACGTTGGCGCCTTCACCCTTCACTTCACCGGAGGCGATCGCATCGCGGAGCTTCAGAAGATTGGTGCTCGATTCCGTTAGCGAGATGTAGATCGGGTCGAGCTGGCGAACCGTCGTCAGCGCCGTCGTCTGGTTGGCGGCGACGACGTTGCCGACATTGTAGGCGGTCTGGTCGATGACGCCATCGAAGGGAGCGACGATCTTGGTGTGGTCGAGATCGATCTGCGCCGAGGCCAGCGAGGCCTTGGCGGAGGCGACTTCGGCCTGGGCCTGGAGCAGCGTCGTCTTGGCGGTTTCATATTCGATCTGTGTCGCACCGCTGCCGACGAGGCGCTGGTAGCGGTCGAGATTGCTCTGGGCGCTCGGAACGCTGGCTTCCGCCTTGGCAATCGCCGCCGTAGCCTGCTCGACCGTGGCGATATAGGGCGCGTCGTCGATCTGGTAGAGAAGGTCGCCCTTCTTGACTTCGCCGCCTTCGCGGAAGGCGATTTCGCGGATGATGCCGCTGACCTGCGGGCGGATATCGGCGGTCTGGAAGGCTTCGGCACGGCCAGGCAGGATCGTCGTCACCGGGTAATTCGCCTTGGTGAGTGCCACAACGCCGACGGGCGAAGCCTGCTGGGCAGCCCCTGCCGCGCCAGCGCCGGCGGCTCCCTGCTTGTTGCCGCTATCGCTGCAGGCTGCGAGCAGTCCGCCAATTGCCAGAGCCGAGGTGATGAGGAGGGCACGCCGTATCATTCTGAATTCCTTGATGCAGAGGGCATTCACAGACCGGACCAGCCTTCCGGCCGGCAACAAGCGACATATTAAAAGGCTGGTTGATCCGGATTCAAATGCCATCAATCCGAATTTAAGAAAAGCTTTCCGAAGTGACGTATGTCAGGAATCGTCACTTAGCAAGCGCTATTTTGCAGTGCGGTATCAACAAAACAAACGATATCGTGTGCTTTGTGAACAAGCGTTTCCTTGTCATCGCGTGCGATCAGCACCGGATGAAGGACGCAGGCCAGGACGTCGGCGACGGTGATTGCGGCGCGATGCGGGTCGGCGCAGCGGTAGGCGCCGGAGGCGACACCGTCCTGAATGATCTGCTGGAGCCGCTGTTCGATCCGCTCCCGGTAGCGGTTACCCGCCTCGAACTTGGCTTCGATGGTCGTCAGAACCATCTCGAAGATATAGGGGTTGTCCTTGATATCCTGCAGATGGCTGTCAAGCAGGCGGAGCACGAAGCGCTGCAGCCGCTCCTTGGGCAGCATCTCGCCGTCGACGGAACCGAAGCGGTCGGCCATCGCTCCGAGATGGATTTCGGCGATGGCATCGACCAGCGCCGTCTTGGAATGGAAATGCTTGAAGACATTGGCAGGCGACATGCCGAGGGCGGTCGCGATATCGGCGATCGAGACGGCGACATAGCCCCGTTCACGAAACAGCATCTCCGCCATCGACAGGATGTCGGCGCGTGTCTCTTCGGCCTTTCGTCGCGGCCTGCGTGCCATTCAGCCCCCTGCCGGTCTTTGCCGGCTCGCTTTCATTCAATGCTAGCGCGATCGAAGCCCGGCCTGCAAGCATCTCTGCAGGCCGGCTTCAGGCGCTCAGGCGAAATAGGGCGCGAGGTTGGTGCGCACACGGGCGAGGGGCGTTTCGCCGCTGTCATCGGGGACGAAGGTCTTTCCGGTGATCGCCTCATAGGCCTTGATATAGACGGCCGAGGTCTGCTCGATCAGATCGGCGGGGATTTCCGGGATCGCATCCTTGTAGGGGTCGCAACGGTCGGCGACCCAGGCGCGGACGAAGTCCTTGTCGAAGCTGGTCGGGCGGCCGCCGCTTTCGAATGCGGCCTGATAGCTATCGGCCAGCCAGTAGCGGCTGCTATCGGGCGTATGGATCTCGTCGGCGAGAATGATGTTGCCTTCGGCGTCGGTGCCGAACTCGTATTTGGTATCGACGAGGATCAGGCCACGCTTGGCCGCCATTTCCTGACCGCGGGCAAAGAGTGCCAGCGCGTATCTCGACAGCGTGTCCCATTGCTCCTGCGTCAGCAGTCCTTCGGTGATTTCGGCGGGCGTCAGCGGCGCGTCGTGGCCGCCATCGAATTCCTTGCTGGTCGGCGTGATGATCGGTTCCGGCAGGATCTGGTTGTCGCGCATGCCGTCGGGAAGGGTGATGCCATACATCTCGCGCTCGCCCTTCTTATAAAGAGTGAGGATCGACGTGCCGGTCGTTCCGGCCAGATAGCCGCGCACCACGACTTCGACCGGCAGGATGTCAAGACGCTTGCCGACGACGACATTCGGATCGGGATAGGCGATCACGTGGTTCGGGCAGATGTCCTTGGTTGCCTCGAACCAGTAGCGGGCGGTCTGCGTCAGCACCTGGCCCTTGTAGGGAATGCAGGTGAGGATGCGGTCGAAGGCGCTGAGACGGTCGGTGCTGATGATGATGCGGCTGCCATCCGGAAGATCGTAATTCTCGCGCACCTTGCCGCGGTAGTAGTTCGGCAGTTCGGGGAAATGGGCTTCGGATAGGATTCGCACGGGCTCAGCATTCCTTTGTCGGAGGGGTTCATCCCTGCTCTAGTTTCATTGCGGGCGATGTCAAGCAAATGGCGGTCAAAGCCAGACGGCCGCGACGATCAGCACCGTCATTATATAGCCGAGCAGCGCGAGAGGGCCACCGGCGCGCAGGAAGTCCGAAACCCGGTAGCCGCCGATGCTCATCGCCAGCGTATTGTTGTGATGGCCGAAGGGCGTCAAGAAATCCAGCGAGGCCCCGGCGGCCACGACGATCAGATAGGCTGCCGGTGGATGATGGGCGGCGGCGGCGAATTCCAGCGCGATAGGGCTGAGCACGATCGCGACCGTGGCATTGTTGACGAAGGGCGTCAGCGCCATGGCGATGAACAGCAGCAGCGCGATGCCGGCAAGCGGCATGGAGATCGGCACGGCGAGGCTCAGCCAGTGTGCCAGCACTTCGGCGGTGCCGGTCGTCGCCACCGCCGAGCCGATCGGGATCATGGCGGCCAGCATAATGACGATCGGCCAATTGATATCGGCCATTGCCTGGCGGATGTTGAGAAAGCGGGTCACGGCGAGCACGAAGACGACGGCGGCGAAGGCGATCTCGGGCCGCAGCAGACCGAAGGCCGAGAGTGCGACACCGGCGGCGAAGATCGCGAAAGGGCGCCACGATCCCTTGACGCTGCTTGTTGCCGGTTGCGTCGCCAGCGGCAAGCATTCGCATTCCTCGAGCGCCTCGGCGATCGCATCCCGCGTGCCTTCCAGAACCAGGATATCGCCGATCGACAGCTGCAGATCCTCGAAGCGGCCTTCGATGCGTGGCGAACGCATCGATAGCGCCGATACCGAAACGCCCCGATTGCGGAAGACGTCGAGCGAGCGGATGCGCGAGCCGATCAGCGTGCTTTCGGGCATCACGACGGCCTCGATGCGCGCGAAATCGGTCTGCAGCCCGTTCGGATGGGTGGGTGCGGCAAGGGCTCCCTCTGCCTCCAGATCCGAAAAGACGGCATCAGCGCCTTCGGCAAGCAGTATGTCTCCCGCAGTGATCACTGATTGCGTCAGGCTGCCGAAGACGAAAGTGCCGCCGCGGATCAAAGCATG
The DNA here is from genome assembly GCF_056399485.1 of Rhizobium sp. 01N424. NCBI lineage: Bacteria > Pseudomonadati > Pseudomonadota > Alphaproteobacteria > Hyphomicrobiales > Rhizobiaceae > Rhizobium > Rhizobium sp. 01N424. The sequence continues at coordinate 7,917 of NZ_JBFTRK010000029.1, forward strand.
CGGTTGCAACCCGAAACGTTCGGAGCAATCGGCCAGCCGTGTGCCGGCGAGCGGCGAGGTGACCGGGATTTCTCGCTCTGCGACGATGCGGCGGGTCGCGGGCGGCGGCGCCGAGACGTCGCCTTCGGTTTCCGGAAACAGACGGACGGCGAGGGCGGAGACGAGCAGGATCCCGGCGATTGCCACCGGCAGGCCTGCATAGGCGAAATCGAAGAAACGGAATCCCGTTCCCGTTGCCTTTGCCAGGGTATCGCTGACGAGCAGATTGGCCGGCGTGCCGATCAGCGACACCAGGCCACCAAGCAGTGCGGCGAAGGAAATCGGGATGACCAGCTGGCGTCTCGGGATTTGCAGCACCGTCCCGGCCCGCAGGGTTGCGGGCAGCATGATGGCGAAGGCGCCGATATTGTTCATGAAGATCGAGATGAAGCCGGTGATCCCGGCAAGTGCGGCGATGACGGCGGCATTCGGCCAGCCGGCCGATTGAAAGCGCTGGGCCAGCCCGTCGAAGAATTTCGCCTGCGCCAGAACCTGAACGATCAGCAGGATTTCGACGACGGTGATGACGACGGGGCTTGCGAAGCCGGTAAACACCGCCTCGGCCGGGTAGAGCTTCAGAAGAAATCCGGCCAGCAATCCGCCGATCGCCACGACTTCGATGCGGAAACGGTCAAGGGAAAACAGAACGAGCATCGCGGCGAGGAGGACCAGCAGAGAGGCTTGCTCGACATTCATGGGCAGGCTCGCGTTGCAACCGTCAGCCGAATGTAGCGGTCCGGGCGCGGCTGTATAGAGAGAGGCGGGAGAAAGATCGCATAATCCTCAGGACCGGCCGCGTTGGCGGCGGTAATCAGAGCGCCGGAACGCGCCAGCGGCCATCGGCTGTCTTTTCCAATATCGGCGTCGAAAACACGCCGACCGTCCGGGCCGGCCAATGCGGTCCCGATGCTGCCAGCCTTCCTCGCCAGCGATCCGATTGCAGCATCGCCGCGCCGATCACCACCGGCTCGATGCCGCAGGCGCTAAGCAGGTTCAAGCCTGAGACGATCGAGGCGCCGCTCGATATGACATCGTCGATCAAGGCGACACGGCGGCCTTCGAGCAAAGGCAGCATGCGCGGGTCTATATAGAGACGCTTCTGCTGGCCGGGCGTGGTGATCGACGAGAGCTCGACGGACAGCTCATCGCGATACCAGAATTTGCGGGAGGTGCCGAGCGGCACATAACGCGCATGGCCGAGCTTCTGGGCGACGGCTGCCGCAAACGTCAGGCCAAGCGTCGGCAGGCCGGCGATCACGTCGGGTTCGAAGGCTGCAAGCTTTGCTACCAGCGCCGCGGCCAGCGTATCCAGAACGGTAAAGCTCGCCTGATTGACGATCAGCGATGCCAGCGCGTGCTCACCGTCCGAAAGCATGCGGATCGGCAGACGAAGCTGGCGGCCGTCCTCGAGCCCGGCAACATAGAAATCAGTGAAAGTGCCGGATGCTTCGAAGCTGCCGGGGGCGTGGATCTCCTGCCAGAAGTCGTGGGGGGCCATGGTCATGCTGCGGTTTAATCCCGTCTTGTCTTTTCCATGCCGGTGCGGCGGCGCAGATCGCGAAGCTCGGTCTCGGTCAATGCCCGGACGGCGCCCTTCGGCAATTCACCGAGCTCAAGTCCGCCAATCGCCACGCGCACGAGCCGCAGGCATTCCGTATCGAGCGCCTCCAGCATGCGGCGGATCTGGCGGTTACGGCCCTCGTCGAGTTCGACCTCGATCCAGGAGTTGCGATCGCCGCTGCGCAGCAACGTTGCCGAGGTCGCCTTCAGCAATTCGCCGTCATGGCGCACGCCGTAGGTCATCTCCGCCAGAAGTTCGCCATCCATGATCCTGCCGACCTGCACATGATAGGTCTTGGTCACGTGGGTGATCGGGTCGAGAAGCGTCTGGGCGAATTTGGTGTCGTTGGTGAATAGCAGCAGGCCTTCGCTGGCCTTGTCGAGACGGCCGACCGGCGAGAGATGCGGGGCGTCGAAATCCTTCAGGCAGTCGTAAACGGTCGGCCGCCCCTCAGGATCGTGGCGGGTGGTCACCAGGCCGCGCGGCTTGTTCAGCATCAGGTAGATCTTGTCTTCGGCGGCGATCGCCGTGCCGTCGACCGATATCTTGGCGGTCGAGAGATCGACCCAGGCGCTGGCATCGGTGATCTTGCGCCCGTCGACGAGCACCCGCCCGTCGGCAATCAGACGCTCCGCCTGGGTGCGGGAACAAAATCCGAGCTTCGACAGGGCGCGGGGCAGGGTGACCCGCTTGCCGCTGGCATCGGGGCCGGGCCGGGCGCGGTCACGCAGTTTCTGCGGTGGGCGCCGTTCCTTCAACGCGCTGTCCTTCTTCCATTCATGGCGAAGGTTTTTGGCATGAACGGCAAACGGGCGCCAGCATGGGCGGTCAAAATCCAGAGAATTTCAGGGATTGCGGTATAAGAGCGGACGTCAAAAACCAGCGGCGCGAAGAGCGCCGTCTAAAAAGGCAGTCTGAGCGTCGCCGTGCCGGTCAATGATAGGCCAGGAAACCAGCGAGTTCCTGACGGCTGATGGTAATGCCGGCCGCAGCCTTCACAGGGTCGGGATGCGTATAGGACAGGCTTGCCATTTCAGGCAGGTCGAGAGCCTGCTGCATGTTCATGATGCCGATCGCGCGACGGCCGTTTGCGCTGTTGACGCTGACCTCGACGATGCAGTTCGTCTTCCTGTTTTCCATGATCATTTCCTCCCTCCTTATTATGCTTGAATATCTGGCATTAAAAATAGGTTTTTATGAGACATAAGTATTTACGGACCTTGGCGAATTTAAGATCACCAAGGTCCGTAAAAAGTCATAGTTATTGTGCGTCGCGGTATCAGCGCCACCAGTTGCGCTGCGGCGGCTGTTGCTGGCCGCTCAAGAGATAGCCGGCGAGAAAGCCGAGCGCGCCGACAAGCGCCAGCGCCGTGGTGGTGGCTGCCGGGTGCTCGCGGGCCGCACCTGCTGCGGCGACGCCTTCGGCACGAATCTGCGCGACCGCATTCTTGGCCTTGGGAAGCGCGTCGTCATACGCCTTGCCGGCGCGGTCGCGGACTTCATAATAGGCTTCGGCGCCTTGGGCGGATATCATCTTCTGCAAACGTGACACTTCCTGCTGGAGGGAAGCAATGTCCTTGCTGACGGACGAACGGATGTCATCGGTATTGGCTGCCATAATGGTCTCCTTTCCTGCAATGGTGAGAGAACACCGCAGGACGGATTAGGTTCCGCGCCGATGGCGGCGTTGCGAAGCCGGTTCTTTAGCATTCCGTGAATTATATCGGTGAGGATCAGGCTGTTTCCGCAGGCTTTTTGCGGTTTCCGGAGGGGCGGAAAGCGATTTTTTGACCGGTTGATAAAGATTTCCGGCCGGAGAGCGCTACAAAGGGCGAGGCTGTGAATAATTCACACGAGAATCCTCTTTTCAAATCAATCTGTTACAAAAATGTCAAAAAACTTTGTTTGGGTGTGTTGACTGCTCAGCGTTGATGGCCGTATAAGCCGCGTCACTGAACGAGGGCGGCGGCGCTGCAGGCGACGAAGTCTTTCGCTCTAGGATTTCTTGAAGGTTGGCCTTTGAGGCTGATTTATTCCCAGGCTTTCGGGTTTGGGGCGGGAAGTTTTGACCGGGTTATCTGGTCTGTTATTTGACAATTGAAGATGAGAAGAAAGAGAAACGTGGGCGGCGGAGTTCGCGGATCGGGCAGCGATGCCTGATCTTGGAAAGAGACTTTGGCGGTCACGTTTATCAAGAGAAGTTA
>NZ_JBFTRK010000030.1:0-7523 GCF_056399485.1 Rhizobium sp. 01N424
GTCATATCGACGGCGGCCGTCGCGGCCAACAAGCCGCACCTGCAGTTTAGGAGCATCGTCCATGATTTGGTGTCCACCTGTTTTTGGTGGACACTTCATGCATCAGAGCACTGCGCTTCAGAAGGCGCATAGAAATTCGCGCTTACGATTATGCCGCGCAGGATGCGCCGGAATCGTTGCGAACGTCGGCGCATTCCCACCCTTATCGGCATAATCCGGCGGTCGGCATTATGGATTTCCTCATGGGCGAGCGTCGCATAATCGACATCGCGAAACGCCTCTATCGGCGGCATCTGGATCACATCCCGCTCGGGCGCATAGAAGGCTGCCGCACCACCATGGCGGATCGTTGCCCCCGTTGCCCGGAAAAAGGCGTCGGCATGCTCGAGACGCTCGACAGGCTTGAAGGCCGGCGTCTGCGGCGATGCGCCAAAACCCGCAGGCAGGCCTTCGATCTGCTCGAGATTGAAAACGGTATAGGCTTTCAGGAACGGGATTTCGTGCTCGACGTCGTCGCCGTTGGCGTCGGTCTCGGTCTTCCTGATGCGGTTGGCATAAACGACCATCGTCCCGGTCTCGCCTTTGCGCACGTTGCCTCCAAGTTCCAACGCCTGGCGAAACGTCATCCAGGTGCTGGCACCAAAGCAGCGGCTTGCGGCCTCAGACCAGAGGAGCAGGACATTGATGCCGGAATATGGTTCGCCGTTGAAGCGAAGCGGGCGCGACACGCATCCTGCAAGCCGGGCGGCGCTCCACGGCTGGACCCAAGGGCGCACGCCCTCTTCCAACCGAGCGAGCATGATATCGGTGATCCGTGTGTAGACGTCCGGGCGCACAGCACCGGTCTCGCCAGATAATTTCATTGACGTTTTCTTTGACTTTTTCATCGTCTTTTCCTTCATCTTCGACACCGCGCCGATCGCGGCTCGTCACGGCGGTCGACCAGCGCGCGGGCGGCAGCGGCGCACCCGGCTCGAGACCATCGCGCCGGGTGAGAAGGAGTGCCGGGCCGAAACGGAGTGGAGGACGGCTTGTCTGTTGCGCCGCTTTCATGTTGCCCTCGGGCTAGACCGCAAACCGGGATGAGCCGCGCTCGGCGCCTGGGCCGCCTTGAGTGACACGAGAAAAGGCCGGACGAGGCCGGCCTTTCGAGATGGATCAGTGAGCGTGCGCCTTCAGTCGAAAGCCGATATTTGTAGCGACGCGGCGCGTTGGTCGATGGAGGTCGCGGGATTCGGCGAGCCGTTGCGCTCATAGGGCTTCCAGGTCTCGCCGATAATGTCTTCGTAAGCGACAACGGCGCCCTCGGCCGCCATGCGCAGGACATGGGCCTGAAGCCCCATGACGGCGGCGAATTCGCGTTTTCTCTGGGCGCGGCTGTCGAAACCGACCGGACCCTCGAGATCTTCGTCGCGCAGATCGTTGCTAAGCCTGGCGGTCAGATCGCGTGCCTCGGTGACGGAGCGGCTATAAAACAGCCCGGCTCCATGAGCCGATCCGACGAAGGAGCCGACGATGCGCTGCATATGGATCTGCATCGCCTTCTCGCCGAGGCCGTCCTTCATCGCCTCGGCGCCATCGATAAGCTGCTGGCGGTGCAGGTCGCGGATTCCCTCGCTGTCGACAACGGATAGGCCAAAGCTTTCCGAGATGCGCAGCGCCTGCGCGGTGTCCGGGCAGGCATGCCGGACCATTTCGAGGGTCGTCGCGCGGGGTGTAGTTGAGCGATTCGTCGCAGCAGAACGGTTGAGCGGTGCCATGGTCGGTGTCCTTTCGGTCTGGTTGGGCAAAAACCCGAGGTCCTGTTTTGGGTGCTGTCCCTCGGGTGCGGTCAATACGAACCGGCGAAGCGGCCCGGCCCAAGGTCAGGACGATGCAAGAGAGCGAGGTGCGGTTGCGGAGGTTGCGGGCCCAGGCCTGCAGAAAACGCAGCCGCGCTTTGGCGAACCGCGCATCGAGACTGCCGCGATGCGGCGCGGCACGCGGCCTTTGACCGGGCGCCGTCCGGTTCAGACCGCAACGAAGCCGAGGGTCAGAGCGTATGAACCTGTGGCCGATACGCCGCCATCAGACCGGCGCGTCACCACTACCGTCCCGCCCTAGCCGCGCTTCAGCGGTATTGCCTACCCACAAACCGATCGCGTGGCCGCAAGGAGTCTGGCTGCAGCGGCAGCGCAACCTCAGGCACCGACCTGCCTAGATGATAGTGACAAGACGCCGCCGGCGAGAACCGGCGGCGCTGGGCAGGCGCTAACCCGTCGTTACGCTCCGGTTATTCGGTCGCCTCGTTGAACCTGCTGTCCACCTCGTCGCCGACATGATCGAGACCAGCCGCGGCCGGGTTGGCCGCCGCTTCAGGTTCGTCCTCTCCGACATCCGCCGCGCTTGCAAGTTGCGTCATCGCCTAGGCTTCGGCCTCGGTGGCAGGTACGATTAGCGACGCCAGATGACCGAAGCTGCCGTCTGCGAAATGTGCAATGGGAGCTGTGCACCTATCTTCAGTTTCGTCTCGACCGGAACGCCCGCCGCTTCGTCGGTTGCTTCGAGCGCGGTGCGGGACAGACAGGAGAAAAACGCATCGGACGCCATGTTCGGAAGGAACGTGTCGGCACCAATCGCGCTGCCGGCGATACGTTCGGCAATGCCGCTCTTACGGCGGAACGACATCACGTCGATGAGCTGGTCTGGAAGACAGTATGCGCCGAATGGTGCGGAGCAAACTGCTTCATGGTGGGAGGCGCGCGGGCGGGAGGAGGATCTCTTTGCGCCGGGCGATCAGGATGGCCTCTTTACGACTGACCTTGTGGCCTTCCTCGGCGCCCAGCGGGACTGGCTGTCAGCCAACCTGCCGAAGCGCGGTACGGTCATCGAGGTCACCGAATACGACCAGCCGAAATTGTCGCCGCAAAGACGGTAAAGACAGCCCCAGGCGAAACTGATGCTGATCACGTTACCACCGTTCGGCCCGCGGTAACGCAGCCGCCGGTGCGGTTTCGGCGTCCCGCCCCTGGTAAGATAGTGCGCCAATATCGTCCTGCTGCCGGCTCTTGTCGTCACGCTCCACCTCAAGGGACGGAGCCTCGCCAGGTCGTGGCACAGATGGCAGGAGACCCCGCCCGGTTACGCGAGCTGAGGGCGACCGTCCCGCATCCAGCGTCTCTTGTCCTCGCCGGCTGGTGACCCACAGCGTGCCGCCTCAGTTTTGGGCCGGCATTTTGGCCACCGAGTTGACGCCCAGTGCGCAGACAAAGCTTTGCATAGAGGCGGATCCGCTGGATGCTATTTTGCTGGGATGAAACTTTTGCGTATTTAATATGCGCGAACGTTTCACATGTATTGAATTTCGAATGTGACAATGCAACTATCGCGTATCTGAAATACGAGAAAGTTTCCTCTATGCCTCTGCATCTCGTCGGCGGAAAACATTGATAAAATGAGCCCTCACCGCCAGGCAGAGGCTGGAAAGCTTGTCCAGCTCATGTGCGGCATCTATGTCGACGCCGACGATGACATAGACCATACAGTACGCCTTCACGCTGTGCGCATTGCCAAATACCTCTATCCAAATGCATATCTGTCTGCAGCCAGCGCCGTCATCCTTGGCCCGATGCACGATGGCCGCCTGTTCCTGACCGGCCGCCGGGTACAGCGGCAGCGCATCAGGACGCTTGAGATCATTCAGAACAAGGCACCGGACCAACCTTCCATCGCGCAGGCGGCGGTCGGTGACGACATGGGTAGTTCCGCGTCGATGTGTCTTCTTTGCGCCAGCGCTTCCTGGAAGCCTTCCGTACTCGCAGTGAGCATGCGACCTCGTTCAACGAGGACATGAAGGCGGCAATAGGTGCGCGGATCATCGAAGAAAATGCAAACACCGAAAATGCAGCCGATGCGGTCTTCAAACTTGCAGGCGACAATGACTGGATCAACGAAGGCAGTGCCGCGGAACGTTTCCTCAAACTCAAGCCGCCCGCCGCCACAGCCGTTGCCAACCGGGCTGCGCTTGACCTAATCGTGGCATGGCATGGCGTACCGATCGGCGATCTGGTGCGAGGCGATCGTGAGTTGTCGTCTCCTGAACGCATTAGGCCGACTTTGATCACGCGGAAGGCAAAACCGGGAATCTCAGCCTATATACACCCCCTTAAATGGGTGAATAACGAAGAATATGGAATATATTGATCCACCAAAGGTGGTCAATTAATGTTCGTCACTCTTCAAACCCATTTCGAGGATGAATGGCATCAAGCCGCGGCACTTGAACTCAAGAACGACGTAGCCGGTTTTCAGGGTGCGTCGATAGTCGATTACGATCTCGATTACTTTATACGGTTCGCATCGGTGGATTTTGCAGAAGGAAACGCGGCAAGTAGCAATCGCGCACTTTCAATCCGTTATCCCGTTGACCTCGAGAATCGATATACCTCAACGTGGCCACCATTCTTGCTCGATCTAATGCCGCAAGGACACCCAAGGCGCAAGCTGGCCGAACATTTAGGCCTCAGCGAGGGAGCACGCAGCTCGGATCTTCCTCTACTTCTGCGCTCTGCTGCAGGCGGAATAGGTAATGTCCGCATAAAGGAAGCCGCTGAGGCAGAGAAGCAGCGGCTACACTGTGTGCAGCGCCAAGGAGTGACAGAGGCTGAGATCCTTGAACGATCAGATCGTTTCATGGAAGTCGCCGATCGTTTCGGTATGCTTGCTTCGGGCTCAAGTGGCCTGCAAGGCGAATGGCTGAAGGTCTCCATGACTCAGGCTACAGATGGCCTTTATTATCCCGACAGCTTCGTGTCCGACGATGAGGCCGTGCGGCATGTGATCGTCAAGCTGGTCCGCAGCAATGAGCCCGTAGACCGGCTCATTCTTGAAGGCGAAGCGCTCTATTCGCGGATCGCTCAAGACATCGGCCTTAATGTCAGTGAACCTTCGACCTACGCCGAAGGCGTCCTCATCATTCCACGTTTTGATCGAAAGAAAAAAGAGGGAGGTGGAACCGTCCGGCTTGGTCAAGAAAGCCTTGTTTCGGCCATTGGCGTTGCCGACTTCGGATATGTTGGCACGCATGAGGCCTATATCGACATTCTGCGCCAATATTCCGCCGATCCCCTCGCGGACGTCGTAGAGTACCTGAAACGGGACATCGCCAACCTGGCTCTCGGCAATCCCGACAATCATGGTCGAAATACCGCGCTCACCAAGTTCCAAGACGGAACTGTCCGTCTGTCTCCGCTCTTTGATTTCGCACCAATGCGGCTCGCCAAGGAGGGGATCGTTCGCTCCACCAGATGGGCCACGATGCGAGATTCCGGCCGGGATCATTTCCCTGATTGGAAGAAAATTTGCGCCGAACTGTTTCCCGATCTCACGGAGCAAAAGATACTCGCGTCCGCACTTCTGACATTTGCGGAACGACTGCATGAGGCGCCGAGCATTGCGAAAGACCTGGCGGCAGTCCGGAAATTTTAGAGCGCGCGATGTCACGCTGCACTCAAATCGCCGATAGCGTTTTGCAGGCGAAGTTATGATGCCGGAGAAAAGGTGAATGGCTCGCTGGAAAAAGCCCACAAAAGAACAGGTTCTTGAGAACCGGCGCAGGCTTGCTGAGCGAGCTCGAACTGGTGATTTAAGGCTGCCCGACGCAGTAGCGGCAATCCGGAAGAGTTTCGGCATGACCCAGGAAGAGTTTGCCAAAACGCTGGCACTTACGCGGCGTCAAGTGGCTGAGATCGAAACCGGCAAAGCAAACCCGACACTGGAAACACTGGAAAGAATTGGGCGCCTGTTCGGATTTTCGGTAGGTTTTGTGCCGAGGGCAGAGAGCCGTGCTAACACTCAAAACTAAAAGGCGAACAACCCCGAGACGATAGGAACGTGTAAATTTTCGCTGAGCTGATCGCCTACCATCTTGACGCCAGAGATAGGCTAGACGCCGCACAGATTGATCTCGACCACGCTGCGCTACCGATCGACCATGCGCGGCTGGGACAGATGTTCTCCAATCTCCTTGGAAAGGCGCCAACCCCGGTGCAATCTCTCAACAAGCTTTTTTAACCTTTTGAACGAGCGGAGAGTTCGAAAAGCCAGGGGATGGGGTTAGACTTCTACATTTCATCAGATATCGCTCACGCCCACGGAGGAACGTTAGCGGTTTTGTCCGACGAGAAAATGATCCGCTTCACTTTTTCCATGCCCATCGAGACTAAGCCCGCGGAACCATTGGGGCCGAAACGAATGGTTTGACACCAAGGCTTTATCGGCAACCGGTAACGGTTTCCGGCCGGCCGGACGGACTTGGCGGCCACTGTTTTTCGGTTGAACGCAGAACAAAGCTGAATTAACTTTCGCGTGGCAGACAGAACTCAACTCACTGCTCTTCGTCTCTTTTTGGCCGATTTCAATGCAGGACTTGCTGAACTGTTTCATCGACCTGAATTGGCAGCGTCCGGATGTCGCGAAGACGTCTGACATGATACTAGCTCATGCGAAGTTCCTCGGCCTTCAAGCCGCATTTATCGGCGACGACAGGAGCCTTCTTCTGATCAGCGAAGCCTGATCAAGCCGAACTGATCGACGAATTTTTGTTCTTCATGGACCCCACGCAATACAGCCATCGGATCGCAGGCCTTCAATGAAACAAGGGATTTCGATGTTTGAGACAAGAGAGGCGTCGATCCTATCGCCTCGCGACCTAGCAATCTGCCAGCGCGTTTTTGACCACGTTTCTGTGACGAAGCAGATCGCATTGGACATGCATCGGGAAGAGCTTGCCAAACGTATTGTGCTCGCATTCCGAAGTGGTCTGAGAGACGAGGGCACGCTCATTAAGGTACTTCTTGATGAAGATGGCGCCGCCTAGGGAAGGTCGGGCGAGCGCTCGTCAGCTGGCTTTACGCCCTTCCGCACGACGGATCGGAGCCACAATCCTGCCAGCATCCCCATCCCTCCGTCCCCCGAGTTCGCAGATGGCTCCATAGCCAATCTGAGGGAACTGTTCAGGGATTTCGGCGGTGCACTGGGGCCAGTCGTCGCCGGGTTGCGCAGTGATGTGCAGGTCTATCGCGCGGCCCTCCAGGAGGTGCAAGCACGACGCTGGATAGCAGACCGCCTCGTTTTGATCGGAGACGCCGCACATGCCACGTCTCCAAGCGTGGCGCAGGGAGCGGCGATGGCGCTCGAGGACGGGGTCGTACTTGCGAACATCCTCACCTCCCATGAACCTGTCGACCGGGCGCTGGAGCAGTTCCACACGGTTCGTTCCCCGCGGATCGCGTTGGTGCAGGAGAAATCGCGGAAGAGAGACAGGTTGCGGACGGGATCGGGATTCGTCCGGGATTCGATGCTCAGGCTGTTAGGCAACCACATCTACCGGAAAACCGTAAGCGCGATCTTCCATGCACATTGACGTATGCGGCATCACCGCACCGGCCCCTTTTGCGAAGCGATATCCGGGCCTATCAATTGGCGGGGTTTTTGGAGAAGCGGAACGGAAGTAAGTCGCCGATGTCGGCAGTTTCTTCGCGCTG
>NZ_JBFTRK010000031.1:0-6866 GCF_056399485.1 Rhizobium sp. 01N424
CATCACCGCTCCGAGCACTGGATCGTCGTCAAGGGCACTGCCGAAGTGACGATCGGCGAGAATGTGCAGATGCTGCGTGAAAACGAGTCGGTCTATATCCCGCTCGGCGAAGTCCACCGCCTTGCCAATCCCGGCAAGATCATGCTGGAGCTCATCGAGGTGCAGACCGGTTCCTATCTCGGCGAAGATGACATCATTCGCCTCGTCGACGAGTTCGGCCGCAACTAGCGGCTAGACCGACTCTTCCCAAAAAAATCGTTTGATTTGCTGCGTTGCACCATGCAGAAGGTTAGCGCGGTATTAACAGTGTGACCATGGAAAGAATACTATGCGTATTGTTATGATCGGTTCTGGTTACGTCGGCCTGGTGTCCGGCGCCTGCCTTGCGGATTTTGGCCACCACATCACCTGTGTGGACAAGTCCGAAGCCAAGATCGATGCCCTGGAGCGCGGCGAAGTGCCGATCTTCGAGCCGGGCCTCGACGCGATCATCGAGCATAACCGGGCGGCCGGCCGCCTTGATTTTTCCAAAGATCTGGCGGCGCCCGTCGCTGCCGCCGACGTCGTCTTCATCGCTGTCGGCACCCCATCGCGCCGTGGCGACGGTCATGCCGACCTGAGCTACGTCTATGCCGCAGCCCGTGAGATCGCCGCTGCCGTCACCGGATTCACCGTCATCGTCACCAAGTCCACCGTGCCCGTCGGCACCGGCGATGAGATCGAGCGCATCTTCCGCGAAGAATTCCCCGGCAAGGACATCGCCGTCGTCTCCAATCCGGAATTCCTGCGTGAGGGTGCTGCGATCACTGATTTCAAGCGCCCTGACCGCATCGTCATCGGCACCGAAGAGCCGCGCGCCGTGGAAGTCATGCGCGAGGTCTATCGCCCGCTCTATCTCAACGAAGCGCCGCTCTATTTCTGCGAACGCCGCACCTCCGAGCTGATCAAATATGCCGCCAACGCCTTCCTGGCGATGAAGATCACCTTCATCAACGAGATCGCCGACCTCTGCGAGCAGATCGGAGCCGACGTGCAGAAGGTCGCAAAAGGCATCGGCATGGACAAACGCATCGGCGACAAGTTCCTGCATGCAGGCCCCGGCTATGGCGGCTCCTGCTTCCCGAAGGATACGCTGGCTCTCGTCAAGACCGCGCAGGATTACGACAGCCCGATGCGGCTGATCGAGACGACGGTCGCCATCAACGACAACCGCAAGCGCGCCATGGGCCGCAAGGTCATCGCCGCCTGCGACGGCAGCGTGCGCGGCAAGAAGATCGCCGTCCTCGGCCTGACCTTCAAGCCGAACACCGACGACATGCGCGACGCCCCGTCGATCACCATCATCCAGGCGTTGCTCGATGGCGGCGCCGAAGTCCATGCCTATGACCCGGAAGGTATGGAAGACGCCAAGGGCATGCTCGGACCTGTCACCTACGGCAAGGATCCCTACGAGATCGCCGAGGGTGCCGACGCGATCGTCATTGTCACCGAATGGGATGAGTTCCGCGCCCTCGATTTCAAGCGCCTGAAGACCACGGTCAAAACGCCGACGATCGTCGACCTGCGCAACATCTATCCCGCCGCCGAAGTCAGTAGACATGGTTTCAGCTACTTCGCCGTCGGCAAGAAAAGCGAGAAGAAATAGACGTCGCGCGTCGCCATCTTAGTTTACGCATGAGAGAACAGCCAGCGCGTCGCTAGCGAGCGGCGGGCCGGGATCGTCGAAATGCGCGGAAAACTATGGCGAATTTCTTCTACGTAGTACCTGCCTGGGGACGGAACTGATTTAAGTGCGTCAACGACTTCAAGCGGCACCAATCCGTACTCTCGCGTCGAGCCGTCGTTAAACGTAACGGCAAGACGCTGGTCGCGTTCGCGATATCGCACAAATGCAATCAGCTCTGACTTTACAGCGATCTTCACCCAAGCAACCCAACCCTGCGACGATGTGTATCAGAATGAAACATATCGCATGCGATCCGACACCACCCAAATGGGTTGTGTCGGAAGGATTATCGCGGGCTATCAACTTTTTGGATCGCACTGTCACCCACGGGCCACATCTGGAGCTCAAAGAGCATCCTGCAGCCCGGTAACGGGCCTTGCTCCTGTTTCGCAGGGATTATCGGGCAGCAGTGAGTTCCACGCCAGCATCGATCGCGCGAGCGGTCTGAGCCAATACACCTTGGATGAACAAGTTCATCACAACACTCAGTGGACGAGACAGCTCACCGACCGAAAGAGCGCCCGACTCGATATGGTTCGTTCCGGCCAGCGCGCCTGGAAGGTTCGGTCGGACGAACCCTGTCCTAACGATCTTGGCATCCGTTGCAGGTGCGATTGACGCTGTATACATCAGGTCACGTCCCATACCCGCCGGACCGAAGGCGAAGGCGAAGGCTGGCTGGGCGATAGCTGCAATGAGGATTGCAGCTGCTGGTACAAACTTGAAACGCATTTTTATCCCCGTCAGGTGTAACCACTGTTGCGCAGGCTGCCTGTCCGCAGCCTGGTGGTCTGTGTCGATGTCTCAAATTACACCGGTCGTCCTTCCGCTCGTTTAAATCGAAAGATTCAATTTTAGCGAAAATGCGTTTTTGTGTCTTAGCGGGACTTATGTCCCATTTTCCGGCAGTTCGCTAACCCGGTTGCCCCATTCCTGATCAACGCTCGGCGAGCATATGACAAGGTAATAACAGCGCGAGGCCGGTAACCTTACCTGCTAATCCTGTTTTCGTGTTTCAATTGAGTATTACAGAGATCCTGTATTTCTAGGCAGCGTTGCTGGTGCAACGCGATAAATGGGCGCTCCGCACGGTATCACCGCACCCGATGCGGAGCGCTTGTCTTTCACTGCGACTTATCGATACTGGTCTTGGACCTATTTTTATTATAGGTGGCTTATCCGCAACACTAAGCTAGCGCCATTAACCTCAGCCAATAGATATACTTGACTCGTCGCGAATGTTAACGCTTTGCTAACGGCTGTGCGGAGTTAAAACCTTCGATTGGGGGAATGTGATGAAACTTAGAATAATGGCTGCAGCTGCTGCACTGGCCCTTTTGGGATCGGTCAGCTTCGCTTCCGCGGCCAACCTTGTATCCAATGGCAATTTCAGTTCGGAACTCGATTTCTGGAACCCGGCGGGTGGCATTGTAAATGCAATCGCGGAAACGGACTACAACGGCATTAACGGGGTTCCCCGTTCTGGCGTAAACTATTGGGCCGCTTTCGGCGGCGGGCAGTTTCCTGGCGGCGTTCTCTCGCAGTCTCTGACGACGATCGTTGGGCAGGTCTACAATTTGACCTTTACCTACGGTGCGTGGGGCGACAGCAATGGGCAGGACCTAAAGGTTTCTGCTGGAAGCTGGACCGAGCTCCTCACAGTTGGCGTCGGCGACCTGACGAAGGATTGGGCAACTCTTGCCACTAAGACCTTCTCGTTCAATTTCACCGCGAATTCGACATCGACGCTCCTTTCTTTCAAGGACGTGTCATTGAACTCGGCTAATGCGGACGGTGTCCTGACCGACGTATCCGTTACCGCCGTCCCCGGGCCTGAGGCCGGCGCAGGCCTTGGCGCCCTCGGGATCGGCGCTGCTGCCCTCTTCCTCAAGCGCCGTAAGTTGGTTGCCTAACTCTAACCAGCGGTCTGGACGCGGTAACGACAGCGCCCAGACCAGCCTTTTTGCATCAGCCCGTTTTTTGTCATTCCTTCGAATGTTTATGGCTGATCGACCTTCACCCGCATAGCGCTTCAGCAGCTGGTTGCGTCGGTAAAACCTACCGCGCCGGTGGCACTCGCGACTAAGCTGAGGCAGACCTTCGCTGCTACATACAGCTTCTCGGTGAACGGGCGACGGCAACCTCGGTTTTGCAGCGCAGGCAAACCGCTCCGCCGTTCACAACTGAAATGAATGGCGCAGTACTGGATCATTTCAAGCAAACTGATGCCGGGTGGATTTGCAGTCGGGACGCGCTTGCCTGTAGCGATTTGGTATAACGGTCATCTCTGTTGCGGCGATATCGGCTCCCGTACAGAACCGCTCGAGGCGCCACCGATTTTTAGCGATGATGGTGACCTCGTGGCTGAAACCACTATTCGAACTTTGTATAATATCCGAGGAGCCTCAGACCGGCGTCAAAAGCCGGCGCCACCCTTCAGTTCGTTGACGACGGTTCGCAAAATGATTTTCGCGTCCAGCCACAGGCTGAAATTTTCGATGTAATGAAGATCGCATGCAATCCGCGCTCGCGCCTTGGAGGGGCGGACTGTCGGCCCGCGAAGGCCACGCATCTGGGCAAGACCGGTTATGCCTGGCCGCACAGCGTGCCGCAGGTGATATGAGGGCACAAGCTGCTCGTAAAGCTGCCCCGCGGCAAGCATGTTCACCGCATGGCAGCGCGGTCCGACGAGCGACATATCTCCGCGTACAACATTGAAGAGCTGCGGTAGCTCGTCCAAATTTGTCTTCCGCAGAATGCGTCCAACACGCGTCAGGCGAGGATCGTTCTCGATTGTCTGCGTTACTCCGCTCTGATCACCCATTTCCGCGCGCATACTGCGGAATTTCAAAACCTCGATCTTTTTACCGTTCAAGCCCCAGCGTGTTTGGCGAAATAGCGCCGGGCCACGGCTGTCGAGCTTGATCAGGACTGCGATCATGATGAGAACTGGCAGCAATATTAAAATTGCGGTCAGCGCCGCCACCACGTCGATGGCGCGCTTAATTTTGGCCTGCAGCGCACGATGTCTGCTTGGTAGCCGAAGTGACGCAGTCGACTCTGTCACCAACTGCGGCAGTATCATGTCGGCATCACGCTTCAAAACGAGCGCTGCAAAGTTTACGCAACGTACAGCTTCCATGCCAAGCTCCGTCAAGCTGGTGGAGCATAGCCAGAGAATTGCGTGAAGTAAACGTTGTAGTTAACGCATACTTAATCGCCTTAGCATGCCAAAATCGAATGACTAGCGCATAGATTGCTTTTTGCGGAGCTTATCGTTTTTGTGCGCAATCACACGAAGTCAGTATCAATACAGAATTATGACGAGTGCCATGCCACGAATTTCGCGTGTGCTTATATACTCTTGGAACGATGCGTTGTCGGACTGAGAGCCATAATTATCGGGCGCGCGCGCGCCTAGCGGACACTTGCGGTTATAGTGGTATTGAGACCGTCGCTGCTCATATTTCGATATACCCAGGTGCCTCCGGAAATGACACCTGTCCACAAAACGAGCGACAACACACTCGCCGCCAACAATGCCTTCAACCTCAATGTCACGTCGCCCATCTCCGGAAACAACAACATTGACAAGGCTAGGCGCCAATCCCTAGCCAAAAGTTGACGACAAGGCACATTTGAATCAACGGTTAATTGGAGGTGAAAATCGCGCCGTACTGCGCTTCTAATCGCGCTGCCTCAAACTATAGTGCACTTCGCGGCGGTTAGGGCGTCGGAGTTGTCGACGCTCGTAGCTTCAGCTCCGGTTTTCGTACGCCAAAATAAGCGGATATTGAGCAATGGTGAAGATGAATGTTAGAGCAGTGCTGATCCACGCGTCGTAGATTACCCAGATTCCCTCTGGTAACAGTCGCCACACAAGCTCGTTGGCGATGCCCATGACCAGGCAGAACACTCCCCAGCGCACCGTCAACTTGCGCCATCCCTCGTCCGTAACGTCGATCAATGTGCTGAAGATGTAGCGCAATAGCGCCCGTCTGAACGCAAGCCCTCCCAACAAGATAGCCGCAAAAAGCAGGTTGACGACAGTTGGTCTAATCTTGATGAAAGTGTCATCCTTGAGGAGGATGCCGATTACTCCGAGGACTGTCAGAGGAATTGCGGAGACAAGCGGCATGACTGGAAGCTTGCCCACTATGAGGAGCGATGCGAAGACCGCTACCAGCGTCACTATGATGAAGACGGCTGTGGCAACGAAAATCGGCTGAGTATTGGCGGGCACGAACCGATCTGCGGTGACGTAGACAACAAAATACAACAAGATTGGAGCAAACTCGAGGGCGGTCGAGATATTTTGGTAGCTGCTGCGCGACATCAATAGTTCTCTCTCCGGCGCTGCATTTATCATCCATTCGATCTGGGCGATAGTCTTCGCCGATTAAGCACAAGACATTAGATGAAGCTATAGGATTGCAACGTCCGCTTTTATTGTCGCAACCGACTCGAAAGCCGAACGCACGCGCGCCTTTAACGGAAACCACCGTGTGGGGAAGCTTTGCGCGGTGCGCGAACACGCAGGCCGCCTCTACCCATCGCGTTCACGAGCTCTTTTGTCGATTGTTAGCCACGCCGCCAACAAGGAGGAAAGGCATAATCGTCGGATTCGCTCCGCCTACCCCGTCGCGAGCTCCGCTTCGGCGATCGTCAAATCAGCCTGAACTAGGTCTTCTTCCTGTAACGGGATGAGCGCACCGCCCAAGTGATTTGAAGTGCTTCCCAATCGAGCGAAGCCGGTCACGAGCCGCACCGTCATACAGAAGTCTAAAGTGGACAAGGTCGTTTGTGGTAGACGTGGATGCTTCCGCCGATCGAATAATCCAACGAGCGAAGGCATCCGCGGCACAGACTTCCCGAAGTCCGCGTCGGCAGGATAATGTGGGGCGGCGGAGTTAGGGTAGAAAGTGCAGCAGCGCCCCTTCGCACGGTGCAAGTTGCGCTGGGGGATAACCTCGATAGAACTGATCGTCCCAAAGAGCTGGCGCGGTTTGTCTGAACAGTTTCGGGCGTTTCGCTAAGTGGATTTCCGCCTCGATTATGCCGCCACCGTCATTGGTGCCAGCGCGTTGAAGTAGGCCTGATCCGGCGTCTTCCGGTCAAGGGATGAATGTGGGCGTCGGCT
>NZ_JBFTRK010000032.1:0-2500 GCF_056399485.1 Rhizobium sp. 01N424
GATTTGGTTGCGGGGGCAGGATTTGAACCTGCGGCCTTCAGGTTATGAGCCTGACGAGCTACCGGGCTGCTCCACCCCGCGTTACCAGGTTTTTGCCGAAAGGCAAAATACCGTCCAGGTAAACCGCGCCGCGGTTTATCCTGACATCGACGAACCGCTTTGCGGTTTGTCGTACTGCCGGGGCAACAGCGAAGCTGTTGCTCCCGTACGACGTTTCCGTCGTCTTGCCGGAGCAACTCCGAAGGAGTTGTCTCCTGTAATGGACGCACCATTATAGATCTGATGCACCGATTTTTCAGTCTGATATAGGGCTTCAAACCAAAAAGGCCGCTTTGCGAGCGGCCCTTTGATCGGCTTTGGGCCGTAGAATGCGATGAGAAGATTAGTTGCGTTTTGCAGACCTGGCAGCGACCGACTCTCCCGCGTCTTAAGACGAAGTACCATAGGCGCTGGGGCGTTTCACGGCCGTGTTCGGAATGGGAACGGGTGCAGCCACCCCGCCATGACCACCAGGTCAGCGAAGCGCAACTTTGAGAAGCTGGTTCACGAGCGACTAGTGACTAGTCGTTAGTGATTAGTTTTTGAACACGTCGTGACATCATTCAGTCGTTTCGACTGTAATGAGCACAAGCAATGAGAACGATCAAGCCAATCGAGCTATTAGTACCGGTAAGCTTCATGCGTTGCCGCACTTCCACACCCGGCCTATCAACGTGGTCGTCTTCCACGGCTCTGATAGGGAATACTCGTTTTCAGGTGGGTTTCCCGCTTAGATGCCTTCAGCGGTTATCCCGTCCATATGTAGCTACCCTGCTATGCCGTTGGCACGACAACAGGTCCACCAGAGATATGTCCATCCCGGTCCTCTCGTACTAGGGACAGATCCTGTCAATATTCCTACACCCACGGCAGATAGGGACCGAACTGTCTCACGACGTTCTGAACCCAGCTCACGTACCGCTTTAATTGGCGAACAGCCAAACCCTTGGGACCTGCTCCAGCCCCAGGATGCGATGAGCCGACATCGAGGTGCCAAACAACCCCGTCGATATGGACTCTTGGGGGTCATCAGCCTGTTATCCCCGGCGTACCTTTTATCCGTTGAGCGATGGCCCTTCCACGCGGGACCACCGGATCACTATGACCGACTTTCGTCTCTGCTCGACTTGTCAGTCTCGCAGTCAGGCGGGCTTATGCCATTGCACTCGACGACCGATTTCCGACCGGTCTGAGCCCACCATCGCGCGCCTCCGTTACTCTTTCGGAGGCGACCGCCCCAGTCAAACTACCCACCATACACTGTCCCGGATCCGGATAACGGACCGCGGTTAGACATCCATGACGATAAGGGTGGTATTTCAAGGATGGCTCCACAGAAACTGGCGTCCCTGCTTCAAAGCCTACCACCTATCCTACACATGCCGACACGAATGCCAGTGTAAAGCTATAGTAAAGGTGCACGGGGTCTTTCCGTCTGACCGCAGGAACCCCGCATCTTCACGGGGAATTCAATTTCACTGAGTCTATGTTGGAGACAGCGGGGAAGTCGTTACGCCATTCGTGCAGGTCGGAACTTACCCGACAAGGAATTTCGCTACCTTAGGACCGTTATAGTTACGGCCGCCGTTTACTGGGGCTTCGATTCAAAGCTTGCACCTCTCCTCTTAACCTTCCAGCACCGGGCAGGCGTCAGACCCTATACGTCGTCTTGCGACTTCGCAGAGCCCTGTGTTTTTGATAAACAGTCGCTACCCCCTGGTCTGTGCCACCCCATCTCACTTGCGTAAAATGGGGTCACGCTTCTTCCGAAGTTACGCGTGCAATTTGCCGAGTTCCTTCAACATAGTTCTCTCAAGCGCCTTGGTATACTCTACCTGACCACCTGTGTCGGTTTCGGGTACGGTCTATACGGTGGAGCTATTTCCTGGAACCGCGTCCCTGCAAGATCAATCCAATAAGACCTTACAAGTTGAGCAATCCGTCACTACCACCAGGCCCACGAATATTAACGTGGTTCCCATCGACTACGCGTGTCCGCCTCGTCTTAGGGGCCGGCTAACCCTGCTCAGATTAACTTTAAGCAGGAACCCTTGGTCTTTCGGCGAGGGAGTCTCTCACTCCCTTTATCGTTACTCATGTCAACATTCGCACTTCCGATATCTCCAGGGCCCCTCACAGGTACCCCTTCACAGACTTACGGAACGCTCCGCTACCACGTGCATTGCTGCACATCCTCAGCTTCGGTGCATGGCTTCAGCCCCGTTACATTTTCGGCGCAAAGACCCTTATTTAGACCAGTGAGCTGTTACGCTTTCTTTAAATGATGGCTGCTTCTAAGCCAACATCCTGGTTGTTTTGGGATCCTCACATCCTTTCCCACTTAGCCATGACTTGGGGACCTTAGCTGGAGGTTAGGGTTGTTGCCCTTTTCACGACGGACGTTAGCACCCGCCGTGTGTCTGCCGAGTAGTACTCCCGGGTATTCGGAGTTTGGTTAGGA
>NZ_JBFTRK010000033.1:0-5053 GCF_056399485.1 Rhizobium sp. 01N424
GACCGAGCCGATATACGCCGACATTGATAAACCACGACCCAGAGACATTGCGGCCGTCTGGCTTAGCCTCGGAACCGCGTCCGGTATAACGCTGGAATAAGCGTCCGGTTAAAGATCGGAATTCCTGTCCGGTTTCATTGGAATACGCAATGAGGCTGAAGGCTTTGCCATCCTCGTCTTCGACCAGGTTGGCGTAGAGTGGAGCGGTGAAGCTCGGATCGTCGAGCTTGAGGCCGAGATATTTGCGGCCCTCGTTGGACTGCTTGGACCAGGCTGCTCCGATTTCGATGCGGCCGACGAAGACACGGTGGCTGGGAGCGTTTTCGCCGCCGGAGTGGGTATCGGATACGATGCGGACGTTTTTGGTCTGGAGTGAAAGGGTGACGATCTCGCCGCTGAAGTCGTTTCCAGTTTGCTGGAAGGTTCCGATGGTAGGCATTGTTGTTCTCCTGACTGGGTTGCCGAAGCCGCCCCTTGCGACCTCGATAGCGGCCGTGAGACGACGATCTCGCCGGCTGCATCCCAACGGGACCGTAGCGCCAGCGCAGGACGGCGAAAGCCGGACTTGTTGTCTCGCGAGGAATGCAGCGGAGCTGCAGGGGAAGAAGTTTGGCGAAGCCGTTGCAGGATCAGGAGAGATTGACGTCAGACCCGCCTGAAGAGAGGTCGAAAGGGGTGGCCTGCGGACATCGTCCAACGGGAACGATCCTGGCCAACGGACTCTGATCATAAGCCGACAGGTGGCAGACTGAGTTAGTCTCGCAAGCCTCTAGTCCGGGCGGCTCCGCGATGATCCCACACGAACGTCAACCTCATATACGGTTGCCGTTTCAACGGCCGGTTTCCGATCCCAGTTGTAGCCGCGAGAGCTCCGGAGGACGGGACCGATCTCGTTTCACGGCGTTTTGTCCAGGTTCGCTATTCGGTCGTCCCTCTGGTCCCGGCGAGCCTGATCGGGCTCGGGCCGAACAGAAACTCGGTTGAGTGGTCACTACCTGGATACTCCATCTTCGATCACGATGTCGGCTGGCGGGCTTTGTTTCATCAGGTAGGCTGGTCGATCGGCTGCAAGCAATGTGATTGTATGGCGTGAGCGCTTGCGTCGAGAGAGGCACCGCTGATGCTCACCGGCAATTTCCGGCGCCTTTGAGCCCTCGAACCTTGTCCCGGTTGCCTGTGAGCAGGCTCACTTCGCTGGCTGCATCCAGGCATCAAATCGCATGCAGAGGGCAGAACCTGCCGGCCTGGCATCCGGTACGGATCTGCCTCGTCTAGCGAGCCGCTCAGGTACTCATGGAGAAGCGGCTTACGTTGCCTCCCCCTCACCTTCGATGTGCGGCTGCAAGTAATGCAGATAGTTGGCTGCGCGCTGGGCTTGGGCAGCCGCCTGGAAGATGGCGCGTTTGTCATCACGCAATACCTTCAGCCAGCTGCCGATATAGCTGGCATGATCAGACCGGGGTTGAAGTTCCGGCGCAATACCGAGATCTGCACAGAGGAAAGCACTGCCGAGTTCCGCAACGAGTTCTTCGCGCGCGCGCGCTGACCGGTCCTTTGCATAGCGGGAGAGATCGCGGTCAAGCCGGGTTTTCTTTGAGGTCCAGTGCGCCTTATGCCGATATCGGCATAAAATCCATAATGCCGACCGCCGGATTATGCCGATAAGGGTGGGAATGCGCCGACGTTCGCAACGATTCCGGCGCATCCTGCGCGGCATAATCAGAGCGATCATTAAACCGCGAAGCTGATCTGCAATCAAAAATGCGGAGACGATGAGATCATGTGGGGGCGCCTTCAACAAAGGAGCACCATATGAAGTCCGAACTCAAAAATACTGCCGCTCAGAAATTGCCCTCCTCACTCGTTGAGGAGTTTTTTGATCGTCTTCGCAGCGAAAGATACTCTCAAAATACGATCGGCGGATATCGCCACGCAGTCCAACACCTCAGCACGACAGTCGCAGAAAACGGCCTCGAATGGCAAACGCTGACCCCGGATGACGCCGTTGCCCTGGTGAAGCCAAAGTCGAGAAATGCTTGCTATCGCCTAAAGGCGTTTGTCCGTTTCCTTGGTGAGAAGGGCTTTGCTGCGCCACTTCCAGAACCCAGCGAAGCCGAACTTGCCCGCAACTCGCTCCGTGCCGAGTTCGAGGAATATTTGCGGACTCAACGGGCCATGAGCGAGCGCACGATCCGACATGCCTCCTATATGGCGAGGCGCTTCCTCGCGTTCCGATTTGGCGAGGCCCGAGACCAACCCGGCGAAATCGCCGTTAAAGATATCTCGGACTTTCTTGCCGATGTTCTGGATCGCAAATCGGCCTTCCGCGACAAAACCCTCTCCACGCACCTGCGTTCCTTCTTCGGCTTTCTCTTTCAGACTGGGAAAACGCAGACAAACCTCGCAAAGGTGGTCCCGCGGGTTGCCATCCGGCACGGCACGAGACTGCCTCGACATTTAAAGCAGGATGACGTCGAAGCCGTGCTTCAAGACGTCGGCAAGGTGAAAAACTCGCCAAAGCGCGATTATGCGATGCTTCTGCTGATGGCACGATACGGATTGCGGGCCCCCGAAGTCATTGCAATCCAACTCGACGATATTGATTGGCGGGCTGCGGAGATTATTGTCCGCGGCAAAGGACAGTTGCACGACAGGCTTCCGCTTCTGCCCGACGTCGGGGCGGCGATCGCAGACTACCTCCAGTCAGAGCGTCAAGGTCAGACCCGCGACCTCTTCGTGTCGTCCCGGCCACCTCACAAGCCATTCAAGGACTCGCAGCGACTGAACCAGCTTCTGCGTGGCGCCTATGAAAGATTGGGCATGAAGCCGCCGGTACCATACGTCGGCTCGCATATCCTCCGCCATAGTCTGGCGACGAACCTACTGGAACAGGGTGCGTCGCTGAATGAAATCGCCGACACGCTGCGGCATCGATCTCGAACGACGACGCTCAAATATGCCCGACTGGATGTCGAAGGGCTGCGAACGATTGCAAGGCCGTGGCCGACAGCGGAGGACGCCGCATGAGCATGCTATCGGCACAACTGAACACCTATCTCCAAATCCGCCGCGGCCTTGGCTTCTCTCTTCGGACAGATGAACGCATCCTCCGTAGATTTATTGACTTTGTCTTATCGGAAGGCTCCGAGTTCCTTGAGCGAGATCATTTTGCGCGATGGATGAAGAACTTCGGCGTGGGCGGTCAATATACATGGTCCCGCCGGTTCGGCATTGTCAGGCTGTTCGCGGCCTGGCTGCACGCAAATGACAGCCGGCATAAGATCCCGCCGGCAAATCTGATCCCGCATCGCAAGCGGAGGCCAAAGCCCTTCATCTACACGTCGGGTGAGATCGCTCAGCTCCTTGATCAGGCTGCTATGCTACCTTCGGTAAATGGCATCCGGCGGCTGACGTACCCCACGCTCTTTGGCCTGATTGCGGTCACGGGGCTTCGCATCAGCGAGGCCTTGTCGCTTGATCGCGCCGATATCGACTTCACGCAAGAGATCGTGATCGTCCGCAACGGCAAATCCGGTAAGCAACGGATTGTCCCGTTCAGCCCAAGCACCTCCCATCGGCTTCAAAGCTACGCCCGTGAGCGCGACCGGCTCTGCGAGGGGCGGCCCGTTCCCTTCTTCGTCGACGATCACGGTAGACGGATCAGCGACTGCGCGGCACGCTATAACTTTGCGTCGATCTCCCAAGCCGTTGGCTTGCGCCAGCTTCAACGGTTCCAGCGGCATGGGGTCGGCCCGCGAATCCATGACTTACGCCACACATTCGCCGTCCAGACGATGATCGACTGGTATCGACAGGGCCTGGACCCCGACCAGGAAATGATCAAGCTCACGACAATGCTCGGCCATGAGAGCGTGTCTCATACCTACTGGTATATCGAAGCGATTCCGGAACTCCTGGAACTGGCATCCCGCAGGGCGGAGCTTTCCCTTGAACGGGAGGTACGCCCATGAAGCCTTCGCGCCTTCCCACACTGGTCCAGCGTTTCTTTACCGAGCGGCTGACCGAGCAGGTCAACGCAAGCCCCAATACGATCGCAGGCTACAGGGATACGTTCCGGCTCCTCCTGATGTTTGCAAGTGGGCAACTAGGCAGGCCGCCGACCAAGCTCGCGGTCGAGGATATCGATGCGGCATTGGTCGGAAACTTCCTCAACTACGTAGAGGCTGACCGAGGCAATTCCGCACGCAGTCGGAATACCAGGCTTGCCGCCATACGCTCCTTCTTCCGGTTTGTCGCGATGTTGGAGCCTGACCTGCTCCGGCATTGCCAAAAGGTTTTAGACATGCCGAACAAGCGTTATGTGAAGCGAAGCATCGACTTCCTCGAAAGACACGAAATCGATGCGATTATCGCTGCCCCGGACAGATCGACATGGGCCGGCCGGCGAGACCATACCCTTCTCGTTCTCACCCTTCAAACCGGTCTACGAGCATCCGAGCTCATATCCTTGCGCACATCAGATATTGTTCTCGGAACCGGCGCCCATATCCGGTGCCAGGGCAAGGGGCGAAAGGAGCGCAGCACGCCGCTTCGGCGCGACACGGCGAGGCTTTTACAAGCGTGGCTGCATGAATGCCGTGGCAATGAAACGGACATCGTGTTCCCAACGATCCGCGGGACCCGCATGAGCAGAGACGCGCTGGAGCGCTTAATCAGCCGGCATGCACTGACTGCAGCTCGATTTTGCCCATCATTGGCAGAAAAACGGGTGAGCCCGCATGTTCTGCGTCATAGTACCGCGATGGAGCTGCTTCATCACGGTGTGGATCAGACGGTAATCGCGCTGTGGCTTGGCCATGAATCCGTGGAGACAACCCAGGTCTATGTTCACGCGGACTTGCGGCTGAAGGAAAAAGCGCTGGCTCGAATGGTCGCCCCGGACGCAAAACCTTCGCGTTATAAGCCAAGCGACAAGCTCCTCGCATTCCTCGAAACACTCTGATTATGCCGAACAGGATGCGCCGGAATTCGTTGCAAACGTCGGCGCATTCCCACCCTTATCGGCATAATCCGGCGGTCGGCATTATGCGCC
>NZ_JBFTRK010000034.1:0-3641 GCF_056399485.1 Rhizobium sp. 01N424
GAGATGCATGCCAAGGTTGCTGACCCAGGGGCACTGCTTACGTTGAAAAACTGTCCGGTATCAAATCGGAATCGCGTCCGGTTAATTCTCGGAATCGTGTCCGGGTTTTGATCGGAATGCCGTCCGGTGAATCATCGGAATCTACAGCCAACCCCAGAACGGGTTGGGTACGGGGCGACTCGGTCGCAGCCTTCGACACTCTCGAAGAGCTTAACGAGGTCAGAAAAGAGAACGATAAATTCAAGGAAATCTTGGGGAATCTTGCAGTGGATATTCCGCTGCCTCGCATCCCCGCGGCTGACGCACTGACCACTTTGACCTTGATGCCACTGTCGTTGACCGCTCGATCAGGTGAGATGCGAGTGGGCAGCTCAGCGAAGGTCAGAGGGTCTTGGATTTCGTTCTTCCCTCTGCTCTTTTCAAGCCTTGAAGTCCGGAACAACGACTGGAACGGCGAGTACTACTGGCACATTGACCACGAGAAATCCTGCGTGGCCCTCGGATCTGCCCTCGCCGGCGAGTTGGCTTGGGTAGACACAACGGACCTGTTTTCGGTATCTCGTGGGACACTGAACAGGCTGATCGCATACTACACAGAGGCTGGGCTAATGAATTCAGTGAACGAAGGAGAAAGTCCATTTACTGAAGCCGCACAGCGCGTCGCACGGCGCCACCACATCGTCGGCGAGACGTCTTCGTTCGAAATTATCGACGGCCAGGTCTCGGTGAAAGCGATCTCGCCTTATGATGCAGACGCGGACAGCAATATCCCCTTCTGAACTTCCTATCTGATGAAAATTGTCCAGCGCCTCGGGCGTGTCCCTCGGGATTCTGGTCAACAAGAGCCAACGAGGATTGCATTTGCCCCCAGCCGCCTTGACCCCCGATCAGATCGCAGCAGCCCACGCTGCTGACCTTGCCGCGATCCGCGCCAAGATTGACCAGTATCTTGCCGCTCTTGACGGGCTCGTCATGCTCGACAGGCACCACAGGGCCTTGCATGCGCATATCAAGACTGCCCGTCATACAATGCTGCGCGCACGCGATCTGCGAGGCGCCAAGGAATGCGCTGAAAACCTTCACAAAGTCTACACCCTCCCGAGAGGCCACAGAATTTCGGTTCGGGCGCAGGAGTGGCTTTCCGAGTGTGAAGACAGGCCCTTTTTGCCAGTGCAGGATCTGGAAGGTGCTATCGACCTATTTACGATGCCTGAAAAATAGTCTGTCGCGCGTGAGCGAGCTTGGCCTAAAGCATGTCGAAAACCGAGCCCATCCTTGGACTGAACAGGCGTTCGTAGATTTTCATAAGCGCTGTGTCAGTCATACCCGCAACATGATCGCAAATGACGCGCATTGGGTCGGCATCGCCGTTGTACGTCTTGGATACCCCCACCCGCAGCAATGCCTCGGGATCGGACATCAACGCTTCAAAGACTGCAACGACCATTCCTTGTCCTTTAAATTCAAGTTGCTGGACGGACGGGCTCCTGATTACCTTTAGCGCGACAGCCTCCTTCAAGGCGTCGAGAAAGCGCCGCTGGGGTTCCGGGAGCGAGACCTTGTAACGGAGCAGAGGATCCTCGAAGACCTCATCGGTCTCGATACGGCAGTTCGTAATGAAGTGATGGACGAGGCGATTGATGAAATGCTTGCGTCGCCCGGACTCCCCCATCATAGCCTCAACGAAACCGGCATAAACGTCATTACCGAATTCGCCAGGGTACTTGGATTTGAGAACGTCCAAGAAGCACCCGGAAAGTGCCAATGCCGAAAACCGATCGCACTCACTGACCCGACGAGGTGACTTCCTCAGGCAGCTGATCCTTAAACTGCGCTATCATCGATTTCGCCATCGCGGAATATGGCGCCGTCGTCCCAGCGTCTTGCTGAAGCAGGTTCTGATATAAGGCTCGTCGCGCGACCATCGGAAGATCCGCACGCATTATTTGCTCGACAACAACGAGCAGAGCTTCCAGACGTTCACGTCGCCGCTCGCTTAGCTCGCCACGATTTAGGTCGAGGATCGATCTCGTGCTGGTCCCGGGAATTGTGCCGCGTGAAATTACTAGCGCACCTACAAATGCCAGATGATCCGCCGGATCAGTCACGTAGGGATCGATGATGTTTGTCGCTAGCGGGTCGAGATTGGATTTCTTCTGGTTGCACACCTCGCAAGCCAAAGTGAGATTGTCCCACTCGACCGACAGCTCGGGTCTGAGCGATTTCGGCACGATATGTTCCACGTCTCCGTGATGAATATGGAGCAACTTGCTTTCGCAGTACGCACATTTGCCAGCGGTTTCGTCGACTAGAACCGCCTTGACCTGAGCGTGGCGGTACCGCGTTTTTTCCGCGTTTGTTAGGTCGATGCCGTCAGCATTCTTTTGAACAATGATTGCCGTCCATGCCTCTGCATTGTCTACGAGTATCTGCGGCTCCGGACGCTTTGAAAGCTTTATCATTAGAGGTGGCTCGGTTTGTCTGAACAGTTCCGGGCGTTTTGTTAAGTGGATATCCGCCTCGATTATGCCGCCACCATCATTGGCGTCAGCGCGTTGAAGTAAGCCTGATCCGGCGTCTTCCGGTCAAGGGATGAATGTGGGCGTCGGGTACGAAGACGTTGTCGCGCCATGCGCCCTTGCCATCCATCGAGATGGCAATCTCAGCCTTCTTCAGCACGGCTGTGAAGTCGATGGAGGTGAACTGCGAACCTTGGTCGGTGTTGAATATTTCAGGCCTTCCGTAGCGAGCCAGCGCCTCCTCGACCGCTTCGATGCAGAAGTCTGCCTCCATCGTGATCGACAGCCGCCACGACAGAACCCTCCGGCTGAACCAGTCCACGACGGCGCAGAGATAGACAAATCCTCGCGCCATCGGCACATACGTTATGTCCATTGCCCACACCTGGTTGGGCCGGGTGACCGCCAGCTTGCGCAGGAGGTAGGGATAGATTTTGTGCCCAGGTGCTGGTTTGGAGGTGTTCGGGCGGCGATAGATCGGTTCGATGCCCATCTTCTTCATCAGGGTGGCGACATGAAGCCGCCCAGTTTCCAGACCTTCTCCTCTCAAGAGCCCTTGCAACATCCGACTTCCGGCAAACGGGTAATCGAGATGCAGTTCGTCGATCCGCCGCATCAGTGCAAGATCGCCGTCAGGCACTGGACGAGGCAGATAATAGACACTGCCACGGCTGAAGCCGAGTAACTTGGCCTGGCGCACGACGGATAGCTTATGCTGGCGGTCGATCATTTTTTTCCGCCCAGCAATCCCGCCTTGCCGAGCGCTCCGGCTAAAAAATCGTTTTCCAGCGTCAGCTCCCCGATTTTGGCATGCAGCGTTTTGACGTCCACAGTTGGGCCTGCCGGTTCCGTCTTCGCTTCATCACCGAAAACGCCTGTTGCCCCCTCAAGGAGTTGGTCTTTCCACTGTTTGATCTGGTTGGCGTGCACATCGAACTGCTGGGACAATTCCACCAGCGTCTGTTCGCCCCGTATGGCGGCAAGTGCCACTTTCGCCTTGAAAGCCGGGCTGTGATTCCGGCGCGGTCGTCTCGTCATGGTATCTCCTGTTCCAGGCATCTAAGCCGAAGTCAGGCAGAAATTCCACTTATCCCCGCTGTTCAAATTTCCCGAGCCACCTCT
>NZ_JBFTRK010000035.1:0-2560 GCF_056399485.1 Rhizobium sp. 01N424
GTAAGCGCGATCTTCCATGCACATTGACGTATGCGGCATCACCGCACCGGCCCCTTTTGCGAAGCGATATCCGGGCCTATCAATTGGCGGGGTTTTTGGAGAAGCGGAACGGAAGTAAGTCGCCGATGTCGGCAGTTTCTTCGCGCTGAGGTAACTCAGTGAGGACGTGGCGCAGCCAAGAGAGCGGGTCGACGCCACAGGCGCGGCAGGTCAGCATCAGACTGTAAATCACAGCGCTTGCCCTGGCTCCGTCGGCGGTATCGCTGAACAGCCACGATTTTCTTCCGGTCGCAAAAACTCTGATCTCGCGTTCCAGAATGTTGTTATCGATCGGCATCCTGCCGTCGCTGATATAGCGGATCAGGTAATCCCATTGGTTCAGGGTATAGGACACGGCATCGCCGAGCTTGGTATCCGGCACGACCTTTGGCGCGATAGTGTCGAGCCATGACTTGAGTGCGTTCAGGACAGGCAAGCTATGCTGTTGCCGGAAACGGCGAACGCAATCGGCCCGCGTTTCACCGGCGTYGGSCTTGCTSTCTCGCGCCTGCTYTTCGATCCGGTAGAGCTGYTCGAAGAACCGGAGCGCCTGTTCCGGCGGTCCGCCTCCATTCTTTCGGGTCTTGAGGGCCTCGACAAAGCGCCGCCGGGAATGAGCCATGCATCCGACATGGGTGGCACCAAGCAATGTGCGCCAGGCTGCGTAGCCATCGCTCACCAATATGCCGCGATAGTCGCCGAGAAAGGTCTTCGGGTGGACCTGGCCGCGGCCGGGCTGGTAGTCGAGAAGCACGATCGGCTCGTCACTGTCCTCGCTGCTGCGGTACGCCCACATATACGATGTGCTGGTGGCTTCTTTGTCCTTTTCCTTGAGGACCTGAACGGTCGTCTCATCACCGTGAATGAGAGGCTGCGACCTGAGCCGCAATCTCAGCGCATCATAGATGCGGTGAAGATGCCTCTCGCTCGAACCAATCACCCAGTGAGCGAGAGCGCCTCGGCTGATCGGAACGCCGGCACGCTCGAATGTCTGAGCCACGCGATAGAGCGGCGTGCCATCGACGTATTTGTGGACGAGCGCGAAAGCCAGTGTCGAGGCGGTGGCGATACTGCCTGGCAATGGTTGCGGCGGCATCGGTGCGATCACGACAGGCGTGTTGATGCCGGTACGGTCGCAATGGCGGCAGGCGTATTTGAACCGCACATTCTGCAGAACCTTTGCCTTGACCTCGATATGGAGCTGCTCGGTAACGGCCTCACCCATGCGATGCATTTGGCCATTGCAACAAGGGCAAGCTTTCTGATCGTCGGGAAGGTCGTATTCGATACGCTCGCGGGGCAGGTCTTCTGGCAGAGGTCTGCGGCCCCGCTTTTTACCCGCGGCGTTATCGACAGGCGGCAGGCCTGTATCCGGGAGATCGGCGATGTCGTCGCCATGATCAGGATCATCCTTGTCTGCGGCCTCTTCGGCTTCGTTAAAGAGGCGATCGACGTGCTTTTCGCTGCGGGGTGCAAACCGATGCAACCTTGCGAGCGCCAGTTCTTCTTCCAGCTTGACGACCCGTCGCGAGAGCGCTTCCTTCTCGGCTTTGAGCGCAGCGATTTCGGCAGCATTTGCTGCCAACTGCGCCATCAGTTCTGCAACGCTTGGTTCGCCGGCCCGAGTCATCAGATTCTTGAATCTGAACCGCCCCCGCGCGTCAACAGCTCAATTCGCCATCTTCAGCCGGCGATCTGATATTGCCGCACCGGATGGCGCACCATCGCGTCGATATCGATGCCGTCGAGGATCCAGTGCAGTTGCTCGGTCGAGAGCATCACCACCGCAGTCTCTCGACGGGGCCAGCGGAACCTGTCTTCCGTCAACTTCTTCAGCACCATGACAAAGCCGGACCGATCAAAGAACAACAGCTTCATCCGGTCACGACGCCGATTGCAAAAGGCAAACACCGCAGGAGCAAACGGATCCATCGACATCGTCTCCTGCACCAGGACCGCGAGGCTGTTGATGCCCGCGCGGAAGTCGATCGGCTCCCGATGGAGGTAGACCTTCAGATCAGCGCCCAGTCTGAACATGACCCAGCGCTCCTATGATTGCGATCAGCCCACTCTCATCGCCGCACTCAACGGTCAGGCTGATCCCGTTGGGTAGGAGTGCACTCACCTTGGACGAATGACACGGCTTGCCCACCGCTACACTCTTCGTCATTAAATCGCCGCCGGAACCCGGCAGCATAGCTGGAGCAATCTGAACTGGAACGAAGGCCGAGACCGATGGCAAAGGACGCTGCTCCATGGCCTTCTTTATCCACTTACGAACGAGATTGGCATTCACACCGTATTCCCGTGCTAGCCGAGAGACCGAAACGCCGGGTTCTAAACACGCTGCGACAAGCTGATCACGAGAAGCAGGGTCATATCGACGGCGGCCGTCGCGGCCAACAAGCCGCACCTGCAGTTTAGGAGCATCGTCCATGATTTGGTGTCCACCTGTTTTTGGTGGACACTTCATGCATCAGAGCACTGCGCTTCAGAAGGCGCATAGAAATTCGCGCTTACG
>NZ_JBFTRK010000036.1:0-2132 GCF_056399485.1 Rhizobium sp. 01N424
ATGGCGGCAAGTGCCACTTTCGCCTTGAAAGCCGGGCTGTGATTC
Organism: Rhizobium sp. 01N424; assembly: GCF_056399485.1. NCBI lineage: Bacteria > Pseudomonadati > Pseudomonadota > Alphaproteobacteria > Hyphomicrobiales > Rhizobiaceae > Rhizobium > Rhizobium sp. 01N424. The sequence goes on from NZ_JBFTRK010000036.1 coordinate 46, forward strand.
CGGCGCGGTCGTCTCGTCATGGTATCTCCTGTTCCAGGCATCTAAGCCGAAGTCAGGCAGAAATTCCACTTATCCCCGCTGTTCAAATTTCCCGAGCCACCTCTGTCCAGAGGTGATGGAAAGGGGTGTCCACACGCCCGAGCGCAGGAACCAGATCATCTGGATGGCGAAGACAACCGCACCACACGCCATCAGAAGCAAGCCGATCGTCTTCAGAGGCTTGTCATCTGTCGTCAGTTCCATAGCCACAGCTTTCCGTCCAATCCGGATGCGCGGCGTTTTACAGATTCGTTCCTGCAATAAGCATGACCGAGCCGCTCAAGTCAAAGTACCCCCCGCGCTTCGACGGTCATGGGTGGGATCGATCCATCGCTCTGCGGAGACGGGGACCGGATCACTCATATGCAGGCGCCGGATCGGCAAGCCTGTCCATGAACGTCATCCCGTCGTGTCCATTCATTGGGGCATCCAACGACGTGGTCTTGAAGTGGTCGTACTCGCACCAGATTCTCAGTAGACTAGCGGTCCGTGGGAACATCAAGCGAAAGCGCCTCAACCCTCGCCCGCCCTCTTCATTCCGGCATTTATTACCTCAGTGAAGTCTGGCGGCTCCACTCCGTCACTTCCGTGCCCGGGCGTCTGTCTGAACAGTGCCCAAAGAACCAACGGGCGGTCTCGCTCATCCGCTCTCCCCTTTTCGCTAAGCAGAAAGTAAGTATCAAGCATCGTCTGCCGTTGCCGCGCGTCGTCCATCAGCAGCATCGACCGCATGAAATAGCGCATCACTGCTCTAAGTACCCACAAGTAGACGAAGACGGGCACTGAAAACACTATCAGCCTTCCGAACTGATGGGTGAGCGCAACCGCTACGGAGTTAGTAGCGACGCCACCGCTCTCCATCTCCGCCTTCGTTAGAGCGACAATCATTGGCATCCCAAAAAGCACCGCTGCGGCAATCGTTATGACAAGAAATGTCGCTAGCAAGCAGATCGAGATAATGAAGGCTCGGCGAGCTTCCACGTACCTGCTTTCCCAGGTTAACCGCGCACGGTCGAGCTTCATCTCCTCCCGGATCGTCGCCTCGAAGTTGGCCAGGCGCTCATGAGTTTGAAGAAGGGCACTGTCGGCCGCTTCGATCCTTGTCTGAAGTTCGCCCGATGATGCGGAGATAGTGTCCAAAGACAGGCGGAGCGTTTCTCTTTCAACTTCAAATTCGCCTCGGAGGTTCTCTATCGTACCTCGCGCTTTGGCCACCTCTTGTTCTACATCAACCTTGATCGGAGCGAGGTTCGATTTGAATGCCTTGCCGGCAGCATAGCGGGACGCGGCAAGAAAAAGCGAAGCCTTCTCGTGTTCACTCGTTGAAGCCACCTGCTGAAAAAAACCGACCCCTGGAGATTCAACGAATACCGCTGCAGCGGCAATGTACGGCCAGTCACCCGCCTCGCTCGATGGCCTCGACCTCTTCGGAACCGCAGTAACGAATTCCCGGAGACTTTGTATCGCAGCGTCGTCAAGGATAGGAATGAGTGAGGTAACCCAAAGGTCGCCGCCCGTCTCCGATATTGAAGGGGGGTTGCTCTCCATTAGGTTTGTGCAGAACGAAAGCAATTCCAAGCACAGGCTACTCATGCCCACTGATCCGCTGCCGTTTGGGCCATCCCAGGGAACGTTCTGGAAGATTGATAAGTAGGTTTGGTAGAGCTGTCGCTGCTGTGCGATCAGAGCTCTTGCGGCACCACCTCCCCCAGTGACTTTCACCTGCCTTAAACTCATCACATCAGCAAGACGCGAAATTAGATCATCCATCTGGTCTATCCTACCACCCGCCCGGCCGGGACATGGCGCTACGATTGCCGCATAAGGTGCCATCCGCGGCTGTGTCGTAGTACGAATAGCAGTTGCCGGGGTATCGATGCGGCGGGTTGTAGTAGCCGCTGACCTGCCACTGAGAATTTCCTCCAGAATGGATTAGAGTCCGGCCTATTAAGGGACGGACGAATGAAGAAGCAGAGATTTACGGAAGAGCAGATTATCGGTGTGCTGAAGGAGCAGGAGGCTGGCGCGAAGGCGGCCGACCTCTGCCG
>NZ_JBFTRK010000037.1:0-1691 GCF_056399485.1 Rhizobium sp. 01N424
GGCTGTAGATTCCGATGATTCACCGGACGGCATTCCGATCAAAACCCGGACACGATTCCGAGAATTAACCGGACGCGATTCCGATTTGATACCGGACAGTTTTTCAACGTAAGCAGTGCCCCTGGGTCAGCAACCTTGGCATGCATCTCTTTTCGAACGTGAGGAGATGGCATGTCGAAGAGACGAAGGCTGACCATGAGACAACTACGACATTTACTTCGACTGCGATCAGATGGCGTGAGCGTTCGCGATATTGCCGATCTGCTCGGGATTGCCCGCAGCACGGTCCAGGACGGGATCGGGCGCGCTGCGACGGCAGGGCTGTCATGGCCTTTGCCCGCCGATCTGACTGACGACGTCCTGGAAGGCAAACTTTTTGCCCGGCAAGGCACCAAACAAGGGGTGCGGCGACTACCAGAGCCGGATTGGAGTGTCATTGCGGTCGAGCTGAAGAAGCCCGGCGTGACCCTGACGATCCTGTGGGAGGAATATCGAACCGTCTACCCTGATGGCTACGGCTTCAGCCGGTTCTGCGACCTGTTCCGCGGCTTTGAGCGGCGTCTGACGCCCACGATGCGGCAGGTCCACATAGCTGGCGACAAGGTGTTCGTCGATTATTCCGGCAAGAAGCTGCCTATCGTCGATCGCAAGACAGGCGAGATCCGCGAGGCGGAGATCTTTGTCGGCGTGCTCGGCGCATCAAGCTATGCCTTTGCAGAAGCCACCTGGACCCAGACCCTGCCGGACTGGATCGGCTCGCACGTGCGCATGTTCGCCTTCTTCGGCGGCGTGCCCCGCCTGATCGTACCGGATAATCTGAAGTCCGGCGTCAACAAGGCGAGCTTCTACGACCCGGAGATCAATCGCAGCTACGGCACCATGGCCGCCTACTACGGCATCGGTGTCCTCCCCGCGCGACCGAAGCGGCCGAAAGACAAGCCAAAAGTCGAGGCCGGCGTACGTTTCGCCCAGAGCTGCATTCTCGGCCGGATGCGCAATCAGACCTTCTTCTCGCTGGAGGAAGCCAATGCCGCCATCCGCGGAGCCGTCGAGCGGATCAACACGCACGTTATGAAGCGGTTGGGCCAAACCCGCCAGGAGATATTCGAGACCATGGAACGCGCAGCACTCGCGGCTCTCCCGGCAGAGGACTACGAGTACGCCGAATGGAAGCTGGCTCGGGTGTCGACGGACTACCATGTCGAGTTCGAACACTATTTCTACTCCGTGCCCCATACGCTCATCCGCCAGCAGGTCGATGTCCGGGCCACGAGCCGCACGATCGAGGTCTTCTTCAAGGGCAAGAGGATTGCGACCCACCAACGCCGGTACGGCGGTTCTCGCTACGGAACCGATCCTGACCATATGCCCAGCTCGCACCGGCGCTATGCCGAATGGTCACCTGCAAGGTTCCAGCGCTGGGGCGCTTCCATTGGGCCTCAGACAGAGGGGCTGATCATCGCTATCCTGGCCAATCGTCCTCATCCCGAACAAGGCTTTCGAACCTGCCTTGGCGTGCTGAAGCTCTACCGGGCCATTCCTACGGTGCAGGCCGAGGCGGTGTCCGCCCGTGCCGTCGAGATCGGCGGACTGACTTGCAAAAGCATCAGCGCACTCATCAGCACCTACAAGGCACCACGACATTCCGCCGAACCCGCCGCTGTCGGCGAGCATGCCAATCTTCGCGGCAA
>NZ_JBFTRK010000038.1:0-1215 GCF_056399485.1 Rhizobium sp. 01N424
GGAACAGGAGATACCATGACGAGACGACCGCGCCGGAACCATAGCCCGGCTTTCAAGGCAAAAGTGGCGCTCGCCGCCATTCGAGGCGAGCAGACGCTGGTGGAACTGTCCCAGCAGTTTGACGTGCACGCCAACCAGATCAAGCAGTGGAAAGACCAGCTCCTCGAGGGGGCGACAGGCGTTTTCGGCGATGAAGCGAAGGCGGAACCGGCGGGTCCAACCGTCGATGTCAAAACGCTGCACGCCAAGATCGGGGAGCTGACGCTGGAGAATGATTTTTTAGCCGGAGCGCTCGGCAAGGCGGGATTGCTGAGCGGAAAGAAATGATCGACCGCGAGCATAAGCTATCCGTCGTGCGCCAGGCGAAGCTTCTCGGCTTCAGCCGTAGCAGTGTCTATTACTCGCCGCGTCCGGTGTCTGACGGCGATCTGGCTCTGATGCGCCGGATCGACGAGTTGCATCTCGACTACCCATTTGCCGGAAGTCGGATGTTGCAAGGGCTCTTGAGGGGAGRAGGGCTGGAGACTGGGCGGCTGCACGTCGCCACGCTGATGAAGAAGATGGGCATCGAGGCGATCTACCGTSGCCCGAACACTTCGAAACCGGCACCTGGGCACAAAATCTATCCCTACCTGCTGCGCAAGCTGGCGGTTACCAGACCCAATCAGGTCTGGGCGATGGACCTGACCTATGTTCCGATGGCTCGCGGATTTGTCTATCTCTGCGCCGTTGTGGACTGGTTCAGCCGGAGGGTTCTATCATGGCGACTGTCGATCACGATGGAGGCAGCCTTCTGCATCGAAGCAGTCGAGGAAGCGCTGGCCCGTTATGGCAGACCCGACATATTCAATACCGACCAGGGCTCGCAGTTTACCTCGATGGACTTCACAACGGTGCTGAAGAAGGCGGAAATCACCATCTCGATGGATGGTAAGGGTGCGTGGCGGGACAACGTCTTCGTCGAGCGGCTCTGGCGKTCGATCAAATACGAGGARGTCTAYCTCCAYGCCTACAARACWGTGTCCGAGGCCCGCGCTGGCATCSGCCGCTATMTGACCTTTTACAATAGCCGACGCCCACATTCATCCCTTGACCGGAAGACGCCGGATCAGGCCTACTTCAACGCGCTGGCACCAATGACGGTGGCGGCATAATCGAGGCGGAAATCCACTTAGCGAAACGCCCGAAACTGTTCAGACAAACCGCGCCAGCTCT
>NZ_JBFTRK010000039.1:0-1044 GCF_056399485.1 Rhizobium sp. 01N424
GATCGGCGGACTGACTTGCAAAAGCATCAGCGCACTCATCAGCACCTACAAGGCACCACGACATTCCGCCGAACCCGCCGCTGTCGGCGAGCATGCCAATCTTCGCGGCAAAGCCTACTTTCATTAAGGAGACAATCGAGAATGCTGACTAATCCCACCGTCGACACGCTGCGCCAGCTCGGCCTTTCCGGCATGGCTTCCGCCTTCCAGGAACTGGAGATGCAACCGGAAGCGAGAAGCCTCCAGCACGGCGAATGGCTCGCGATCCTGCTCGAACGGGAACAGACCTCACGTCGCCAGAAGCGCTTCGAAGCTAGAGCCCGTGCCGCCAGGCTGCGCCATGACGCCCAAATTGAGAATACCGATTTCCGAGCAGCGCGCGGTCTCGATCGCAACCTCTTCCTCAAGCTTTCCACCTGCGACTGGATCAGGCAGCGGCACTCCTTGCTATTGATCGGGCCGGCCGGCGTCGGCAAAAGCTGGTTGGCCTGCGCCCTTGGCCACAAGGCATGCCGTGAGGACCTTTCCGTCGCCTACCACCGCGTCCCCCGGCTATTCGCCTCACTCGCCCTGGCACGAGGCGACGGCCGCTATGCGAAGCTGCTCAAGAGCCTGGCCAAGACCGACCTTCTGATCCTGGACGATTGGGGACCGGAGAAGCTCAGCGACGAGCAACGACGCGATCTCCTGGAGATTGTCGAAGATCGCTACGAGCAGCGCTCGACCATCGTTACCAGCCAGATCCCCGTGGACCACTGGTACGATATGATCGGCAATCCCACGATCGCTGATGCCGTGTTGGATCGCCTTGTTCACAACGCCTATCGCATCGAACTTTCCGGCGAGAGCCTGCGCAAACATCGAAACCTGTCAGCCGAGGATGCAACTCAGGCTTGACCGAGCCGATATACGCCGACATTGATAAACCACGACCCAGAGACATTGCGGCCGTCTGGCTTAGCCTCGGAACCGCGTCCGGTATAACGCTGGAATAAGCGTCCGGTTAAAGATCGGAATTCCTGTCCGGTTTCATTGGAATACGCA
>NZ_JBFTRK010000040.1:0-500 GCF_056399485.1 Rhizobium sp. 01N424
ATCTCGGAGCTCGTCGCCGAAGGCTGGACGATGGTCATCGTGACGCACGAGCTCGGCTTCGCGCGGCAGGTCGCCGATCAGGTGCTGTTCATGGATGGCGGCGTCGTCGTCGAGCGGGGCGCTCCGTCCCAGGTGTTCACCGCACCGGTGCACGAGCGCACGCGCCGCTTCCTGGATCGTATCCTCCGCCCTTACGAGTGACGCCCCGCCCCGCCGGGTACCGTCGGGGCATGCCGTTCACACCCAGCCACGCGATCGTCGCCCTGCCGTTCGTCCGCACGCCGCTGGTACCCGCGGCGATCGCGATCGGCGCGATGGCGCCCGACCTGCCCCTGTTCACCCGTGGCCTGATCGTCGACTACTCGGTGACGCACGACTTGCGCTGGCTGCCGGTCACCGTGCTCCTCGCGCTGGTGCTGCTCCTCGTGTGGCGGCTGGTGCTGCGGCCGGCCTGCCATCTCCTCGCGCCGCGGTTCCTCGGCGCACGCCTTCCGCAGGAG
>NZ_JBFTRK010000041.1:0-496 GCF_056399485.1 Rhizobium sp. 01N424
ACGTATTACCGCGGCTGCTGGCACGTAGTTAGCCGGCGCTTCTTCTGCAGGTACCGTCACTTKCGCTTCKTCYSTRCTGAAAGAGGTTTACAACCCGAAGGCCGTCATCCCYCACGYGGCGTCGCTGCATCAGGCTTKCGCCCATTGTGCAATATTCCCCACTGCTGCCWCCCGTAGGAGTCTGGGCCGTGTCTCAGTCCCAGTGTGGCCGGTCACCCTCTCAGGCCGGCTACCCGTCGTCGCCTTGGTGAGCCATTACCTCACCAACAAGCTGATAGGCCGCGAGTCCATCCAAAACCACAATAAAGCTTTCCACCCCCCACCATGCGATGAGGAGTCATATCCGGTATTAGACCCAGTTTCCCAGGCTTATCCCAGAGTTAAGGGCAGGTTACTCACGTGTTACTCACCCGTTCGCCACTAATCCCCCCAGCAAGCTGGAGATCATCGTTCGACTTGCATGTGTTAAGCACGCCGCCAGCGTTCATCCTGAGCC
>NZ_JBFTRK010000042.1:0-484 GCF_056399485.1 Rhizobium sp. 01N424
GCATGCACACACCCGCCCAGCTGCACCGGAGCCGCCGGCACCCCCTGCCCGCCAAACGTCACCGTCTTCGCCGTCGAACCATCCAACGGCTGCAACAACAGCGCCTTCGGCGTCGCGACCGCCACCGCATCCGCACCCGGACCCGAAAGCTGCAGCTTCGCGTCCCTTGCGTTCTCCAGCGCCAGCTCACGGCCGCCCGGCAGGAACAGCTTCCCCCGGCCCGCATCCAACACCACCGGCGCATCCCCCACCACCGCCAGCTGCAGGTCCCCCGCACCCTTCAACCCATYCCAGGTGCTGGACTGCACRTCCGTCGCCGCGCCCTCGGCATCCACCGCCGTGACCGTGACCTGCCCSGACTTCGGGTCCGCACTGTARATCCGGTCATCGGCACCCACCGCCGACACCGTCCCCGCSGACCCCGCCAGCACCGGCTCGGAACTCTCCGCGTCAAAACCGCCCACGGTCGACGGCGACAACGCCC
>NZ_JBFTRK010000043.1:0-478 GCF_056399485.1 Rhizobium sp. 01N424
GAGCCGCAACGAGGACCTGTCCCCGAAGGCCAAGGACCTCGCCGCGCAGCTGCGCAAGAGTTGGAACATCGAGTTCGACGACGCCGGCGCCATCGGCCGCCGCTACCGCCGCCAGGACGAAATCGGCACCCCGTTCTGCATCACCGTGGACTTCGAGACCCTCGACGACCAGGCCGTCACCATCCGCGAACGCGACACCATGAGCCAGGAACGCGTCTCCCTGGACAAGGTGGAGGGCTACCTGGCCGCACGGCTGATCGGCGCCTGACCGTGGCGATCCAATACCGTGAATGGCGCGACGGCGACGATCTCGCCCTGCTCGAAATCTGGGGCGGGCCCGAAACCGAACAGGCCCGGCAGTTCCGCGGCACCCTGGCGCCCTCGGGCAACGCGCCATGGCGGCGCTGCATCGTCGCCGAGGACGTCGTCGACGGCGTGGCTATCCCGGTCGCTGCGGGCGTTGTCCACGAGGCCTCCC
>NZ_JBFTRK010000044.1:0-474 GCF_056399485.1 Rhizobium sp. 01N424
GTCCAAACCAACCATCACGCTGTACAGCAAGGTCAGTGACCCCTTGAAAATGGCTACGGGAACAGCGATCGTGGCGACGGCCGCGGCTGCGCTGATATGCGCCTCGTGGTCGATGTAGTAGGCCGCCACGTGCAGGCCGGCGCCCGTGGCGGCAATCGCCGCGAAGATCGGGATATGGCCGTAGCCGAAGAGGAACGACTGGTGCCGTCGCAGGTGGAGCGCGCGTCCGGCCGGCAGGAGGAAGTAGATCCACCACATGCCAAACGCCAGGGCTGTCCCGCCGAAGCCGACCAGCGCCGCGTCCACGCTCCAGCCGTGGTTGCCCACGATGGCGCGCAGGGTTGCGATGGCCCCGATGAGGCATTCGCCCAGGGCGATGATGGCCAGGAGTCCGTACCGCTCGGCAATGTGGTGGGCATGCCACGGCGTTCTGGCCTTGCGCTCGGCAGCATAAGGGGTGGCCATCTCCAACAC
>NZ_JBFTRK010000045.1:0-468 GCF_056399485.1 Rhizobium sp. 01N424
GCGCAGCGCCATGGAGGCGTGAACGCAGGAGTAGTCGAACTCGATGCCCTGGCCGATCCGGTTCGGCCCGGAGCCGAGGATGATGATGGAGGGTTTCGCGTGCAGCGCGACCTCGTCCTCCTGGTCATAGGAGGAGTAGTGGTACGGGGTGTACGCGGCGAACTCGGCGGCGCAGGTGTCCACGGTCTTGTAGACGGGGCGGATGCCCAGGGCCTGCCGGACGCCGCGGACGACGKCCTCGGAGTTGTGCGTCAGGGCGCCGATCTGCTCGTCGGAGAAGCCGTGGCGCTTGGCGCGGGTCAGCATCTCCGGGGTAAGCGCAGCGGCCTGGCGGATCTCCACCGAGATCTCGTTCAGCAACTGGAGCTGGTCAAGGTACCAGGGGTCGATCTTGGTGGCCTCGAAGAGCTGCTCCACGGTGGCGCCGCCGAGCAGGGCACGCTGGACCTGGTGCAGGCGGTCCGTGGT
>NZ_JBFTRK010000046.1:0-456 GCF_056399485.1 Rhizobium sp. 01N424
GTCATAGAGGTAGGAGAAGTTATACAAAATGMTCAGCACCACAATCAGCGGCAGCGAGCGGAACAGCCAGATATAGCCCCAGGCGAGGCTGCTCAGCAGCCACGACGAGGAGAGCCTCGCCAGCGCCAGCAGCCCGCCGAGAATGACGCTCAACACCGTGCCGACCAGCGTCAGCAGCAGCGTTTGCCCTAACCCTTCGAGGATCACCGGGTCGAAAAACCAGCGGGCAAAGACGCCCCACTCCCAGCGCGGATTGAAAGCCACGGACTGGATCACCGCCGCCAGCACAAACAGCGCGACGATGGCCCCCACGGTGCGCAGCGGGTAGCGGGCCGGCACCACTTTGATTGTTTCGGTACTTTTCATGGTCGCTCCTCAGGCGGTTTTGCTCAGACGGGCCGATGACAGCACTTTGTTGAAGCGCAGCCGTCCATCAAACGGCGGCAGGCTGTACTC
>NZ_JBFTRK010000047.1:0-443 GCF_056399485.1 Rhizobium sp. 01N424
GCCCTGAGCGTACCCAGTCCCGGGCTGTCCTGGCCGGTCACCCTGCGAATAAATCCGGCAGAATCTCCCAAAGTATCCGCCCCGGGCGCGCCGGAACCTTCACAGGAAGATGAAAGGTTCCGAACAGCTCCTGCTAGAGCGGTCCGCGCAGACTTGAACTACGTCTTGAACGAGACAACCACCGCTACCCGCCGTGGCCACACGGACGAACCAGGAGACAACACATGTCACGCACGAAGAGAATGACCCTCGCCATTTCGGCCGGGGCCTTGGCCCTTGGCGCCGGCCTTGGTGTCACCGGGATGGCCTCCGCCACGACTACTCCGACACCCACCCCGAGCTCCAGCACGTCGACGGAGGCAACGCCTGGCACCACCGACGGCCAGGGCATGCGCGGCGGCTACGGGCACGGCAGGGGCGGGGACCGCGGCGTCGCCCAGGCT
>NZ_JBFTRK010000048.1:0-428 GCF_056399485.1 Rhizobium sp. 01N424
CCCCCCGCGTGCGGGTTCCCGGCCTGCGGAGTACGCCTGCCACAGCCGGTACAGGAACAGCAGCCCCACGGTCGCCGCGAACGGGACGCCGGTCGGCCGGGACAGGCACATCAGCACAACAACGGGCATCGCCCACAGGTAGCGGCGTTCCACCACCAGCAGCAGGGCGGCGGCCAGCAGGAGCAGGTTCAGGGACTCGGCGTACGGCACCTGCAGCACGGGCGAGACGGGAAAGGTGGCCACGAACACGGTTGCCCAGAGCGCCGTGCGGTGCAACGCCTTGAGCCGGAAAAGGCGGTAGATGACCAGTGCCGCTCCCAGCCCGGACACCATGGCGATGAGCGTCAGCGTGAACGCCGGGGGCAGGCCGGTCAGCCCGGCGACCGCCCGGCCCAGGAAGGGAAAGAGCGCGTAGAACGCCCAGGCGT
>NZ_JBFTRK010000049.1:0-420 GCF_056399485.1 Rhizobium sp. 01N424
CCGCATAGGGGAGCCGCAGGGAAACCGAGTCTTAACTGGGCGTTAAGTTGCAGGGTATAGACCCGAAACCSGGTGATCTAGYCATGGGCAGGTTGAAGGTTGGGTAACACTAACTGGAGGACCGAACCGACTAATGTTGAAAAATTAGCGGATGACCTGTGGMTGGGGGTGAAAGGCCAATCAAACCSGGAGATAGCTGGTTCTCCCCGAAAGCTATTTAGGTAGCGCCTCGTGAACTCATCTCCGGGGGTAGAGCACTGTTTCGGCTAGGGGGCCATCCCGGCTTACCAACCCGATGCAAACTACGAATACCGGAGAATGTTATCACGGGAGACACACGGCGGGTGCTAACGTCCGTCGTGAARAGGGAAACAACCCAGACCGYCAGCTAAGGTCCCAAAGTYATGGTTAAGTGGGAAA
>NZ_JBFTRK010000050.1:0-401 GCF_056399485.1 Rhizobium sp. 01N424
GTGCCATTGAAACCCTCCGCCGCGAGCCGTTCCTGCGCCTCGTCCACGAGGTCGTCCAGGATCAGTTCCCCGGCCCGGTCGTGCGCGATCAGCTGGGCGAGGTCGTCGCACTCCGCGGTGGCGTACTCCGGGTGGGAGCCGACGTCGAGGTACAGCCTGGACCCGTTGGTCAGGAACACGTTGGAGGACCTCCCCCAGCTGACCACCTTGCGGAACAGGTAGCGGGCCACCTCTTCGGGGGCCAGCGGACGGGACTCYGGGCTGGAATAGGAAATCCCGAACTCGGTTTCGATGCCGAAAATGCGCTTGTCCATCTCAGTTCTCCTCAGCCAGCAATGCCGTGATGTCTGCGTCTTCAAGCCGGCGGAAGGCGCGGCGGGCGCCGCGGCTGCTTTCCGAGC
>NZ_JBFTRK010000051.1:0-373 GCF_056399485.1 Rhizobium sp. 01N424
CTCTTCTTGCGGTAGGCCAGGCCCCGCTCGTAGAGCTTCAGGAACAGCCACTGGTTCCAGCGGTAGTACTCCTCGTCGGAGGTGTGCAGCACACGGCTCCAGTCGAACGAGACCCCGTAGGCCTGGAAGCCCGCCTTCTGCTGCGCGATGTTCTGGTACGTCCACTCGCGCGGATCCGCTCCGCGACGGATCGCCGCGTTCTCGGCCGGCAGGCCGAACGAGTCCCAACCGATCGGGTTCAGCACGTTGTGCCCGCGGTGCCGCCAGAAGCGCGCCACGATGTCGGAGTAGAGGTAGTTCTCGGCGTGGCCCATGTGCAGATCGCCCGAGGGATACGGGAACATCGCCAGCACGTACTTGCGCGGGCGCACGT
>NZ_JBFTRK010000052.1:0-373 GCF_056399485.1 Rhizobium sp. 01N424
GCTCCCACTGCTTGTACGTACACGGTTTCAGGTTCTGTTTCACTCCCCTCGCCGGGGTTCTTTTCGCCTTTCCCTCACGGTACTGGTTCACTATCGGTCAGTCAGGAGTATTTAGCCTTGGAGGATGGTCCCCCCATATTCAGACAGGATACCACGTGTCCCGCCCTACTCTTCGAACTCACAGCAGGTGCATTTTTGTGTACGGGACTGTCACCCTGTACCGTGCGACTTTCCAGACGCTTCCACTAATGCACAAGCTGATGATGGTTCCGGGCTCCTCCCCGTTCGCTCGCCGCTACTGGGGGAATCTCGGTTGATTTCTTTTCCTCGGGGTACTTAGATGTTTCAGTTCCCCCGGTTCGCCTTGCAGCAC